>CP121690.1:1879759-2506346 GCA_038396605.1 Eubacteriales bacterium mix99
ATAACACAGCAATACCCTGCTTCTTTTCATGAAAGCATGGTTATGGAATCTGGGACTTTTGTAAAAAACATATATGATATCAATAACTCCTACAGGACTGCGCTTCTTTATTCCGACGATAAAACAGTTAACAGTTCTGGTGTTATTTTTGCTACACTGACGGCAGATCAATCTAAAGCCAGAGCTAGTATCATGAAGGATATAAATACTTATGTAGATGAGATGACTCTTAAGTTTATATTTGGAGAGCTGGATATTGATGAAAGCTGGGACGAATATATATCTACTCTCAAGAGTTTGAATATCGAAGAGGCTATCTCTATAACTCAGGAAGCAGTGGATACATTTAACGAGAAGGAAATTCCAACTGAATGGTTAGCTAAGTAGTACAACTATTCATAAGTATTAAATTTCCGTTAGCGTAAAGTTACCATAGGGATTAAGAGTAATAAATTACCATAAGGATTGAAAAGAAGATGACATCCTGATAACATATTGTTTAGAAAACAATTAACAAAGGGATGTCATTTTCTATCGATAAAAGTATAAACTTATTCCATACTAAGCTTTTCATTTTTAGTTGTAAGCGTCTAGTAAGTCAGCGGATAGACTTCCCAATGTCAGGCAATATGAAAGACATGTTCATCCTTCAGTCCCAACAGTTCAATCACTACGGGCAGATTCCGGAAGGTGCGGCTGAGAGCTTTGGGCTTATGACTGTCGGATCCGCAATAAAACTTGCATCCGGTGTCCCGGGCAGCCCGATAAATCTTCAGATGTTCGTTTTCGTGTTGTCGCCAGTTTCCACTGAAGGAAGAGCTGTTTAATTCGATACCGGCACCTTTGTCGGCAAATGTTTTCATGGCACTGGCAAGTCTTTCCGGATCCATTGCACGATAAACATCCGCTTCATTTCCCTCCCTGAAGACCAGGGAGCAGGTCGGATGAGCAATTCCTATTTTATGCCATGGAAGAGGCAGCTTCGCCACTTCTTCCATCCGGGTAAGCAAAAGATCCGCTATTTTTTCCGGCGTATCATAACTGGAAGGACGCACAAAGTCTACCATATGAAAATGATTCAACGGAACAATAATAAAATCAAACAGATCAAAGTGTTCGGGAGACAATCCCAGTTTTGTGCCGCCGAGGTATTCTGTCTCACACCCAAACAGGACCCGTGGGTTTTCGCCCTTCGGCAATGGCAGGGACTGCTGGATATGAGCTATATTCTGCGGCCTGTACCAGGCGGATGCACCGGGCGCAGAGTCGTCCCACAGGTGATCTGTAATGCAGATGGTATGCATACCATTTTGCCGGGCAAATCTAGTTATGTTTTCCACTGTTTGCTCTGGATCGCCACTGCATGTGGACAGGTGGGTATGGATATGATAATCATGATCTATTGAAAACATGGCACTCTCCTCTGGATGTTTTTTAGCCGGGTCACTTTGTTGTTGTGACCCGATGACCTCTTCAGTATATCAACAAGCAGAATAATGTAAAGCGGAATAACTGCTTGAATATACGGAAAAAGTTCAGAGACAGCAGATTGCCGCGGCAGTACACGTGGATAGCGTATAAATAAAAGAATTTCTGTGCCATCACTGAGGAAGGTATATCATATAGAAAATAAAAGAATTGTACTATGATTTCTTGATAATAATTTCGAAAATTTTAATCATATCAAAAATAAATAGTTGATAATTTATTACAGTTATGATATGATTCTTTGTGTGGATCATGTGAGTATATAAACGCTGAGTGATCAAATTTGCGGGTCAAATTGCTTAAGGGGGTTCGGCGAATGTTCCTGCTGAAAAATGAATTTCTGGAAGCGAAGTTTAATCAAAAGGGTGCGCTCATCTATCTAAAGGACACCAAAAATAATACAGACAACGTAATCTCCTGCCCTGCGGAAAACAGTTTCAAACTTGTCTTTCAGAAAGGAGATAATTGGGAGAATACGGTATTAGCAGGAGAACAATCCTTTCAGACAAGGCAAAGTGGCAGCAGACTGGAGTTTTCTGCTGATCGGGTATCTGCCGGAGGCCATGTATTTGAAATCAGCATAAAACTGATTGTTACGCTCAGGGAAGAGGATCTGTTATTCGATGCGGAGATAATCAATTGCGAAGAAGCTCTTGTCACGGATTTTGAATATCCGAATATCGGTGCGATAAAGTCCTTGTCCGGCGGCCAACCGGATTTGTTATGGCCGAATCAAAGCGGAGAAAAATGTATCCGTATCGGTGAATATCTGTCAAATAAGAAAGACAGCAGGGAAGCACATGCAAACGTTCTGGCATTGAGATACCCGGGCGCCCGTTCCATGGCAGGCAGCATGCAGTGGATGGCTCTTGTGGAGAAGGATCAGACGTTATATTTTGCCGGGCATGACGCGGAGTTCTATACATCTGAGCTGCTTGTTCAGGGCAGCCGGAAAGACAGGGGAGCCGTCACCCTTACCATGGAAAAGATGCCATTCATAAAAAAAGGAGAGGTATGGGATGCTCCGCTTACCCTGATAAAGCTGTATACCGGATCCTGGCATCATGGTGCACAGGAATACCGGGCCTGGGCACAGACATGGCGTCCGACTCATGAGAAACCCCGTTGGGTCAAGGACATGATGGGATACTTTCTGGTGATCAACAAACAGCAATATGGCAGCGAAATGTGGCATTACAGGGAACTGCCGGAACTTTATGAGCTTGCCGTTGCCCATGGCTGTGACACTTTGGGGCTTTTTGGATGGTATGACAGCGGACATGACAATCAATATCCGGATCTTGAAGTGAGTGAGACTCTGGGCGGGGGAAAACGTCTGAAGGAAAACATCAAATCCGTTCAGAAAGCCGGCGGACATGTCACGCTTTATCAGCAGGGGCATCTGATGGATCCGACTGCGGACTACTATAAAAACGGCGGCTGGCAGTATGAATCCAGAAGCCGGTGGAATACGCCATATCTGGAGGAATACAGCAAGTCTCATGAAAGCTTTTTTCAGATGCATCATTCCAACAAAGTTTTTGCGATATCCTGTCCTTCCTGTCCGGAATGGCAGGAACTGATGGAGGAAAAAACAGAGTTTGCGGCGGGTTTTGGCCCGGATGGAGTGTTGTTTGACCAGATCGGAGGGATGTTCGCCTATCCCTGCTTCAATGAAAAGCACCCGCATGCCAAAGGGAAGCCTTCCCTTTCCATGTCCCAAGGAAGAATCGGGCTTCTGAAACGTATTCAGAAGCGTACGAAGGAACTCAACAAAGAGTTTGCTTTTTTTACCGAACACATCACAGATGTATATTCCGCATATGTTGATTGCCTTCACGGGATGAACCTTACTCCATCGGGGGAGGGGAGCCGAATGCATACAGAGAGCGATAAACCGGGCTTTATTAATTATCCTGAGCTTTTCCGCTACTGCTTCCCGGATGTGATCATGACCATACGCAATCCCAATCCTTTTATTCTTCCCCGTGCTGCAAATTTTGCCTTTACTTTTGGTCTTCGTTACGAAATGGAGCTGCGATTCTGGAAGGATAAGGATGATATTCTGGCAGATACCTACGCCGAGTATCGTGAGTACGCAGGAAAAGTTACCGATCTTCGCAAAAAATACTGGGATGTATTGGGATATGGTGAGTTTATGGATGAAACTCCGCTTGTCAATCCGAACCCTGCTGTTCTCGCAAAAGCATTTGTTTGCGGCGATAAACTTGCCCTGACCATGTGGAACGACAGTAACGGATGCGCGGACCTTAAAATTGAAGTGAAAGGATATCGGCTTATTGAGGTATCCACGATTGAGGATACATGGGAAAGTGTGCCTGCCAGCTTGTTGCCGCAGCAGATTGCAATAGCTCTTTATGAAAAAATGTGAGGAGATCGAATCGAAAGGAAGGGATCAGGATGAAACGGTTTCACAGTATCTTAACTGTTATCGTAATGGCATCCATGTTATTGGCATTGTTTCCTGCAGCTGCATTTGCGCAGGAGGAGATACTATCGGGAGTTACCGAAAATCCAAAAAATCATTATGTCTATGCAAACGGGAATCCGATTGTGATTAAAGAAACGGAAGAAACGATTGAAGGCAATGTTGTTCAGAATACCTATATTTATGATGTACATGGTGAGACAAAACTTTTTGATAAACCCCTTGAAGAAGTCCCGTATGTGTTTGGAGGTGCTCAAACTGCCACTGTGGCCAATACAAAAGTGGTAATGGAAAGCGGGAGAATCGGAACCCGCACCAGGACTGGAAAAGGATATTTGTATGGCGGTGGAGGAGGAGATGTGGAAGGGACCGCGGAGGTAATTGTCCGGGGAGGGTTTGTTGGATCCGTTTATGGCTGTGGAGCTGGTACGACGGGAAGGGTAAAGATAGAATACAACAATACTGTCTCCGATCTTCAGGCATTGGTGGTCGGCGGACAAGGGAAGATCAGAGGCAATGTTGACATTGTGCTGAACGATCCCAATCTGACCACCCTTTGCGGTGGTGGGAACGGTACATCAGATACTTATGTGGGCGGAAATGTGAATATCACAATCCGCGGAGGCAGTATCGACAATTTATACGGCGGCTGTGTCCACGGATATGTAAACGGGATGGCTCATATCACCATAGAAGGCAGCACGAAAGTCAACAAGGCGTTTCATCCAATGAGAAAGATTTACAATGATCTGGTATATGGAGGAGCTTATGTGTATGTGCCGGAAAATTTTGATACGGACCGGATCAAGACGGTTTATGAAGATGGGAAGCCAAACAATGAAATCCGTATTTTCAAAAATGGGACGCAGGTTTATGGGCCTTGCCCGGCTACAGTGGACAGCAACGGGAATGTCTATGCAAATGGCACTCCTGTGACAATCAAGGCAGGAAAAGCGGACGGAAAAACCTATTTGTATGATCAAATGGGAGTCAACAAGCTTTTGGAGGATCCGATTGATCACGGTACCGTCTACGGCGGCAGTGTTGCGGATGATGTTGACCAGACCAGTATCGTCATGGAAAGCGGTGTGGTCTCCGCTGTCTACGGAGGTGGTTGGAATGGCAATGTGACCGGCAATTCTTCTATCGTTTTGAATGGCGGCGTGGCAGATCATGTTTTTGGAAGCAGTCGGAACGGAACGGTAAACGGCACGGCTTACATAAAAGTGTCCGAAGGGATGAAAATAGCGGAACGAATTGCTTCCGACAGTGGGAAAGGCAGGTCCCGCGCTTCGGTTCTCTGGGTTGCCCAAAGTTTTGATATGAGCAAACTCCAGCCGGGTGAAAATACCCGGATTTTCAAGGGTAGTTTCGAAGTGGTGGATCCGGAGATTGCAATACCGAATACCGTTACAGTCCGGGGGAGTTCTGTGTTCGCAAACGGAATTCCGATTGTTATCCGAAAGGACAGGATAAACGGCAGGACATTTGTTTATGATGCATCGGGAAGGAAAAGGCTTCTGACCGCGGATGTCAATGGCAAGGAAATTTATGGCGGAAGTTATCAGGGCATTGTGAACCGTACCAGCGTGACAATGGAAAGCGGTACGGTATCGCGCATTTACGGCGGCGGCTATCAGGGGGGCGTCTCGGATACTGCAGGGATTACCATTACCGGCGGTGATGTTACGGAAGTGATTTACGGAGGATCCTTTGACGGAGATGTAGGCAGCACCTCCATATATGTAAGCGGTCCGTATGTGGCGAAAGGGGTTAATGCGGGCAGCAGAAATGGCTGTGTACGGGGCGATACAAAAGTGGTACTGGTGGACAGTGTTGCAAAAGGGCTGTATGCCGGTACCGGCGGAGACGGACGGTTTGGGTGTCCCGGTTCGGATGTCATGGGAAATGCTTCCTATACTCTGGTTGGCGGTATGGCGGAATCCATATACGGAGGCTGTAAAACCGGTGTGATTAAGGGAACATCCACCATAACGCTGGAAGGCCAGATTGTCGTGAAAAAGGTTCTGGATGCTCAGGGAAAAGGCGGTGTATCTGGCGGAGCTACTGTTACAATACCTGAGAATTTCATTTATATGGATAAGATCGAACAGGGAAAAGGGATCGATATACAACTGACTGCTCCGGTGCCGAAGAATACTGTCCCCGGGATCGGAAAACGTACGGAGGAGGTGCTTTCCACCGAAGGGGAAGAAGGAAAACTGGTATTCCGTTTTATCGATCTTCCTCCTGCGGAAGGACAAATGATGGGCAGATCCGGAGAGGCGATATTCATCCACTTGCCCAATGGCGAAACCATGCTGGTGGATGCAGGAGAGACATTCACGGCTGAACATCTTGTTGATGTGCTGAAACGAATGCATATATCCAGGATTGATCATCTGGTCGCATCCCACTACCACTCGGATCATATCGGCGGCATGACCCGTATACTCGATGAATTTGATGTTGATACCTTGTATAAGCCAGGCTTTGATGTGAAGATTGACAAAGACTATTATACGGATTTAAAAGCGAGAATTGACGATCCCAACCGGCCCTTTATTGTAAAGGATTTATGGCGCGGCGATCAGCTGGAAATTGGCGGCCTGCACATTGAGGTACTTCATCCGCAGAACAGTGAAAGCATCAAAGACGTTATGAGTGGGAATGCCTCCACCGAGGATCACAACAACAATTCCATAGTGATGAAAATGACTTTTGGGGAGAATACAGCTTTGCTGACCGGTGACATCTATATGAGTGCAGAATTGGAACTGCTGAAAGAGTTCGGAGCGGAAAGTCTGAAAGTGGATTTGCTTAAGGTGCCGCATCACGGAGATACGACGTCCAGCGGTCCGGAGTTTGTGGCTGCAGTCCGGCCTGAAATCGCAGTAATGGATCATTTCAGCGATACACTGATTGTCAATAACCGATACAAGGCAATCGGGGCCGATACATATGTTACGGGGAAAGACGGGATTGTAAAAGTTTCTTTTGACGGCAGGAAACATTCCGCCGAAGTACTGACGGAATACTTTGAAAAACCTGTTATTGTGAAGGATGATGAGGATTCCCCGGAAAATGCCAGGGGAGGACAGGATCGAAAAGGAAGGGAGACTGCTTGTGTATATCCTGCAGAATGAGTACCTGAAGGTAAAGTTTGATGAAAGAGCGAGGCTTGTCTATTTAAGAAATAACAAAGGCGGCAGGGGAAATATCCTTGCATCCCCTGCCGAATACGGTTTCAAAATGGTATTCCGTAGGGGCCAGGATTGGGAGAAAACAGCTTTTTTAAAGGAACGTTCCTTTACTGTGATACAAGATGGAAATCGGGTTGAATTTACGGCTGACCGACTGCAAACCCGGGATGGTATGGCGGATATCGGGTTGAAGCTCATTGTGCAGTTAAAAGATGAGGATCTGACATTTGATGCGGAGATCAACAGCAAGGAAGACGGGCCGATTACCGACTTTGAATATCCGGTCATAGGGGAAATCCAGTCCCTTGCAGGCGGAAAGCCGGCTTTGCTTTGGCCAAATCAAAGCGGTGAGAAATATAACAATATCGGTAAATACCTTGCCGATAAAAAGCCGACCAGAATGCCGTCCAGCCAGTCCTTATCCATTACCTGGCCGGGCCCGGCAAGCATGCAGTGGATGGCACTGGTCGACAAAAGGGAAGTCCTTTATTTTGCCGGTCATGATGCCGATTTTCATGCCACAGAGCTTCGCGCTGCCGGGGGCGGCGAAAATCCTGGCGCCGTTACACTGGTAATGAATAAAATGCCATTTGTCAGGAAAGGAGAACGATGGACAGGTCCGACGTCGCTGCTGAAACTGTATACCGGCACCTGGCATCATGGGGCGCAGGATTACATCGATTGGTCGAAAACCTGGCGGCCGGTTCGTGAGAAACCGCAGTGGGTAAAGAATATGACAGGATATTTCATTGTGATCTGCAAGCAGCAGTACGGCGCGGAACTATGGCGATATCAGAAACTGCCAAAACTTTATGAGTTGGCTCTTGCCCATGGCTGTGACACACTGGGGGTCTACGGGTGGCAGGAAGGCGGCCATGACAACCGGTATCCGGAGACAAGGGTGAGTGAATCCCTGGGCGGCGCTCAGGTTCTCCGGGATAACATCAAAACAGTACAGGACAGGGGAGGACATGTTACTTTATATGTACAGGGCCGTTTGATGGATATTGCCACCGATTTCTATCAGAACGGAGGCTTTCGGTTTGAGTGCAAAAACCGATGGGGAATGCCCTGTTACGAAGAGTACAACAAGGCACAGAACAGTTCATTTTTAAAGGATTATTCCCATAAAGTCTTTTCCGTTGCCTGCCCATCCTGTCCGGAATGGCGGGAATTGATGAAAGAAAAGGCGGATCTGATTGCTTCCTTTGGCCCGGATGGCATTTTATATGACCAAATCGGAGGAATGCCGCCCCGTATCTGTTTTGATAAGAGTCATCCTCATGAGAAAGGGAAGGAATCCCTGTCCGCAACCAAAGGAACGACGATGCTCCTGGGCGGACTTCAGGCACATATGAAAGAAATAGGTAAGAACTTTGCACTTTTTTCCGATCATATTACCGATGTGTATTCTTCCTATGTGGATTGTCTGCACGGGATCGATTCCTATCCCGGGAGGGAAGGCAGCAGAATGGAGACCGGGATGAATCCTGAAAAGCCAGAGAAGGTGTTTTTCCCGGAGTTGTTCCGGTATTGCTTTCCGGACGTGCCGATCACTGTCTGCAATCCGTATCCTTATATCACAAAGCGCGCAGCCAATTACGCCATTACATTCGGCTTTCTAAACGAAGTGGAGGTTCGGTATCAGGCAGACCGGGAGGATATTCTGGCAGATGCCTGGCCTGCATGTCGGGAATATGTAAAGAAAGTAACGGAACTCCGCAAAAAATATGAGGATATTCTGGGTTACGGCTGGTTTCGGGATGAATTGCCGATTCCAGGCAAAAATCCTGCGATCCTGGCAAAAGCTTTTGTCAGGGAAAACAAACTTGCAGCTGTCCTGTGGAATGATACGGATTGGGAGAGTAAAACGAATGTAGAGGTCCCGGGATATCGTCTCACAGAGGTTTCCACTGTGAACGGGACTCTGGAGAAGCTTCCTGAAACATTGCAGCCGCAGCAGATTGCAGTGGCTCTCTATGAAAAAGAGCGACAGGGATAGGGAGATCATGGAGAAAAGGGTCCGATATGCTTTTTGGTGGAAACCAGTCTTGTTTTATCCAGATACCGCTTGACGGTATGATATTCATGGCTGACAACGGAAGTATAGAGAATATCGATCACAGTCAGCTGACCAATGCGGGAGCCCATTGCCCCGCTGCGGATCAGCGGCTCAGAGGATGAGGAATACAGACGGATGTCTGCGCGCCCGGACAGCGGGTTTTTGCTGTATCGTGTGATGCTGACCATCGTTGCTTCCGTTTGCCTGACAACATCGGCGGTTTCCAGGATATCTCTGGTGTCTCCCGTATAGGAAATCAGTACCGCTACATCCCCCTGCTTCAGAGAAGTCGCGGCAAGGATCTGACTATGGGGATCGAGGCCGGACATGCTGGTTTTATTGATACGCATAAATTTATTCTGCGCATCCAGCGCTACGATCCCCGATGTGCCGACTCCATAGAAATCCACTCTTTCGGCTGCAACGACCGCTTCCACCACATGGGCAAGATCATCGGTATTCAACAGGGTTTGGGTATTTTCAATGGATTTGATATTGCTTATGCAGGCACGATGAATGATGGATTCAATGGAATCCCCCGGACGAACATCCTGATAAGGCACGGTATCATGCTGATTCAATGCAATGTCTGTGGAAAGGGCACGGCACAGATCCTTGTATCCGGAATAATCCGCCGATTTACACAAACGGACGACGGAAGAAGTGCTGGTTCCGCAGGCAGCGGCAAGTTGTTCTATGGACATATTGATTACCTCTTCGGGAAAATCGACAATAAATGCGGCAACCTGCTGTTCCTTTGGAGTCAGCGTGTTCATTAATTCTTTTAATCTCAGGCAGCAACCCGACATTTCAATGGCTCCTTTCAAAATGGTAATGCCTTCAGCTGGTTTACAGTTATGAGAACTGCATGGCTCTGGCTGCTCCAGGCAACGATGCATGGTCGATATCAGTTATTGCTTCAATAACCTTCAGCGTCGGGATCTCTTCCAGTATGCCGCGCAGGGCGGGAAGAAACAAATCAGCGGATTTGCAGATGCCTCCGCCCAGCAACAGGCATTCAAATCTGTTATCCCTTATTATATCATATAATATCTCCGCCAGACAGATCCCCATACTCTCGAAGGCCTGGATGGCGTCCGTCTGTCCGGAACGTGCCAGGCTGGCTATGTCTATGACATCCATTTCTGAATCGCCTGAAAATGCCCCATTGCAGCGACCACTGCCCTGCCTCAGTTCCATGTAATGTGAGATCAAAGCATGTCTGGACACGTAGTCTTCCGCTGCCTTTCCCCGGTATGGCATGGCATAGATGCTGATGCCGGGTCCGCCCTGATCATTTTCGTAAATCTTCCCGTCAAACATGGAAGCAAACCCCAGTCCTGTACCAAGGACTACGCCGGCTATTCGCTGATAGCGGGAGGAAAGGCCGTTTTGTGTGGCGCCCAAAAGAAAAGCGGTGGAATCATGAAGGAAATAAACCGGGACCTTCCCGACCGCCTGTTCCAGCCAGGGCCGCATGGAAATACCGTATATGGACTGATATTTATGCCGCATCCGGCTGATTCCGGCGGGGTAATCGAAAGGACCCGGAATGCATATACTGATTCCCTCAAGTCTCATTTTATTTTTTTGGGAAAGAGATCGGCCCCGGGAAGCCACTTCGATGTATGCGGCCTTTATTTCTTCCGCATTTCCTCCGGAATCGACGGGGATTTTGAAGAAACTGCCTTCCACCAGTCTGGCAGATTCTCCGTTTTCCCGAATGAGAGCAGCTTTCAGGAAGGTTCCTCCTGCATCGATGGCCAGAATACATTTGCTTTTATTATTCATTTTCGTAGCCGTCTTTCAGCAATGTCTTGTGCATGGTAACAACTCCTGCCTTCCGGTTGAGTACCTCATACGGTCCAAATCCTGCCGGGATAATAACCGTATCCAGATAATGCTGCTCAAAAAAGCGGTTTGGATCTGTCAGGGAGCGAATCAGACAGGTTTCCCCGTCTACCAGAACAAGAACATGAAACCGATCCGTTGTTTCGTCCTCGTACTTTTGATCAAATATCACATTGCGCAGGGAGAAGTATAACAGATCATGCTCTCCTGTGATAATCTCCCGATATCCGGTTCCTTCCCGAACGGTGCGTGGATTCTGAATGAGATTGGTTGTTACCCAATCCTCCCGGTAATCCCGGCGCAATACTTTATCAGCATGGCGGAGATGAATCGGACGAAGATTTCCGTCCAGATCCTTACGCAGATAATCGTACATCTTATATGTATAGGAGCCGATGGTCAGGCTGCCGATTTCCAGTATCACCTGGTTGCGGCCGGAAGCATGAACGGTGCCGGCAGGAAGCAGAAACTGCATTCCGGGTCGGGAAGGAACGGAATGGATATAATCGTCATGTTGGAATCCCACTCCGGACTTTTCCGCTTTTTCCGCTTTTGCCAGGAATTCTTCCACATCCGCATCCTGCTTGAAGCCGCAGTATGTCTTAGCCTGTTGCCCTGCAGTCACGATATAGTAACTTTCGTCCTGGCGGCCAAATTCCCTGTTGTTCCGACGAACATATTCCTCATCCGGATGAACCTGGATGGACATATTTCCGCTGGAATGAAACGTATCGTCATAGTTAAAGCGAATTGGGAAATATCCATTGAATTTTTTGGCTGCTTTTTCCCCCATTAGTTTTGTTCCCACTGTCTGCACAAAAGAATAAAAGGGGAACTCCAGCTCCATCTTTTCCAGGTCCGCCACAATAGAGACTTCCATTGGAATCAGATCAAATACCCAGGCACAGTTTTTCATTTCTTCCGGCAAATTGCGAATGCGCTTTACATAGAATCCGCCCCATACTCCTTCCAGATAGACAGGCCTGCAGCGAAGAGGATAGGTGATCATCGTTTCAAATAAAGCCTTCAGGGTTGATACGGGAATGAGACGGAGATTTTCCGGATGGTCTCCTGGCAGGTAATAATCAATCTCATTGTTTTGAATCAGATATCCCCTCAGTTCTGCAGCTGCGATGAAATCCACATAATAACTGCGCCGCAGCATTTCGGACGGAGATTTGCGTACCGGTTCTCCCAGATTTCCGCAGACACCGCTGCGAATATTCAAAATGGTGCGTTTTTGCGTCATATCGATGTAAAACTTCAGGTCATAGAAGGGGCGCAGGGCATCTATCAGGGAACCGTTTCCCCATACAATAAGAACATCTGCTTTTGTATTCCGGAATTCTTTGATTCCTTCTTTCATTTCTGCTATTTTCTTACTCTCCATCAGGCCCTCATACCCCTCGTGATAAAGGGAGCCATACAGCAGAACCGGATCAATCTCTCTGTCTTCCGGAAGATAGGGTAACAACTTTTGATGAAGCGCATTGCTGTCAAGGTACAGATTCGATGTGAACAGAGTTCGGACCGTCCAACCTTTTTGGGCGCATTCCATGGAAATCATTGCTGCAAATTGCTCCAAAGGTGCGCTGATGTAACCATCGATCCCAATGATGCAGGAGGATTGATTGTCTGTTCTATTCCGGATCCCGGAAAGGATTTCTTTCATGGATTCCTGCGAATCGTCGGTTATGGCCTTGCGAATTTGGGGATCAACGGTAATATGATTAACAGCGGTCGGATCGTCATATGGATATGGTTTGAACATAAAACTCATGTCAGATACCTCCAGAAAGTCACATATTTTTATACCGGATACGATCAGAAGAACGATTGCGAATGGCAGCGCAAACCGTTTTTCCTTTCTGATCGATATCGTCATTCTTTACTATATATAGTTTTTCTTCCCGCGTCAACACAAATTATCGAAAAAACAGTTTAAAAATGATAAAATAATTTGCATTTGAGAGCTTCCATACTTTCCTGTTTTCTGATCTGTATACAGCGTGCCGAAAAGTCTGAAAATGGAAATAGGGCATATCCTTTCGAACCACTTTCTAAAAAACGCCTGCAAATACGATAAAATGAGTACTCCTGGAAATAATGAACGTTTAAACATGCCTTGATATTTTTGGCTAAGGATTCAAAAATGACAAGGAGCATTAGCTGACTGAAAATATTTTCAAAAAATATTGGCATAATTGTAAAAAATACTTGCAGGTTATTCCGGTGCATGGTATAATCGTTATACAGTAACAGACAGTAGATCCTATCAGGTGATAGAAGGAAAAGGAAACAAATGTCCCCGTTTTTTACGGAGTAATCCTAACCATGTATTCTATTCATTAGGGGGGTTAACATGTCCACAATGTTGCAAAGGGAAACACGACATAGGGAAAAAGGCAGGCTGCAAAGCTTTTTTGGCTATATACGAAAGGATTATATGCTGTATCTGATGATTTTACCCGGATTGGTTTATATCCTCCTGTTTAGGTATGTACCGATGTATGGTGTGTCAATAGCATTTAAAGATTATAAGGTTACTTCTGATATCTTGTCCGCTCCCTGGGTTGGGCTGACCAACTTTACAAACCTGTTTTCTCGCAGGGCCTTTCTCAGGGCACTGCAGAACAATATTCTGATCAGTGTTTACAAATTGGTGTTTGGATTCCCGTTTCCAATTCTGTTGTCTTTGTTGATTAACGAAATCCGGAGAAGTAGAGCCAAAAAATTTGTTCAGACTGCTGTAATCCTTCCGAATTTTGTTTCCTGGATTGTTATTTATAGCTTGCTGTATGCCATTCTTTCCCCGAGTACCGGTGCGATTCATGGTATTGCATCGGCACTTGGTTACAAAGGGTCAATACCCAATCTGTTGACGGACAAGGATCACTTTCAGGCAGTTATTGTAGTTTCTCATATCTGGAAGAGCGCCGGCATGGGAACGATCGTGTATCTGTCAGCGATCAGCGGCGTAGATCAAAATTTATATGAAGCAGCGGCAATTGATGGGGCCGGTCGTTGGCGGCAGATGTGGCATATTACATTGGCTTCCATTCGTTCAACTATCGTTGTTTTGCTGTTCTTCCGTATCGGGGAAATGATGTACGCTGGCTTTGATCAAATATTTGCCATGTCCAATAATCTGGTTATTTCTGTGGCGGATATCATCGATACCTATGTTTACCGTATGGGCCTTGAGCAGAGAAAGTTTTCACTTGCCACCGCAGCAGGTCTGTTTCAATCAGCTATTGGTATGGTATTGGTATTGGCTACAAATTATATCGCAAAGAAAATCGATCCTGAAAGCGGAATCATATAGGATAGGCAGGGAGGCTGTATTATGAGTAAACCTGGGTTAAGGAAAAAAAGCATGGCGGATTGGATAACGGATATATTTATTGGAACTTTTATGGGAATATTGGTATTTACAACAATTTACCCATTTTGGCATGTGATCATGTATTCCTTATCGGATTCCCATGCATCCATGAGCGGGGGACTGTTCTTCCTGCCGCGCAGCTTTACTCTTCTTTCCTATAAAATGCTGTTGAATACCAGGCAAATTTTTGTGGCATATCGGAATACCGTATTAAAAACCCTTGTCGGAACACTGATCAGTGTAAGCCTGACGGCGATGACGGCGTATCCGTTGTCCCTGTCGCGTTTTAAAGGCAGAAATGTGATCTCCATGATGATATTTTTCACTATGCTTTTCAGCGGGGGCATGATTCCTACTTATTTATTGATCAAGAGTCTGGGATTGCTGGATACCTTCTGGGTTTATGTTGTCCCGGGAGCCATGAGTGCTTATAATATGTTCATTCTCCGCACTTATTATATGTCCATTCCGGCCTCTCTGGAGGAATCGGCTCTTTTGGACGGGGCAAATCCCTTTCAGGTCCTGTTTCGGATCATATTACCCTTGTCCCTGCCGGCCCTGGCTGCCATTGCCATGTTTTACGGCGTGGGCAACTGGAATTCCTATATGGACGGTGTACTGTATGTAAACAATCAGGATCTGCAGCTGCTGCAAGTCTATCTCCGCCAATTGATCGGCGCTGCCGGCGCCAAAGGAGCATTGGGAGATGCCGGGGATCTGGGACCGGCGTCCCGACTGACGGAAGAGACCATGAAAATGACAGTAGTAACAGTCTCTATCATTCCCATTCTGATCGTCTATCCTTTTCTTCAGAAATACTACACGAAAGGTGTAATGGTAGAATCTGTAAAGGAATAGACGCTTCCATAAGAATCAACATGTACAGACACACGGATCTGTCCATGTTGCTTTATTGCAAACAACAAAACAAATCAGGGAGGAATTTATGTGAAAAAAGGAAAAAGAGCCGTATGTTGCATATTGTCTCTGCTTTTGGCCGTTTCTTTTGTGGCTTGTGCAAAATCGGGAGGTGACAGTGAAAAAAAAGAAGCGGATGTTGCGGATAACGTCCGGAGCACAACAGTTCCGAAGTCAGACAAATCAGGAGAGGGCTCCGGCAAGAACGACAAGGAGGAAGCCCCGGCAAAGATCAGTATCCTTCTAAGTGGCGACAATACTCCTTCCGCTGACAACCTCGTTTTAAAAGAGCTTGGCAAACGGACCAATACGATCATTGATATGACATATGTTCCCGGATCCGATCTCAAAACAAAAAAGAGCACGCTGGCGGCATCCGGCACTTTACCGGATATCTTTGGGACGGACGGAGACGAAGCCCTTGAGTTCAGGGAAGGTGGATTACTTGCCGAGGTAGGGGATTTGGTTGAACAGTATGCTCCCAATGTTTTGGATAATGTCGGTGAAAATCTTTCGAAGTCCCCGGTAAATGAGGATGGCATTTACATGATTTTAACTGCCAAACTTCCTTACTGCAAGCAGCTCAACCTTCGCACCGACTGGCTTGCAAATCTGAAGATGGATATGCCCACCGATCCGGACAGCTTATATGATGTGCTGTATGCATTTACCTTCAAGGACCCGGACGGCAACGGAAAGAACGATACATTTGGACTTTGTGCCAATGCCAGCCCATCTTCATTCGCATCTGTATTCGGTGCTTACAATATTCCTGTGGGAAAAGCAATTGAATTGGGAGACGGGACAGTTACATCCTGGGTAAAGCATCCAAAGTTTCTGGAAGCGATGGCCTATATCAATAAACTGAATAAGGACGGACTAATTGAACCGGAGTGGGCAACAATTCCCAAGATGGACATGTTTTCAAAATTGTGGAACGGAGTGGCTGGAGGAATAGAATGGGAATGTGTTGGACCGACCAACAACTGGATGCCATCCAGATATACGGAAGAAACGCCTCCTACGTTTGATTTTCCCGTCATAAAAGGACCGGAAGGGCATCATGGGACTCCTGCTGCCATGCCTTCACTGACGACTGGGTATGCGTTTTCATCTAAATGCAAGAATCTTGAGTCGGCGGTAAAGCTGGCCAACTTCTGTATGTCCAAAGAAGGCAGCGAGCTGCTGTATCTCGGTGTGGAAAACGTTATGTTTAAGTGGACAGACAAGGCAAATGGAGAATATGAATATCTTGGAGAGTACAAGGACAATGCAACACATCGTGCGGCAGGCGGATTTGTTTACTGGAGCCTTTTTGCACCTGCCATGAATGCGGAGATAGAGACTTTCAATAAGCAAACCCGGGAAGGTGTCGCCCTGGCGCGGGAAAATGGAATTCCTTATGTCAATATTGTAAAGACTCTGGAAACACGTACCGAATTTGGCACCGACATGGATCAGACCATTGATGAAATGTATGTGGATCTGGTGGCAGCAGGCGGCGATCTGAAGCCCATATACGACAACTACATCAAAGAGTGGGAAGAGATCGGCGGAAAGGAATGGGAAGAGGAAGCCACTGAAGCCTGGAAAGAGCAAGACAAGTGATTCATTTTGGTTGTTTATGAGAGAGGGCGGAAAATGAAAGAGTATATAGTAATTGACCATGAACCAAGTCTTCTTCCAAAGGCGTATAACTGGAAACTCGTGTGGCATGACGAGTTCGATGGGACCGAATTGGATCGGGGGAAATGGGATTTTCGGCTTAATTTTTGGGGGAAACGATTCCAAACCTATACAGACAAAGGTATCATACTGGACGGGAAAAGCAATGTGGAGATCCATCTTCTTGAAAAGGATGGACAGTTTTATTCCGCTCAGCTTCAGACAGGATCCAATTCATTTGACCTGCCCAATCGGTATCAGCAAATTGCCAATGCCCCGAGTATTCCAGGAGCGGAAAATGAAATTTGGCCCCTTGGCGAGCTCCCAAAGCCTAAGTTCATGCATCGATATGGATATTATGAGGTCCGCTGCAAGTTGCAGAAGCAACCGGGTTGGTGGTCGGCTTTTTGGCTTCAGTCTCCATCGATCGGCACTGCATATGACCCGTCATATAGCGGCATAGAATGCGATATTATGGAGAACTTTACACGTGACGGAGAGGTAACGAGTGGAAATATATTCGGAGGATACGGCAGCCATAAAAAATCAGATGCAAGAATTCGATATCATATCAGGGAGTCAGAGGATGGATTCCATCGTTTTGGAGTACATTGGAGCGAAGAGGGCTATGTGTTTTATTGTGATGGAAAGGAAACAGCAAGAACAAATGAGTATGTGTCAAAAGTGGAACAGTTTATCCTGTTGACAACCGAATGTAAGGGCTATCGGAAAGGTAATGGAAGAACACCCGATGACAAGCTTCTAGCCGCTGTGCTGCCGGATTGCTTTACGGTGGATTATGTACGGGTCTTTGATGAGCTCTGAAAAGAAGTTTGGAAGAGGAGGAGGATAAATGATTCTATCGACTCCACCAATAAATGAACGGAAAGCAGATGTTTTGTAAACCATAAATCAGGAAAGGAGCCGCTTGTCTTGACAAAACACAACAGTCGAAAACCACTTATGGGAGTATTGATGATTGCTTCCCCACGCTTCCGCAACCTGGGGGAAGGGACGGAGCATGGTACTTACCGGGAAAGAAAGGAAAAAGAATCCCAGCAACTGTTGCAGGAGCTGGACTTTGCGGATAAAATATTTCCCGGTATCGTATACACCCGTGAAAATGTGAAGGCAGCTGTCCATGCGTTCAAAGTGAACGACGTGGATATGGTGTTCGCACTTTTTTTATCCTGGTCGGACGACTTTGCCTGGATCCGATTTCTTCGGGATATGTCGGAGGTGCCCATCCTGTTTGCAGCCATTACCCGTGAAGAGCCGGGATTTGAGGATTCCATGGAGGAAGATCGATTTATAGAGTTTCTTTCTGCCGGTGGACTCGTTGGAACACTGGAAGCATCAGGATCCATCCGGCGTTTCCAGCGGCCCATGCTATATACGGTGATCGGCACCATGGAGCAGGTAATGAAAAAGGCCCATGAAACGGCGTGTGCTGCAAAACTGCGCTCCACGCTTCGCCAGACCTCCTTCGGGCTTCTTCCCTCTTATAACGAAGCAATGTGGTCTACCTATGTGGATCCATATGACCTGTTTCTGAAAGTTGGTCCAGAGCTGAGATTTCTGTCCGTTTCCGGACTGGAAGAGGAAATTGAGCAGATTCCAAAAGAAAGAACCCTCCATGTCATGAATCAGATATTGGACATCTATCCTTCCGATGGCCAGATCAATAAGGAAAAGATGTTTGCTTCCGTGGAAGCCTCTCTCGGTTTGGAAGAGATCTCCCGTCATAACAATATAGAGCTGTTGGTCCTGAACGATATCGATGAGACGCTAATGCAGAAAATCGGCTTGCGGCCAGGCTTTACTCCCTGTCCTGGTACGGAGGATATTATGGTAGTTCCGGAAGGGGACCTGGGCGGAGGCCTTGCCTGCTATATCTTAAAGAAACTGTCCGGCGGGCATGTGAATTTCATTGAGCCTTTTTATATTGACAAGCGCACAGGACTGTTTGCTGCCGGACATGCCGGCCCAAATGATTATACGGATCCGGCAAGTTCCACCATTTTATCCATTGATGCACGCTTCGCGAAGTCCGGCTACAAGCATGCCGGTGCACCCTTTGCCTGGAATGTATTTGCGCCGGGTGAAAAAACGATTGTTCATATTTCCCATGCAAATGGACATTTTAAAATGGTTTGCAGCCTTATTGATGCCGTAAAAACCAAACATTTTCTGGCCGGATATTCTCATGGCCTGTTTCGAAGCCGGATTCCCGCCGGGGAATTTTTTGGAAAATTAGTGGATGCAGGTGTTACACAACACTATGGTATCACAAAGGGCAATTATTTAAATGAACTGACGATACTTGCGGATATGCTTGATTTTGATCTGACCGTGATTTGATCCATTCGACTGCTTGTTTTACGTTTTATCTTTGGACTTCAGAGACTGTGAATCATAGTCCCCCTGAAGTCCTTTTGGTTCAGCCGCCTGGACGACGCTGCAAAGATTTTTCCGGTATGTGTATGGTGTAACACTATATTTCTTCATAACAATCATGGCCTTTCAGATATTGGATCGTCTGATCTATTCAAAAAGGAAACCGGGAGCACCCCATCAGAATACAAGGATCATAGCATAATCATATCGCATGAGTGAAAATTTATTACAAAATGCCGGCATCGGTGTGCATTCGGCATATCACGGCATGGGCGCAGGCAAGGTGCTGTTTGACAGCCTGTGTGAAGGTCTCAGCCAGTTGGGCGCAGAGTATAAGTAAAGTGGGTAACGATCAGGGATAAAAATGACAGCGATTTGGATGTTCTGTACGCAAATGAGCCGATCTCATCGATTCATCCATGCATGGATGAATACAGCGGATACAGGAACATTGCACCGAAAGCAACCATTACATGTGGAGAGCTGGCAAAGGATTCAGATGATAAGTATCTTACGGATGGATTGTTCTCCCTTTACAAAAACGAAACGGAGTTTATCAGAATTCATGTAAAGGAGACTCTGGTCAATGGCACATCGACGTTTGCCTTTCACTTCAATAAACCGCACACTGTGCGTGCAATCATGATCTATAACTCAAAAAATGAGGAAGATATTTTTAAGAAAGTAAGCCGGATAGAATTTCTTTGTATAGAGAAAGGCAGGGAAGTAAAGAAGGTCATAAAGAATCTGAAATTCAACGAAGAGTTCTATCGGGTATCTGAAAACGGCAAAGATATCCGTTATGTTACTCCTGGTTGGATTCCATGGGGCTGAAAAGATATGTGGAAATTATGCAAACGGCTTATAACCGGATGTCTGCGAAGAAGATAACCTTGCCGGGAAAAGTATTCCATTGAAGCAGTGCTATTTACTGCGGAAGATGAGGGATCAGAATGGTTACGGAGGTTCCTTCCTCCGGCGTGGAATCGAAAGTGATCCGGGCCTGATTATCATAGTAAAGCTTCAGACGGTTGATCACATTTTTAAGTCCGTAACCTCCTGTATCCTGTCCTTCATTCGGGATCTCATCATAGGTCATCAGCCGATAAATGGTAGTCTGATTCATACCGATTCCGTTGTCCCGGATGGTAATCCGTATCATGCCTTCGACCGGCTGGACCGAGAGGAAGATGATTCCCTTTTCTTTATCGGAATTGGCGATCCCGTGCAGAATGCTGTTTTCAACAATCGGCTGGAGCAGAAGCTTCATGATCCGATAGTCTTCCAGTTCCGGATCCACTTCCGTTTTCAGCTCGATATCCTTTAAGAAGCGGAGATTCTGGAGCTCAACATAGAGACGAACATGCTCCACTTCATTGGCAATGGAAATGTAATCACTGCCATTGCTCAGACTGATTCGGTAGAACCGGGATAATTTGATGACAATATCACATACTTCTTCCATATCATTGCGTTTTGCCGTCCAGGAGATGAGATCCAGGGTATTGTACAGGAAATGGGGATTGATTTGCGCCTGCAGGACTTTCAGCTCCATGGTATTCAGATTCTTACCCAGTTGGTATTGTTTCTTCATGAGGGAGTTCACCTTTTTTACCATATAATTGAAGCTTGTTTGAAGCTCCCCGATTTCATCCGCACTGTCCACAATGCAGTTTACATTGAAATTTCCGCTTTCCACTCCCCGAATCTGTTTTGCCAGAAGGTTGATTCGTTTTGCGTTCTGTCGTCCATAGAAACAGGACAGACAGTAGACAATGACTCCGGCAATCAGGACCAGCAGGATGAACTGTTTTCTCAGGCCGGACTGCACGCTTAGCAGATCTTCCATGGAGGATATGGTGATCAGCATCCAGTTATTCCAAAGAGTCGTTCTGCCGATCACATAATCATTGTCCGTTGTAATATAGGACGGATCCAGGTTGTGGATCATCTTTTCAGGTATTTCATGGGGAAACAGTTTCTTGTTTGCCGTATAGGAAATCAGGGGGGCATATGCCTGATTGGTAATCAGGATTTTTCCTTTTTTGCTGTAATCGGCAGTCTGCATCAGATCCAGAATATCGCCTTCCAGCATGTCCACGCTTATGATGCCGATGAATTCATCAAAATTTTTGGGATTCCGTATGGGTACAATGGCGGAAATGAGTCTTTGCTTATCGCTGAGAATGTAGGTGTAATCATAGGGATTCGTAAAATAGATAACGGAATAGGATTCCCTCAGGGGTTTTGCCCAGCTTTCTTCCTGGATCTGATCCAGGTTGTAGGTCAGGTCGTTTCGGTCACTGTACAGGAAACCGTTCCTGACATAGATCCGTATTTTGTAGACGGCATCGGAGTTCCGGAAACGGGCTGCAATAATGTCAAGGTCATTTAAATCCTCGATCTGCTCTGCAATCGGAACGGAGTCCGGATCCTTTGCCAGGATCTCCGTGACATTTTTGTTTCTGGACAGGTTCAGGGCGGCATTGGCAATTTCCGTAATCCTCGAGTTTATGGAAGTCTCTGTCTGACGGAGATACAATTCAGAAAGGGAAATAGACTGGCGTTTGACCATCTGAATATTCTGATAATAGGAATACGTAGTCAACACGATAACCGGCAGCATAACGATGGCAAACATGGACAGAATCAGTTTGTTTTGGTAAGAGCTGTCCAGATAAGCCCGCTTTATGGAATCCAGCCATTTCATACTGGTCGCTTCACTCCTTCTTTTGGGTTTGGCTCCCCGTATCTTGCAGAGCTCCGTGTCAGGTGTCAGTCAAAGCCATTGTGCCGTTTCAGCACCCTCTTATCAGTAGGCCCACGTATCAGTAGTCAGAGCCTTTTATTGCGGAAGGTACTCGGTGTGACGCCAAAATATTTTGTAAATGTCCGCGTAAAGTAGTTCTGATTGCTGTACCCCATCTTATCAGAAATCTCCTTGATTTTCATGTTGGTTTGCGTAATCAGCTTTTTGGATTTGTTCATCTTGACTTCCAGAATAAACTGATTGATGGTTCTGCCGGTCTTGGTTTTATAAAGGTGGCAGAGGTAGGTGGGGGTGATAAACACGTGATCAGCAATCTTTTGAATGCTCAGATCGTTATCGTAGTTTTCCAGAATATACTTTTCCGTATCGAAGATAATCCGGCCTTTGTTGTCCAGGTTGTTGATCTCGGATAAAATCTGTTTCAGGAGGCGCATCAGATATTTTTGAATATCCGTAATCTCCAAAGCGTAGCTAATGGTCTCGGTGACAAAGGACCGCTGCATCCCTTCCTGTCCTTTCAGCTTTTGGTTCAGCCGGAAGGAAATGCTGGCCAGCTCGTCTTTGATGGCTGGAATGTCTTCCGGACGACATTTCTCCATGTAGTCAATATAATCTTCCAGGAAGTCAATGGCCGTTGCCATATTGTTCACGTTGATCTGATGGAAGAATCGATTCTCCAGGTCCAGGGAAGGACGGAAAGGTGTCCTGCTCAGGTTTCTGTAAAAAATCTGTTTGCCATAGCCGGTTAAGAAAGAGGAATGCACCGCCATCCTGGCTTGCTGAAAGGAATCCTTCAGGGTGGCAGCGGATTCCACGGGATTGCTGATCCCCATTGCCATGTGCCGGGCGGCTCCCCCCGCCAGCCCGAAAAGCCGGTTTAGCTGATGAAAACTTTCCCTGCACTGCATAGGATCCGAAGAGAGGTTGGCATGCAGTATGAGACTGTTGTTCAGAGGAGAAGCAACATAATGCTTCCGGAAGGCTTCGGAAAGGATCTTTTGAAACTCCGGAAAATAGCGATTAAGCGTAATGGATTCATTTTCCAGTGAGCTGTCCAGATTCATGTTAAATTTCACGATCACGGTAATCAGGGTATCGTTCAGGGTGATAGGGAGCTTGTTTACATTCGTTTCCGGATGCCATCCCTCCTGGATCAGGTTCAAAGCCAGATTATTGTCGGGGATATTCTGCGCTGTGATATGCATCCGGCAGGCTTTTTTTGCCTTTTCCACAGCCTGTATCAATTCCGATAATTCCAGAGGCTTGTACAAATAGTCCACTACATTCAGCTTGATTGCCTTTTTCAGGTATTCCTTATCGGAATAACCGCTTATAAAGATTACCTTGATTCCGGGATAACGGGGCTGGATTTCGCTGATCAATGTAATGCCGTCCATTTTCGGCATACGGATATCGCACAGGATGATATCCGGCCGGATATCCTCGATGAGCGGATAAGCCTCTAAACCGTCGGAAGCCTCGCCGCAAATCATGACGTCAAGCCGTTCCCAGTTCACAGCAGTTTTAATTCCATATATGGTCGCAGGCTCATCTTCTATCACCAGCATTTTGTACATATATCAACCGACCTCCATGAACACAAACCCAAACAATCCCCAGCCATCCCGAAAAAGTAAGGGCCTTTTTTGTTGTGCATAAGAAAACTTGTCGAAACGGCATAAATTCACCATAGTTATTATAATATAAGCCACATTTTTTATCAACTTGACCGAAGGCCTGAAAAAGCAGGATAGTGTAAATAATCAAAAGAAAGCATCAATGTACTGCCCGGCTTATCTTCATTCTTTAAATTTTATGCTAACTTTTAGCGGTTAAATATATATATGTTTAACAATATGTTAGATAAAATAGTTATATTGGAAGTGGCTCCTGAAATCAAATATGGAACAGAGGGGAAAGAATGAGCAGAGAAACGAAAATGATGAAAAATGTATCGGCTGTGGGAAGGCCACGGCTCGAAAAAAAGGAATTCTTCGGAAGATATTTTCTTAAGAATTATGACATGTATCTTTTGATGGTCCCGGCATTGGTGTTTGTAATACTGTTTCATATCATACCCATGTATGGGATTACTCTTGCATTCAAGGACTATAATCTTTTTGCAGCGGACACCCCCTGGAAGTCCATCGGTGCCAGTCCGTGGGTGGGATTCAAGTATTTTATCAATGTATTTGCCCGTTCGGATTTCAAACGGGCACTGACCAATACACTGCTCATCAGCTTCTACAAGATCATCTTTATCTTTCCGATCCCCATTTTGTTTGCGATTTTCCTGAATGAGGTCCGAAGTGTGAAGTTTCAGAAAGGACTGCAGTTGGTTGTCTATCTGCCGCATTTTCTTTCCTGGGCGGTTGTTGCCGGCCTGTTCGTTACCTTGCTGAGTTCTACGGGGCCTGTCAATAAGATGTTGGTGGATCTGGGATTTGAGAAAGTGAAGTTTATGATGGACAACAGCGTTTTCCGAAAGGTTCTGATTTTTTCCGATGGGTGGAAGGAAATCGGATGGAGTTCGATTATCTACTTCGCCGCCATAGCCGGACTGGATCAGGAATGCTATGAGGCCGCTGTGGTGGACGGTGCCTCCCGTTTCCAGCAGATATGGTATATTACACTGCCGGGACTGCTTCCCACTGTGGTCATGATGCTGATCATGCGGATGGGAAGTATTATGGATGCCGGGTTTGGACAGATTTTTGCCATGTATAACCCGACGGTTTATGATTCGGCAGATATCATTGGAACTTATGTATATCGGATGGGCCTTGGCAAGATGGATTTCAGCACCGGCACGGCGGTTGGGCTGTTCAACTCCGTCATTGGACTGATCCTGGTCCTGTCTTCCAATCGATTTGCCAAAAAGGCCACCGGGAAAAGTATCTGGTAGCGGACACCATCATAGAAAGGAATTGCTGCATGAAAGAGAAAAAGAAAAGGAAAGTTACGGCATTTGATGTGATCAATATCACGGTCATGTGTCTGTTTGGAGTGGTAACCCTGCTTCCTGTGCTGCAGGTGGTGGCCAAGGCCTTCAGCTCGGAGGGACCGGTGATTGCAGGTCTGGTATCCTTCTGGCCCATTGATCCGCAGATTGATACGGTGCTCTATGTTTTAAAGAAGCCGGAGTTCGGCAGCTCCTTCCGGGTTTCGGTCATCGTTACCATACTGGGCACTTTGATTGCCATGCTGCTGACGGTTTCTGTGGCGTACCCGCTCTCCAAGCCAAAGCTGAGGGGACGGAAGTTCTTTTTGTACATCTTTGTGTTTGTGATGCTGTTCAATGCCGGCATGGTTCCCAATTATCTGATGTACCGGTCCCTGAAACTGACCAATACCATATGGGCCCTGGTGTTTTCCGGTGCCTTTTCGGTGTTCAATATGTTCATCGTAAAGAATTACTTTGAATCCCTGCCGGAGACCATAGAGGAAGCGGCAAAGATAGACGGGGCATCCAATATGTGTACCTTGATCCGGATTGTGCTTCCCATGTCGCTGCCGGTATTGGCAACAGTGACCCTGTTTTATGGGGTGGGTTTCTGGAACAATTACATGTCCGGGGTTCTGTATATCACGGATGCTTCGCTGAAGCCCCTGCAGCAGTATCTGTATGACCTGATTACCGAGGCGATGAACACCATTGATGAAACCGGGAACATTGCGGACATTGACTCTGCCATGAATCTGACGGGAGAGAGTGTCCGTTCCGCTACCATTGTGGTATCCACGCTGCCCATCCTGATCCTTTATCCCTTCCTGCAGAAGTATTTTGTGAAGGGCATGACTATAGGATCCGTAAAAGGATAACAAAATTTAGGAGAGGAAGACTTATTTATGCCACAAATGATGCCGGAATATAAAACAAGCCCGGTTATTCAGCGGTACAACGATGGTGCTCCGGTACTTTCCGCCAAAGATATCCCCTATCAGGCTGACTGTGTCTTCAATGCAGGTGTCGCCAAATACGAGGGGAAATATGTCATGGTTTTCCGAAACGATTATGGTTCTATACCCGGACGTGGTTTTCGCGGGTGCAATCTTGGCATTGCATTCAGTGAAGACGGAAAGAAGTGGTCTGTGAGGAAAAAGCCTTTTCTGACTGCCGGGGATATGGGAGATCCGGAGATTACAAGAGTGTATGATCCCAGACTGACGATTCTCGACGGACGGGCGTATCTGTGTTTTGCAGTGGATACCAAACATGGCTTACGGGGCGGGATCGCTGTAACAGAGGACTTTGAAAAAATCGAAGTGCTTTCCATGACAGTCCCGGATAATCGCAACATGGTGCTGTTCCCGGAAAAGATCCATGACAGATATGTACGGCTGGAGCGGCCATTTCCTGTTTACTCCCGGGGCGGTAAGGATCGGTTTGATATCTGGATGTCCTTTTCGCCGGACCTGCGCTATTGGGGGGATTCCAAACTGGTCCTGACCGTGGAAGATGTACCGTTTGCCAATGACAAAACAGGACCCGGGGCGCCGCCGGTCAAAACAAAATATGGTTGGCTCACATTGTTTCATGCAGTCCAGCGTGACGATAGCCGGGGCAAAAATGGCTGGGACGATAAGTGGACCAAATGCTATTGCGCCGGCATTATGCTGTTGGATCCGGAAGATCCTGAAAAGGTGATTGGTTTGTCCAAATTCCCCCTGATCGCACCGGAAACCGAGTGGGAAACGGAGAAGGGGTTCCGTACCAACGTGATTTTTCCGGGTGGAATGATTGTGGAAGACGACGGCGAGGTAAAAATTTACTATGGAGCTTCGGATACCGTGGAGTGTCTGGCAACAGCCGGCTTGGAAGATCTGATCGCACTTTGCAAACCGCCCTGCAGCTGAAAAAAAGGGCCAAAGTGACAGGTCATTGTACAGACTCTAAGGGGATGGAAAACTTCAGCAATGTTATTGAATTGAAGGTTGTGATAAGTGATTCTCACAGTGTTTGATTTGATATAAATAAAACTTATAGAATAGCGAGGACTTTATTTATGAAAAAATTGTTAAGCGTTTTTGTATCGGCAGCTCTTATGTTTTCCATGGCTGCATGCGGGGGCGCCAACAAGGACGGGAAGGGCAACAATGAAAATCCCGCTGCATCGAAACAGCCGGCAAAATCAGAAGATTCTGTCCTGTCCGGTGAAAAGCCGGAACTGAAAATCCTGACGGCTTATCAGCCATATAACTTTAATGAGCAGCCAGGAACCAAGCTTGAGGAAGAGATGACCGGCTATCAGGTGAAATGGTTTGGTTTGCCGCAGGAAAATGCGGATGAAAAGCTGTTCCTTGAGATTTCAGGAGGGGAATCCTATGATCTTCTTTTAAGGATCGGTGCCAGCGAAGCAAGTCAGTTGTTTGAAAAGAATGCCGTGCAGGATTTGAAGCCGCTGCTGGATAAGTATGGGGAAAATATTCTTGCAGGCGTTTCTAATATGGCAATTCAGTCCATGACAACTGAAGATGGGGTAGTCTATGCGATTCCATTGGAGGCATTTGATGGGCCGCAGCCGGGCGGGGATCCCTATGGTATTTTAAAAGGCGGGATTGGTTTCAACGCAAAATATCTGGAGGAATTGGGAAAGGATGTACCCACCAATCTGGATGAATTATATGATGTTTTGAAGGCATATACGGATAAAACCGGCAAGCCGGCGTTTACAACAGCTGCCACAGGCTGGCTCCCTTACATTATGTCCGGATTTGGGATGGGCGAAGCAGGCTGGTATGAGGTGGACGGCGAATATCTGCCCCGGATCAAGGTTTCTGCAACAGTGGACTATCTTGGCTTTATGCAGAAGCTGTACAAGGAAGGTTTGCTGGACAATGACATGCCAATCAATACCGGCGATACAGCGAAGGAAAAATTCACCAACGGAACCACATTGGCTTATCCGGTAAAGTTTTTTGATATTGATGGAATCTACGATGCGTTTCAAGCGACAGGCAGTGATACCAAAGTTAAGATTGCCACTCCTGTGGCGAAAGATGCCGATGCCAAACCGCCCATTTTCGTAAATCAAGGTATCAAAGGAGCGGTCTGCGTTCCGAAAACCGCGAAAAACCCGGAGCATGCCATCAACTGGTTCAATATTATATCCGACAAGGAGAACTTCAGGAAGATCTATATCGGAGAAGAAGGGGAATCCTATGAGATAAAGGATGACAAGTATTATCCCATATTTCCTGCATTCGATGACTTCACCAATTCGGATAAACTTGTTGGTGTAGTTCCAACCGATGATGTGTTTAAAATGTGGCAGGCCAGGGCAAGGAAAACTGATGCGGCTGCGGAACTCTATGATAATATCAACTCCAGAGTGGGGGATTATGATGTCCGGAACTATTATGAGTCCTATGCATCCTCTCTGCCGGAAGTGAGGGATAACTCCACAGCCCTGAACACCATGACAGATGACAAGATGATTCAGGCCATTGCCAATGGGGAAGATCCACAAAAGGCCATTGATAAAATCATTGCGGAATGGGATAAGACCGGCGGAAAGGAATATGAAGCCGCTATGCAGAAATGGCACGAAGAGAACAGGGATACGATGAAATAAGAAGTACCTCGGGTTACAAATGAAAGCCCACCTCTTAAGATGTGGGTTGGAGCGAGCAGATAAGTTTATTTGGGAAAGGCAAAGCCTGATAGCCGTGAAAACAAATTTCCGGGTTTTCAGGCTTTTGTCTTTTTTGCTTTGCATAGAATAATTACACTTCAGAGGAGGCCTGAACGATATGAATTCAGAATATCAGTTTACCGATACGGCAGATGTTGTGGTATGCGGTGCCGGAACGGCTGGTTCCATAGCGGCCATTGCAGCGGCAAGAGAAGGGAAAACCGTTGCTCTGATCGAGCAGTTTGGTATTGCAGGGGGAAGTGCACCTTTGTCCCTGGTAACGCCGATGATGCACACCCATATCAGGGGGAATCCCATGAATTCCTGTTTGAGTCAGGAGATCAATGAAAGATTGTTGGAGCTGGGGGCTGCCAGCGGAGATGGATCTTCGTTTGATCCGCTAGTGATCTCCATTGTTCTGGAAGATTTGTTGGTAAAGGCAAACGTCAGAATTCTTTATCATACGTTGATTACCGATGTAAAAAGAGAAGGCAATGTGATCCGGGGGATCGTCGTCCATAACAAATCCGGAAGAGGCCGGATCACCGGAAAGGTTTATATCGATGCGACGGGAGACGGGGATGTTTCCTGCCTGGCAAAGGCCGGTTTTGCTGCCGGAGAGGAAGAGACGGTAAAGAACCAGCCGGTTTCCCTTCGGTATATGATCGGAGGGATTGATATCCCAAAATTCCGGGACTTTCTGCAGCAATATGAGAATCGGGATCAGCCGGAGGAGTACGATCCGAACCGGGGGATCAGTACCGCCATGACCATACCCAATACAGGGAAATGGCCTCTTGAGCCTGTATTTCTGGATGCGGTGGAAAAAGGGGACATTACCCGGGAAGATGCGACTTATTGGCAGGTATTCAGCGTACCCGGCCGGAAGGACTGCCTGGCATTCAATTGCCCGGAGTTTTTTGAAAATACAAACGGAACGGACAATAGGGATCTCACGTATGTTCAGCTGCACGGGAAGAAAGCAATTCTTCGCCAGCTGCGCTTTTACAGGAAATATTTCGAAGGGTTTGACGATGCGTATATCTCCGATATTTCTGCCATGGTAGGTATTCGGGAATCCCGCAGGATCGTTGCAGATTATAATCTGACAGCGGAGGATGTGCTTTCTCACCGCAAATTCGAAGATGCCATTGCGCAGTCCAACTATCCGGTGGATATTCATGGAAGAAAGCTTCGCAATATAAAGATCCGGCAAAATAATGAAGATACCCGGCCCTTTTATGAAATTCCTTACCGCTGTCTGGCAGTCAAAGGGATTGCCAATCTGCTGGTGGCGGGAAGATGTATCGGTTCGGACTTTATTGCTCAGAGTTCGCTCCGCATCATGCCTACCTGCAGAGCCATGGGAGAAGCCTGTGGGATTGCAGCGGCCATCTCCTTAAATGAAAATGTTGGAATCCACGAACTGGACGGTGTCAGGGTGCGAAACCTCATGAAGGAGAAAGGCGCTCGATTTGTTTGATGCTGTGAGGAATACCGGACGGAATGGTTTCCAATGAACCGGTGAAGATCACAGACGGCGCTTATTGCCTGCCGGAAGAGAAGCTGGTAAACTGGGGCGCGTCGTATCACGATTTCGGAAAGATTCCCAGTGCGTTTGGCCTTCCGATTGATATTGCCTTTATCACATCAGACAATGCCTGTGTGACACATTATGAGATCCTGACTTCTGCAGTGGATGCAGGTGATGGAAGCGGCGAAGGCTGTCTGTCGGACCATTACGGGATTTATATGAAATTTGTCCCGGGACGCAAATGTGAGACAATTCGTCCTGTGCCGGAAGGGGAACCAGCTGGCACCAAAGATCTGAAAGCAGCATACGGCAGCGCAGAGGTGGACGGCAAGAAAGACAGCGCATATGACAACAGCACAGCTGCCCGGGTGAATGTGGGTGTGAGCGGTTCAGCAGTGGCTGATGCACAGGCCCACGGGACAGTGAGCACGGTTTATGATGACAAATATCTTTATTGCTTTGCCGAGGTCGCCGATACCACCCCCTGTGACAAGGTCGCTTTGAATGAGGTACAGGATGATGTCAGCGAAGGGGTTTGTTTTTTCTTTGATTATCTGAACACACCGGAAACCGATGAACGATATCCGGTAGACGGGGAGCAGGGCGGCCTGCGCGTCGGATTTGCGTCTCTGACCGATGAAACGATCGAGCCGAAAGAACGTGAGGCAGGCATGCCCCATGCCTATGCTGCAGTGAAAACGGACAAAGGGTATAATATTGAGCTGCGTGTCGGATTAAGCGAGTCTCTCAGGGAACGGATCTGGAAGGGCAACGATGTTTCCATTGGCATTGGGTTCCAGATCAACGATGACATCAATAACGACGGTGTACGGGACATGGTTTGTTTTTCCTCTCCCGGCATCAATTATGAGTGGAAATCGGAGGAGCCTGAGTCAGGTGGATGCAAGGGGTTTCAGGATATCCTGCTGGCTTTCTGGTGAAAAATCAGATGTTGGCAGGTGTTATAAAAAGGCCGCTGTCAAGTACCCGTATCGGGTGTTGGCGGCGGCCTTTGCACTGGGCGGCTTTCTTATCTTCCGGGGCTGTTTATGCTATTTCATATGGAAGGCCACTTCAATGTCGCGGACTTGCTGATCATTGATGGGTACCAGATCTCCAAGGGTTTTGGCAGACAGGATTGCCCTGGCACTGTATTCTGCCACCTCCAGACGGTCATAGGTATTCAGCAGGGAATTGCCGGTTACGAGGATGCAGTTGTTTTCCGCGAGAAGAATGGGAATTTTGACGGAAAACATTGCTGCCGTTTCCTCCGGATGCCTGAAAATGGATTCGAAAGGAATCTTCTTTATATTCCTCAGCTGAAGATAGCTTTCCGGTATGGTTTTGGTCTCCAGTTCATTGTGTGTTATGGCAAAAGCCATGATGTTGGGCGAGCGGGCAATCACCACCGAATGAATATCCGGATGTTTTTGATAGATGGCCTGAATCAATCCTATGAAACAATTCTGTCCGCTTCCGGATTCTTTTGGATTCCTTCCTATATGCAGGATATCCGCTTCCTCCATATATTTTCGATCGGCAGAACGAGGCGCAGTCAGAAAAGTTCCATCCGTAAGACGCTGTGAGAAGATCCCCTGCGTGCAGGTAAACAGGAATTGGTCATAGGCTCTGTGCGTAAATGCGCATATATTCCGGCGGGCATCCCGTTCTTCGCTGGAAAAGGTCTTCTGAGGTTCCGCGTACCGTTCAGTTTGTTCGCATTTTGCCATTTCCAGCTGTTCCTTTGTCAGCTCCACCGGGCCGGACATTTTTCCTGCTTCAATTTCCGTACGGGCGGCAAATTCCAGAGCTTCAAACATCGCGTATGCATGGGAAAGATCGGTACTTCCCACCACCACGCCATGGTTTTCCAATATGACCATGTCACAGCCTTCACTGAACTTTTCCGCGATGTTGTCACCCAGTTCCCTGCTGCCCGGAACGGCATATGCCGCTATTCCGACTTTCCCGCAGGTAAAATGAATGTCGGGTGTGAACCGGGTACCCGGGATCTTCCGGACGAGACTGAATGCAATCAATGCCGGGGAATGGGCGTGGATGATGGCTTTGATGTCGGGGCGCTTTTCATAGATTTTTTTATGAAAGGGTAGCTCTACGGAAGGTGTATGTATGCCTTCTGTCTTCCCGTCGGGCAGAACCCGCATGATATCCCTTCTGGTAAGGGATCCCTTGTCAATCCCGCTTGGGGTGATCCAGACATCTCTGTCATCATCCAGTACGGATAAATTTCCGCCGGAGGTGGTGGTGAGGCCGCGCTGATAAATCCTTTGCATAAAGATGACCAGCTGGTCGGCAGGATGCATGTAACCGAAGTGTTTCATGATTTTTCCGAACCTCCAATTTTATTACAAACGTGTTCTTCTCCATTCATTTTATACCGCATCCTGTCATTTTTCAAGAAGAGTGACACCGGACAACGCTGCCGGCGTTACATTTTTGCGGAATCCCTGGCAGCGGACCATTTCTGTTTCAGTTGTGGGTCGGACAGGGTTGCCATGATATATTCCGAAAATTCTTCCCCGGTTGCACCGTTTTCCCGCCCGGTGACGGACATTTTCTTTTCATACTGACTACAGATATCCAATGCCATCCGGAGTTTTTCTGCTTTTTTCTGATAACCGATATGATCCAAAAGCATTCCGGCAGCCCGTATGATACTGCTGGGATCTGCATATTGGGCGCGGCCTTCTTTCACCATCCTGGGAGCGCAACCGTGTATCGCCTCAAACATGGCATAGCGTGTTCCGATGTTCGCACTGCCGGCCGTTCCGACACCGCCCTGAAATTCAGCCGCTTCGTCCGTCAGAATGTCGCCGTACAGGTTGGGCAGCACCACGACCCGGAACTGGGTCCGGCGCTTGGGATCCACCAGCTTGGCTGTCATAATGTCGATATACCAGTCGTCCCATTCGACCTGGGGATATTCCTTGGCGACCTGCCTGGCAACATCCAGGAATTTGCCGTCGGTGGTTTTCACCACATTGGCTTTTGTGACCACTGTGACTTTATTGATCCCGTTCCTTGCGGCATAGTCGAAGGCGGATTTGATGATCCGATAGGATCCTTCCTGTGTTGTTACGGTAAAGTCCAGCGCCAGATCATTGTTGACGTGGATGCCGTCACTGCCGAGGGCGTAGGATCCTTCCGTGTTTTCCCGGAAGAAGGTCCAGTCGATTCCCTGTTCCGGTACCTTCACCGGTCTCATGTTGGCAAACAGATCCAGTTCCTTACGCATGGCCACATTGGCGCTTTCAATGTTGGGCCAGGGATCTCCTGCCCTGGGAGTAGTGGTGGGGCCTTTCAGGATGACATGACATTGCTTCAGCTCATCCAGTACATCATCCGGGATGGCTTTATTGTGTCCGGCACGGTTTTCAATGGTCAGACCGTCAATGATCCGAAAGATGATTTTGCCCTTGTCAATTTCCTCTTTCAGGAGAAATTCCAATATCTTCTGGGCTTTCGCTGTAATAAATGGGCCGATGCCGTCCCCGCCCACGATGCCAATAACGATGGGGCTCAGCTTACTGTAATCTGTGAAATCCTGTGTGGCTTTCATCCTTTCAATTCGGGCGAACTGCTCTCTCAGGACCTTTTCCAGGTGATTCTTTGCTGTTTCAATTGCTTCCTGCTGGTTCATATTATGTGCCTCCGTTCCTTGCGTATCGCATAATTCTGTGCTTGCTGTTTATCTTCCGGAAAGGAAAATAAATGCCATTTTTCTGTGATTCATTATATAACAGAACAGGGAAAGATACAAACAGGCAGCATAAAAAGAGAACTGCCGGAGACGAAAAATGCTCTGGGGAAACAGGAAGAAACAAAGGGAAGGGGATAAGAGGAGAATCACGTTATGGAGAAGAAAAAATAAAACCGGAAAGAAACCGGTTTTATTTTGGTCAGACAGACCGACGAACCTTGTTATTATTGAACCTGATACATGCCGTTCTTGTTCATATAGTTGAAGATCCCTTCCCCGTGCTGCTGTTCCTCTTTTTGAATATGATTCAGTGCCTGACGGGCATCGGTGTTGACAAACTCGAACACGGCAGTGTTGTATGCATCCGAGACGTACTTTTCTGTCATCAGCATATCGTTGCAGAGATCGGCATCACTTTGGTTCTGCATGGCGTTGTCCATGGGATTTTTCCCTGCCTGCTGCTGTGACTGGGACTGCAGCTGGTTCTGCTGACTTTGCTGGCTCTGTTGGGCTTGCTGGTTCTGCTGTCCCTGTTGGTTTTGCTGCATGTTGGGCACCTGTCCATTCATCATCTGATCCAGGGTGTTCAGATGCTGCTGTTCCTGGCCGGCATAGGTTCGGAACATTTGCTTCAGTTCGGGATCCTGAGCATGATCTGCATAATTGTTGTATTTCTTGATGCAAATCTTCTCATGAGTCTGCTGATCCTTTAAAAGAGCTTGTTCTTTCTGTGTTAGGGTCATATTCATTACACACACCTCCGTTCTTATTTTGTTTGATTTGCAAAAAAATATTCTTTCGGACTGGATTTTACTGTAGAAAGAAAGCGGAAGGACAATAGGAAAGTATTGACATAGAACATATGTTCTGGTATGATTAAATATAAGCTTGCAGAAAGGCGGAATGGAAATGGATGCCGGTTTCAAGTATCAGGGAACAACTGGCCTTCCGATTATAACTACGGGGAGATCAAGCTGGTCCTGGCGCTGCAAAAGGAAAACAAAGCTGCCTGACGCAGCATGGAAGTTCCCCTTGCAATAATTCGTGTATTCTATATAATATTCCTTGATGGACCGTGCATCATTTATACAGCAGATGGCCGTATACATCGGCAGGTCTGCTGATTTTAAAGGATTCGAAGGTGATCATTACATGAAACAATTCAGGGTCGGGCTCATTGGCTGTGGTGCCATTTCCTCCGTTCATCTGGCATCCCTGAAAACAGCCGGACTTGCAGAGCTGACTGCGGTATGTGATATCCGGGAGGATCGTGCGAAGCATGCCGCTGAGCGTTATGGATGCCGATACTACACGGATTATAAGGAAATGCTGGACAGGGAAGACCTGGATGCCGTGCATATCTGCACACCCCATTATCTGCACCCGATCATTACGGTTTATGCGGCAAACCACGGGGTTCATGTTCTGACGGAGAAACCAATGTCCATTGCCCTGGCGGATGCAGACAGGATGATAGATGCATGCAGACGGAATCATGTCACACTTGGCGTTATTTTTCAGAACCGTTACAATGCAGGATCTGTTCTGATCAAAAAGACATTGGAATCCGGGGAGTTGGGGAAGATTCTTTCCGGAAGGCTCCGGGTCAACTGGTATCGTCCGGATACCTACTACAGCAGCAGCGACTGGAAAGGTACCTGGGACAAGGAGGGCGGAGGCGTTCTCATCAACCAGGCCATTCATACCATGGACCTGATGGGATGGTTTATGGATTCCCCCATTGAATATGTGGATGCCAACATCAGCAATCGCGCCCATGCGGGAGTGCAGGTCGAAGATTGTGCCGAAGGAATGGTGAAGTATCGGAGCGGGGCATTTACGATTTTTCACGCCCTGAATTATTATACCTATGATGCGCCCATTGAACTGGAGCTTCACTGTGAAAAGGGACTGGCAAAGATGGTTTCCGATAAAGCAACCATAAGCTTTCAGGATGGAAGGGAATGGTCTGCCGATCGGAATCCTGCCGATACCGTTCAGGCAGATGGGTCGGTAAAGGATTACTGGGGGATCAGCCACTCCAAACAGATCAATGACTATTACGAATCCCTTGCAAAAGGGGAGAAGCCTTTCCTGAGCGGAGAGGAAGCAAGAAAGACGCAGGAGCTGATCTGTGCTATATACCAATCCGGAAAGGAAAAAAGAAGGGTTTTTGTATAAAGGGGATTCGTATGGAAGCACTTTGTGTAAACCTCCGGAGCAGAAAAGGCACCAACAAATCGTAAGAGGAAGGAGCAGCAAGGAATGAAGCAAACGGAACAGTTTAAAATCGGTGTGATGGTGGATTCGTTCCGCGTGGGCATTACGGAAGGAATCAAAAAGGCAGCGGAAATCGGCGCAGAGGGGATTCAGATTTATGCCACCAATGGGGAAATGGCTCCTCAGAACCTGAATGCCGCCAGGCGGAGGGAAATTCTGGACCGGATCAAATCCAGCGGACTGGTTGTGTCGGCACTTTGCGGGGATATGGGAGGACATGGGTTTGCCGTAGCAAAGGACAATCCTGCCCGGGTGGAGCAGTCCAAAAGGATCATGGATCTGGCAAAGGATCTGGAAACCGACGTGGTTACCACTCATATCGGAGTCATTCCTTCAGACCCCGGTCAGGACCAGTACAGGATCCTGCAGGATGCCCTCGGTGCCATGGGGGAGTATGGGGATGAAGTGGGAGCCCATTTTGCCATCGAAACCGGTCCGGAGAAGGCCACCGTGCTGAAGGGATTTCTGGACAGTCTTTCTTCCGGCGGAGTCCGGGTCAACCTGGATCCTGCCAATCTGGTGATGATAACGGATGAGGATCCTGTGGAAGCGGTTCATATCCTGAAGGACGATATTGTTCATACCCATGCCAAGGATGGCGTCATGAAGCAGAAAACGGACCCGGAGCGAATCTACAATTTCTTTGCGGAGGGCGGCATTGAGGATCTCCGCCTGGAAGATTATTTCCTGGAAACTCCTCTGGGACAAGGCGATGTGGATTTTCCGAAATATTTGAAAGCACTGGAGGAGGCTGGTTTTCACGGATTTCTCACCATAGAGAGGGAAGTGGGTAAACAGCCGGAAAAGGATATCAGGCTGGCAGTGGACTTTTTGAAGGATATTCTTCGTTAGTCTGTATTCCAATGTCCTGGCTGTCCACTCTCTGGGTGCGGACCGTGCGCACCTGTATCGGGGATGGGTGGAAATGCTGCCTGTCACCCCTTGATGGCGGGACAGTGTATATTTGTTGAAGGAGTATGGTATGAAACTGAAAATCAAACGGCTCAACCCGAATGCAAAGCTTCCGGAATATGCCCATCCGGGAGACGCCGGACTGGATCTCTTTTCCGTAGAGCAAGTGAATATTGAGCCGGGCTGCTCCAGGCTGCTCCATACAGGGATCGCCATGGAGCTTCCCAAAGGCACGGAAGCACAGGTTCGTCCGAGGAGCGGCCTGGCTCTCCGGAATCAGATCACGCTTTTGAATTCGCCCGGTACCATTGATGAAGGATATCGCGGGGAAGTCTGTGTGATCCTGATCAATCACGGAAAAAAGACCTTTCATGTAACGATTGGAATGAAAATTGCCCAGATGGTCCTCCAGCATGTGCTTCAGGCAGAAGTGGAGGAATGCGGGGATTTGTCCGGCAGCCAAAGAGGGAAGAAGGGGTTCGGTTCCACCGGAGTCTGATTTGATCCAAATGGCTCTGGCCGCCGGATATCGGAAAATCAAAGGAAAGGAGAGGCGGTTGATTATGGAATATATGCAACTTTTCAAGTCCATCCGCAGCGGAAAGCCGGGAAAACTGTATCTGTTCCACGGCCCGGAGGAGTTTACCAAGGAGCAGGCTTTGTCCCAGCTTACGGACCGGCTTATTCCCCCGAAGCTTCGGGATCTGAATTATCAGATGATCGACGGGACCGAGACTTCGGCGGATGCCATTATTGCTGCCTGTGAGACGCTTCCCTTTCTGTCGGATCGGAGACTGATCGTGGTGAAGGATTATGTTGGCCTGGGCGGGCAGAAGAGCGGGGATGAGGAAACCCTGAAAAAGTATCTGGATCGGATTGCGGATGATACCTGCCTGGTCTTTTATCACCGGGGTGCAGCGGATAAGACCCGTAAAATCTACAAGGCAATCAAAAAGAACGGAGAAACAGTTGAATTTGTGAGATTGAAAAATCCTGAGCTGTCCAGATGGACAGCGAAAACTTTTCGAAAATATGGCAAGGAGATTTCCGGGAGAGAATTAAACTATTTTCTGACCCAGGTTGGCAATAATCTGGAGGATATCAGCAATGAGATCCGGAAGCTGGCTTCCTATACCGGCAGTTCGGATTGTATCACAATGGAGGAGATTGACAAACTTGTCACGCCATCGCCGGAGTATACGGTTTTTCAGCTGGTGGATGCGATTTCTTCCCGGCAAAGGGCAAAGGCCCTGAAGCTGCTGGAAGTCCTGCTGGACAGCGGACAATCCGTCTTTGGCCTGATCTCCCTGATCGCCAGACAAATAAAAATCATGCTGCTGTGTAAGGATTATACGGAAAAGGGATATTCCCTGCGTGCGGTTCAGAAGGAACTTCGGGCCAATCCTTTCAAACTGCACCCGTATTCCGTGAAAAAAGGCATGGATCAGTCACAAAATTTTACCATGGTTCAGCTCCGCAGGGATCTGGATATCTGCCTGGAAGCGGACTACGGGATCAAGAATGGCAGAGTAAAGGAACGGCTGGGTGTGGAAATGCTGGTTATCAAAATGTGCGTATCAGAATAGGGTGTATAACAAGATAGAGTGTATAATAAGAGTCCTTCCGGGGCAGAAACAAAAAAGCTTCCTGATATTGGAAGCTTTTTTCCTGACCGTTCTATTCTGCAAATGTTCTTTTTGCTTTTTCTCTTTTGTAATTTTTGTTGCCGCTCTTTGGCTGTCGTCATTTCTGGGCAGCAGCAGTGGCTGTATTCAATCGAAGAGCCAGTTTTGCCTTTTTGCGATTGGCTGCATTCTTATGAATGACACCCTTTGCGGCAGCCATATCAATTGTCTTAACAACATTGGGACAGAGAGCCTGTGCATCCTCGAAGCCCTTGTCCTGCAAAGTCGTATTGAACTTCCGGATCGTTGTCTTTAACTCCGACTTGACCATCTGATTCTTCAAGGTCCTGGCCTGGGATGTTTTTGCCCGCTTCTTGGCGGACTTGATATTTGGCAAATTCTTCACCTCCCCGATAAAAAATCAACAAAACATATTGTACCATGTAAAGAATTGTTACGCAAGGGAAAAATCCTGCGTTTCCCCATTCCAGGCACTAACTTCCCTGCGCAGCCAGTCCGCCCATTTGTCGAAGCCTTCGCCTGTTTTTGCCGAGATTTCAAATATGGCAGCGTTCGGGTTTAATTTGCGGACTCTTTCCTTTACCGCTTCCACGTCGAAATCAAAATAGTCCATGCAGTCAATTTTATTGATAAGCAACGCATCCACTTCCGAAAACATCAAAGGATATTTCAGTGGCTTGTCGTCTCCTTCCGGCACACTGAGAATCATGGCATTTTTCGATGCGCCTGTGTCAAACTCAGCAGGGCAGACGAGATTGCCCACGTTTTCCAGGATCAGAAAATCAAGATTTCCGGAATTAATTGCGAGGAGACCCTGTCCCGTCATTTCTGCATCCAGATGACAGGCTCCGCCGGTATGGATCTGGATGGTACGGACTCCCGTTTCCGATACTTTCTCGGCATCTACGGCAGAATCAATATCTGCTTCCATGACTCCAATAGTCATTTCATTCTTTAGCTTTTCAATGGTGCGCAGGACCGTGCAGGTCTTTCCGGAACCCGGAGAAGACATCAGATTGAGCAGAAAGGTTTTTTCGCCTTTCAGCTGCTTTCTCAGCTTCTCCGCCTGCATATCGTTGTTTTTCAGTACACTTTCCTTTACTTCAATGACTTTCAGCTTTTTATTTTCCATCTGAATCCTCCTCTGGTTTATGCTTCATATACTCCGATTTCCTTGATCAGCAGCTCCCTGCCGGAAATGCATTCCCATATGCGGCTTCCGCAGCGGGGACATTTTGCGTTGCTTTTCACAATGTTGTATACCTTGCCGCAGTCCTGACAAACTCCGTTGCCGGGAATGATTTCGATGATCAGCTCCGCATCCTCCAGAATCGTCTGCTCCTTTGCCATATCAAAACATTCCTTCATATAGACCGGAATGGCAGTGGACAGCTCCCCGATCTGCAGGACCAGGCTTCCGATTTTTTCCGCATGGTTTTCCGCTGCGATTTGCTCCACAGTTTCGATCATATTCAGTACGATGCCCATTTCATGCACCGGTGTTCCCTCTAAATGTATCCTTCCTGTTTGCTGTCATAGGGCGGCTTTCCCGTTTCGGATCCCTTCTTATTACATTCTTTGCACTTTTGACGGCAATTCTGGCACCGCGTTTTACCATGCCCGAGGCAAGGGTCGGCAGAAGCTTCTCAAAAGGCTGTCCGGCAGCATCGTATCGTTTCACCAGGGAAACGGCGTCAAATTTGCATTTCGTTGTGCAGATTCCGCATCCCACGCACATATATTCGTCAACGACCGTGGCGCCGCATCCAAGGCAGCGTTCCGTTTCCCTTTTGACCTGTTCCTCTGTAAACGCACCACGCAGATCCCGGAAAGTTGTTCTGGATTTGCTGTGGTCGACGGATGCAGGTCTTTGCCGGCGGGTGGAGTCATAATCCCCCAGCTCGATATTATCCTTGTCCAGCGCATGATACCTTTTCCGGTCGCGGCCGATGGTCAGGCTCTGCCCGGGCTGGACAAAGCGGTGGATGGAAATGGCGCCTTCCTTGCCTGCAGCTATGGCATCTATGGCAAATTTCGGCCCGGTCACCACATCTCCGCCAGCAAACACATCGGGCTCCTCGGTCTGCCAGGTAAACGGGTCTGCCTGGACGGTGCCATTCCGGTTGATGACCAGCCGGCTGTTTTTTGCGAGGTCTCCCCAGTCCATGGACTGTCCGATGGAAAGCAATACGTTGTCCGCATCTGCCAGAACCGTATTGTTCTCATCGTATTTCGGGCGGAAACGATGGGCTTCATCAAATACGGAAACGCATTTCATAAATTCCACTGCGGTTACCCGTCCGTTTTCCGTGATCATGCGTTTCGGTCCCCAGGAATTATGGATGGTGATGCCTTCTGCCGCGGCTTCTTCGGTTTCTTCTTCCAGGGCAGGCATTTCCTCCTGGCTTTCCAGGCAGAACATGTCAACCGTATCGGCTCCGGCGCGAACGGCAGTCCTTGCAACGTCGACGGCTACATTTCCGCCGCCGATGACCAGGGTCCTGCCCTTCAGCCCGGAGGGCCTGCCCAGATTGACATTGCGCAGGAATGCGATGCCGGAAACGATCCCTTGCGCCTCTTCTCCTTCGACTCCCAGGCTTCGTCCCGTCTGTGCGCCGATGGCCAGATAAAATGCTTCATAGCCCTGGCTGCGAAGTTCCTCCAGGCTGATATCCTTTCCCACTTCCGTTTCCATCCGGAAGGTAACCCCCAGTTCCTCTAGAATATCAATCTCTGAATGAACCACATCCTTTTCCAGCCGGAAGGAGGGGATCCCCAGTGTCAGCATCCCGCCGGGTACCGGCTGCTTTTCAAATACGGTCACACGATAACCGTCGATTGCCAGAAAGTAGGCACAGGACAGGCCTGCCGGACCGGCACCGATCACGGCAATCTTTTTCCCATAGTGGTGTCGTAATTCCGGTACAAAGCGATGCTCTTGCTTCATATCCTGTTCCGCGATGAATTTCTTGATTTCATCAATGGCCACCGGATCATCCACATCTCCCCTGGTACAGGCCGATTCGCATTTTCTCGGACAGATGCGTCCGCATACCGCCGGGAAGGGGTTTTCCCTTTTGATCAGTTCCAGTGCGTCCCGGTATTTGCCCTGGGCTGCCAGCTTGATATACCCCTGAATGCCGATATGGGCAGGGCATTCTGTCTTGCAGGGACTGGTACCGCTTTCGGCAACGTCTTCCCTGTCGTTGCGATAGTCCGGATCCCACTTGTCTTCTCCCCATACCGAATCATACGGCAGATCCCGTTTCTTTTCCGGAAGCGGTGTTTTCGCACAGAGCTTTTGCCCCAGCTTCAAAGCATTCATCTGACAGTTTTCAACACATTGCCCGCATGCCACACACTTCTCCGGATCCACATGGGATACGTAATTGGAACGTACCATATCCGGTGTATTGTACAGTTTGGCAATGCGCAGGGAAAAGCAGGAACAGGAACAGCAATTGCATATGGCGTGCGCATTCCCGTCGCCGTCCACATTGGTGATCTCATGAACCAGGCCGTTTTCCTCTGCTCGTCTGAGAATGTCGAAGGCTTCTTCTTTTGTGATTCTCCGGGCTTTCCCCGTTCGGACATAGATTTCGGCTCCCTGCCCCAGCTGGATGCACATATCCTTTTCCAGATGGCCGCATCCTTCTCCCATGAGCCTTCTGGATCTGCGGCAGGAGCAATCCGTTACTGAGATCATATCGTTTTCATTGATCAGGCGGGAGACTTCTTCATAGGACGCCGCTCTGGATTCGCTCATTATGGCCTGTTCCACGGGAATGACACGCATGACGCCTTTGCCGGTGGGAAGGTTCGGCGCCATAATTGCCGTTCTCTGTCGGGTATATTCCTCAAAACATTCTGCGATAACCGGATATTTCTCTACGTTTTTCTTATTGCCCACCATCATTTCCATGATTCCCGGAACCCAGATCGGCAGCCAGTAGCCATCGGTTCCGTCGACTGTTTTGATCATGACAACGCCGGCGTCTGCCAGATCCCACAGGAGCTGGCTGGTCCGTTCCGGGGATTTGCCGCATCTCCCGGCGACTTCTTCCAGAGGCAGACTTTTACGGACCTTCAGGGCAAGGCCCACTTCCGCCATTTCTTCTGTCACCACAGGTTCCAGAATCCGATATTCCGGATCCGTCGGCTTGATTCGCAAACCGGTTTTTGATTCCACGGTGATTTTGTTGGCAAGCCGAAGCACTTTCTTTTTTACCATGGTACCATCCTCCAAGTTATTCCACCCCTTTTTCTTATTTCTGAACTTCTGAAATCACTTTTTGTTTCTTTGCCTCTTATTCCTGTTGCGTTTCTCAGTCCTTCTCATCTGTCAGCAATCCGTCCAGTATGATGTTGATGCCCTGGACATAGCAGTCCCGGAGCCCCAGATCCAGTTCGTTGATACGCACTTTTTCCGCCAGCATCAGGATGCCGTCAAACATCGCCCAAAGCGTTACCACGGTCTGGAATATGTTGCCGGCAGGGACGATCCCCTGCTGAATTCCTTTCGCTATGGGCTGCTCCAGCTGATGCAGGATGCAGATGCCTTTTTCTTTCAGCCGGCGATCCCCGGCAATGACAGTATTATTGCCCCGTAGCCCTTCGGACAGGATCAGATAGTTCGGGTGCTGATGCCGGTAAAAGTTGATGTAGCTGTAAAGGAGAATACAGATACGCCCCCGGAAATCCGTTGCGGGGATATGGAGTGCTTCATCAAAGCTGTCCGCCAGAAGGTCCAGGCTTTCTTCGTACAGTGTTTTGAAAAGCTCCTGTTTCCCGTGGGGAAAGGTAAGATAAACGGTGCCTACACTGAAGTTTGCGGCTTTGGCTATGGCATGAATGGTTGTGCTGCGATAGCCATGAGCTGCAAAAATCGGGCGGGCGGTTTTTAGCAGGGTGCGGCGGCGATCCTCTTTTTCCTGTTGGGTTGTCTGTTTCCGTGGCATGAAGAGCTCCTTTGTCCTTGTATTATCATCTCATTATCATCATCTTATCCTATCATCACCTTACCGCACCATGATACTCATGATCTTCACAGAATGGGTATTTTGATGGTCAGATCGCTGACCGGGTATGAAGCGCAGGGATGAAACCATCCCCGCTCCCGGTCCATTTTTCGTCTTCCGTCTCCGTCCGGGCATACAAACAGGTTTCCTGAAATAATCTGACTTCTGCAAAATCCGCATTCCCCGCTTCGGCAGTGCGTTCCGATGGGGATTCCTGCACGTTCCAGGGAAATTGCCACCGGCTCTTCGGCTTTTGCAGGGAGTGTATCCTCGTGAATTCCCCGCCGGACGGTCAGTTGAAATGTTTTGCCGATGGCAGCATCCGGAAATCCGGGATATTTTGCAATTTCCTTCGGGGTTCCGAACACTTCACGGCGGATCCGCCTGCGTGGGATTTGCAGCGTTTTCAGTTCCTTTTCAACAAATTGATACATTGCCTGTGGCCCGCAGATCAAATAGGTGGTGTCCCCTTCTGCGTATTTTCTGATGAGTTCTGCAGTGAGAAAGCCCTTGTTCCCTTTCCAGGCAGGGTCCTCACTGAGGACATGCACTGTATGGATTTTCGGACCCTCCAGGGCATTCAGCTCATTTCTGAAAATAATGTCATCTGCTTTGGCGCTGCCATAAAGTATGGTAAGGTGGAAATCCAGCTTGCCGTAAGCAATTTCCCGTGCCATTGAGTAAAAAGGCGTAATGCCGCTGCCGCCTGCCAGAGCCACGACGTTTTCAGCGTCCCGCAGGGGCTCGTAATAAAACTGGCCATGGGGCATGGAACCGGTCAGGACATCCCCGGCTTCTACATGACCGAACAGATAATCCGGCACAAAAGTGCTTCCCTTTTTCCGGACCGTGATCTCCACAAAAGGATTCGGGCCTCGCGCTTCAAACGGAGCGGAAGAAATTGAATAAGGCCTTGTTGTGATGGTCTTTCCGATCTGAAAATCCATGCTCAGATACTGCCCTGCCTGGAATACCGGCAGCGGTGTGTCTTGCGGCACGAAGCGGAAGGCCCGGGCGGTGGGGGATATCTGGCGGATTCTGGTGACCCGGAGTGCAATGGTCCGGGGATGCAGCTTCGCTGCGGTCTCATTGATCGGATCCCGCGTCATCATCTGACTGCCGGCATGCTGAATAATGGTGCGCCTGCGCCGGGTCACCCGTCCGGCGCCTCCAATATCTTTCAGAAATCCATGTACCTTCATTTGCCCGCCTCCCCTGCTGCCACGTCATCCAGAATATTTTTTGCCGCCTTTCTTCCGTTGGTAATGGAAGGAGACATGCCGTTGCCGGAAATGGCATGGGCACCGGCAAACTCAAGGCCGGAAATGAATCTGTCTTCCTCCTGCATGGCGAGCCGGGCGACAATATTGTCATCCTGGTTGTGTGCAAAACCGTAAATCCCGCCGTTCCATGCTCCGGTATAGCGGGCAACCGTCATCGGCGTTTCTGTCTCGATCTCCACGATATGATCCAACAGATTCACTCCAAGGATCTTGCTGTATTCTTCAATCATCTGCTTTGCCACTTTCCGCTTTACGTCATAATAGTCTTCGGCTTTTACCTCAAACCATGGCTCTGCCCTGGGCAGGGAAGTGATGGAGAGCTGGGTATAGCCCTCCGGCACCGCTTTGGGGTTCGCCATGTTCAGGCATATGACTGCCAGATATTCATAAGGACCGAGGGTCTGAAGCTGCTTCCAGATCTTTTCGGTATCCATTGTCGGGCCGGTAAACACACTGTAGGAATGAATGTTGAAATTTTCCGGCGTATCATCCAGGATCATGGCAACCGAAAAGCAGGTCAGGGACATTTTTCTGCCATTCAGCATCCTGGCAGCGCCCTCCGGCACTTCACTGCGTGGCTCGATCATGGAGGAATAGACCGTGTGGGGATAAGCGCCGCTGATTACGTAATCCGCATGGATTTCATCCCCGCGCCGAGTACGGACGCCGTATACCCTGTTGTCCTTTACCAGTATCTTTTCCACCCGCTGGCGGTATTCGATCTGGACTCCCAGCTCCTCTGCACGTTCCGCCATTGCAAGTGACATTTCATGGGAAAAGCCTCTGCAAATATAGCTGCCGCCGCCGAAATAATCCGCCAGAAGGACGGCAAACACGGTGAAGGGGAGGGTGGACAGCGGATTTCCCACATAGATCCAATACGGGGACAGGATTTCAATGGCTTCCCTGGAAAAGCCGAAGGTATCGAGAACCTCCATGGCGGAGTACCCGGCTGTCCGGACCAGATCCGGATGTTTCAGCAGCATCATGGGCTTGCTCATCGGCGTTACCGATACGATATTTACGCTGTCCGTCACGGATTGGCAGAGACGCAGCAGTTTCATCACTTTCTCCCCCTGTCCGGGGCAGCGTGCTTCCACGGCCCGGGCCACCTTCTCAAATCCCGCCGGGACCGTAACGTCTATCCCGCTGTTTGGGAGTATAACGCGATACGCCTCCGGCACCCGGAGCCAGGTGATGTCCACGCCCATTTCATCAAGGAACTTCCGTATTTTAAAGGGATGCTCCTTTGGCCCGATGCTCATCATTTCGTGCAGGGTCGCTTCTATCTCGAATCCGTTTCGGACATAGCTGGTGGCCAGCCCGCCCGGAAGGTTATGCTGCTCCAGCACAAGCACATCCATGCCCTTTCCGGAGAGGGTCAGGGCACTGGCCAGGCCTGCCAGTGCGCCGCCGATAATTATCACATCGTATTGATCCTTAAAAAACTTCAAGGCTTTTGTCTCCTTTTAAGATATTAAAAAAACCGTTCCACAATTCCTTTGGAGTACTCTGCAGTTTCATCCATATCGCCGAAGCTCATGACTTCCCCTGCATAATAGGTATTTCGCCTGCCCTGCATGTTTTCCACATTTTCGTACCAGCCTGCCGCGTAATCAGAGGGGCTTACATGCGGGAAGTAATACCAGCTTTTTTCATTGACGATTTCCTTGATTTCCACTCCGAATCCCTTCATATCCTCCTGAACGAGCCTGCGGCCATGCCCGAAAGTCTGGTGTTCCCTTCTGTGTTTCCGGAGACGGCCGAACGGACGGTTCAGTACAGCGAAACCGATCTCAACGGGCATATGAACAACAGCTGTTATCTAGACTGGATGGATGATTTGCTGGATGTTGCGTTTCATCGCTGCCATATCATCCGCAGTCTGCAGATCAATTTTGTCTCGGAGGTGCAAACCGGTCAGACGGTGACGATCCATTGGCTTTTAGAGGATCGCCTGCTTTTTGTAAAAGGCTGTTTTGACGGCAGGCAAATCTTTGCTGTCCGCGCCATTTTTCAATAGGAAGTTTTCCGGCAGAAACATTTCATAGGGAACCTTGCCCATATGCATTTGCATTTATTTGGCTTTTTCATTCTTTCTTTCATTCCGACTCCATGAAATTCAGGAATAAAACCCACTGCAGGGGTGAAAATAAAGATAATACAGATTCATGGATAAAAGCGATATCTAACGATATCCATGGAGAGCAGAAAGGATGAAGGCTAATGAAGAGAACCATTCGGACCGACCTGGCGGTGGAAGCCAGGGAAATGGCCCAGGAAGATAACCAATATGAAATTCCGGGTGTGCGGGTGGAAAATGCCGGGCAAAAAGATATCAACGTAACAAGGGTGGAGGTGGTTTCCAAACTGGGGGAAGAAAGTATCGGCAAACCCATGGGAAACTATATTACCCTGGATGTTCCCGGGATCCGGGACGGGGATCCACAATACGGGGAAAGGGTCAAAGGGCAGCTGGCTGCCGAAATACGCAGGTTGGTGCATTTAAACGATAACAGTGTCATACTGGTGGCAGGGCTTGGAAACTGGAATGTCACACCCGATGCGGTGGGCCCGAAGGTGGTGAACCGCATTCTGGTCACCCGGCATATTTTTGAGTACGTTCCCGACGAAGTGGATGACCGCATGCGCTCTATCTGTGCCGTAGCTCCCGGGGTTCTTGGAATTACAGGAATCGAGACCGGCGAGATTCTAAAGGGAATTGTGGATAAAGTTCATCCGGACCTAGTGATCGCCATCGATGCCCTGGCATCCCGCAAGACAGATCGGATTGCCACCACGATTCAGGTGGCGGATACCGGCATCAATCCCGGATCGGGGATCGGAAATAAAAGAATGGGACTCACGCAGCAGACCCTGGGGGTACCGACCCTTGCCATCGGCATCCCGACCGTGGTGTATGCACATACCATCGGGCGGGACGCGCTGGGAATGCTGATTCAGGAGCTGTCTGACAACACATCACCGGAGAGTGGATTTTCCAGAATGCTGAAGTCCATGGACGAACAGCATCTGGACAGTCTGGTCAGCGAAGTGGTGACCCAGGGTATGGGGGATCTGGTGGTAACGCCCAAGGAAGTGGACGTTCTGATTGACGATGTGGCGGACATTATTGCAGACGGGATCAATCTGGCGGTCAACAAGGGCATGACACTGGAAGATGTGAACCGCTATCTGCATTGACAGTCATAATCCCTCCTTCCGTGAATAAAATAGAGAAACGGGGAAGATTGTTTTTTGTTTTGAAAAACGGGAAGATGAGGTGGAAGCATGGTTCGGATCAAGGTCATGCGAATATCCGGTTTAATTTACTTTGTGGTTATCACGGTTCTTGTGGTGGCGGTCTGTTTCCTGTCCTGGAGGCTGCTTTCCGGAAATCCGGTCCGATTTCATTCTGCAGCGGAGGAAGAGGAGGAGAGCCCCCCGGCCGAAAGCGGGGAGAACAAAGGAGATTCCATTTACAAAGCCATGCTGAACGGAGGGTTTTCCGCACTGGCTGCGGAGAATCGGGGTTCCGATAATTTCTTTTCCGCTCTTTGGCACCGGATCAGCAGGGGGGGCATCCGGGATCCGAGGACGATTCTCAATTATTCCATGCCCTATCTCGGGAACGAGTCGAATCTTCCCGACAACACCTCCTATACGCCGGATACTCCGGATAATGCAGTGGAAGTTTCTTCGGCTTTGCCCGATGGGAATGCGGACAAAAGCACAAAGACGGGCGACGCAGATTCGGAGGAAGGCGGCAGTTCCGATGTATCCGAAGGAGCCAGGATCAAGATTGATCAGATCAAGGTGGATCAGCAGCCGCTTGTGTTATCCGGACAGGGACCCAAAATTATGATCTATCATTCCCATACCAGGGAATCCTATCAGCAGGATCCCAGGGATCCATACAGGGAAGCGTCTTCTGAGGCGTTCCGGACGGATGATCTCAACCATTCAGTGGTGAAGGTCGGGGAGGCGTTGGCACGACGACTGACAGAAAGGGGAATCGCGGTTCTGCACGATACGACCAACCATGAAGCAGCCGGGTACAACTCTTCCTATGCCCAGTCCCTGAAAACCCTGAAGAGTCAGAAGGCAGCGCATGATTCCCTGCAGATGTTCATTGATCTTCACCGCAACGGCTACGATACCAAAAGCAAGGCAAAAGCGGATCAGGAAGTCGCCATGATCAACGGAGAACGTGTGGCAAAGGTGATGGTTGTCATCGGAACCGGGGAAGGGATTGTGGGAGGCTTCAGCGAAAAGCCGAAGTGGGAGGAAAATGCCAAGCTGGGGATCAAGCTAACCAACAAGATCAATGAGCTGCATCCGGGGCTCGCCAAGGAAGTCCTTTATAAGAGGGGCCGGTACAATCAGCATATTTCCACCAACAGCATTCTGATTGAAGTGGGGAGCAACCTTACGACATTGGCGGAAGCGGACCGGTCCAGCAAATATCTGGCGGAGGCCATCAGCCAAATTATAGAATGAGGTGGAATATTTTGACCCGTATGGAAAGGAGCCGGCTCAGGCGCAGGAGAAAAAGAAGGATGGGTTTGTCCCTTCTGGGCTGCATGATCCTCTTTCTGACAGGAATCGGGATTACATATGATACCATGCGGAAGATCCTGGGGTTGCCGAATGCAGGCAGCCTGTTTTCTTTCCGGAGCATGGGACAGGCTCTGCAGGATGTTGTAAAAGATATGCCGGCTCCGTCGCCTGCCGGAATCGTGGACCCCGTTTGTATGTTTGCGGAAAAGGTTTTGGGAAAGATTCTGGATGTTCTCCGGACAATCGTAAAAAACTGAAAAGCAGAAGGATTCGAGTATTGCATTTTTCTTCACAATTCTTTATGATATAGTATGATGCAGAAGAGAAAATGAAGTTAAGAGGGGGAGGCATTTCCATATATGCCCGGGAACAGGCAGAACAGGATTCGTAATTTTTGTATTATCGCACATATTGACCATGGGAAGTCCACCCTTGCTGACCGACTGATGGAGGAGACCGGTGTACTGACAGAGAGGGAAATGGATGAACAGGTGCTGGACACCATGGATCTGGAGAAGGAACGGGGCATTACCATCAAGGCCCAGGCGGTACGTCTGGTTTACAGGGACCCGATCGGGGAGGAGTATATTCTGAACCTGATTGATACCCCCGGGCATGTGGACTTTTCCTATGAGGTTTCCAGAAGCCTTGCTGCCTGTGAGGGAGCCATTCTGGTGGTGGATGCCACACAGGGGATCCAGGCGCAGACCCTGGCCAATGTTTATCTGGCCATGGAGCATGATCTGGACATCGTCCCTGTCATAAACAAGATTGATTTGCCCAGTGCCCGGCCGGAGCTGGTTCGAAAGGAAATTGAGGATGTTCTGGGCCTGGATGCCGGGCATGCTCCCCTGATATCGGCCAAAAACGGGACAGGAATTACAGATGTGCTGAACAGCATTGTCCGGCAGATTTCTCCTCCTGAAGGAGACCAGGACGCTCCTTTGCGGGCTTTGATCTTTGATTCCTTTTATGACAGTTACCGCGGCGTGATTGCCCATGTACGGGTCATGGAGGGAGCGGTCCGCACCGGGGACCGGATTCGCATGATGGCAACGGGCAGGGAATTCAACGTGACGGATGTCGGCATTTTCCGTCCCAATCCGGCATCGGCGGAGGTTTTGCAGGCAGGGGATGTGGGATATATCACGGCTGCCATGAAGGATGTGCGGGATACCAGAGTCGGGGATACGGTGACGCTTGCAGACCGGCCGGCAAAGGCGCCGCTTCCCGGTTATCAGAAGATCACTCCCATGGTATACAGCGGTATTTATCCGGCAGACGGTGCAAAGTACAACGATCTGAAGGAAGCGCTGGAAAAGCTGCAGCTCAATGACAGTTCCTTGCTGTTTGAGCCGGAAACCTCGGCGGCACTGGGTTTTGGATTCCGCTGCGGATTTCTCGGCCTGCTGCATATGGAGATTGTCCAGGAGCGTCTGGAAAGGGAATATGATCTGGATTTGATTGCAACGGCTCCCAGTGTCATTTACAAGGTACAGAAAGCCAATGGAAACAGGCTGGAAATTTCCAACCCCACCAATCTTCCGCCGGCAGACCAGATCGAATCCATAGAGGAACCGGTGGTTGAGGCGCAGATTATGTCCCCTTCGGAATATGTGGGTACCATCATGGAGCTCTGTCAGGAACGCCGCGGTATGTACAAGCGCATGGAATATATCGAGAAAACCAGAGTGATTCTGACCTATGACCTTCCTCTCAATGAAATCATCTATGATTTCTTTGACACCCTGAAATCCAGGACCCGCGGATACGCTTCCCTGGATTATGAACTGACCGGCTATCAGGCGTCGGATCTGATCCGGCTGGATATTCTCCTGAACGGGGAAATGGTGGATGCCTTTTCCATTATCGTTCACAGGGAAAAGGCCTACCAAAGAGGCCGATCCATTGCGGAAAAGCTGAAGGAAGTCATTCCGAGACAGATGTTTGAAATCCCGATTCAGGCGACCATAGGCAATAAGATCATTGCAAGGGAAACCGTCAAGGCCCTCCGCAAGGACGTATTGGCCAAGTGCTATGGCGGGGATATCAGCAGAAAGAAAAAGCTGTTGGAAAAGCAAAAGGAAGGCAAGAAGCGAATGCGGCAGATTGGTTCTGTGGAAGTACCCAGGGAAGCGTTTATGGCTGTCCTGAAGCTGGATTGACGAAACGTTATGATGAGGAAGATCATGTGAGAAATGGGGGAATGCGCAGATGAAAACGATTGGTCTGTATCTCCATTTCCCTTTTTGTATCCGGAAATGCCGGTATTGTGATTTCCCGTCCTATGCCGGCCGGGAAAGCCGGATGGTTCCCTATTTAAGGGCTTTGTTCCGGGAAATGCAATCCTATGGCAATCTCGGGCAGGACTATGAGATTGGAACAATTTTTATGGGCGGAGGGACTCCTACTCTCTGTGACGGAGATTCCCTGGTGCGGGTACTGGACCAATGCAGGGCTTGTTTTCCGGTGCGGAAGGATGCGGAAATCACGGTGGAGTGCAATCCCGGAACGGCAGACCGGGAAAAGCTGCGGACCCTTGCAAAGGGGGGCTTCAACCGGCTCAGCATCGGGCTGCAGGCATGGCAGGACCACTTGTTGAAGTTTCTGGGGAGAATACACACACGACAGAGCTTCATCGATACCGTCCGCTCGGCACAGGAAGCCGGTTTTGCCAATCTGAGCGCAGATGTGATATTCGGTATCCCCGGACAAACCCGGGAGGAATGGACGGAGACACTGGAACAGGCCGTCGCCTGCGGTTTGACCCATCTGTCTGCCTACAGTCTGTCCATTGAGGAGGGAACCGTTTTCGGTGACTGGAAACGCAGCGGGAACCTCCGGGAAATGGATGATGACCGGGAAAGGGAACTGTATCACCGGGGGATTGCACTGCTGAAGCAGCTGGGCCTGGTGCAATACGAGATTTCCAATTTTGCGCAACAGGGCTTTGCATGCCGGCACAACCTGAATTACTGGAGAAACGGGGAATACATCGGATGCGGATGCGGGGCGCACAGTCACCTGCATTCCATGCGCTATGGGAACGGAAGAAATGTGGATACCTATATTCGCCGGATGAGTCAGGGAGAATCGGCGGTTGATTTCAGGGAAGACATTGATGATTCCACTGAGCTGTTTGAAACGCTGATGCTGGGATTCCGGCTGACAGAAGGAATCCGGAAAAACGATTTTCGGAGCCGATATGGTTTCTCCCTGCGCTCCAGGTACCCGGAAGAACTGAAGTCGCTGAAGGACAGGGGATTGTTGGAAGAGGATGAGGAAGCGTTCCGGCCTACTTCTTTGGGCCTTGATTTTGAAAATGTGATTGCATTGGCCTTTCTAAAATAATTTAATCTGGAAATGATTACAAAGTATAACAACGAATTTCGAAAAGGCTATTGACAAAAGGAGTGGATCGTGGTAATTTTAAAATGGTTTAGCACTCAATAAAGGAGAGTGCTAACAAAAGGAGGTGGGCGAGATGAAGTTGGGCGCAAGAAAGCTGAAGATTTTGCAGGCAATCATTGATGACTATATCCGGACAGCCGAACCGGTCGGATCCCGGACACTGGCCAAAAAATATGGGCTGGGCATCAGTTCTGCCACCATTCGGAATGAGATGTCCGACCTGGAAGAGATGGGGTTTTTGGAACAGCCTCATACATCTGCGGGAAGAGTCCCCTCCGACAAAGCCTACCGGTTTTATGTTGATAAGCTCATGAAGGTCCGGAGTCTGGATCAGAAGGAAGCGGAGTATATCAGGGAAACCTATGAAAGCACGATTGATCAGATTGAGCAGATTATTTTTCATACGGCTGAAACATTATCTGAGGTGACCAACTATACTTCCCTGGCCATGGCTCCCCGGCTGAGCAAGGTTACGATCCGGCATATCCAGCTGGTGCAGGTGGACGGGGAGTTTGCACTGCTGGTGATTGTAACGAGCTCCGGTATCCTCCGGGACACGTTGATCCGGATTCCTGAGGGAATCAACAATGATTATCTGTCCAGGGTTTCCAACATACTGAACGAACAGTTCCGCGGGAAGACCATTGATCAGATCGATACCGAAGATCTTGCCAATATACGGGATAAATTTCTGAAGAACAGGAAGTTTTTCAGCAGTTTGCTGGATATCCTGATACAACGATTCCGGGAGTCGGAGAAGAGAGAGGTTTATCTGGGCGGGACGACCAATATCTTCAATTTTCCGGAATACCAGGATATTATCCGCGCCCAGTCCTTTTTGAATCTCATGGAGGAAAAGGATCTGTTGTATGATATCCTTTCGAATTCCACAGAGGATGGGGTATGGGTATCCATCGGTTCGGAGAATTCCTATAATGAGCTTCACGATTGCAGTATTGTAACCGCTACCTACAGTCTGGAAGACAGGGTGCTGGGTACAATCGGATTAATCGGGCCGACAAGGATGGAGTATTCCAAGGCAATATCGGTAATGGACTATATGGGCAAGGCCCTGAGCCGATATCTGACAAGGCTGTATGGCAGGTAAGGCTGCCCTGTGGCAGGCAGACAAGAGCGGTCTTTACAGGATCGTTTTGATCAGTACGTATAATGAGGTGATGGTATGACGAAGGATAAAGCAAAAAAAGAGAAAAGAGAAAAAAAAGGCTCCATTGACAAGGGAAAAATTGAGGATTTGAAATTTTCCGGGGATACCGGCAGCCCATCCGGTTCGGATACACAGTCTGAGGGGACACAGGCCCCCGGAGATGGAAAATCAACGGACCATCCGGAAAAGGAAGAACAAGCAGGACAGCCCATGGGCGGAAAATCGGGCCAAAGCAGCCCGGCCGCCAACGATGGGGAAAAGAAGGCCCGGGAGAATGCCGGCAAGAGCTCTTTGGTTCCGGAGCTTCAGAAAAAGCTGGAGGAAACAGAGGGAAAGCGGGATGAATATTTGTCTTTGGCACAGCGGGTTCAGGCGGATTTTGACAATTACAAACGCCGCAACAAAAATGCGATAGCGGATTCCTATCATTCTGCCACAGCGGATGTTGTGGAAGCTTTTCTCCCAGTGCTGGACAACCTGGAACGAGCGATGGATTCGGTTCCCGATTCTGACACTGAGGTATCCGTGCGAAAGGGCGTTGAGATGGTGAAAAAGCAGTTCCTGGATACCTTGTCCAGGCTGGGTGTGGAGGAGATTGAAGCATTGGGCAAGCCCTTTGATCCGACATTTCACAATGCAGTGGGACAGGTGGACGGAGAGGAAGGCCAGGAAGAGAACACGGTCGCCGAAGTCCTGCAGAAGGGATATAAAATGGGAGATAAGGTAATTCGCTATAGCATGGTACATGTTGTGCGTTAATGGAATGCCCTGATGTGGTATGGAATATAAACAGGATATTCTTATTTGGTAAGCAGGAAAGAATATTATTATATAATAAGTTGTTATCGAAAATGAGGAGGAAAATTATATGGGAAAAATAGTTGGTATTGATTTGGGGACAACCAATTCATGTGTGGCCGTGATGGAAGGCGGGGAACCGACCGTCATTGCCAATGCGGAAGGCGCAAGAACCACCCCATCGGTCGTGGCTTTTGCCAAAAACGGGGAGAGGCTGGTCGGTCAGGTTGCAAAGCGTCAGGCCATTACCAATCCGGACCGTACCATATCGTCCATAAAAAGGGAAATGGGCTCCAATTACAAGAAAAAAATAGATGATAAGGATTATACTCCCCCGGAAATATCCGCCATGATCCTGATGAAGCTGAAAGAGGATGCGGAGGCCTATCTGGGTGAAAAAGTCACACAGGCTGTTATCACAGTCCCTGCATACTTCAGCGACAGTCAGAGACAGGCGACCAAGGATGCCGGAAAGATAGCAGGCCTGGAGGTTCTGCGGATCATCAACGAGCCAACAGCTGCTTCCCTGGCTTACGGCCTGGACAAGGAAGGCAATCAGAAGATTCTGGTTTATGATCTGGGCGGCGGAACCTTTGATGTTTCCATCCTGGAAATCGGGGACGGCGTATTTGAAGTGCTGGCTACCAATGGAGATACCAAGCTTGGAGGAGACGACTTTGACCAGAGAATCATTGATTATCTGGCAGAGGAATTCAAGAAGGAGAACGGCGTGGATCTGACAAAGGATAAAATGGCCATGCAGCGCCTGAAGGAAGCGGCGGAGAAGGCCAAGATCGAGCTGTCCGGTGTTATGACCAGCAATATCAATCTTCCGTTTATCACAGCGGATGCTTCCGGCCCCAAGCATCTGGATATGACCCTGAGCAGGGCAAAATTCAATGATCTGACTTCCGATCTGGTGGATCGGACCATTGGCCCGATTCAGAAAGCGTTGAAGGATGCAGGGCTTACGGCGGACGAAGTGGACAAGATTATTCTGGTTGGCGGATCCACCCGTATCCCGGCCGTTCAGGAAGCCGTCAGGAAAATCACCGAAAAGGATCCACACAAGGGGATCAATCCGGATGAGTGCGTTGCCATCGGCGCGGCTATTCAGGCCGGTGTCCTGGGCGGAGAAGTCAAGGATGTTCTGCTTCTGGATGTCACCCCGTTGTCTCTGGGCATCGAAACCCTTGGCGGGGTATGCACCAGACTGATTGACCGGAACACCACCATTCCCACCAAAAAGAGCCAGGTATTTTCCACAGCCGCAGACGGACAGTCCAGTGTGGAAATCCACGTACTTCAGGGTGAACGGGAAATGGCTGCGGATAACAAAACATTGGGCCGGTTCGTTCTTTCCGGGATTCCTGCAGCACCCAGGGGAGTTCCTCAGATTGAGGTTACCTTTGATATCGACGCCAACGGGATTGTCAACGTTTCGGCAAAGGACAAAGGCACCGGCAATGAACAAAAGGTAACCATTACGGCCTCTTCCAACCTCTCCGATAGCGAGATTGACAATGCAGTCAAGGAAGCGGAGCGCTTCTCGGAAGAAGACAAGAAGCACAAGGAAGAAATTGAGGCCAAAAACAATGCGGATTCCCTGGTTTACAACACCGAGAAATCCCTCAAGGATATGGGAGACAAGATCGATTCCGCAGAAAAGGAAAAGGTCGAAGCGGAGGTCGCCGCGACCAAAAAAGCGCTGGAATCCAATGACGCCGATACCATCAAGGCAGCAACAGAAAAGCTGACACAGGTTTCCTATGATGTCTTTGGCAAGGTTTATCAACAGCAGGCCCAGCAGCAGCAGTCCCAGGCTGGCGGAGCTGCCGGCGGACAGAGCGGACCGGGCGAAGACGCCGGCAACAGCGGCAGCACCGGAGGAAATCAGGGCGGAGACGATAATGTTGTGGATGCCGACTATGAGGTCGTTGACGACGATGAGAAAAAGGACAAGAAGGGGAAAAAATAAGTCCGGTAATTTAAAGCGATAAATTATGGACGGTATTATGGACGATAGAAAACAATTGGGTTATAATGAGAAAGCCAAGGCCAAAATGCTTTGGCTTTTTCAGAGATTATTTGAAAAATGCAAAGAATCGGATATTTTTACGGATATAGGTGGCGAATGATTTGGCAAAACGTGATTATTATGAAGTCCTGGGCTTGAGTAAAGGGGCGTCTGAGGATGAGATCAAAAAAGCTTACCGCAAACTGGCCAAAAAATACCACCCAGATCTGAATCCGGGCAACAAGGAAGCAGAGGCGGCCTTTAAAGAGGTCAACGAGGCGTATCAGGTACTGAGCAATCCAAAAGCCAGGGCACAGTATGATCAATTCGGCCATGAAGGTCCGGCAGGACATGGATTTGAGGGCTTTGACTTCGGCGGGTTCGGAGAAGGCGGTTTTGGGGATATTTTCGACATGTTTTTCGGTGGAAGCGGTTTTGGCAGCAGTACCGGGAGACGCAGCAGCGGCAGAAAGGGTCCGGCCAGAGGTTCTGATGTAAGATATGATTTGAAGATTACTTTTGAGGAAGCGGCATTTGGTACAAAAAAGGGAATTGAAGTGGTACGGATGGAGGACTGTCCGGAATGCAGGGGAACCGGAGCCAAAAGGCCCGGGGACGTCCGGACCTGTCCGAAGTGTCATGGCAGCGGCGAAGTCTCCGAGGCACAGAATACGGCCTTTGGCCGGTTCGTGAATGTCCGGGCCTGTGATCGGTGCAATGGGGAAGGTACCATCATTTCCAATCCGTGTCCCAGATGTCATGGGCGAAAACAGATCCGCCGGGTACGGAAAATCAATGTTACGATCCCTGCCGGCATTGACAACGATCAGGCCATTACCCTGCGGGGAGAAGGCGAAAAGGGAGAACGGGGCGGCCCGGCCGGAGATCTTTATGTATATATCACCGTAAAGCCCCACAAGCTCTTTAAAAGGGAAGGTTACAACCTGTACTGCGAGATTCCCATAACGTTTGGTCAGGCAGCCCTGGGCGCAGAGATTGAAATACCCACCCTGGGCGGCCGGCTGAAATATACGGTGCCGCCGGGAACCCAGACGGGCACATCCTTCCGGCTCCGTAATCAGGGCATACAGCATCTGAAGGGAAACACCCGCGGAGATTTATATGTAAAGGTGACGATTGAAGTCCCGAAACGGCTGACGGAAAAGCAAAAGGAACTGCTGAAGGAATTTGAAGAGCTGACAGGAGAAATGGATCAAAGGAAATCCTTTTTTGATAAAATGAAGGATGTATTTGGTGTATAACAATCGATATATTTGTGTATATCAGCCAAAGAAAAATGGTTGAAGGAAATAAACCTGGAAAAGGCTTGTTCAGCGGGGAGGCGTTGGAATGAACTGGGTGGAAGCGACAGTGGAAACCACGGCGATCGGTGCAGATATTGTGGCTCAGATATTTTATGAAATTCAGGTTCCGGGAGTTGTCATCGAGGGCCCGGAGGCAGTTCGCCGGGCGGAGCAGGAGTCGGGCGCCCGGGGTGATGCGGACCATTCCCTTTCCGATATGGAAGATACTGGAACGGAAGATGTGATACAGGTGAAGGCTTATATCAAAAGCGATGCCGCTCTGCATGACAAGCTGCAATTTGTAAAGGAGCGTCTCAGGCAGCTCCGGGAACAGGATTTTGGACTGGATCCGGGAACACTTCGGATGTCCCTTGAAAATGTCCGCGCAGAAGACTGGACAAATAACTGGAAAAAGTACTTTAAACCAATCAAAGTCAGTGATCGGATTGTCATCAAACCCAGCTGGGAGCAGTATGAGAAGAAACCGGGGGAGAGGGTCCTGGAAATGGATCCGGGGATGGCTTTTGGCACCGGTACCCATGAGACAACCAGGCTTTGTATCCGGATGATCGAGCGGTATCTGCAGCCCGGCAATACTGTGGTGGATATCGGATGCGGTACGGGGGTGCTGGCCATTTCGTCTGTCCTTCTGGGTGCGGCCCGGGCAGTTGCCGTGGATCTGGATGAAAATGCGGTCCGGGCAGCGAAGGAAAATATAAAGCGCAACCGGGTGGAGGATCGGGTGGAAGTCCGGAAAAGCAATCTGCTGGACGGGGTTCGGGGACAGTTTGATCTTGCGGTTTCCAACATCCTCGCAGAGACCATCCGGAAGCTTACCACATCCATAAGGGGAGTCCTGAAGCCGGGAGGCATTTTTCTTGCTTCGGGTTTGCTGTTGGATAATCTGCAGGAGGTAACCGATGCGATGCAGACAGCTGGATTGGATGTTATTGGAAAAGACGCCATGGGTGACTGGGTCGCGGTGGCATGCAGGCGCAGTGCCTAAGTGACGGCCCCGTGGCAGAATGTCCGCTGTTTCGGACCGGACTTTCCTGCTGCCGGAAGGTGCTGCCGGTACGGCATTGCCGTTTCCAGTAACGGACGGATAGGATGGAGGACAAGGAATGGAAGCAACATCCTTGAAGAGGGTTGCGTTTTATACTCTGGGATGTAAGACAAATCAATATGATTCGGAGGCCATGAAGGAGCGGTTTCTGGAAAGAGGCTATCGTGTTGTGGATTTCCGGGAAGATTCCGACGTTTATGTGGTGAATACCTGTACCGTAACGAATCTGGGCGAAAGGAAATCCCGACAGATGATTCACAGGGCACATCGGAGGAATCCCGATGCAGTCATTGCCGTTGTGGGATGCTATGCCCAGCAGGCGGCAGAGGAGGTCCTTGCCATACCCGGGGTCCGGGTGGCGTTGGGGACAAACAGCCGGAACTGCATCGTGGACTGTGTGGAAAGGTCACAGGCCATAAAGGCTCCCGTCAGTTGTGTGGAGAATATCCGGGAGGCCCGGGAGTTCGAAGACATGCCTATCCATGCCTTTGCCGGAAAAACCCGGGCTGCATTGAAAATTCAGGAAGGATGCAGCCAGTTTTGCACGTATTGCATTATCCCTTATGTACGGGGGCCAATCCGAAGCAGAAATCCGGAAAGCATCCGGAAGGAAGCAGAGCGCTTGTCGGAAGCGGGATTTCGGGAAATTGTACTGACCGGCATTCATATTGCCTCCTATGGAAGGGACCGGCAAAACACGGGGGGTACCGATTTGCTGGCCTTGCTGAAGGACCTTCATACGATTCGGGGCATCGAAAGAATACGGCTCGGCTCTTTGGAGCCTACCCTGCTTACGGATAAATTCGTAAATGAAGCCCGGGATCTGCCGAAAATATGCCGGCATTACCATATCTCCCTGCAGAGCGGATGCGATGCAACCCTGAAGCGGATGAACCGGAGATATACCACAGCGGAATATCGGGAAATTGTCCGGCGCCTGCGATGCGCCATTCCGGAAGTCGCTGTTACGACTGACATTATGGTAGGCTTTCCGGGAGAAACGGAAGAGGAGTTTGCTGCCACCTGTGCATTTGCCGAATCCATGGAATTCAGCAAAATTCACGTATTTCCCTATTCCCCCAGGGAGGGAACGCCGGCGGCGTCCTTTGAACATCAGGTTCCCCCGGAAGTCAGGGAATGCCGGAGCCGGAAAATGGTGGCTCTGAGCCGGAAGCTGGAACAGAACTATATGGAGCAGTTTATCGGCCGGAGGGGGATCGTTTTGTTTGAAAAGGCATATAACGGTAAAGAAGGGCTTATGGAAGGACATACGGATCATTATATCAAGGCTCTGGTACCAGGCGGGCCGGAGCTGGAAGGGAAATTGCTGCCGGTACTCTTCGGCGGAAGGGAGAAGGACTGTCTGACCGGTCATGTTACCGGAACGGATGCCCGACAGCCCTGACAGCGGATCGCCATTGTTCCGGCGGCATCATGGCCGGCATTTCGGAAGGTTTGCGGTGTAATGATTCGGTACGGTATCGCCGATGGGAAACGGTTCCGTGCTTCCGGGGAAACCAACAGTATCAAAGGAAAGAGAAAAAAGAGAAGGAGGAGCTGTATGGAGGATTGTTTGTTTTGCAGAATTGTAAACCGGGAGATTCCGTCCCGGATTGTGTATGAGGATGAGGATGTACTGGGATTTTATGATATTGAGCCAATCGCGCCGGTTCATGTGTTGCTGATCCCGAAAATACATATAGCCTCTCTGAATGAGCTGACCGATGAACACAACGATCGGATCGCCCATCTGACCCGTGTCATACCGGAAGTGGCGGAGAAACTGGGCATCCGGGAAAGTGGTTATCGCGTGGTTGTCAACTGTGGGAAGGATTCCGGACAGGCAGTGCCCCACCTGCATTATCACATCCTGGGAGGCAAAGCGCTGAAAAACAATTTTGGCTCGTAAAATTACGGCAGGAACGGTTGACATGGTAAATTGCAATGAGGTATAATATACTATGTTGTAGTTTCTATATATTTCCCATAGTTTACCGCCCGATTGAGGGGTAATTGTGCTAGCGGAGGGAGGGAAAGCAAGATGTCTGAGATCAGAGTAGGGGAAAACGAATCATTGGAGAGCGCTTTGAAACGATTTAAGAAAAAATGCTCCAAAGCTGGCGTCATGGCGGAAGTGCGCAGAAGAGAACACTATGAAAAGCCCAGTGTCCGGAGGAAGAAGAAATCAGAGGCTGCTCGCAAGAGAAAGTATTAGGAAGTGTTGGAAATGTCCCTTAAAGACCGATTGCTGGAAGATATGAAATCTGCCATGAAAGAGAAGGATACCATCCGAAAGTCGACCATTACCATGGTTCGTGCCTCCATCCTTCAAAAGGAAAAGGACGAAAAAGTCAAACTGGACGATGCTGGGGTGGTTGGGATCATTGCGAAGGAAGTCAAACAGCGCAGGGATTCCATTCCGGAGTTTGAGAGGGGGAATCGCCCCGATTTGGTTGACAAGCTCAACACGGAAATCAACATATTGATGGAGTACCTTCCTCAACAGCTGACAGAGAAGGAAATTGAGAAAATTGTCGTGCAGACGATTTCCGAGGTCGGCGCCACAGGCATGAAAGATATGGGAAAGGTTATGGGAGCTCTGATGCCCAGGCTGAAAGGCAGGGCGGATGGCAAGCTGATCAACGGAATTGTAAGGAAACATTTGCAATAATAAAAGCCCGGTGTTTGTCCGGGCTTTTTTGGTACAAACATGGGAACGGGGTGATGGAATGAAACAGAGGACATGGATTGTTTTTATTCTGGCGGGACTGCTGCTTTGGATGAGCCTGCCGAATCCTGCTTTTGCTGCAAACAGCCGACAAACCGGATCCGTTGTTTTTCTGAAAGTCGGGACGGATCCGGATGCTTCCACCCGGACTGTTGAGTTTTTGACACGTCCTGAAGTATCTACTGCTCTGCTGATTCTTGCCATTCTCGCCATGGTGACGGAGATATTTGCCCAGGGCTTTGGGCTTCCCGGCCTGATCAGCATTGTTGCCTTTGCCCTGTATTTTGGCGGAGGCTTTCTTGCCGGTAGTGCGGAATGGTGGCCCGTCCTGCTGTTTCTTATCGGAGCGATACTGCTCGTGGTTGAAACGGTGATACCGGGGTTCGGAATTTTTGGCGTCAGCGGCATTGCAGCATTGCTTGTCGGTGTTGTGTTTGCTGCTCCTACTCCCAGGCAGGGAATCGTCAGTCTGTGCATTGCTCTTGCTGCTGCAGCTGTGCTGATCCCCATTCTTTACAAGCTTCTGGGAGGGCCTGTATTTTCCCGGCGTTTTGTCCTTCACGAAGCGGAAACAGCGGACAGGGGATATATCAGCAAGGAACCGGATACCGGGCTGGTAGGCAAAGTTGGAGAGGTCCTGGCTCCCCTGCGGCCTTCCGGGGCGATCCGGGTTGACGGAAGAAATATGGATGCCCAGTCCGATGGCCAGTACCTTCCGACAGGCACCCGGATCCGGGTTGTCCGGGTGGAAGGAGCGAAAATTGTTGTTGAGCCGGTGGCAGAGCAGAAGGATTGTGAAAGCTGAGCCGGCATCATATAAAAAAAGGGGGAAAATTCATGCAGATATTGATTCCAATTATCGTGATTGTTGTTGTCTTTGTCGTGGCTCTCATTCTGGCTTTTGTACCGCTTGGTCTGTGGATATCCGCCCGTGCAGCCGATGTCCGGATCGGTATTTTCAATCTCATTGGTATGCGTCTGCGCCGTGTGGTCCCGTCCAGGATTGTCAATCCGTTGATCAAGGCCACCAAGGCAGGGATTGCAGTCAGTGTGGACAAATTGGAAGCGCATTATCTGGCGGGCGGGAATGTGGACCGCGTTGTCAATGCGTTGATTGCAGCACAAAGAGCTGATATTCCACTGGAGTTTCAGCGGGCAGCCGCCATTGATCTGGCCGGAAGGGATGTTCTGGAGGCCGTACAGATGAGCGTCAATCCAAGGGTCCTGGAGACGCCTCAGGTTTCCGCGATGGCAAAGGACGGCATCGAGGTCATCGTCAAGGCAAGAGTGACGGTCCGGGCCAATATTGACCGGCTGGTGGGCGGCGCCGGGGAAGAGACGATCCTGGCCCGTGTCGGGGAAGGCATTGTCACCACCGTTGGTTCCTCGGTATCGCATAAAGCGGTATTGGAGAATCCGGACAGCATTTCCCAGACAGTACTGAATAAGAGTCTTCATTCCGGAACGGCGTTTGAAATCCTGTCCATTGACATAGCCGATGTGGACGTGGGCAGAAATATCGGTGCCCAGCTTCAGACGGATCAGGCGGAAGCGGATAAACGGATTGCTCAGGCCAAGGCGGAGGAAAGAAGAGCCATGGCGGTTGCCAAGGAGCAGGAGATGAAGGCAGCTGTTCAGGAGATGAAGGCCAAGGTCGTGGAAGCGGAGGCGGAAGTACCCAAAGCGATGGCTTCTGCCCTTCGGGAAGGAAAACTGGGCGTGATGGACTATTACAATATGAAAAATGTGATGGCGGATACCGGGATGCGGGATTCCATATCCAGAATGGGCAAGGAGGAAACTCCGCCGGACATTAAGAAAAAATAAACCGCATTCAAAGGGGGACCATGTATGGCGACCATTCTGATGTTTGTTATATTTGGAATTATAATCCTGCGTTCGGTGAAGCGGACGCGTTCCTCCTCTCCGCCTCCGAACCGGTCGGCGTTTCCGCCCGGGAAATCACCGCACCCGTCGGCGGTTTCACCCGGGTATCCGATGAAGACAAAAGCTCACACCACAAAGGCTCATGCCGGGGATTCGTCTTTCCGCCGGCAGGTCGCTGCGGCGAAAGTTTCGGAGCCTTTATCCGGAAGCGGGACATTTTCATCGGAGTCTGAGAATGTGGGGGAAATCCCCATTCAGATCGTTTCCCTCGATGAGGAAAAAAAGAAGCACCACGGGCTGGACCTTTCGGAAAGCGGAATCCTGAACGGCATCATTCTTTCGGAAATCCTGGGCCCGCCCATGGCACGGAGAAACCGGATCCGGTGATTGCAGGGACAAAGGTCCCGGCCGAATCAACATAACAATATGGAAATCCTGAAAAACTGGAATGAGGGGATCATTCTAGTTTTTTCTTTTTGCGCATATGATCTATTGACGGGAGGTGTATTTATGCGCAGAAAAAGATTGGAAGATGCGAAATCCACGGTATCCGAAATGTTTGACCTTCCCAGGGAAATCATGCTGAATCTGCCCAGGATCACCATGATCGGCAGTAATCAGATGATTGTGGAAAACCATAAAGGCGTCATTGAATATACACCGGAAAGGATACGGGTCAATTCCTCCATTGGGGTGATACGGGTTCAGGGAAAGGATATGAAGCTGAAGAATATTGCCACGGACGATATCATGATCACCGGCGGAATGAAGGCAATCGAATTTATTTAGGAGAGAAAACGGAATGATCTTTTATATACTGTGGAATTATCTGGTTGGTTACGTGAAGATCCGGGTGGACGGGTTATCCCTGGAAAAGTTCATTAACCTGACGGTCAGTAAAGGAATCCGCCTTTGGGGAATCAATCGGGAGAGCTATACTTCCCTGACAGCCAATATCGGCATGCGTGATTTTCACCAGCTTCATTCCATATCCCATAAAACACGATGCAGGATACGGATTGAGGAAAAGCGCGGGCTTCCCTTTGTCATGCATCGATATCGGCACAGAAAAATGCTGGCGGTTGGTATGATTGCTTTCCTGGCCATATTATATGGCTTTTCCTGCTTTATCTGGACTGTCGATGTGCAAGGAACAAAGAAGGTGGATCCCCGGACGGTTCGGAAAGAGCTGGACTCCCTTGGAATCCGCCCGGGTGTGTATAAAAGGAATATTAATACCATGTCCGTTGAAAATTCCCTGATCGTTACCATTCCGGAGTTATCCTGGGCCAGTCTGGAGATCAAGGGAAGCCGGGCCATCCTGCGGGTAAGGGAATCGACGCAGCCGCCGGATTTTGTGGACAAGGAAACGCCGTCGGATATCATTGCTTCCAGGGACGGCATTATTCAGAATATGATTGTTCTGGACGGTCAGGCAGTGGTGGAGGAAGGGCAGACCGTCCGCAGAGGTCAGCTTCTGGTAACCGGCATCATAGACCATCCGGATTCGATTGGTTTACGGTATGTTCATTCCATGGGTCAGATCAAGGCCAGGACCTGGTATGAGGATACGGCGGAACTGTCGTTGAAGCAGCCATACCGGCAGAGAACGGGCCGCAGCGCGCAAATGAAATATATTGGGTGGAACAGGTTTAAGGTTCCTTATCGCAAGGAGGAAATTCCCTTTGAGGATTATGATGTGGAGGTCCGGGAAGATGGGATCCTGATTACCGAGACCTATTATGAGGTAAAAAAGATTCATTGGGAGCAGGACAGGGAACTGGCAAAGGAGAAGGTGAAAGAGCTTATTGAGGAAAAAATCCGGGAGAAAATACCGCAGGGAGCGAAAGTGATTGACAAAAAGTTCAAATACGATATGATAGAAGGAGAGAAACTGACTGCCCTGGTTTATATTGAAGCACTGGAAGATATCGGGCAGCAGCGGACAATTGAGATACAATAGGAGGATTTCGCGTTTGAAGAGCTCGTTGCATGAGCAGGTAATGGACATTGGCAGCATAGAGGCACTGATGGCTCTTTTCGGGAATTTTGATCAGAATATAAAATTCATTGAGGAGGAGGTTGGTGTAAAAATCACCGCCAGGGCAACCCGGCTCGAGATTACCGGGGAGGAGGAGCGGGTGAAGCTGGCGGTCCGCGTTATACAGGAACTCCTGGATATGATCCAAAATCATGAGACCCTGAATATTTCCAGGATCGATTATGCCATACAGCTGGCCCGTTCCGGCAAGGAAGATGTGATCCATGAGCTGATGACCGATGTGATCTGCGTCAACAACAGGGGACAGCAGGTCCGATGCAAAACTCTGGGGCAGAAGCGGTATGTGCAGGCCATTTCCCAAAATGATATTGTTTTCGGGATTGGGCCGGCCGGTACGGGGAAAACCTATCTGGCCATGGCTATGGCCGTTACCGCTTTCCGGAACAAGGAAGTCCGCCGGATTGTGCTGACCCGTCCGGCAGTGGAGGCGGGCGAGAAGCTGGGCTTTCTTCCCGGCGATCTGCAGAACAAGGTTGATCCCTATCTGCGGCCGCTTTACGATGCCCTGTATGACCTGCTGGGAACGGAGACCTATAACAAGCTGATGGAGCGGGGCGTCATCGAAATCGCTCCCCTGGCTTATATGAGGGGACGTACTCTGGATGATTCCTTTATCATTCTGGATGAAGCGCAGAATACGACCTCTGAGCAGATGAAGATGTTTTTGACGCGGCTCGGACAGGGCTCCAGGGCTATCGTTACCGGAGATATTACGCAGATGGATCTGCCATCAGGGAAGAAATCCGGGCTGGTGGAAGCCTCCCATATTCTGCAGGGGATCAAGGGGCTGGAGTTTGTTTACCTGACTCACAAGGATGTTGTTCGGCATGAGCTGGTGATGCGGATTATCGAAGCCTATGGGCGTTATGAAAAGAAAACGCAAATGGGGGGAAGAACAAAAAAGCAAACCGGAGAGGAGAATAAGAAATGAGTCCGACTGCTCTTCGCAGGGACAAGCCGTTGCGTCCGGCAGGGACATTCCATTTTCTTTCCCATCCCTATTTCTGGGATTTTTTGATTGCTCTGTTGACCTTTTTTCTGATTTTTCTGCTCATTCTGGCTTGCCTGACCCCGGAGCGATACGAGCTGAAAGCCGGGGATATTCCAGGCGAACCCATTGCTGCTCCCAGGGATATTGCAGATGAAAAGGCCACCCGGGAAAGAAGGGAGTATGCCAGGGAACGGGTCAATGATATCTATACTTTGGATCAGATGATTACAAAGGATGTGGTTTCCGGAATCGATGCTATGTTTCATGGTATGGATTCCACCAGGGAAGCTGCTGCCGGCAGAACGAAAAAGTGGGATGAGCTGAGGGAGAACAGCATAAAAGCCTGGGAAGAGGCTCAAAGGCAGGACCTGCAGTCCCAGCAGACGCCGGCTGGGCCGCAGCCAACTCCTTTACCGGAGAAACCGGATGACAGCCAGCTTTATGATGAGGCGTTTTTTCAGGAAGTGCAGAAGATGTTTCCCGCCCAGCTGGCAAAAGATGATATCCTGATGATTATCAAGGCGGATCCGAAGAATCTGGACCGATTGAGGCAGGAGCTGACCAATACCGTGAGGGATATGTTGAGAACCGGCATCAAACAGGAACAGCTGTCGGGGTTTAAAGTCGATCTGCGGGAGGCGGTTCAGGAAATGGAGATTCCCGATGAATTGAAATCCCTTGGCATTACCATCGGCATTTCCCAATTGAAGGCAAATCTTCTTTATGATCCGGAGAAAACGCAGGAGGAAAAGCAGAAGGCGGCAGATAACGTGGAGGAAGTGGTTTATAAAAGGGGCCAGTTTATTGCCCAGGCCGGTCAGCCTGTCACGAAGGATCAAATCACCATGCTGGCGGAACTGGGACTGCTGAAGGACGATAAAGTGGATGTTCCGCTTTTTGCCGGCATTGCCCTGTCTGTTTTTTCCTGTCTGGTTCTGTCTGCATTCTATGTGATTTATTTTGAGAAGGAACTGCTTCAAAAGCCTTTGATCCTGCTGATGATCAGTACGATTCTTTGCCTGGTCCTGGGGGTGACGTATTTTACTTCCCGTCTGAATTTTTATCTGATTCCTGCCGCGATGGCGGGGATGCTGCTTACGGTGCTGCTAAATGCCCGCATCGGGATCGTGTTCAACATGATTACGGCGTTGCTGGTTGGCCTGATGTATGGAATGCAGCTGGCTCCGGTTATCCTGACGGCATTCGGCGGCATGGTGGGGATCTGCCTGCTCCGGTCCATTCAGCAGAGAAACTCCCTGGTATGGGCTGGTCTCGGAATAGCAGCCGGCAATATGCTGGCCGCAGGTTCCTCGGGACTTTTGACAGCCGGGGGAGGGACAGGCCTGTTTATCAGCTCCCTGTGGGGAGCTCTGGGAGGTTTGATCGCAGCAGTGCTTGCCACGGGGACCCTGCCGGTCTGGGAGAATCTGTTTGGCATTGTGACTCCCATGAAGCTGGTGGAACTCAGCAATCCCAATCAGCCCATATTGAAGCGTTTGCTGGTGGAGACCCCGGGCACCTACCATCACAGCGTTATTGTGGCCAATCTGGCGGAAAGGGCTGCGGATGCCATTGGCGCCAATGGCCTGCTGGCAAGGGTCGGCTCCTATTATCATGATATCGGTAAGCTGGAACGCCCCTATTATTTCAGGGAAAATCAACTATATGAGGATAATCCGCATGACCGGCTGGATCCCATGCTGAGCACCCGGATTATCACCTCCCATGTAACGGATGGCATCAAACTGGCGAAGGAATATAATGTTCCTCCGGTGCTGTTTGACTTTATTCTGCAGCATCATGGCACCACTCCGGTGATATATTTTTACCATAAGGCAAAGAATAACAGCAACGGGGATGCGGAGATCCGGCTGGATGATTTCCGATATCCCGGCCCCAGGCCCACCAGCAGGGAAACAGCTATTGTCATGCTGGCGGATACAACGGAGGCAGCGGTGCGGGCCATGACGGAGCATACACCGGACAAGGTGGAGGAGCGGATTCGCACCCTTATGCGGGAGAAACTGGATGATGGGCAGTTTGAGAACTGTGACCTGACCATAAAGGACATGAACGTCATCGCAATTACTTTTGCCCGCGTCATCACCGGTATTTTCCACGACCGGGTAAAATACCCGGAAATAGATTTGAAGGAAGAAAGAGAGAACCATTGATATGACGTTATGGATAGACAACCGACAGGAATTTCTGACGGCAGACCTGCAGGATTTTTTCGAGCGGATTCTGCGGCAGACTCTGAGAAGTCTGAAGCTGGATATTCAGGCGGAAGTCAGCCTGGTGCTGGTGGACAATGCACAAATCCGGCAATTGAACCGGGAGTACCGGGGAAAGGATGCGGCTACGGATGTCCTTTCCTTTCCGCAGATTGAATTGTCTCCTTCCGGCGAATTCCCGGATCGGGAAACCCTGGAGGAGAACCGGGATCCGGGTACCGGAGAAGCGGTTCTCGGGGACATCGCCCTGTCCGTGGAAAGAGCGATGGAACAGGCAGATGAATATGGACACGGCATAGAGCGGGAGCTTGCTTTTCTTATGGTTCACGGGCTTCTCCATCTTCTGGGCTATGACCATGAGAAAGGAAAAGAGATGGAGCAGATCATGAACCGTCTGCAGGAAACCATTCTTCAGGCATTGGATCTTTCCAGGGAGCGGAAGTCGAAAGAACCCTGATTGTTTCAGGAGAGAAGGACCATACCATGAAATCCAGGAAATTAACAGACAGTTTCAATTATGCCATCCGGGGGCTCCTGCATTGTCTCAGGACCCAGCGGAATATGAGGATTCACTTTGTCGTTGCAGCTCTGGTTCTCCTGCTGGCCATTCTCACGAAGGTTTCGGCCCTGGAGACCGTCGTACTGCTTCTGTGCATTGGTGCGGTCATCATGGCGGAGATGATCAACACGGCAATCGAAACCGCTGTGGATCTGGCGCACAGCAGCTATCACCCCCTGGCGGCCATTGCAAAGGATGTGTCAGCCGGAGCGGTCCTTGTGGCATCTGTCCTGTCTGCGGTGGTCGGATGCATTATATTCTATGATGATCTGCGGAATATTACGTTTACTGTGACCAATAAAGTAAAACATATGCCGATACATATTACCATCATCAGTCTGATCGTTGTTACCATTGCCGTAATTGCCGGGAAGGCATGGAGCAGGAAGGGCACGTTTCTCCGGGGCGGCATGCCCAGCGGACACAGTGCACTGGCGATGTCCCTTCTGACATCCATTATTTTTCTGAGTAAAGGTGCGGCCATCCCCTTTCTGGCTGCTGCCCTTACCGTGATGGTGATGCACAGCCGTCTGGAGGCAGGAGTGCACACCCTGTGGGAGATTATTGTGGGAGCATTGCTGGGCTTCTTCCTGACGGTGTTGATCTTTCAGATGGCAGTTTGAATATCCGTCTGAGGCATGCGCGTTCATGCAGGTATTTGAATCAGATTGGAACAGGAGGGATCCATTATGCCGGATAATCCGGATTATCAGCTTCTGATCAACAAGGCTCTGGAGGCCCGGAGTCATGCCTATGTGCCATATTCCGGACTTCATGTCGGAGCTGCGCTTCTGTGTGAAGACGGGGAAATCCACACAGGGGCCAATGTGGAAAATGTGAGCTATGGTGCCACCTGCTGTGCGGAGCGCAGTGCGGTTTTTCACGCAGTTTCGGAGGGAAAGAGGAAGTTTTCGGCGATTGCAGTGGTTTCCGACATGGATAAACCGATTTTTCCCTGCGGGATCTGCAGGCAGGTCCTTGCAGAATTCCGGGTTCCCATAGTTGTTGCAGGAAACAGGGCAGGAAAGTATCGGATTTACCGGACGGAAGATCTTCTGCCTCATGCATTTACAGAGTTTAACGCCTGATTTTCATGGATATTATAAAAGAAGGAAGTGATCATTTGTCGGAGTTTCGTTCCGGCTTTCTTGCCCTGATCGGCAGGCCTAATGTGGGAAAATCTACCCTGATGAATACCCTCATTGGGGAGAAAATCGCCATTGTTTCCGATAAGCCCCAGACCACTCGAAACCGGATTCAATGTATTCTGACGCGGGAAGACTATCAGATTATATTTGTTGATACGCCGGGCATTCACCGTCCCAAAAACAAACTGGGCGAGTATATGGCGCAGGCTGCCCGGGATTCCCTTTCCGATATGGAAGCGATCCTGTTCGTTGTGGACGCAGCAGACGGCATCGGTGCAGGAGACCGGCGGATTGCCGGACGCCTGAAGGAACTGCGTGTTCCTGTCATTTTGGCTGCCAATAAAATGGATATTGCCAATCCGGAGAAGACGAGAGCCCGGATAAAGGATTTGGCGGAGGTTTGTCCTTTTGCGGAAATCGTTGAGGTTTCTGCGAAGCAGGGTTTCAATATGGATTCGCTGGAGCAAAAGCTGGTTTCCTTTTTGCCGGAAGGTCCGAAGTATTATCCGGATGATATGGTGACGGATCAGCCCGAACGGGCCATTCTGGCTGAAATTATACGGGAAAAGGCATTGCAGCTGCTGCAGCAGGAGGTTCCCCATGGCATTGGCGTGGAAATGGAAAAAATACAGGAAAGGGAAGACAAGGGCCTGGTGGAAGTTTATGCTTCCATTCTCTGCGAAAAGTCTTCCCATAAGGGAATTGTCATCGGCAAAGGCGGTCAGATGCTGAAATCGATCGGGAGCATGGCAAGGAAGGATATGGAATCGCTTATGGGCGAAAAGGTTTTTCTGAAGCTGTTTGTAAAAGTAAAGAATGACTGGCGCAATGATTCGAATACGTTGAAAAGCCTTGGTTACAGCCCGCATAAATGATGCATATATATGGAAATAAATTCAAAATCGGATGAATTTACATGGAATAGTGTATTTTTGAGCCGGGCAATCTATGAACAGGAGTAAATTGATCCACAAAAAAAGGAGGCATTTTGATTGTTGCAGTTATTGTGGAATATGTTCAGGGAAACCGGCAGGATCAATGTCTATTTGTTTTACAAGGCATTGGAGAAAGAAAGCGTATCGGGCGAAACAGAGGAAGAAGCAGATGCTGTACCGGAGAAAAATGCGCCGGAAGTTGCGGGCGGGAATACGGTGATGGGGTTGAGGTTACAGATAAAAGATCCGCTGTAACAAATTATTTTTGAATTATGCAGCCTGTGGCTGCCAATATATTTGCTGTAAGGAAGGGTATGGGATGAAGTTTGTTCACACACAGGGAGTGGTACTTCGAACTGCCGATCGAAATGAGGCGGATCGTCTGTTGACGGTTCTGTCTCCGGAGCTTGGCAGGATCCTTGTTCTGGCCCGTGGTTGCAGAAAGCCGAAAAGCAAGTTTCTGTCCTGTTCTCAGTTATTCTGCTACGGTGATCTGATTCTGCAGTCTTACCGGGATATTTACATTATGAGTCAGGCAGAGGTCCGGAACTCTTTCTTTGATATCCGAAGTGATATGGAGAGATTTTCCTGTGCGACATATATCGCCAATTTAACAGAAGAGGTAGCAACCACAGGGGAAAGTAATTTTCCTCTTTTTCGGCTGCTTCTGGCGGGCCTGAGCTATTTCGCATTTGGAGAAAAGGATCTGGCAGGAAGAATGCTGATCTATGAACTGAAACTGATGGATTTGATCGGGTATCGTCCGGTTCTGGGCACCTGTGTGATCTGTGGGAATCGTCCCGTTGGTTCTGCTTTTTCTTTCCGGCCGGAGCAGGGCGGGCTGGTTTGTGAAAACTGCAGGGGGTCGGACTCTTCCGGGATTCCGATTTCCCGGGAAACATCCCGGATGATGCAGAAGATTCTGGACGCGGACATTGACGAATGTTTCCGTATTTTCGTTTTGCCCGGGGAAAAAGAGCAGATGAACCGGATTCTTCCCGCCTATATCGAACAAAAGCTGGAAAAGAAAATCAAATCAAGGGACTTTTTGAAATCCTTTTTCATTTGATGTCTTGACCATTTGTCGAAAATTCTGTATGATATGTATGATATAAAAGAAATTGGTCGACTGGGACAGATCCGGGACAGAGAGCCCTGTTTCCTGTTCCTGAGACAGAACCTGTTGTGTTGTATGGAAGCTTTTGGCTTACATATATGGAAGAAACAGAAAAGCTAAGGAGGAAAGTCTATGTCCAACAAGTATGTTTACCTCTTTAAAGAGGGCAACGCGGGCATGAGAAATCTATTGGGAGGAAAAGGAGCCAATCTGGCAGAAATGACAAATCTTGGTCTTCCGGTTCCTCAGGGATTCACCGTTACGACGGAGGCATGTACCCGTTATTATCAGGATAACAAAACCATTGCACAGGATATCATGGATCAGATTTATGAGGCACTGGAAACCACCGAGAACGTTATCGGCAAAAAATTCGGGAATCTTGAGAATCCCTTCCTGGTATCCGTTCGCTCCGGTGCCCGGGCTTCCATGCCCGGAATGATGGATACCATTCTGAATCTGGGCCTGAATGACGTTGCAGTCCAGGGTGTGGCCAAACTGACCAACAACGAAAGATTTGCCTATGACAGCTACCGCAGATTTATTCAGATGTTTTCTGATGTTGTTATGGAAATCGACAAGACAAAGTTTGATGCCATACTGGATGCAGTAAAAGAAGAAAACAATGTAACAATGGATACGGAACTGACGGCAGAAAATCTGAAAGAAGTGGTCCGCCGGTTTAAGGAGCTCTATAAGCAGGAAAAGGAGGAAGAATTCCCGCAGGATCCCAAGGTGCAGCTGCTGGAAGCCGTCAAGGCTGTTTTCCGTTCCTGGGACAATCCCAGAGCGAATGTTTACAGAAGGATGAACGATATCCCCAGCGACTGGGGTACCGCCGTCAACGTACAGGCCATGGTATTCGGAAATATGGGTGAGGATTCCGGGACAGGCGTGGCGTTTACCCGTGATCCGGCCACCGGGGAAAAACGGCTGTACGGGGAATATCTGATGAATGCCCAGGGAGAGGATGTCGTCGCCGGCATTCGCACCCCTCAGCCGATTTCCCATCTGGAGCAGACCAATCCGAAGGTATACAAGCAATTTGTCAGCATTGCGGAGACCCTGGAACAGCATTATAAGGATATGCAGGATATGGAGTTTACCATTGAAAAAGGGAAACTCTATATGCTTCAGACACGGAACGGAAAGCGCACGGCAACCGCTGCGGTAAAAGTCGCCGTGGATCTGGTTTCCGAAGGCCTGCTGACCAGGGAGGAAGCCATTCTGAAGGTGGAGCCGAAGCAATTGGATGCCCTGCTGCATCCGACGTTCCAGGCAAAGGCACTGAAAGAAGCACAGCCCATTGCAAAGGGTCTGCCTGCATCCCCCGGTGCGGCTGCCGGTGCCGTGTACTTTACTGCCGAAGCCGCTACAAAAGCTGAGGAAAACGGGGAAAAGGTCATCCTGGTACGGGAGGAGACTTCACCGGAAGACATTGAAGGAATGTATTCCTCAGAAGGAATTCTGACGGCCCGGGGCGGTATGACATCCCACGCAGCAGTGGTGGCCCGTGGAATGGGTACCTGCTGTGTAGCCGGATGTTCGGAGATCGTTGTGGATGAAAAGGCCAAAACCTTTACTGCCAAAGGCAAAACGTATCATGAAGGGGACGAGATTTCCCTGGACGGCAGTACCGGTTATGTATACAGCGGCAGCATTGCCACAGAGGCAGCTTCCATGGCCGGCGATTTCGGAACCCTGATGGATTGGGCCGATGACATCCGGACCATGAAGGTCATGTCCAATGCGGATTCCCCCAAGGATGCACGCCAGGCCGTAAAGTTCGGCGCAGAGGGCAACGGGCTTTGCCGTACCGAGCATATGTTCTTTGATCCGGATCGGATTACCGCATTCCGCAGGATGATTGTCGCGACCAATGAAGCCGACAGAAGGAAAGCCCTTGCAGGGATTCAGCCGATGCAGAAAGACGACTTCAAGGGGATTTTTGAGGCAATGGAAGGGAAGCCGGTTGTCATCCGTCTTCTGGATCCGCCGCTTCACGAATTCCTGCCTCATGAAGACGGGGAGATTCGGGAGTTGGCCGGTAAACTGGACCTCACCTTTGAAGAGCTGAAGTCCGTTGTGCTCAGCCTGAAGGAGATCAATCCCATGCTTGGTCACCGTGGATGCCGTCTGGCAGTTACCTATCCGGAGATTGCCGAGATGCAGACAACCGCCATTATCGAAGCTGCTCTGGAGGTCAAAAAGGAAAAAGGCTATGATATTGTACCGGAGATCATGATTCCTCTGATCTGTGATATCAAGGAGCTGAAATACGTCAAGAAGATTATTACGGGAGCCGCGGATCAGGTAATCAAAAAATCCGGCATGGACATGAAATATATGGTCGGTACCATGATCGAGATTCCGAGGGCCGCCCTGACAGCAGATCAGATCGCCGAGGAAGCAGAGTTCTTCTCCTTCGGGACCAATGATCTGACCCAGATGACCTATGGCCTGAGCCGGGATGATGCCGGCAAGATTCTGGACAAGTATTACGATGCCAAGATCTTTGAATCGGATCCGACTGCCAGGCTGGATCAGGTGGGCGTCGGCAAGCTGATGAAGATTGCGGTGGAGCTTGGAAAGAAGACCCGCCCCGATATTAAGCTGGGCATCTGCGGAGAGCACGGCGGAGATCCCAGTTCCATTGAGTTCTGCTATCGGATCGGTCTGCAGTATGTTTCCTGCTCTCCCTTCCGTGTGCCGATTGCCAGACTGGCTGCCGCACAGGCTGTCGTCAAATACGGTCCGGTGAAGTAAATAATACTTTCCTGCACTTACGATAACAGCAGCGCTCTGTTGTTTTAAAAACAACAGAGCGCTGCTGTTTTTTTGGCAAACCAGAAAGTCGAACCGTTCTGATTTTCTTTTTGAAATTATCCAAAACATACAAGTTGCATAATCCGTCTGTCCGGTCATATAATAGAGATACGAACATATGTTCCATAACAAGATGATTGGGTGGTTTTTGGATTGAATGGAAAAGAAAGAATCATACTGCATGTTGATGTGAATTCTGCATACCTGAGCTTTGAAGCGGTTCACAGGCTTCAGCACGGGACCGCTGTGGATGTAAGGGAGATTCCGTCTGCAGTGGCCGGATCGCAGGCTACCCGCCATGGGATCATATTGGCCAAGAGTCTCCCTGCAAAGGCATACGGGGTGAAGACCGGGGAGGCGAGCTGGGAGGCAAAACGGAAATGTCCAGGCATTGTGCTGATTCCTCCGGATTATCCTCTTTATATGTGCTGTCACAGAGCTTTGGTTCAGCTGCTGAAGGATTACAGCGACAAGGTTCAGGTGTTCAGCATTGATGAGTGCTTTATGGAGGTTCCCGGGACGTTGGCAAAAGAGGAAAGCGTCCGTTTTGCCCATCGGATCCGGGAACGTATCCGGCAGGAGCTTGGCTTTACGGTAAGCGTTGGGGTCAGTACCAATAAACTGCTGGCAAAAATGGGCTCGGAGCTCAGAAAACCGGATGCGGTTTCCACATTGTTTCCGCCTGAGGTGGAAAAAAAGATGTGGCCGCTGCCGGTGGAGGATTTATATGGTGTCGGCAGGGCTGCTGCTGCAAAGCTGCATCGGTATGAAATCCATACCATTGGAGATCTTGCGGGGACGGATGTCAAGCTGCTGGGCTATCTGTTTAAGAGTTACAGCAGGGATCATGGGCAGCTGCTGTGGGAATATGCCCATGGTGTGGAGCATTCGGATATCATGACCTCGGGGCCGCCGGCAAAAAGTATCGGCAATTCCTGCACGGTTCATTTCGACGTGGAGGATCAGGAAACGGCACATGCTGTTCTGCTGTCCCTGGCGGAAACAGTCGGCATGCGCCTGCGGCTGGCAAATCTGTGCGGCCGGGTCATCGGGGTATCCATTCGGAAGTCCGGCGATCTGGTTACTTACAGCCATCAGGTAAAAATACAATCCTCCATAGACTGCACGGACGCAATTTATGAATATTGCAGGAGGCTGTTTGATGCAGCGTGGAAAGGTGAGCCCATCCGCGGCCTGGGGGTATGGGTAAATGATTTGTCGTCGGCAGGCTATATCCAGTTGTCTGCATTGGAAAAGGACTGGGATGAAAAGAAAAAGGTGGACCGGACGGTGGATGCCATAAGGGCGAAGTATGGGCCTTTCTCCATTGTACGGGGGAACTTTGTTCAAAGCGGGCTCACTCCCCTGACCGGCGGAACAGGCGGAGATGCAGGCTTTCCGGTCATGACAAGTATTCTGTAAGGACGGTGCTGTTTTTATGAAGATCCGGATGAAAAGATTGAAAATGATATTCTGGACGGATGAAAACGGGCGGATTACGCCGATCCGATTTTTGATGAGACAAGACGATGCCTCGGTGATCAAGGTTGGCTCCATTCGGGTGATGGAACGAAAAGAGGAGAAGCTGGCCGGCAACCGAATGCTGATTTTTCTATGCCAAAGTGTTGTGGCAGGACAGGAAAAGGTTTTTGAGCTGAAATATGAAATTGCAACATGCCGGTGGTTTTTATATAAAATGTAAAGGCCGTGGATGAAATGGCTGCATCAATCCCATAGCTTGACGCATATTTCCGGAAATAGAACAGATAATAACTTTAAAGAAGAAGGAAAGGAGAATTCTAATGTCTCAGCTGAATCAAATGGAGCTCCAAAATCTCCGACACTTAATCGGCGCACAGGAAACCTCGTACAACAAAATGCAGACCTATGCACAGCAGGCGACCGATTCGCAGGTGCGGGATTATTTTGAAAAATCCGCACAGAGTGCGCAGAGCACCAAACAGCAGTTGCTGTCATTCTTAAACTAGGAGGGAAATGAATGTTAGAGGAAAAAGCAATGGTCAATGATGCCTTATCCGGGGTGAAAAGCGAACTGACCTTTTACTCCAGTGCCATCTCAGAGTGTTCGAATACAAATCTTCGATCCACTCTGCAGCAGATTCGCGATAATTGCGAAACTTCGCAATATGAGCTTTATCAGCTGGCCAGTTCCAAAGGATATTATGTGCCTGCGGCTCAGGCAAATGATTCTGAGGTTCAGCAGGTAAAATCAGAAGTCAGATAAAATTGTGACCTGAATCGGGTCCCCGGAAATACCGGGGACTTTTTTTGCGCATTTCGGCGTTGTCCGGCAACATTACCATTCATTATCCATCTTTTATGAACCGGGCTTTTTATTAGAATATTATAAAATGAGAAAGTCAGCGCTATAAATTTCGGCATATTCCCACATTACATCTTGCATTATATTGGCAATGTTGATAGGATAATACATGCAACCGGTCTGCGGCAGACACGGACTGATGCAGCATTTTCAAAGATTTTATACCTAAAAAGGAGTCCTTATGAGACGATTGATACGGGAATTGATGGATGGCTGGGAATTTGCTTTTGATCGAAAAGAGAACCGGGATTTTCATCCGGTCACGCTTCCCCATGACTGGGCAGTTGGGAGACCATTTAACCGATGGATGGATCAGGGGCCGCAGCAAGGCTTCTTCGACCGATGGGGGGTCGGATGGTATCGCCGAAAACTCAAAATTAAACCCAGGGAAGGGAAGATATATCTGCTTTGCTTTGCCGGTATCTTTGAGAACAGTACGGTCTGGATCAATGGCCGGCTTGCCGGACAAAACCGTTACGGTTACAGCAGCTTTCACTTTGATATTACCTCTCTGTTACAGAAAGGAGTAAATCACATTCTCATCAAAGTAGACAACACTGCGAGCCCGGTAGATCGTTGGTACAGTGGCGCCGGAATTTATCGCACGGTTTCTCTCCTGGAGGTGCCGGAGGACCATTTGAATGCTGGAGATATTTTTATTAAGAGCTCTGTGAAAGGCAAAAATGCACTCCTGACGATTCAAACGGGGAAAAAGGAACGGATTCGCGCAAGGGTCCTGGATGGGGAAACAGAGTATTCCGGGGAATCCGGATCCGGGGAAATTCAAATAGCCATACCGAATGTAAAGCTTTGGAGTGCCGCTTCTCCGAACCTGTATAAGGTGGTGCTTTCATTGTATCACGGAAGGCAAGTAATAGACGAAATCACCGAAAATATTGGAATCCGTCAGATTGTAATGGATCCCCGGGAAGGGATGCTTGTTAACGGTGAAACGGTGAAGCTAAGGGGCTTGTGTATTCACCAGGATGCGGGCTGCCTGGGTACGGCTGTGCCCAGGGAAGTATGGAGGGAAAAACTTCTGAAGCTGAAAGAAATCGGTTGCAACGCCATCCGGGCAGCACATCATATCTATACGCCGGAATTTTTGGATTTATGTGATGAGATGGGATTTTATGTGTACGAGGAATGTTTCGATAAATGGACCGGAGGCGCTTATGGCCGATATTTTGCGACTGAGTGGGAAAAAGACCTTACCTGCATGGTGAAAAGGGACCGCAACCACCCCTGCATTTTTATCTGGGGCGTGGGAAACGAAGTAGAACGGCAAGGACAGGCATCCATGCTGAAGATTTTGGGGAAACTGTGTGGGAAGGTTCGGGAGTATGACACGACCAGGCCCGTCACTGTGGCCTTAAATCCGCATTATAAAAAGGAATCAAATATCAATATGTCCGAAATCAGGGACATTCAGAAATTCGTGGACGAAACGGACGAAACTGAAATATGGGATGCAGATGAAAAAATTGACCGTATTCGAAAGATCTCAGAATATGTGGATGTCATTGCTTGCAATTACCAGGAGCCGTTCTATCCGAAGATTCACGAGGCGGTGCCGGACAAGGTGATTCTGGGAACAGAAATATACCCCTATTTCAAGAGCAGCCTGAATCAGATGCAGAATTATACGGAAGAAGTGCCATGGTTGGATGTGGAGAAGTACGGATATGTGATTGGCGGTATGATCTGGACGGGAATTGATTATCTGGGAGAATCGATGGGCTATCCATCCAGGGGATGGTCGGGTTCTCTTTTCCGGACCAATATGGAAAGGAGATTCATATCCTATCTCTATCAAAGTTACTGGACAGAAAAGCCCATGGTTCGTTTTGCGGTCCTGGATTATTCCGTCCCGGACGAGGGGGTAAAGGAACACTGGGACTTTCCACACTATTATTCCCATTGGGAGTTCCCGCAATTTTCACGCGCAGTGATTCCCTTTGCAATAGCAAGCAACTGTGAAGAAGTTGAGCTGTATCTGGACGACAGAAGGTTTTATGTCAAGCGACCGGCGCAATTCCCGAACCGGCTTATTACCGGCTACCTTCCATATACGCCTGGAGCGGTGACAGCAGTTGGCCTGAATCATGGCAAACAGGTATGCCGGCATCAGTTGAAAACACCGGGGCCTGCTGTTGCACTGACGTTCGACGAGGCGGAAAAAGAAGTCTGCGCAGATAAGCCCTGTGTGGTGCAGATGACAGTACGGGCTATTGATCGGGAGGGAAATCCAATTTTCCAGGAAAACGCCGGTGTTCGGTTCCAGGTGGAAGGAAACGGCGGGATTATCGGGGTGGATAATGGGGATTTGATGTCATTGGAAACTTATCGTTCCCATGAGACACACCTGCTGCACGGGCAGGCAAGCATAGCCGTTCAACTGATCGGGGCAGAAGGACGGACGATCATCCGGGCATTTTCGGATGGTTTATTCTCTGGCCGGGCGATAATCATCAGCCGGGAAAGTCCTGAGTGTCCTACTGAAGGGTGGGGGAAAAAGGAAGAGAAGGATCTTTAATAAAAGAAATCATTTTTTCAGAAGATAAGTATCATATGAACTGGCTATGCGACAATCCAATATGACAATAACTGAGATATGTTTGGCAATATATGATGAGTTATATAAGAATATTTGTTATATAATATTTTTTAGTCTTATAATAATTATAATATCTATTGGCATTTGCTCATAAAGCATAAGACTCTTAAGTGTGTTTCAGTAAGGCTAAAATAGTATTCAAATAAAATAGGAGGTATGACAATGGGCGAAATATTCAAAAGCATTCCGAAGGTAAAGTACGAAGGACCGTCTGCAAAAAATCCTTTTGCGTTCCGGTATTATGACGCAGACAGAGTCATTATGGGTAAAACCATGAAGGAACATCTTCCTTTTGCCATGGCTTGGTGGCATAATCTTGGCGCAGCCGGTGCCGATATGTTCGGAGTGGGCACGGCGGACAAGAGCTTTGGATCGGAAGTCGGCACCATGGAACATGCCAGGGCAAAGGTCGATGCAGGCTTTGAATTCATGGAGAAACTGGGCATCGAATATTTCTGTTTTCATGATGCGGATCTGGTGCCGGAGGCCGAAACCATCTCTGAGACCAATGCACGTCTGGATACGATTTCCGATTATATCAGGGAAAAGATGAAACACACCGGGAAAAAGCTTCTTTGGGCTACGGCAAATATGTTCAACAATCCAAGATTTATGAACGGGGCAGGGAGCACCAATTCCGCGGATGTATATTGTTTTGCCGCGGCACAGGTCAAGAAAGCTCTGGATCTTACCGTAAAGCTGGGCGGCAGGGGCTATGTATTCTGGGGAGGCAGGGAAGGCTATGAAACACTGCTGAATACCGATATGAAATTCGAGCTGGAAAACATCGCGGCACTTATGAAAATGGCGGTGGAATACGGCAGAAGCATTGGTTTCAAAGGAGACTTTTACATTGAACCCAAGCCCAAGGAACCGACAAAGCATCAATATGATTTTGATGCTTCCACAGCGATTGGCTTTCTGAAGGACTATGGTCTGGATCAGGATTTCAAGCTGAATATCGAAGCCAATCATGCGACGCTGGCAGGGCATACCTTCCAGCATGAGCTGCGGGTCAGCGCGATCCACGGGATGCTGGGAAGCATTGATGCAAACCAGGGGGATTGTCTTCTTGGGTGGGACACGGATCAGTTTCCCTTTAATGTATATGAAGCAGCCATGTGCATGTATGAAGTTTTAAAGGCCGGAGGGCTGAAAAACGGAGGGTTCAACTTCGATGCCAAAAACCGGCGTCCCAGCAATACCCATGAGGATATGTTCCTGGGATATATCCTGGGAATGGACACCTTCGCCCTGGGTCTCATCAAAGCTGCTCAGATCATAGAGGACGGCAGGATTGACCGTTTTGTGAAGGAAAGATACTCCAGCTTCGAAACCGGACTGGGCGCAAAGATCAGAAAAGGCGGGACAAACCTGACGGAGCTTGCCGAACATGCCGAAAAACTGGGAGCGCCTGAGCTGCCCGGGTCCGGAAGGCAGGAATACCTGGAGAGCATTGTGAATTCCATACTTTTTGGCTAAGCAAATGTTTCCGGAAGTACCATCGAACTAAGTACCCTCAAGGACCCATCAAGGAACGGGCAGGTGTGAAATGTATTTTATTGGAGTGGATTTGGGCACCTCAGCAGTAAAACTGCTGCTGATGAATCAAAATGGTGTCTGCGTAAAGAGCGTATCAAGGGAATATCCCATTTCCTATCCGAAGCCGGGCTGGTCGGAACAAAATCCGGAGGATTGGTATCGTCAGACATCGGATGGGCTCCGGGAACTTCTCCTGGATATTGATAAATCCAGGGTGGCCGGGATTGGAGTAAGCGGACAGATGCATGGCCTGGTGGCGTTGGACAGAAGCGATCATGTGATTCGTCCCGCGATTCTGTGGAATGACGAGAGAACCGCTGAGGAGACTGAATACCTGAATCAGGAGATCGGGAAAGACCGTTTATCGGCGGATACGGCCAATGTTGCCTTTGCCGGATTTACCGCGCCAAAGATTCTGTGGATGAGGAAACAGGAACCGGATCATTTCAGGCGCATTGCAAAGATTATGCTTCCAAAGGACTATATCGTGTATCGGTGGACCGGAGTACACGCTTCCGATCCTTCCGATGCCTCGGGGACATTGCTGTTTGATGTGAAAAACAGATGTTGGTCAAAAGACATGATGCAGATATGCGGGGTCACCGAAGAACAGCTTCCAGCCGTCTATGAGAGCTATGAGGTGGTTGGAACCATGAAAGAGGAGATCGCCGGGGAATTTGGTTTACCCGGGAATGTCAAAATTGTGGCAGGGGCAGGGGACAATGCGGCTGCTGCAGTGGGGACCGGTACCGTGGGGGAAGGAAGGTGCAACGTTTCCCTTGGTACTTCCGGCACCCTGTTTGTTTCCAGTGAACAATTTGAAGTGGATAAAAACAATGCCCTTCATGCCTTTGCCCATGCGGATGGCAATTATCATCTCATGGGAGTGGTGCTCAGTGCTGCTTCCTGCAATAAGTGGTGGATGGAAGAGATCCTGAAGACGAAGGATTTTGCCGGAGAGCAGAAGGATATTCATAATCTGGGCAGCAACCGGGTGTATTTTCTTCCCTATTTGATGGGAGAGCGTTCTCCCCACAATGATCCCAATGCCAGAGCAGCCTTTGTCGGCATGACCATGGAAACCACCCGGAAGGATATGACCCTTGCCATGATGGAGGGAGTGGCATTTGCAATCCGGGATTCCTATGAGGTTGCCCGATCCCTGGGAACCGGGATAAAGAGGACCAAAATGTGCGGCGGCGGAGCGAAGAGTCCTCTCTGGAGAGAAATCCTGGCCAATGTTCTGAATCTGAAGGTGGACATCCTGTCCGTGGAAGAAGGGCCGGCACTTGGTGCTGCCATGCTGGCTGCGGTGGGCTGCAGAGCTTACGCTTCCGTGGAGGAGATTGCGGAAAAGATTGTCCAAATCCGGACTACAGTGGAGCCGGACCCTGCAATCGTTTCTCTTTATAATGAAAGATACCGGGTGTACCGGAGCCTTTATCCGGGGCTGAAGGATCTGTTTCCCAAAATGTAGATGTGTAGATGGGAGTACATTATAGGAACTTACATAGGAACTTACATAGGAACACAGGAGTGCTTTACATGGTAAAGTTCTATTCTTGAAACAATTATGCGTATCATTGAGTATGGAAGCTATAAAAACAGGATGGTGAAGAAATGGGAGCAGAAGCAGTTGAAGGAAGGACGAACCGAATCACAACGCAGGAAGCGGAAAAACGTGCGCGTAAGCTGGTGGATCAGATGACCATAGAGGAAAGGGCATCCCAGCTGAAATATGATGCACCGCCCATAGAGCGGCTGAACATTCCTGCGTATAACTGGTGGAATGAAGCCCTTCATGGTGTCGCGAGGGGCGGCACAGCCACCATGTTTCCTCAGGCAATCGGTATGGCTGCCATGTTTGATGAACATTTTATGGAGGTAATTGGGAATATCATTGCCACCGAGGGGCGGGCGAAATACAACGAAGCGGTAAAGCATGGAGACCGCGATATCTATAAGGGAATCACCTTCTGGTCACCCAATGTAAATATCTTTCGGGATCCCAGATGGGGCAGAGGGCATGAAACCTACGGCGAGGATCCTTACCTGACGGGGAGACTGGGGGTCGCTTTTATAAAGGGCCTGCAGGGTCATGGCAGATATCTGAAGTCTGCGGCCTGTGTCAAGCATTTTGCAGTACACAGCGGCCCGGAAAGCCTCCGGCACGAATTCGATGCGACAGCATCAAAGAAGGATATGTGGGAGACCTATCTGCCTGCATTTGAGGATTGTGTATTGGAAGGCAAAGTGGAAGGCGTCATGGGAGCGTACAACCGTACAAATGGAGAGCCCTGCTGCGGGAGCTATACATTGCTTCGGGATATCCTGAGGGGCAAATGGAAATTTGAAGGCCATGTTGTCTCAGACTGTGGGGCAATCGCAGATTTTCATACCAGGCACCTTGTTACCTCCACAGCTCCGGAGTCTGCCGCTCTTGCCATAAAGGCAGGATGCGATTTAAACTGCGGAAACACCTATCTTCACTTACTGCAGGCTCTTAAGGATAACCTGATTACAGAAGAGGATATCACCAGATCCGCGGTAAGAGTGTTTACCACCAGAATGAAACTGGGAATGTTTGATGAATGCGAATACGACAGCATTCCCTACTCGGTAGTGGATTCCGGAGAGCATAATGAAGCGGCATTGGAAGCCGCCCGAAAGAGCATGGTCCTTCTGAAGAATGACGGGATTTTGCCTTTGGACAAAGACAGGATAAAGACAATCGGGGTCATCGGGCCCAATGCCAACAGTCGTCTGGTTTTGAAAGGGAACTACTATGGAACTCCTTCCAGGACTATCACGCTGCTGGAAGGAATACAGGATTATGTCGGGGATGAGGTTCGTGTTTATTATTCGGAAGGCTGTCATTTATATAAAGACAAGGTGGAAAGTCTGGGGCTGAAAAATGACAGGACAGCGGAAGCACGGACCGTGGCGGAACACAGCGATGTGGTGGTCCTTTGCCTGGGTCTGGATGAGACATTGGAAGGAGAGCAGGGAGATGCCGGAAATGCCTCCGCATCCGGAGACAAGGCAGATCTGAATCTTCCGGAGGTACAGGAGGATCTGCTGGAGAAGGTAGTGGCGGTTGGGAAACCAACCGTACTTCTGTTGTCAACAGGGAGTGCTGTGAGCATCAATTTCGCCGATAAAAAGTGCAATGCCATTCTTCAAACCTGGTACCCCGGTGCCAGAGGCGGTCAGGCTGCGGCAGAATGTCTGTTTGGCGACTACTCCCCTTCCGGAAAACTGCCTGTTACCTTTTACAGAAGTGTGGAAGATCTCCCTGCATTTACTGATTACTCCATGAAGGGACGGACCTATCGCTATATGGAAACCGAGCCCCTTTATCCCTTTGGATTCGGACTGACCTACAGCAGGGTTGAGCTGAGGAATCTGAGGATTCGAAACAAGGTAACTAAGGATAGTGATATCCAGCTAACGGTGGAAATTAAAAATACAGGGAATTACGATACCGATGAGGTGGTGCAGTTCTATATAAAGGATAAATATTCCAAATATGCGGTTTCCAATCCCTGCCTGTGTGGTTTTCAACGAATTCATCTTAACAAAGGGGAAAACAGGGTGGTGGAAGCCACGATTCCAAACAAAGCCATGAATATCGTGGACGGGGAAGGAAACCGATATCTGGACAGCAAGCACTTTACCGTTTTTGCAGGAATAAGCCAGCCGGATAAAAGAAGTGCTGCCCTGACAGGCATGCAGCCTTTGTCGGTTGACATAAACCTATGATAAAGGCTGCATTTCCATTAAATTGTGCGATTCTCTTTACTTTTCAGTGAAGAGAATTGCTTCTTTTATAGCCTATCTTTTAGTGATATTATGCAAATAATAGTGAGATCGTTCATTGATATCAGATATCCTGTTAATTATAATAGAATTAGAATATGAATTACATGGATAAATTTAAAAAAATGCAGACGTTCGAAATGATCAATATAGATGAGAGAGGCCTGGACATACCTTATATAGTGCTGATATCATGGCTGTTTTATAGACTTAAGCTTAGTGGATTTAGACAAATAAAGAGGAAAGGAATGTTGGCTATGAAATCAGAAATTTTGAGAAAAAATAGCAATATAAATTATTTTAAACGATACTGGACACTATATCTTCTGATGATTCTGCCAATTGCTTTTTTTATAGTATTCCGCTATATACCGATGATGTATATACAGATAGCTTTTAAGAATTACAGTATTGTTCAGAATATCTGGCAGATGGAGTGGGCTGGAAACCATGGATTTGAATACTTTATTAAGGCTTTCTCAAATAGGGATTTCATCTATGCATTGCGCAATACTCTAATGCTGAATATGCTTGATCTGGTAATCGGATTTCCTATTCCCATTGTCCTGGCGCTACTATTGAATGAACTGCCGTTTAACGGATTTAAGCGTGTTACCCAAACGGTGATATACATGCCTCATTTTCTTTCCTGGGTCATTATATCCGGTATAGCTCTGCAACTTTTTGCACCTACAAATGGACTGATAAATATACTTCTTAATCGATTGGGATTTAACACCATACCCTTTTTAAATGAACCAACGCATTGGGTGTTTACTTATGTTTTACTGGGGATATGGCAGAGTATGGGTTGGAACACTATTATTTATATAGCTGCCTTAACTACTATAAATCCAGAATTATACGAGGCAGCATCTGTAGATGGAGCTGGCCGTTTAAGGAAGATGTGGCATATTTCGCTGCCTGAATTGCGTCCTACAATTGTTGTACTTCTTATCATGAATCTTGGCCATATTCTGGGCAGTGATTTTGACCGCCCATATGCACTTACAAACCCCCTTGTTACCAGTGTTTCAAACGTTATTTCAACTTTTGTTTATCAAAATGGTATTCGGGGTCTTCAATTTTCATTGACTACCGCTGTGGGTTTGTTTCAGTCTGTCATAGGTGTTGTATTTCTTCTTATAGCTAATTCGGTGGCGAAAAGGCTGGGCGAGAGAGGAATATGGTGAAAGGTGGTATTATACATGAGAAATACCAGAAATATAAAGCCTGGTGATTTAGTAATAGTTTTTATTTTTATAATTTTGATTCTAGTTTGTCTATTGCCAATATTAAATATTTTGGCACGCTCCCTTAGTTCTGCGCAGGCTCTTGTAAAAAATGAGGTTTTGCTCTGGCCTGTAGAATTCAATTTTGACGCGTACGAGACGGTACTGAAGGATTCAAAGTATACATGGTCTTTAGTTTGGACTGCCATTCTTACTGTAATATGTACAATTGTTTCAATGGTAATGACGGTAATTTGTGCTTACCCTCTTACCTACGATCATCTTAAAGGGCGACGATTTTTTAATACTATGATTATTATGACTATGTACTTTAGTGCAGGAACCATTCCTAATTATTTACTATATAAAGACCTGGGCCTGCTTGATAATCCATTGGTACTGATAATCCCTAATTGTCTAAGTGTGTTTAATATGATTATTATGCGGAGCTTTCTGGATGGCATACCTCAAAGTCTTCGGGAGAGTGCAGAGATAGATGGCGCAGGTCCTATACGTATTTTGGTAAGTATCTATCTTCCCTTATCGACTTCGGTAATAGCAACTCTCTCGTTGTTTTATGCAGTTGGTCGCTGGAATGGATTTTCTGATGCTTTGATGTATATGATAAATGAAAGGCGATATCATCCTATACAGCTTCTTTTATATAACATTCTAAATAATGTTACAAGCGTTGAGGTTGCCGCGCAAGAAGGATTTTCCACACCTGGTCTTTCTGACACGCTCAAGGCGGCTACTGTTATGTTTGCAACCTTACCTATCCTGATAATATATCCATGGCTGCAAAAATACTTTATTGCTGGTGTAACAATAGGGGCGGTAAAAGGCTAATTGGCCTTGATATATTTTATATAACTATGGATCTGATAAAGTGATTATGGCCCACAAAGTATTGGAGTGAAACTCTAACTTACTTTGTGAGAAATAATATAAAAAATAAGGGGGATCATTATGAAAAGGGCGAAGGCAATATCAATTCTATTAACCTGTTTTATGATACTTACAATGATTACAGCCTGTGGGTCACAGCAAGGTTCAAAATCACCGAATCAAGATTCTGCATCGACCTCTGATTTGTCCACCTCAAAAGATAAAAATAATGCTTCGGAGGATAATGGGGAACTTGTTGATGGTAAATTTGTAGAAAAAAAGTCTATCAGTGTTGAAGTTTTTGATCGTGGCAACGATGGCGGAACGCCTCCTGAAGATAACTTTTATACTGATTTTATTAAAGAAGGTATGTTACGCGATCACAATGTTGAAGTAACATTTAAAATCGTGCCCCGCTGGACTGAAGGCGAGGTGCTAAGCAATTTGCTTGCAGCCAATGATGCACCGGATGTATGCGTTACCTACAGCTATCCAACTATCCAGACTTATGCCAATATGGGTGGAGTACTGGATATGGCACCTTATTTGGAAAAAAACAAGGATTTGCTGCCTGATCTGTGGGAATTGCTTACAGATGACAATATATACTGGAATCAAGATCCTGAGAAAGGGACTATTTGGGCGATTGAAGCCCGTCTCTTTAACAATGCCGGGGTTCGGACCTTTGTCCGCGAGGACTGGCTAAAAAAGCTCAGCATGGAAGAACCTGAAAGCATTGAAGATTTTGAGCAAATGCTTTATAAATTCAAGGATAATGCTGAAATGTTACTGGGCGATGATGCAGATAAGATGACGCCTTTCAGTCTAAGTACTGATGTAGGCTGGCGAATCATGGAACTTGCACATGCTTTTATACCCGGCGATATCACGGATAGAGACAGGTATATATATGGTTTTGATGATAGATATCTATTATATCCGAATTATAAGGAAGCTGTAAGAAAGATTAATGAGTGGTATAATGCAGGCCTTGTATGGAAGGACTTTGCTCTTTATGATGCCGGGGATACTACTGAGGGAAATTTAATGAAATCGGGATATGTAGGTTCTTATATGCATAATTCTGATGATCCTTATCGCAATGGGGAAGATGGTGTACAATATAATATGCAAAAGCTGGTCGCGAAGGATGCAGCTTTTAAAACAGTTGTTTCCTTCAAAAACGATGCAGGTCTGTACAAAAAATATCTCAGTGCTCCCGTAGATCGTAAAGTATTCTTTCCTGCTTCCAATAAAGAGCCCGTGGCTTCATTGGTATATCTTGATTGGATAAGTAAATTGGAAAACCGTATGTTTCTTCAGATAGGCGAAGAAGGTTCTACCCATGAAGCCATGCCCGATGGATCGGTGAAGATAACAGCAGCCACAGATGAGAAGATAATGAATTCACCAAACAACATAGATTACACTATAACCATAAATGGCTTGAATTTGGGGGATCCGGAAAAGACCGTTCAGTCACTGGCTCAGGGCTATGCAGGTGTGGATCCGGAGTATATCACCAGGACATATGATCTTAGCGCATATGAGTATTCCGGTTCCGGTGACACCACCTGTCCGGTATTAGGAAACCGTCATTCCGGAATAACGGAAACCACGATTCCGGTAGTGGAAACCGTTTATAAATATCCTTTATAATGTATCCATGCACCGTTGGTGTAAATACATTTTAAAGGAAGTCACACCATGACCAAATACCGAGAGATTCTTAGATTATCTCATCTGGGGCTCAGCCAGCAGAGCATTGCAGACAGCTGCAGTGTCTCAAAGAAAACGGTCAATCGGGTTCTTAAGCGGGCAAAGGATATTCAGCTTTCCTGGCCGCTTGAAGCGAACCAGACTGATCAGGTATTGGCAGATATATTGTTTCCGTCTGCCAATAAGCATTCGGCATCTTCGCAAAAGCGTATGCCGGATTTCAACTACATCCGCAAGGAGTTGCTCCGCAATGGGGTCAATAAAAAGCTCCTGTGGACGGAATACATGGAAGAGTGCCGTTTAGCAGGCGAGAACCCGCTTATGTATTCCCAGTTTTGCTATTACATCCAGCAGGATGAGCAGAAACGCCGTGCAACAATGCATATCGACCGTAAACCCGGCGAACAGATCGAAGTAGACTGGGCCGGAGATCCGGCGCACATCATTGATCCGGATACCGGTGAAATCATCGACGCATGGCTGTTTGTTGGTGTTATGACCTACAGCATGTATCCTTATGTGGAGGCTTTTATTAACGAGAAGCAAAACGCATGGATTTCTGCCCATGTCCATATGTACGAATACTTTGGCGGTGTCGCTAAGATTCTTGTACCGGACAACTGCAAAACAGCCGTTATACACAATAAGGACTGGTATAACCAGCAGGTCAACACAGTTTACCATGAAATGGCTGAGCACTATGGCACAGCCATCATCCCAGCCCGGGTCAGGGCACCCAAGGACAAGCCGAATGCGGAAGGCAGTGTGAATGTCATTTCCACCTGGATTACCGCCGCATTACGCAACGAACAGTTCTTCTCAGTGGTCGAATTAAATCGTGCTATCCATGAAAAACTGGAAGAATTCAGCCATCGCCCTTTTCAAAAGAAAGAGGGCAGCCGGTTTGAAATCTTCCGCAACGAAGAACTGCCATTGCTGGCTCCCTTACCTGCGTCCCCTTACGAACTGGCGGAATGGAAACAAGCCACCGTTCAGTTCAATTATCACATATCTTGCAACGGAATGCTATATTCAGTTCCGTATGAATACATAAAACGCAAGGTTGATGTACGGATAACCGATAAGACTATTGAGATTTTCTATAACCATAACCGCATTGCCTCCCACCGCCGTCTGTATGGCCGTAAGGGGCAGTATGCCACCATTGTGGAGCACATGCCGGAAGACCATCAGAAATACCTGGAATGGAACGGCAATCGATTCCGCAGATGGGCTGAGCGGATTGGTGCCAATACGTACCAGGTCGTGGATGCCATCCTTACCTCCAAATGTGTGGAACAGCAATCTTATCGCAGCTGTATGGGGCTACTGAAGCTGGCAGACAAATATTCAGCTGACAGACTTGAAGCCTCCTGCAAAAAGGCCCTTAGTTACACGGCCTCGCCCAGCTATAAGAGCATAAAGAACATACTCTCTGCCGGGCGGGATAAAACAGCTGATACGTCCGTCGACAAAACGACGGAGTCCGAAACCAGACAGAACAGATACGCCATCACCAGAGGCGCTGATTATTACAGGAGGTAAATGACCATGACCAATCAAAGTACGATTGATAAATTAATTGAAATGCGTCTGACATCCATGTCAAATGCATTCATCAACCAGCTAAACACAACTTTTTGGTTTTTTAGGTAGCCTGCCTCTCACACCTCGACAGCCATTTTAGTATTAAGCTGATTGAATAGAGTTTGATGACTTTTTTTGCAATTGCATACGATCCAACAGCCGCGACGTTTATTCGCTTTTACCATTTTTGCATCAAGAATACAGTCCTGAGCCGACTTCCCCTTAACTCCGGCTACAGCATCCTCAAAGTTTTTATGTATTAGAGCACTGACAAGCATAATGAATGCTAGACCTTGTGTCTTGTAAAAATCGGCCTGATACAGAGCATTGTAGTCTGCCTTGTTCTTGAAATAGTTGTAATATGTCTCGATAGACCAACGCTTCTTGTAGAGCTCATAAATTTCCTGGGGTGTCTGTGCTGTCAAACTCGTCTGCAGTACGGTAACTCCCATAAAATCTTTCAGCTTATTGAAGTTTTCATCGGTATACGACTTATCCCCTCGTGCCAGGTGGCGGAGATAGTTTGCCTGCTCCGTTGAAGCCTCGTTCAGATCCCTGAACGTAAGAACTCTTTGCCCGTCTGTTATCTGTTCCCTATACTCAACCACGGAAGCTTTGCGTCCTTTTTGGTACATAAATCTTCCTGTCATCTCAAGACTGCTGACGGCCATCTTGCAGGTTGTGAGGTTTTTGGCAAGCGGTATAATGTATGAGTTGCCATTTGACGTGAACAGATTGAGGTTGTCGGCACTGTAGAATCCACGATCGACAATAAAGAGCAAATCCTTTAACTCAACCTGAACAAGCAAATCCTTAACGCTGACTTTATCCTGGCTCCCGCCTTCATATATTCTGGAAATAAGGGGCATACCGGTGTTAACGTCATATGCCATGAGAAGATTGATCTGTGGTTCTCCGATTTTCCAGAATTTATATCCCTTTTCAGCAAGATCGTTTTCCATAGAGCCACAGCCTATTACGTGCCCATCAATTGCGACTTGCCCTGAGCACTCAGTAACAAGTTTTTCTTCCAGATGGAGTATTTTTCCCTGGCGACGGCCCAGGCTATCATACAGAGAAGATAATGCGGCGTATCCCAGCTTCAGGGAAGGGTATTTCAGGGATAGATAGCTCATTTCGTAGTACTTATGTATATCTTTCATGTACAAAAAACCATGTATATAATGAATCAGTGCCACCACATATATTCTGAGGGCATCTACTTGATTGAAGCATTCTTGAAGAAGCAATAGCGTTTTCTGAGAATTTGAAAGGACAACCGCATATTCGCCAAATTCAAGAGTGGTTATTTCCTCGTCACAATTAAATCCGTTATTTGGGACGAATCCGACGCCATCCAGGATTGTTCCGATTTCTTTTCCCATTTTTGTTCGTCGTTTTCCGTCAGATCCTTTTACGCTGGAATATTCATAAACATAGTAGCGCCCGGAAATAAGTTTCACCATCGTGCCTTTTGGCTTGAATTTTAGTATGGATTCTGGCACAGAATATTTACCCACAGCCAACACCTCGTATACCTAAAATATACCTAAATTATACCACAATTTTTTTGTAATGTCAATAAGAAAAAGCGCCGATATTGCTGATGAAATGGCGCTTTTCACACATTATTTGAACTATGTTCTATCCCGATACATACCTAAAAATCATTGTTGGTGTGGCTAAACGACTCCAGGATGAAGGATATCCCTTTCGAAGACCGTTTCTCCATGCTGGTAGACATTGAATACAGCAATCGAAAGAACAACCGCTTAAAAAGGTTGATCAAGAATGCTGGATTCGACCAACCGGAAGCGTACATCGGAGATATCGATTACAAATCCGGCCGCAAGCTGAACCGGTCTCTTATCAGCAGACTGGCGACTTGCGAATATATCATTGAACACCGAAATCTTTTTATTACCGGTGCAACAGGCAGCGGTAAGACATACATGGCTTGTGCTTTTGGCATAGAGGCGTGTAAACACTATTTTACGACCAGGTATGTCAGACTTCCCGACCTTCTAATAGAACTGGAGATGGCCAGGAATGAAGGCACTTACAAGAAGGTTCAGGCCAAATATGCCAATCCCATTCTTCTCATCATTGATGAATGGCTGCTGTTGAAACCGACTGAGACAGAGCAGCACGACATCCTGGAGTTGCTTCACAGGAGGCGGAAAAGATCATCAACCATCTTCTGCTCCCAGTACCATGATAATGGTTGGTTTGATCAACTTGGCGGGGAGTCCAGCCCTCTCGCAGAAGCAATCCTTGACCGCATCAAATATGATGCCTATAAAATCAGCATAACCAGCACGGATCCGAACAACTACAGATCCATGCGTGAGGTATATGGACTGGACAAGTCCTTAAGCGAGTAAACTCGCATGCGGTTTCCCAGTTCCGGACTCTCGGTTTCCAATTTTCCGGAACTGCGGTTTCACCGCACCAGAATATTCACATATGAAGTATCTTATGGAAAGAATGCCGCTCTTGGTGAAATTAAAGCTGAGGAAGGCATGGGTACTGCATTGAGCGAAAAGCGTAATAACTTTCTGACCCAATCAATAGTGGCTTCAGTTGATAAATTTGATGAAGTGTTTGATACTGGAATGCAAGATTACCTCAATTCAGGAGGTCAAGCTATTATAGACGAGCGTAAGGCAGCCTGGGAAAAAGTTTATAGTGATAAGACCATGCTTGACTGATGTATGTTATAGGGGGAGACTCAGCAAACATGCTGCCTCTCCCCTTCAAGCCTTAGTAAATTCAGAAGGAGTTATCCCCTGCCGTTTTTTAAATATGCGACTGAAATAAAATATATCATGAAACCCTACTTTTTGCGACGCTTCCGAAACGGAAAGCCCGTCTCTTAAAAATTGTTTGGATTTATTAATTCGTATATCAATTAAATAAGAGATTACGGATTTTCCAGTTATATTTTTAAACATACTGCCCAAATAGGAAGGACTGATATCCAGGTAGTCCGCAATGTCCTGCAAACTTAAGGGCCTGGAATAGTTTTGAATCATATAATTTATCGCTTTATCTACCCTTGCAATATTGGAATAATTATATTGGTGACCATACTTACGATTGGATTCTTTATATTGAAGTAAAAGGGCCAGAATCTCCATAAATACAGCCCTCTCCTTTATAACAGCAGTAGGGGGAGTTGTGGCAGTGTTTATGGATAGTCTTAGGTTTGCTACTTCAGAGAATAAATCCAGTAATTTACGAAAGAGATCTGAGTCTTCAATGGTCTCACAGAAATCGAACGGCAGATCCTGGTTATAAAGATACCACTGTGAACCTTCCTGTACAGGACAGGTATATAAGAATTCAACAGCGAGACACTTTAAGGGATTATCCTTAGAGGTATAAGCCTCTCTTATATCATTAGGTTTATAGTATATCAGGTCTCCCTTTTTACCCTGGCACATGGAGCCATTTCTTAAAAAAGTTACTTCTCCATCATATATTATCATGAAGTTATGGAAGTCGAGTGTCGTTTTTGGCAAATACCATGATGAAGTATTAGATTCTCTTTGCACAGCATATAGAATTTTTGGGAATATTGTGTTTAAGATATTCTCAGAATGAATACTCAATTTAATCACTCCTGACTTCAATAGTTATATAGTACAAATATAATTATATAATATATGGAGCAAAATTCAAATAAAATATACAATAAAAGTACATTGCTACAGAAAATGAGCAATACGAAATAGCTAAAGAAAGGTATGAACAATGAGTAATAGAAATCATTTATATGACTGTTGGCTGGGATTTGAGAATTTATTGAACCCACCTTTAAAAGAGGAATATATGAAATACTGCAAAAACATTTATATCAGAGGGAGCAATGATATTGTATTGGCGGCTATGAATGAGCTAAAATTGGCAATAAAAAAGATATTTAATATAGAGGCGGATATTTATAGAAGACGACCCGAAGCCCCATATGTTCTTGTCGGGCGACTGGAGGATGTAGCAAATAAAGGGCATGTGCTCCAGTCAGGGTTGAAAGCGGAAGGATTCTGTATAGAGAATATTGCAGAGGATGGAAATGATGCTATACTAATAATAGGAAAGGACGGCAATGGGGTACTCTATGGGGTTTTCGATTTTATTAGATCGATTTGCTGTGGCAAAACGATAGAAGCGGCATTAAAGGTTGATTTTCCTCGTAATTCATTGAGAATTATCGATCACTGGGATAATATAGATGGGAAAATAGAACGCGGTTATGCGGGAGAATCAATTCTCTACAGGGATAATGCCATTGTTAAAGATAAGAGCAGGGTGAGAGATTATGCTCGACTTTTAGCATCTATAGGAATAAATGGCATAGTCGTAAATAATGTTAATGTACACAAGGAAGAAACAAAATTTGTTACAGAAGATTATCTTCCGGAGATAAGAGGATTATCCAATGTTTTTAGTGAATTCGGAATTAAAATCTATCTAAGTATAAACTTTGCTGCTCCCATTGAAGTTGGTAATCTCCCTACAGCGGATCCTTTGGACCCTTTAGTGAAGAAATGGTGGGCTGATACTGTAGAAACAATCTATGACTATATTGAAGATTTTGGTGGATTCCTTGTAAAAGCTGATTCGGAATTCAGGCCTGGCCCTTATACCTATGGACGGAACCATGCAGATGGAGCCAATATGTTGGGAGAGGTACTGAAACCTTATGGTGGAGTCGTAATCTGGAGATGTTTTGTATATAACTGTATCGTGGATTGGCGAGACCGATCCATGGATAGGGCTATGGCATCCTATGATAATTTTAAACCTCTGGATGGTAAGTTTATGGATAATGTAATACTGCAGGTAAAGAACGGACCAGTGGACTTTCAGGTCAGAGAGCCAGTGTCGCCGTTATTCGGGGCCATGGAACAAACCAATATGATGGTGGAGTTTCAAATAACTGTAACCGTCAACCCGGCCGTCACATTGCAGGAAAGGCGTCAGAAAGGGTACAATTTACTTCAAAAGAGTTCAAAACGCTCTAAGAAGTGTTTTGAAGCAAATTGGAGTGAATTGAGTGGATACACAAAAAATTGTGACGAGGTTCCGGCTGTCGGGCTGGGGTGAAGAGGTAAAAGAACGGATAGCCAGCGGGCAGACCGTAAACGCATTCTGCGAAGAAAAGGGAATCAGCAAAGCCACCTATTACTACAGACAGAAGAAAGTACGGGAAGCTGCCTGTAGGGGGCTGTTGGAGAAACAAGGCGGCGAGGGTGGGCTTGTGCCGAACGGATGGACGCAGCTTGAGGAGCCTAAACTTGCCGCTGCTGCCGAAAGTATACTGACCATCGAAATCGGCGGCTGTCATATCAAGGTAACTGCTTCGACGGATTTGGAACTGCTGGCGAAGGTCTGCCGCGTACTGAGGTCGCTGTGATGCGCTTCGACGAAAAGCCCGTGTATCTGTGCTGCGGATGCACGGACATGAGGAAATCCATCAATGGGCTGATGACGCTTGTGCAGCAGAGCTTTTCTCTGGACCCTTTCGCCGATGCGCTGTTCGTTTTCTGCAACCGAAACCGTGACCGCATAAAAATACTTGAATGGGACGGCGACGGCTTCTGGCTGTATTTCAAGCGGCTGGAACGCGGACATTTCCGTTGGCCGTCGTCGGATGGAGAAGCGACAATGGCGCTGAACAGCGAAGAATTATCCTGTCTGATTGACAGTGCAAGGCTTGCAAAGAAGCTCAGCCGAAGCGAGGTTTCCGAACGTAAAATTTCGTAAAATATCGGGTGCAAAAAAGCCGATTTTTCTTGATTCCATGCGGTTTTTACGGTATAATTAGAGCATGGAAAAGCGAGAGAAAACAGTTGAAATTCCGCTGCATGTTTATGAGAATTTTCTCAAGCAGGCGGAGCAGATTGCCGAGCTGAAACAGCAGGTAGAGTGGCTGACGGAACAATTTCGACTTGCCAGTCACAAACGATTTGGCACGTCCAGTGAGCAGACGGACAACGGACAGTTGTGCTTATTCAACGAAGCGGAGGAAACCGCCGATTTGACCGCACCGGAGCCGGAGATCACTAAAGTCAAAGCGCATTATCGCCGGAAGACCCGTCTGACCACCGACAAGCTGCCGGAAGATTTGCCCGTCGAGGTCATCCTGCATGAGCTGCCGGAAGAAAAACGTGTCTGTCCTGACTGCGGCTGTCCTCTGCACAAGATGGGCGAAGAGGTGCGCGAGGAACTGAAAATCATCCCGGCAAAAGCCGTGCTTGTCCGCCATGTACGGCATATTTACGCCTGCCGGCACTGCGAGGGATCTTCCGACCGTGTGCCGATCGTCAAGGCGAGCATGCCGGAACCCGTCATCAAAGGCGGTTTCGCATCGCCCGAATCGGTCGCCCACATCGCTGTGCAGAAATTTGTGATGGGCAGCCCGCTTTACCGGCAGGAGCGGGAATGGGCACAAAACGGCATTCTGCTTTCCCGTCAGACGATGTCGAATTGGCTCGTAAAAGCCAGTGAAGGTTGGCTGGAGCCGATATACAAAGAGATGAAACGGCAGCTATGCGAGCATCAGGTCCTTCACGCAGACGAAACCACCCTCCAAGTGCTGCATGAGGACGGCAAGCCCGCCCGGAGCAAGAGCTATATGTGGCTTTACCGGACAAGCGGCGAGGCGGAACACCAAATTGTGCTGTATGACTACCAAAGGGACCGAAAGTATACCCACCCGGAAACCTTTTTGAAAGATTTTTCGGGTTTTCTCCATACGGACGGTTATGACGGCTATCACAAACTCCCTGACCGGATTACCGTTGTGGGCTGTTGGGCACATCTGCGCCGAAAGTTCGACGAGGCGCTGCAAACGCTGCCGAAAGAAAAACGTGACTCGTCCGATGCCCAAAAAGGGATCGCCTACTGTGACAGGCTGTTTCATTTTGAGAAACAGTTTGCTTTGCTGTCCCCGGAAGAACGCCGGGAAAAGCGTGAACAACTCTCCAAACCGATGATGGAGGCTTTTTTCACATGGGCCGATTCGCTTCGCGCGCTGCCAAAGTCCCTGCTGGGCAAGGCGGTCTATTATGCGCAGAGCCAGCGCAAATATCTCAGAGCTTATTTATTGGACGGCAGGCTTGAAATCAGCAACAACCGCGCTGAAAATTCGATCCGTCCCTTTGTGATGGGACGCAAAAACTGGCTGTTTTCCAATACCCCTAACGGCGCGAGAGCTAGCGCGGTTTATTACAGCCTGATCGTTTCCGCCAGAGAAAACGGGCTTGTGCCGTTTGAATATCTCACGAAGATTTTCACTCAAGCCCCGAACGGCGTCGATCCTAAAACCCTTATGCCATGGAAGGTGTCACCCTTGGCTTGACGGTTACAAATAACTCAGGAATATACAGGACAGCAAAAGCATCTATGCTATTTGGTTCCTATGTGGAAGGAAACCCTGGATTTTGACACTTATGCAAAGGGTGAGGGTTCTTTTGTAAGTAAAGTAGCAGATGGGAGCTTATTTAACATGAGATATAGTGGAATAGCCGGAGTCGCAAATGTTGGAGATAGCCCATGCTGGACAGGACATCCTCTTGCTCAGGCCAATTTGTATGGATTTGGACGGCTATGTTGGAATCCTGAAATGACATCAAAGGAGATAGCGGATGAATGGACACTCCTTACCTATGGAAATCAGGGCGAAGTTGTAATGACTGTAACTTCCATGTTATTAGGATCCAGAGAGATATATGAAAACTACACAAGTCCCTTAGGTGTTGGTTGGATGGTCAATCCGGGACATCACTATGGACCTAATGCAGACGGTTATGAATACTCGCATTGGGGGACCTACCATTATGCTGATCTGAAAGGTATCGGGGTAGACAGGACATCAGCTACAGGTACAGGTTATACAAAACAATACAGGGAACCAGCAGCTGGCATATATGAGAATATACAAGATTGCCCTGAGAAATTTTTATTGTTTTTTCATCATGTGTCATATAATCATAAACTAAAATCAGGGAAGACTGTTATACAACATATATATGATATACATTTTAAAGGAGTGGAACAGGTGAAAGATCTATTGACACAATGGTCCTCTTTAAAAGGAAAAATTGATGAAGATATCTATAGCCTGGTTTTAGAAAAGTTAAGGATACAGTTAAGGGATGCGAAGGAATGGAGGGATGTGATAAATACGTATTTTTATAGAAAGACAGGTATTCAAGATATATATGGAAGAAAAATATATAAATAAGGAAATTATAGGGAGGATTATTCTTGTGATTGAAGTTTTAGATGGAATAAAGGAAACTGTGAACTATCCAGAAAGCTTTAAAATCCGAATCTATAAAAACAAGGAATATGAGGATTATCCGCAACACTGGCATACAGCTTTTGAAATAATTATGCCAGTTGAGAATACCTATAAAGCTATCATAGATGAAAAAACTTATAATTTGGATATGAAAGATATTATTGTTATATCACCCGGAACTCTACATCAGTTATTTGCACCACCTGGTGGCTATCGAATAATACTGCAGGTTGACTATTCCGTGTTTAGTGACATTAAAGAACTAAAGTCAATATTTCATATGTTTCATCCCTGTGTACTCATTACAGCTTCATCAATGGTCCATATACATGAAGAACTTTCATCGCTTATTTCGGATATAACAGCGGAGTATTTTTCCACGTTACGCTTTAGGGAAGCTTCGATTTACTCCATGATCTTACGCTTTTTTGTGATCCTGGGAAGGAATTGTACAGATAGAAAGAACAAGCTTTCAAATATAAAAAATAAGAAATGGCCCGAGTATATAGAAATTTTTATTGACGTATGTAATTATATAAATGATCATTGTACTGAAAATATTAAACTGGATAATATTTCAAAAGTGGCCGGGTTCAGCAAATCTCACTTTTCACGCCTTTTCAAGCAGGTTATGAATATATCCTGGTATAATTACCTGATTAATTGCAGGATTATGCAGGCGGAGAAATTATTGATTGAACCGAGCCTTTCGATCATGCAAGTTGCTATGAAATCAGGTTTTGGCAGTCTTGCAACATTTAATCGTTTATTCAGAACAAAACGGGGGTGCACACCAACAGAGTATAAATCCCTTTATACGAAAATCCTATAAGGCATCCTGTTTGTTATAAGAAAAAGTCAACAATCAAATTAGCAGCATTTGATTGATATATGGCGATATTTAAGAAGAGAATAAAGCCAATTTATCATATAATGTTATTTAGTTATATGTGTATTGTAAATAATCCATAAAAATATGAGGAGGAGGAACATGAAGAAACGTATTTTTATTACTTTTATTGTTTGTGTACTATTTATGACTTTTTCATTGACAGGTTGTAGTAATGGGCAAAGCAGTGGTTCGTCGAATAGTACCAGTGATACCAATGCATCCAAAGGGGAAGAGAAAGATAATACTGAAGTTACCGATGATCCCAATGCCAAAGTCATCAACCTTTGGAGTTTTACTGATGAGGTTCCCAATATGATGAAGAAGTATAAAGATCTTCACCCCGACTTTCCTTATAAAATCAAGACTACTATAATTGCTACCACAGATGGTGCGTATCAGCCTGCACTTGATCAGGCACTGGCATCTGGCGGTGACGATGCACCGGATATTTACTGTGCAGAGGCGGCATTCGTACTAAAATATACTCAGGGGGACGCCTGTCAGTATGCTGCTCCCTATAAGGACCTTGGGACAGACGTTGATAATCTGTTAAAAGAATCTGAAATTGCTCAGTATACAGTAGATATCGGTACAACTCCGGATGATGATCTTGTAGCGCTAGGATATCAGGCAACTGGCGGGGCCTTTATCTATCGTCGATCCATTGCAAAAGACGTATGGGGTACGGATGATCCTGCAGTGATAAAGGAAAAGGTAGGTCCTGGCTGGGACAAATTCTTTGATGCTGCTGAGGAGCTGAAGGCAAAAGGGTATGGCATTGTATCCGGAGATGGTGATATGTGGCATGCAGTGGAGAACAGCTCTGAAAAGGGTTGGATTGTCGATGGAAAACTTAATATTGATCCACGACGTGAGGAATTTCTGGATCTTTCTAAAAAACTTAAGGATAACGGTTACCATAATGATACACAAGATTGGCAGGATGCCTGGTTTGCTGATATGAAAGATGCTGGTCCCAAGAAAATTTTCGGCTTCTTCGGACCTGCCTGGCTTATTAATTATACCATAGCGGGCAATTCCGGTGGTGAAGCACCAGGTGAAGGCACATATGGTGACTGGGCTGTATGTGAACCTCCTGTTGGATTCTTCTGGGGTGGTACATGGATTCTGGCCAATAAGGACAGCAAGGTTAAGAAGACAGTTGGCGACATACTTGAGTGGATTACGCTTGACAGTTCTGAGAACGGGCTGCAATATTTCTGGGCTAATGGAACACTCAACGGGCCTGGTGGTACCAAAGATGCTGTTGCTTCCGGTGCGGTTATGAAGAAGTCGGATGGTACACTTGACTTCCTGGGTGGACAGGATATGTTTGATGTTTTCGTTCCCGCAGGTGAATTTGCCACTGGTACGAATTTGACGCAATATGATGAAACAATCAACTCCTATTGGCGTGAACAGGTACGTGAATACACTGCAGGTAAGAAGAGCCGGGATCAGGCCATAGCTGATTTCAGCCAACAGGTTGCTGACAACATCGATATTATTGTGGAATAGTTTTTTCTGTAACGCTGGCGGACGGTCTTTTCCGTCTGCCTTTGATTTTGGCAAAATGAAAGTCTATGTTTTACCGGAGGTGATTCCTATGAAACGGAAAAGCGTTAGCTATGCGAAATACGGGTATATATTTTCTATACCTTTTGTTCTTACCTTCCTTATATTTTCGTTGTATCCCATAATCTATACTGCTGTGATAGGTTTTACGGATCTAAAGGGTCTGGGTAGAACGGATATTCATTTTTTATCAGATCCATTTCAAAACTTTAAGAACATGCTTAGGAATCCGTCCTTTATTAAGTCCTTATCAAATACAGCGCGGATCTGGGTACTCAACTTCATTCCTCAAATATTGCTGGCATTATTATTAGCAGCGTGGTTTGCCAATCAACGCAATAAGATGAGAGGTCAAGGTGTATTTAAGACATTGTTCTATATGCCAAATATAATGACGGCTGCAACCATAGCCATTCTGTTTAATTCGTTGTTCGGATATCCAAAGGGGCCTGTTAACGATTTATTTAAAGTCCTGGGTCTATCTGATGAGCCGATAAACTTCTTGATCAGACAAGGAACAGCGAGAGGGATAGTATCATTTATTCAGTTTTGGATGTGGTATGGACATACTATGATAGTGCTTATTGCGGGCATGACAGGAATCAATCCGGCAATACTCGAATCGGCTGAGATTGATGGAGCCTCAAATACACAAACTTTTTTATATGTTACTCTGCCGAACCTGAGGACTATAATGCTCTATACGCTTATAACCAGCATGATTGGTGGATTGCAGATGTTTGACATACCAAAACTGTTCTTAAATGGAGGCCCGGATAACGCAACACTTACCACAAGTGTCTTTATATACAATCAGGCATTTAGTGGCAGTTATATGTATAATCGCGCAGCTGCAGCAAGTATGATTATGTTCGTAATAGCCGCAGTTTTATCTGGCATACTCTTCTATATAATGCGGGATAAGGATGAGATGCGGCTTAAAAAAGAAAAAAAGAGAGCATTAAGTAAACAGAAAAAAGGAATCGGGATTAAGGGAGGAGGTCAAAAATATGGGATATAGTAAGAACCCACAGCGACATCATACTGGTAAAATATTGAAATATATATTCTGCATTTTTCTTGCGATCCTGAGCATATTGCCATTTTGGATTATGTTTATGAATGCTACACGAGGAACATATGAAATACAGCAAAGTTCCATATCCTTGTTGCCCTCCAGGTATTTAATGAGCAATTTAAACATTTTATTGGGTAAGAGCTTTAATCCTGTTAAGGGTTTTATAAACTCCATGATAATCTCCATCAGCGCTACCATAGCAACGGTTTACTTCTCGTCACTTACGGCCTATGCATTGGTAGCTTATAACTGGAAGATGCGTCAACCATTTTTTACATTTATAATGGCAGTAATGATGATTCCTGCACAGGTATCAGGCATTGGATTTTATCAATTTATGTATAGAATCCATTGGACCAATAGCTTTTTACCGCTGATATTGCCTGCAATAGCCGCACCCTCCGCTGTGTTTTTTATGCGACAGTATCTGCTTGGCGCTCTGTCCCTTGATATTGTCAATTCAGCGAGAATAGATGGAGCTGGTGAGTTTCACATATTTAATAAGATGATTCTGCCAATAGCAACACCTGCTATGGCAACACAGGCGATTTTCTCCTTTGTGGGAAATTGGAATAATCTGTTCACTCCGATGATTTTACTTACGGATCAGGACAAATACACAATGCCAATGATGGTAAGTCTATTGCGGGGGGATATATATAAGACAGAGTATGGTTCAGTATATTTGGGACTATCTTTGACAGTATTGCCATTGTTTATTATATATTTTCTATTATCCAGGTATATAATAGATGGTGTTGCTCTAGGCAGTATTAAGGAATAATCCACTCCTGTTTCATCAAAGGCCCTGCTTTAATTTTTACAAAAAAAGCATTAATTAAGACAATATCCAGGGAGCAAAGTCATGATATAATAATGTTACGAAGTGAGAATAAATGAAATCACGAAATTACAAGTTCATAAAGCAAAAATGCAGAAGGGGTTAAAAATGATTTATATAGCAGTGGCAGGTGTTGGTGCGATCGCACAGGGAGCACATATTCCGGGGATTTTGAAATTTCCTGATCGGTGCAGGATTGCGGCCTTATGTGATATATGCCCGGAGAAGGCGGAGGCTGCAAAAAAGAAGTTTGGGTTGCAGGATGTAAGAGTATTCCGGGATCATGAAGAAATGCTTGCTTCCGATGCAAAGATTGATCTGGTGCATATCTGTACCCCGCCGTCAAGTCATGCGGAAATTGCAATCCATAGTATGGACGCAGGCAAGCATGTTCTGGTGGAGAAGCCCATGTCACCGGGATTGAAAGAGTGCGACGAGATGCTTGCCGCAGAAAAACGGAACGGCGTAACGATGGGTATCATAGCACAAAACCGGTTCCGGGATACTATCTGGAGATTGAAAAAAATAGCGGATAGCGGAATCGCCGGGAAAGTACGTTGTGTGCACGTGAACTCCCTCTGGTGGCGCGGTCATAGTTATTACGATCTCTGGTGGCGAGGAACCTGGGAAAAGGAAGGCGGCGGGCCGACCCTGAATCATGCCGTGCACCATATTGATATGTTGAATTGGATCCAGGGCGCATTGCCGGTCGAAGTTTCCTCCATGCTGGCAAATGTCATGCATGACAATGCAGAGGTGGAAGATCTGTCATTTGCGGCGCTGCGATATGCGGATGGCTCTGTAGCCCAGGTAACGAGCTCTGTTGTGCATCATGGGGAGGAACAGGGAATTGTGCTGCAGTGCGAAAAAGCAAAAATTTCAGCGCCTTGGTCATGTATTGCATCGGTGTCCATGGAAAACGGTTTTGGAGTAAGCAATCCAAAACTTACGGATAAAATAAACGCGGAATATGAAGCAATTCCTTCTTTAAAATACGAGGGACATGTCGGAGAAATAGAGAATATGCTGTCGGCAGTTGAAAATGGGCAAAGGCCTCTTATCACGGGAGAAGACGGAAGGAGAACTGTGGAGCTGATAACTGCTGTTTATAAGGCTGGATTTGAAAAACGGACCATTCGTTTGCCGATTCACAAAGAGGACGCGTTCTATTCTGCAGAGGGGATACAGAAAAATGCGATTCATTTTCATGAGAAGACAACGAATCTTAAGAATTTCACAACGAACGAAATAAATATTGGTAATTATAAATAGGGATTCCGCTATATACGAAGTAAATATTTCCGTATCTGCTTCTATTGCCAGCTTTGATAATATTTGGTGTTTTTTGTTTTATCAAGCACTAAAATAGGCGGCTCGTCTGGGTTGCGCTTACTTTATGGATTTCAATGGTGTTAGTGCTTAATTTTTTCACGGTTCCTGACATATACCAGGAAATTTAGATTTTTGACACCCGGAAGGGATCACGGTATAATTATGTAAGAAACTTTTTCTTTATCTTCTGCTTTTTGGAGTTGGATCGTTATGTCTTGTGACAGTGTATATTAAGAAACATTAAGATAGGATCCTGGATAGAGTATAGAAGTTTTTTATTTTGATCTGTTAAATTGGAATTGAGAAAAAGGAGGAAACTTTTGGACAGCCTTATGGCGAGTATCGGCCTGGGTTTGAGACAAGGGAGAGAATCCATATGAAGATGATTTTTCGCTGGTTCCCCGGAGGGGACGACAGCGTTACACTGGATCAGATTCGTCAGATTCCGGGAGTAAGCGGCATAGCGACGATGCTGTCCGACATACCGGCAGGAGAAGTCTGGCCTCTGGAACGTCTTAAAGATTTGAAAAAGAAGATCAATTCTGCAGGGCTTGAAATGGAAGTGATTGAAAGCGTCAACATTCATGAAGATATCAAGAAGGGATTGCCGACAAGGGACCGATATATTGAAAACTATATTCATACACTTCAAAACCTTTCGGAGATCGGGGTAAAATGTCTCTGTTATAATTTTATGCCTGTGATGGATTGGGTAAGAAGCAATCTTGCTTTTCCTTTGAAAGATGGCAGCACGGTAATGTACTATAACCATGAGGATGTCCTTCAGATGAATCCGTCCCGGATCGCAAAAGAGATGTTTGCCAGGTCAGAAGGCTATACCCTTCCTGGTTGGGAACCGGAGAGGTTAAAAGCGATGGCAGAGGATATTGACTTTTATCAGAATATGTCCGAAGAAGAGTATTGGAAAAACCTGAAGTATTTTCTGGACGCCGTCATTCCATATGCAGAGAAACTTGATATAAAAATGGCCATTCATCCGGATGACCCGCCATTTTCACTATATGGTCTTCCTAAGGTAATCCGGAATGCGGAGAGCATTCGCAGGTTTCTGAATTTAAATTCCAGTCCGTATAATGGCCTGACGTTTTGTACCGGTTCGCTGGGGGCAGATATGGAGAATGATATACCTTCAATGATAAAAGAGTCTGTGTCCGGCGGGCGGGTACATTTTGCTCATATCCGCAATGTCAAACATCTGGATAACAAGGTCTTCATGGAAACTGCTCATCTGAGTTCATGCGGAGATCTTGATATGTATCGTGTTGTGAAAGCATTTCATGACAATGGTTTTGATGGATATATCCGGCCGGATCATGGCCGAATGGTATGGGGAGAGAAGGCAAGACCGGGGTATGGTCTGTATGATCGGTCCATGGGTATTACCTATCTCCTTGGTTTGTGGGAAGCTGTTCATAAGGGTTCATTGGAAACATGCAACAGAAATAAGTTGGACGGAGGAGAAGCTTATGAAATTGACAGAAGCCTGGAGTAAACGTGAGGAGTGGAAGAGGGACTATGTCATTCCAACCTATGACAGGCAGGCGGCAAAGGCTCAAACCCGGAAAGCACCTGTTTGGGTTCACTTCGGGGCAGGGAACATTTTTCGGGCGTTTATGGCATCGGCCATGGATACTTTGTTGGAACAGGGACGGACAGACCGGGGCATTATCGTCTGTGAGGACTTCGATCCGGAGCTCGTCCGGCGTGCCTATGTGCCTTACGATTCCCTGAGCCTTCTGGTTACGCTGAAGGCGGATGGAACCGTGGGCAAAAAGGTAGTGGGAAGCGTTATGGAGGCTGTGATTGAAACGGACAGAATGCTGGCTTTGTTCCGGGAGCCGTCCGTTCAGATGGTCAGCTTTACCATAACGGAAAAGGGATACGCCGGCCCGCTGATGCGCAGAATCGCAGAATTTTGTCTGGAAAGATATCAAAACGGAGCGTGGCCCCTTGCCCTGGTCAGTATGGACAACTGTGCCCGAAACGGGGAGATTCTCTCCAACGCGGTGAAAAAGCATGCCAGGGATCTGGTGGCGGAAGGCAGAGCAGAGGAAGGCTTCCTGGAGTATCTGTCCGATCCGGAAAGGATAACCTTCCCGTGGACCGCCATAGATAAAATCACACCCCGTCCCGACGCTTCTGTAAAGAAGCTGCTGGAACAGGACGGATTCGAGGATACCGAGCAGATTATCACAGAGCGTCATACCTATACTGCTCCGTTTGTCAATTCAGAAGAGACAGAGTATCTTGTCATAGAGGACACCTTTCCAAACGGGAGACCCCAGCTGGAAGCAGCCGGCATTTGGTTTGCCGACCGGGATACCGTTGACCGGTTTGAAAAAATGAAGGTCGGGACCTGCCTGAATCCGCTTCATACGGCTCTGGCAGTTTTCGGATGCCTGCTGGGATATCAGACCATCCATGAGGAAATGAGCGATAACGAGCTGAAGAAGCTGGTATGGGAACTGGGGGAAAAGGAAGGAATGCCTGTGGTGATCGATCCCGGCATTATCCGTCCGGAGGATTTTTTGAAGGACGTACTGACAAAACGGTTCCCCAATCCATTTATGCCGGATACTCCGCAGAGAATTGCGACGGATACATCGCAGAAAATTCCCGTCCGATACGGGCAGACGCTTCGTTCCTACGTATCCAGTCCCGATCTCAGCCTGGGCGATCTGACAATGATCCCTCTTGTATTTGCAGGCTGGCTCCGATACCTTCTGGGTGTGGACGATAAGGGAAATCATATGGATTTGAGTCCGGACCCGCGGATGGAAGAGCTTGCCGGGCTGCTTGGAGGCATCCGGCCGGGACAGCACCCCGTGGATGAGAAAGGAATCGACACCATACTCCGTGATCAGAGTATCTTTTCAATTGATCTGTTTTCCTGCGGAATGGCCACAAAGGTGAAGGGAATGTTCGCGGAGATGCTGGAAGGTCCCGGAGCGGTGCGCAGAACACTGCAGAAGTACTGCAGTTGAGAGAAAAGATAAAGTTTGAGAGGGTAATCATGGAACCAGGGAAGGAGCAACATCATGGATCAAAGGGATGGAATGAATTATGCGCCAAAGGGAAAGCCAAACCCGGTGGTCAAAAAGGGTGAATTTGTTTTTGCTGCAATAGGACTGGATCATGGGCATATCCGGGGAATGACCAATGGTCTGTTGGAAGCCGGAGCCACATTGAAGTGGGTTTATGATCCGGATCCGAAAAAGGCGGAATCCTTTCGGAAGGCCTATGAAGCGACTGGTGTCCGGGTAGCAGAAAGAGAAGAGCAGGTGCTGGACGATCCGGAGGTTCAGCTGGTGGCGGCGGCGTGTGTGACGTCGGAGCGTGCGGCACTGGGTATCCGCGTCATGAAATCCGGAAAGGACTATTTTGTGGACAAAGCGCCTCTGACCACGCTGGAGCAGTTGGAGACGGTAAAGCAGGCCATTCGTGAAACCGGGAAAAAATATATGGTCAGCTACAGCGAACGTCTGCAATCGGAAAGCGCCGTATATGCAGGAGGACTGATTCAAAAGGGAGCCATTGGCAAAGTGATTCAGGTCCTGGGGATGGGTCCTCACCGTCTGAACGCACCCTCCCGGCCGGACTGGTTTTTCCGGAAGAAATATTACGGTGGAATCCTGTGCGATATCGGAAGTCATCAGATTGAGCAGTTTTTGTATTATACAGGAGCCGGGGATGCCACCGTGGTGAACAGTGAGATTGGAAACTACAATCATCCGGAATATCCGGAGCTGGATGACTTCGGGGATGCGACCCTGGTGGGAGACAACGGTGCCATGGGATATTTCCGGGTGGACTGGTTTACACCGGATGGACTTTCTTCCTGGGGCGACGGACGAACTTTTATTCTGGGAACAGAAGGCTATATTGAATTGAGAAAGAATGTAAATGTAGCCAGGGAGAAGACCGGCAATCATGTGTTTCTCGTGGACAAAGACGGAGAGCACTATATCAATGCAACGGGAAAGACCGGGTTCCCTTACTTTGGTCAGCTGATTCTGGACTGCATCCACCGGACAGAGAATGCTATGACGCAGGAACATGCCCTAAAGGCAGCGGAGCTGTCCGTGAAGGCACAGATGCTGGCAAGGAAAGTCCGGTAGGAAATTCCATTAAGTTTTACAGGTATATAAGCAAATCAAAAAAGGCCCGTTTCCGGGTCTTTTTTTATTCAGCGCTTTTCATTGCTTCCACCATATCGATACGGTCCAGTGTACGGTTGGTGAACCAGTTGATCAATATGGCGAAAAGGAATGTGATTGATGCGGTAATAAGATAGCTGACAGGCTCAATATGCACGGCAAAATAGATGGACGGCATATTGAGTACGGTGGTCAGAAAGCCACTGATAAAGCGTCCCAGCGGCAGACCGAGGAGAATTCCTGCCAGGGTCAGGATCAGCGTTTCCCTGTTGACATACTGGTAGACTTCCTTGTCATAAAAGCCGAGCACTTTTATGGTAGCCAGTTCTCTGGTACGCTCCGAGATATTTGTATTGGACAGGGTAAACAGGACCACCAGGGCAAGACCCCCTGCCATGACGATAAACAGAAGTACAACGGCATCAATCAGGTCAAAGCCGAATTCTTCCTTCAGCTTGGCTGTACTGACAGCGGAAAGAACGGCATCGTTATCCTGAAGCTCCTCCGCGTAGGCACCTGGATCGGTGCAGGCATCCGTCAGGTGTGCCAGCACGCCGTTTGCTTCATAGTCTCCGAAAAGAGATTCATATTGCTTCTGCGTCATATAGACGTTGTTGCCCAGATAGTTTTTCACGATACCGGCTACCTTGGTTTCCTGCTGCTCAAGCTCCATGTTCTGCAGGGAAACGGAATTTCCGGTCTTAAGGCCAAGGATGTTTTTTGCGCTTTGTGTGATCAGCACACCATTGTCTTTTGGATACAGAATCTTTCCTTCCGGGCTTTCCAGACGAATATAATCCTTTATGGGACTATCATCGGGAAGAGCCATCAGCTGCACCTTTTCGGCTTCTCCCTTGGCATTGATGAGCTTCATGCTGTCAATCCGCAGCTCCATATAATCCCCGACATTTTTGTCCGATGCCAGATGGCGGGCCATTTCATCCTGATCCTTTTCGTCAAAAACAGTCATCAGATCATACTGATAAATCCGGTCGTACTGTTTCGGACCCAGATCGGCAATGGAATCCTTAATGGCAAAGCCGCAGACCAGCAGGGCGGTACAGCCCATGATTCCTCCCACTGTCATAAACAGGCGCTTTTTATATCGGAACAGATTGCGAAGGGTCACCTTGTTCAAAAACTTCAGACGGCTCCAGAAGGCGGAGATATGCTCCAGAAATATGCGGGAACCTGCACGGGGTGCCTTGGGGCGCAGAAGAGCCGCCGGCATATGTTTCAGCTCACTATGGCAGGCCAGGGCAGTGGCACCTACAATGGCTGCCATAAACAACAGTACCCCGCCGATACCATAAAGAAGATCAAATTGCAGATAATAATGAGGAATCGTATAAAGCTCTTTCAGAATCACCGCTATGAATTTGGGCAGCAGGATAAAGCCGCCGATATCTCCCACAATGCCGCCCAGCAGGCAGGCACAAAAAGCAAACAGGAGATATTTCCGGTAAATGGCGCCTCCAGCAAAGCCCAGTGCCTTGTAGGTTCCGATCATACCCCGTTCTTCTTCCACCATCCGGGTCATCGTGGTCAGGCTCATGAGAATTGCCACGAGCAGGAAGATAGCAGGAAAGAAATGGCCCACAGTTTCAATGGAGGATAAATCGTTATCCAGACCGAAATAACTGTCCAGCATGGTACGATCCTGAACATACCATTGTGTCAGTTCAATATCATCCAGTTTGGCGTATGCATCGTTCAGCTTTCTTTTAGCATCCTCCTTTTTTTCTGCATATTCCTTTTCCTGTTCCGTCAGCTCCTGTTGGCCTTTGGAAAGCTCCGTTTTTCCCTCGGAGATATCTTCCCGGGCATCCGTTATTTTTTTCCTTGCCCGGGTTTCCTCTGCATTCAGCTTTTTTTCTGCTTTGGCCAGTTCTGCCCTTCCGGTTTCCAGCTCTGTCCGATGGGATTTGAGCTCCTGGCGTGCGGCTGCGATCTGTGCTTTTCCTTCGTTCAGCCTGTCCCCGGCTTCAGACATCTGCCGCTTAGCGGCGGTCTTCTGCTCTTCAAAGCTGTTTTTTTTTGCATCCAGCAGTTGCTGGCCGCCGGTGACCATTCCCAGCCCCAGGGCAGTCTGTACACCGGTTTCAGGCAGGGAATCCGCACCGTCCGGATTATCCGGATCCTGTATTTGGGGGCCATCCTGTGTATCTGCCGTTTCCGGGTAAGGATCATTCACTGGATTCTGAAGTTTGAGGAATGCTTTGGCAAGGGCAGCACTTTCAGCAGCAGTGCCCTTTGCAACGGCATTTTCGTCTGCACCCTTTGCTGCCAGATCGGCAGCAGCGCGGACCAGTGCATTCCATTCCTTTCCCGGCCATGCTTCGCCAAAGATGCCTTTAAGTTGTTTGGTACCTTCCTCCAGCGGACGGCGATTTGCATTCAGCTTGTCCTGCTCTTTTTGGAAAGTATCTTCCGCAGTGGTAAATTGATCATCCGCCTCTTGCCGTTCTTTTGCCAGACGCTGTTCGTTCTGCTCCAATTCTTCTGCTTTTTCGTTCAGCTGTGTCTCACCGGCCGTCAGTTGTTTTTCGCCTTCGGACAGTTTCTGTCTGGAATTTTCCAACTTTGTCCGGGCTTCTGCCATTTGCTTGTCTGCGTTTTTTTGCTCATGGGTGAGCGTGATCTCTCCATCGGCCAGTTCCTGCCTGGCTTTGTCGATATCCTCCCATGCGTCGGCAAATTTTCTGCCTGCTTCCGTAAATTTTTCATTTGCGGTATTTTCAGCATCCTGAACCTTTTTGCGGGCTTCCTGCATGACCGAATCATAACGTGCTTTTTCCCGCTGTTTTTTGATCCGGCTTTCAATATTCGCTATGACGGACTGCACCTTATCATCATATTCATCGGAATAGGAGTTCAGTTCCTGCGTTCCGTCCAGGGTAAGATATACGGCAGTGAACACATCAAAGTCGGCATCCTCCTCTGTGATAAAAAAGGTATAATCACTGGAGGCAGTGGAACGAAAGAGGGTGCTCATGCCATCGCTGCTCTGAATATTCATGGGATCCAATACCACGCCGGTAATGGTATATGTCGTATTGGCAAAGGTGGGAGACTCTGTTTCCTCCAGTTCCGTTTTCATATCATCCAAATCAATGTCCGCATCCGGATCGCTGCTCTCCTTTGAGGAATCTTTCACATCGTTTCCGTTCTTTTCGGAAGGGTTGGATTCGCTTTCTCCATTTACTTTTTCATCTTCTGTAATGGTTTCTGTAATGGTCAGCGGATCGCCCACAGAGCAGCCGCTTTCCTCCAGATATTTTTGTGTAACGGCGATTTCCCCTTTTTTTGCCGGCATCCTGCCGTCCAGCAGATAAGGCTTGTTCAGGCCTGTGCGGCTCAGCACCGACATGTCCGCCGTTTTTTGCACTCCGGCAGTTTCCGTATGAACGGTTTCACTGTAACCGCCTTCCGCAGCCTTTACGGCTTTCAGCCGAGAAAGGGTATCCACATCCTCCTGTGTCAGTCCCAGCGTGGATACAATCCGGATGTCAAACAGATTCTGCCGGTCAAAGAACCGGTCCGCGGAATGATACATGTCCGCACAGGAGGCATACAGTCCGGTCAGCATGGTAACCCCCAGCGCCGTAATGATGAGAATGGAAAATAGCCGTTTCCATCCCTTTTGGATGGAGCGCCCGATATCCTTATAATATGTTTTACTCATAGGATCACCATTCAATTTGCGAGATCGGGACAGGATGCTCATTTTGCACGGTATCGACTGCCTTCCCGTTTTTAAAATGGATGACCCGGTCGGCCATGGCTGCCAGGGAGGAGTTGTGTGTGATGATGAGTATGGTGATGTTCTCCCTGCGGCAGGTATCCTGCAAAAGCTGCAAAATCTGTTTGCCGGTATTGTAATCCAGTGCGCCGGTGGGTTCGTCGCACAAAAGCAGTTTTGGGTTCTTTGCAAGGGCTCGTGCAATGGAAACACGCTGTTGCTCTCCGCCGGAAAGCTGTGCGGGGAAATTATTTTTTCTCTCTGCCAGTCCTACTTTGTTCAGTGTCTCAGCTGCATCCAGCGAGTTGGGACAAATCTGCGCTGCCAGTTCCACGTTTTCCAGCGCCGTCAGATTCGGCACCAGGTTGTAGAACTGAAATACAAATCCAATGTCCGTACGGCGATAGCCGATCAATTGTTTGTGGTCGTATTTGGAAATATATTTGCCGTCTACGATGACATCGCCGGAAGTCACGGTGTCCATGCCGCCCAACAGATTCAATGCCGTGGTCTTTCCAGCTCCGGAAGCTCCCAAAATGACCGCCAGCTTGCCTTTATTGATCTCAAAGTTTGCATCATCCAATGCACGGATCGCCACCTCACCGGTGGCGTATTCCTTCACAACGTTGCGAAATACAATATATGCCATATGGTCTCCTTTTTTACAGTTCAAAGCAAGTGTATCTTTCCAAAATTTCCTGAAAAGATTCTCTGTAATGTTTGCCTTCTCTTTCAACCTATTATAATAGACGTAGCATTGCTTTTTCAACCCGGAATGATTACGAAACTGTAAACAAACAGGCACGGTTTGACATAATTTTATTTTTTGGGTCCAAAATAAAGGAATATGTTTTGTAATTGTTTTTGAACGGAAAACTTTCTGCCGCCGGCAGCCGTCTATTGAATGTAAAGCGAAACAGATACAGGAAAAGGATACGTATCCAACAAGAGTAAGGAGGGGCAGTTTGGCGCCAATGAAAAGAGACCGTCTCGAAGAGGAGATCGCAGACCATGTGACACAATACAAGGAGCGCTACTACCGGCTGGCCTACAGCTATGTCCGGAATGCGGACGATGCCCTGGACATTGTACAGGAATCCATTTACAAGGCATTTTTATCCGTGGGTTCCCTGAAAGATCCGCATTCCATGAAGACATGGTTTTACCGGATTGTAGTAAATGCTTCCCTGGATTTTTTGCGGAAGCGAAAAAGGTCCTATCCGGTGGAAGATGAGGTATTGACCAGACTGGATTCAGGAGAAGCTGACCGATACGAAGATTTTGATCTGAAAAATGCCTTGGATCAATTGCCTGAAAAATATCGTATCGTCATCGTATTGAGGTTTTTTGAAGACCTGAAAATTGAGGAGATTGCAGAAGTCCTTGATGAGAATGCCAATACGATAAAGACCCGTTTGTATACTTCTCTGAATAGGCTCCGTCTGACTCTGAGGGATAATGGCACGGAAGTCTAATGAAAAGAATAAGGAGGTTTCCTATGGAACGAAACAGCCTGGATCGTTTAAAAAAGGAATATATGGAGATCCCAATTCCAAAGGAATTGGATGCACGCGTAAAAATTGCATTGGAGAAAAGGAGAAAAGGTAAAGTGAGGAGAAAAAGGATGTGGAAAGAAATCGGTATTGCTGCTGCTTTCCTGATTATTTGTGTTGGCGTTCTGACAGCGGGGATCAATGGCAGTCCGGCATTTGCAGCAAAATTGTCCAGGGTACCGGCTCTCCATCGTGTCGTGGAGGTATTGAATTTCCGGAACTATACGGTGGACGAAGGCAAGTATCATGCGGATATTAAGGTTCCTTCCATTCAGGGCCTGAAAAACAAGGATCTGGAGCATACATTGAACGAGAAGTACCTGAAAGAAAACAAAAACCTGTATGAAGACTTTATGGCAGATATGAAAGAGATGAAAAAAAGCAATACGGACGGACATATGGGAGTGGACAGTGGATATACCATTTTGACCGATACCGACAGAATTCTTTCGGTTGCCCGGTATGTCGTGAATACGGTCGGTTCCTCCTCCACTGTGATGAAATATGATACCATTGATAAGGAAAAGGAGATTCTGATCACTTTGCCGAGTCTGTTCAGGGATGACAGTTATGTGGGCGTCATCAGCGACAATATCAAAAAGCAGATGACGGAGCAGAATAAGAAGGATCCGGACAAGATTTATTGGGTGGAAGGAATCAATAATGACTTTGAAGGCTTCCAGAGCATTACCGCAGATCAGAACTTCTATATTACTGCAGAAGGAAAGCTGATTATTTCCTTTGACAAATACGAAGTTGCTCCCGGTTATATGGGTACCGTGGAATTTGAAATCCCGACGGATATCCTTTCAAGGATATTGGTCAGCGACGAGTATATCAAATAAGAAACAGAATAAGGGAAGAAGCAAACAGTTACTCACAGCAAAGTCATGGAAAAGGAGGATCCCTTCCTGTTAACAGGAAGGGATCCTCCTTTTTAATGGAAGTAATTCACAATCGCCAGATCCCCTGCGGAAACAGCAACAATTCCGCTGTCATGATGGAATCCCGGATCCGATGAATCAATTTTCATGCGAAACTTTATGGTGTATCCGAAATCCCAGGCGGTAAGACTGAAAGAGACGCTGCATTGCCCTGCTTTTTGCTTTATTAGCCCTCGTCCCCGGACGGTCAGCATATTGGGGTTTTCAAGCAGCGGACAAGGTTGAATGAATTTTGGGCAATGGACTTCGATGTTTCCCGGTACAGACACGAAAACCGTTGGAATGGCGTGATCATCTTTTTCTGTTCGTAGGGTATACTTCAGGGTAAGTTTGCCGCATTTGGCCTGCAGCGGGCAGGAACCGGCCTCCAGGAAGGCAGTGCCGCAATGGAAACAATCCGATGCATTGTTCACCGTTCCCTTTCCGCTCCCTTTTAGGGTACACTCCGTTCCGCATTCAGGTTTGGGAGGCGGGGGGCATGGCTTTTCGGGCCGACATGGCTTGTGAGGCGGGCACGGCGGCCTGGGGCACGGCTTGTGAGGCGGGCACGGCGGCCTGGGGCACGGCTTTTCAGGCGGGCACGGCGGCCTGGGGCATGGCTTTTCAGGCGTGCATGGCGGCCTGGGGCACGGCGGACCGGGAGCTACGGGAATCCGGTCCAACACGCTTTCAAGCTTTTCCTGCAGAAGCATCTGCAGTTTCATGGCTTCCCGTATGATTTTCTCAACACCCGCATTTACTTCCCTGACCTCAGCGACAGAAGGAGACTTGGGAAGTTTGGAATTCAACACATACTGGATTTTTTCGCCTTCTGCATTGATGATATGAGCCAACCCCATCTCTTCCAGAGCAATGGAGGCCAGAAGCATATTCAGGGCATCTTCCCTGCTGATATCAATATCAGGTTTAATATTGGGGATATTTGGCATGGACATATTCAATCCCTCCTACGGCCGAGTCAACTGAGCCGAATAATCGAAAGAGAAGCTCCTGCAGACCCTCCCAGCAGAACTACCAAACCCAACAGGCCAAACAATTGAAGGGTTATAGTCGATCCTGCGTTCAAATCCACCAGAATTTCATTGGAAAAACTTGACAGGTTCAGTAACGGCGTAATAGTGGAAGCCGTATTGGGAGTTCCATCTATCAGAAGTCTTGTACTTAAGGCCACTGAAGCGGTCGTGTTAACATGATAGGAAATTCGATAGCGCCCTGCGGTCTGGACGGTAAATACCGTATTCGAGGCATTTACCATAATGTCCGGAGAAAGGATCTGACTGTTCGGAAGCGGTATGGGGGTACCGGCGATAATAACAGACAGATTTGTGCCGCTGGTATTTGCAGCAAAAGCGGCAGTAGCCGTTATATTCGGTCCGGTTGCGCCAGTAGCTCCGGTTGCGCCGGTGGGCCCGGCTTCGCCGGTTGCTCCAGTTGCGCCGGTGGGCCCGGCTTCGCCGGTTGCTCCAGTTGCGCCGGTGGGCCCGGCTTCGCCGGTTGCTCCAGTTGCGCCGGTGGGTCCAGCTTCGCCAGTTGCTCCAGTGCGCCGGTGGGCCCGGCTTCGCCAGTAGCTCCGGTAGATCCGGCTTCGCCAGTAGGCCCGGCTTCACCAGTAGGTCCAGCTTCGCCAGTAGCTCCAGTTGCGCCGGTAGGTCCGGCTTCGCCAGTAGCTCCGGTTGCGCCGGTGGGTCCAGCTTCGCCGGTTGCTCCGGTTGCGCCGGTGGGTCCAGCTTCGCCAGTTGCTCCGGTTGCGCCGGTGGGTCCGGCTTCGCCAGTAGCTCCGGTTGCGCCGGTGGGTCCGGCTTCACCAGTAGCTCCAGTTGCGCCGGTAGGTCCAGCTTCGCCGGTAGGCCCGGCTTCGCCAGTTGCTCCAGTTGCGCCGGTAGCCCCAGTCGGGCCGGTGGGCCCTTGTAAAACGGATGAACTCAAAGCGTTTTGCATTTTTGTATTGAGAAACATCTGATTTTGAACAGTACTGTTCAGTACATCCCGAATGCTCTCATTCACTGCAAGCACATCATCGACTGTGGCCGGCGGGCCAGTAACCCCCGGAATCGTACCAATTACATATTGCAGCTTCTCGCCCTCTGCATTGATAACATGGCTTAATCCCAGTTCCTCCATGGCAATGGAAGTAAGGATTAGGCTTATGGCATCCTCTCTTGACATAGGGCTCTCCGTTGGGAAAGTAGGCTGTGACATAGTATCAAAAACCTCCTTTTTATTAACGCGCAATACAAATATTGATTTCGCTCATCATAAGCAAAGACAGCAAAATATTATATACTGCAGTATATCTTATAATATGTGAATGCGCATATAATTGTTCTTTTTTTCAGCCATTGATTATTAAGTCGGAACCGATTTATAAAAAGGAAATAACAGCATTCCCGGATTATTTACGGCAGTATTTCATAATCATATTGGGAAAGTGAGAAAGACAGCAAATCCATAATGTATTTTGATATTTGCGACCGAGTGGGATTGAAATGGCAGACCCTTTGCCCTTTCATTACGCTTTTGTCCTTCCGTAATGCTGCCTCCCTTTTCCGAGATATGTCCAAAACCAATGCTGGAAAGGCTCGGATCCCTCAAATTGGAATATATATATAATGAGGATCAAAAATGTCAGAGGGAAAAAAGAAGGAGCATATACAATGATTACTGTCAGTTTATGTATGATTGTCAAAAATGAAGAGGACGTATTGGCACGCTGTCTGGAATCCGTATCGGATCTGATGGATGAGATGATCATTCTGGACACCGGTTCCACCGATGATACCAAGGCAGTTGCAGGCCGGTTTACGGAAAATGTCCATGATTTTCAATGGATCGATGATTTTGCGGCCGCCCGGAATGCGGCCTTTGAGAAGGCCACCATGGAGTATATTTTCTGGTTGGATGCCGACGATGTTCTGGAAGAAAAGGATCGCATGAAATTTGCCGTCTTAAAGAAAAGTCTGGACCCGTCCGTGGATTCGGTAACTATGGAATATCATCTTGCCTTTGATGAGTATGGGGAATGTGTCCTTTCGCCTGCGTCGCAACCGCCTGGTAAAAAGGGCAAATCGATTTCGGTGGATCGGCGCAGTTCATGAATATCTTGAAGTTTTGGGAAATATTTATCACAGTGACATTGCGGTTACCCATAAAAGTCTTCATCATGACAGCGACCGAAATCTGAAAATATATGAAAAACGGCTGGCGGGCGGAGAGATATTCTCACCCAGGGATGTCTATTATTATGCCAATGAGCTGTATGACCATAAGCAATATCAGAAGGCCGCTTCCTTTTACAAAAAATTTCTGCTTGATGGAAAGGGATGGGTGGAAGATAATGTTTCTGCCTGTGGAAAACTGGCGGACTGCTATCATTTTCTGGACGATGCAGAGCAGGAAATGGATGCAATCCTGCGTTCTTTCCGCTACGACAGTGCACGGTCTGAATTCTGCTGCCGTCTTGGATACCGCTTTATGGAGGACAACAATCTTTCCGCGGCAGTTTTTTGGTATAATCTTGCCACTATGCTGAAGCAGCCGGAAGATTCCTCCGGTTTTTATAATCCGGTTTATTCCACATGGCTTCCGCACCTTCAGCTGTGTGTCTGTTATAGTCGTGCCGGCAAGTACCGGCTGGCCCATCTCCATAATGAAATTGTGCTGAAGTATCGGCCCGGAGATGAACGGGCATTAGAGAACCGGAATTACCTGAAGGCTTTTCTCGAAGAAGAAATTCCGGAGGAGCAGGGTGGAACAGATTTGCCGAATGAGCCGGTTGGATGAAAGAAAAATTGCGGGTGGGTTTCGCTTGAAGAACAGCTATATGCTATTCCTTTGCCTGAAGAAGGAAAATGCCAATAAATGTGGTATATATATATTGGAAGTCGGAGGTTGGAGCTTGAAGTTGGAAACCGGAAGACGGAAACCGGAAGTCACTGGACATTTCCAGGGGACGGGAATGAGGGCAGAAAGCCGGAATGCCCGAGGTCCGAGGGCATGGACAGTGGATAATAGGGAGGGACAGGCATGATTCGGGAAGAGTTGGAGAAGTTGGAAGAGGAGATCCTTTCCCCTCTGGCAGCGAAAAGCAGCAAAAGCAAAGGACGTCTGCACCCCTGTGAGAGCTGTGAAATCCGCACGGAATTTCAGAGGGACCGGGACAGGATCCTGCATTGCAAATCCTTTCGTCGTCTCAAGCATAAGACGCAGGTTTTTATTTCTCCGGAAGGGGATCATTACCGCACCAGGCTGACCCATACCCTTGAGGTCTCTCAGATTGCCCGCACCATTGCCCGTTCGTTACGTTTGAATGAGGATCTGACGGAGGCCATTTCCCTGGGTCACGACCTGGGGCATACTCCTTTTGGTCATACGGGGGAACGTCTGCTGAACAGTGTGTCTTCCAACGGGTTCCATCATAATATCCATAGCCTGCGGGTTGTGGATATCCTGGAAAACGGGAAAGGGCTGAACCTTACTCAGGAGGTTCGGGACGGCATCGTGAATCATACGGGCCCGGGAGTCCCGGCTACCCTGGAAGGACAGATCGTTGCCCTGAGTGACCGGATTGCCTACATCAATCATGACATAGATGATGCAATCCGGGCAAAAATCATTTCCAGGGAGGAGCTTCCAAAAGACAGCATTGCGATTTTGGGGGACTCCCATCCAGCGCGGATCGACACCATGGTAAAGGACGTCATTTATCACAGCATGGAGCAGAAACGGATCGGTATGAGTGAATCGGTCGGACAAGCTACGGAAGCACTGAGGGATTTTATGTTCCGCCGGGTCTATATCACCTCTGATGCCAAGGCGGAGGAAAAGAAGGCGATGTACGTGCTCAGGGAGCTGTTTCGCTATTTCATGGATCACCCCCGTCAGATGCCCGGGGAATATATCAGGCAGATATCAGTGTATGGGGAGGATCAGGCAGTCTGTGACTATATCGCAGGAATGACGGATAACTATGCCATCCGGACATTCCGTGAGCTGTTTGTGCCATCTTCCTGGAAACAGTTATAGAAATGATATTCCTATGATATTTGCAGGAATATTGGATATCACGTCGAATTATAATAGTTTGGATGGGGTTCCTGACGCCTGAACAGGCTTTTTTGAGTGCCTTTCATACAAAATGGGGGGAAAATTAAAAACAAAGAAGGAAAATTTGCGGTTTTGGCGAACATATATACTAGAGAAACAGGTGATTGTTATGCCGTGGTTTCCTGACGAGTGGATTGATGAAGTAGTATCAAGAAACGATATCGTTGATGTAATCAGCGAATATGTGATATTGAAGCCCAGTGGAAGGGGATATTTCGGGCTTTGTCCGTTCCATAATGAAAAAACCGCCTCCTTTCATGTATCTCCGGAAAGGCAGATATATCATTGTTTTGGATGTGGGGAAGGGGGTAATGTTGTATCCTTTGTCATGGCCATGGAACACTTGGAATTTGTCGAAGCCATGGAGCATTTGGCAGAGCGTGCAGGAATTCCCCTGCCGGACAATACGGATACGAAGGACTATCGGAAGGAAAGGGAAGAGCGGCAACAGCTTTATGAAATAAACAGGGAATGTGCCAGGTATTACCGAAGTAAGCTCTTCGAGGAGGAGGGAAAGGAAGCCCTGGCTTATTTGAATTCCCGTGGACTGGATATGCGGACCATCAAAAGCTTCGGACTGGGTTATGCTCCGGACCGCTGGGAGAGTGCCCGCGAATATCTGAAGTCCAGGGGATATGAGGAGAAACAGTTGCTGGATGTCGGCATTACCGTCAGGAATAAGGAAAAGGGAAGGATCTATGACCGGTTCCGGAACCGTGTGATGTTTCCGATCATCAATCAGAAGGGATTGGTGTTGGGCTTTGGAGGACGGGTTCTGGATGCTTCCCTTCCCAAATACCTGAATTCTTCCGACAGTCCTACCTTCAACAAGAGCAGGAATCTCTTCGGGCTGAATCTTGCCGGGAAAGCCAGGCCTTTGAAGTTTCTGATCATTGTGGAGGGATATATGGATGTGATCACCCTGCATCAGTTTGGATTTCCGCAGGCGGTGGCTTCCCTGGGGACTTCCCTGACGGAGGAACAGGCCAGGCTGATGAGGCGATATGCCTCGGAAGTTTATACCGCCTATGATGGGGATACGGCCGGACAAAAGGCAACCCTGCGGGCACTGGACATTCTGAGGGATGCAGGCTGCCGGGCCAGGGTTATGCAGTTTCCGGACGGATTGGATCCGGACGAGATCCTGAAGAAGTACGGGCCGGAGTACTTCAGAAAGTTAATGGATCAAAATCAGTCTGCGGTGAATTATAAGCTGGGACGGCTGCGGGAAAAGTACGATCCGGAGACAACAGACGGCAAAGTGGATTTCGCAACAGCTGCAGCCGGAGTATTGGCTCAACTGGACAATCCGATTGAACGGGATACCCATGTGCGGGAATTGGAGTCCCGGCTGGGTATTTCCTCCCGGGCAATCTATGACCAGATCAACCGGACACAGGCGGTTGCGGGAAAACAAAATCGTCGTTATAGGAATAGTGTTGGTAATAATAGGAATACTATAGGAAAAAAGCAGCCAAAAATCCTGAAGTCCAGATATAGCAAGGCGGAGGAACACTTAATACAGCTGATGGCGCAGGGTGAGGTGATGGCGCGAAAGGTTCTGGATGGACTGGGGGATATTACTTTGCAGGATCCCCTGCATCAGCAGGTGGCGGATATTGTGCGGAACCTTCTGGAAAAAGGCAGGGATGTCAGTGAGGCGCAGATTCTGAGCCGCATAACAGACCGGGAGGACGTTAGAAAATTAGTAGATATATTTCGTCAGGAAATGGAGTATGATAACATAGATACCATGTTATCGGATTGGTTGGGTCAGATTGCGAGGAATACATTGAGTAAACGACATCGGGCGCTTCAGAATGAAATATCCGCCCTGGAACGGGAAGGAATCCCGGACAGGGAAAAATACAGGCTTTTGCTGCAGGAATTGCAGCAACTCAATCGCAGGTTGAGCACAGATAAACTGGAAAGGAGGAAATTGCGTGAAGAACGGAGAGTCTAAAAAAAGCCGCATCAAGCAACTCATCGAGAAGGGTAAGTCGAAAGGCTCCTTGACATATAAGGAAATAATGGACATGCTGGAAGAAATCGAGCTGGAACCGGAGCAGATTGAAAAGGTTTATGAATCATTGGAATCCCTTGGCATCGACGTTGTGGATGAGGAAACGAATGAAGAGGCAGCTCCCGAAAAGGATCTGAGCTTAACCGTACCAGAGGGGGTTAATATAGATGATCCGGTGCGCATGTATCTGAAGGAAATAGGCAAAGTTCCCCTGCTGACTGCAGATGAGGAAGTGGAACTGGCGAAGAGAATGGGCCAGGGGGATGAGATGGCCAAGCGGAAGCTGGTGGAAGCCAATCTCCGACTGGTTGTCAGCATAGCGAAAAGATACGTGGGACGGGGCATGTTGTTTCTGGATTTGATTCAGGAAGGCAATCTTGGATTGATCAAGGCAGTGGAAAAGTTTGATTACCGCAAGGGATTCAAATTCAGCACCTATGCCACCTGGTGGATTCGTCAGGCCATTACGCGTTCCATCGCCGATCAGGCGAGGACCATCCGCATTCCCGTTCATATGGTGGAGACCATCAACAAGCTGATTCGTGTCTCCAGACAACTTCTTCAGGAATACGGCAGAGAGCCGTTGCCGGAAGAGATTGCGCAGGAAATGGATATTTCAGTGGAAAAAGTGCGGGAGATCATGAAAATCGCCCAGGAACCGGTATCCCTGGAAACCCCCATCGGGGAAGAGGAGGACAGCCATCTGGGAGATTTCATACCGGATGATGAAGCTCCTGCGCCGGCGGAGGCCGCTGCTTTTACTCTGCTGAAGGAGCAGCTCATGGGAGTATTGGATACCCTGACCAGCCGGGAAGAAAAGGTGTTGAGACTTCGGTTTGGTCTGGATGACGGCAGAGCCCGTACCCTGGAGGAAGTGGGTAAGGAATTCAATGTCACGAGGGAGAGAATCCGGCAGATTGAAGCAAAAGCGCTGCGGAAACTTCGGCATCCCAGCAGAAGTAAAAAATTAAAGGATTATCTGGATTGAACATGGTGAGTCCGTGGCAGTTTCTGTCCCGGATTTTCCATTGACGTTTGTGGGTCCGGTTGGTATAATACTATTGTGTCTGGGCCTTTAGCTCAGTTGGTTAGAGCAACCGGCTCATAACCGGTCGGTCCGGGGTTCAAGTCCCTGAAGGCCCACCATAATGCCAGATAGCTTGACCATAGCTTAATTTTGATTCGAAAGGCACCGTTGAAAGCGGTGTTTTTTGGTTTGAGAAGGGCTTTAATACATTCCATAGGAGGAGAGGGCCATGGCTTTGGATGGAAGACTGAAGGCAATTGCGGATGCCGTCCCCAAATCACACAAGGTGGCAGATATCGGTACGGATCATGGCTATGTACCGCTTGCCCTGCTTCAGGATCATCGGATCGAATACGCCGTTGCAGCAGATATCAGTACAGGTTCCCTGAATAAGGCCGAAAGACTGATTCGGCTGCACCACATGGAGTATTGTATGGAGACCCGTTTGGGAGATGGATTATCTGTTCTGGCTCCATGGGAAGCCGATACCATTATAATTACCGGAATGGGCGGGCTGCTGATAAGCGATATACTGGAGAAAGGGGAAGCCGTTGCACGGACTGCTTCCGTTTTGGTCCTCCAGCCCATGACGGCTCAGGAGGAGCTGCGCCGCTGGTTGATTTCCAATGAATATGGGATTGCGGATGAAGAGCTGGTTCAGGAAGGCAGGAGGATTTATGAGATTCTCATTGCTGCGCCGGGGCGGGCAGGTACCAGGCCCGAGGCGGATATTTATTACGATATCGGATGGAAATTAGTAGAAAAGAATCATCCTCTTCTGGGAGAGCTGATCCGGGATCGGATACAGACGATGGAGGAAATCATACAGCACTTGAAAAATGGAAAGACCGAAGCGGCAAGGATTCGACAGAAGGAATTGGAGGGCAAAGTCAGACAGTATAAGGAGGTTGCTCATTGCCACGTCAAATAAAGGACATCATACGGATCATGGAAAAGCTGGCACCGCCGGAACGGGCAGAATCCTGGGATAATGTGGGGTTGCTGGTCGGCAGCAGTACGGCTCCGGTCCGCAGAATCATGGTTACCCTGGATGTGACTGCGGAGGGAATCCGGGATGCGGAAAGGAAACAGACCGATTTGATCATCAGTCACCATCCGGTTTTGTTTCGGCCGGTCAGCGCCATCAATGACAGCACTGCGGAAGGCTCCCTGCTTCTGCAGCTTTTGTATTCAGGGATTGCAGTGTATTCGGCTCACACCAATTTTGACAAGGCAGCGGGTGGGACAGACGACACCCTGGCAGAGCTGCTGGGGCTTCAGGATGTTTGTCCTCTTACAGGAAGCGGGAATGGCTTTGACCCGGATCGGCCGGGGTTCGGCCGGATCGGGAAATTGTCGGAAAGGCAATCCCTGGAGCATTATCTGGGGAAGGTCCGGAGTGCATTGGGAGCGGGGAAGGCTGATTATATCGGGAATCCGGAAAAAGAGATTCATACCGTGGCATCCTGTGCAGGAGCAGGCGGAGACTTTATCCAACAGGCTCGGCAGGCCGGTGCGGACCTGTTTATTACCGGGGAAGTGAAATATCACGAAGCATTGCCGACTCTGGACGGAGATATGGCACTGGCCACTTTCGGACATTATGCAACGGAACGACCAGCCATGAATCGGTTAATTCAACATTTACAAAATTCAATCAATGCATTACAATATAACATGGAAGTAATTCCATCCAGCGATTATGGGATTTATTTTCGAAGATTAAGGGAGTAAGCAGGGCTTATTCCTTTTTCATAATAGATAGAAGGAGGAAGCAGACATGGAACAATTGGATATGCTATGGAAATATCAGGATTTGGATCTCCTTATGGATCAATATGTCGCGGACCAGCGGAATTCCGATTCGCGCAAAAAATTATTGAAACTCAAGCGGTATCTGGTGAAACAGGATAATTATCTGGTTCGGCTGGATCGGGAAGCGCAGAGGAAAAGCAGCCTTTGCGATAAAATCCGGCAGGAATGCGATACCATCCGCAGCAGCATGGAAACAGAGAGGGAAAAGTTGTCAACCGATGAAGCCCCCACCATGGTGGATTTGGATGCAATGGAAAAATCAGGTATTGAAATGAAAGGGCAGATTTTAAAGAAGGAGGCATCCCTGAAGCAGTTACTGCAGGAGATGAAAGTATTCCAGAAGAAGCTGGACGATATCCGGGAAAAGGTTGCCAGGGCTAAAAAAGATTACATCAATGTGAAAAAGGATTATGATGCGGAAGTTGCGAAGATGCGGCAGGAACGGGCCGGGGTAAAGAAAAAGAGGGACAGTCTGGGAGCAGGAATTGATCCGCCTCTTCTTACGAAATACCGAAATATCAAGGCCAGCAAGACTCCCGTCCTCTCCGTCATGGAGAATAATCAATGTGGCGGCTGTTTTATTAATCTGGCATCTTTAGTGGTACAGAAGGTGCGGAACGGGGAAAAGATCGTGGAATGTGAGAATTGTGGCAGAATTCTGTATTATAAGGGCTGAAAAAGAGGAAGAATTTAACTTTGACGAAGGCCGGAAAAGATGGTAAAATAAATTTTGCAGTCTGAAAGGATTGCAAAGGCAGAACAGGTAAGGAAGCCAAATGATCGCGGCTGCCGTGAGGCAGACGAGGAAAGTCCGAGCTCCGCAGGGCAGGGTGCTGGGTAATACCCAGTGGAGGTGACTCCAAGGACAGTGCAACAGAGAGATACCGCGCATGAAAAGGAAACTTTTGATGCGTAAGGGTGGAAAGGTGAGGTAAGGGCCCACCGGCATCCAGGCGACTGGAATGGCCATGTAAACCCCATCCGGAGCAAGGCCGAATAGAGGACAGAAGATGCGGTTGCCCGCCGCGTCCCGGGAAAGGCCGCTTGAGCCTGTTGGCAACGACAGGCCTAGACAGATGATCATATCAGACAGAACTCGGCTTACCGACTTCGCTTACTTGTTTTCTTATATAAGAAAGAATGCCAATAAAAAAAGCATCCCATATTTCGTGGGGTACTTTTTTTATTGGCATTCTTTTTGAAAATGATCCAGCCGTCCTGCAAAATCCTGCGCATCTTTCCCTTTTGCAACAACCGTCAGCGGCTGGTACAGTGCCAGGGAGGCAATGCCCATAATGCTTTTGCCGTCCACGATGCTGTGTCTGGCCTTGACTTTGATATCACATTGGTACTTGTCTGCCAGGGTAATAAAATCCTTAATGCCATTCAGCGTATCCAGGCGAACTTTTCGCTCTACTCTCATGATTTATCTTCCCTCCTTCCAATATTTTCTGAGAAATCCATATTTCTCTTTATGGTATTATGACACATCTATAGTCCATTTTCAAGGAATCGAATAACAAATTATTTGCCTCCTGTTTCGTGTATTTTTAACAAGCAAAAATTTACAATTCATCAACCGTTGCTGTAAAATCGTGATATAATATTGAAAAATACCTTATGCAGGGTTTTGTTTGTACAAATGGGAAAGGAAGATGGAAGTTTTGAGTAAGAGAACGAATTATATCACATGGGACGAATATTTTATGGGGATTGCCCTGCTGTCTGCCAAAAGAAGCAAGGACCCTTCCACTCCGGTGGGAGCCTGCATTGTCGACAGCAAAACGAATCGGATATTGAGTGTGGGGTACAACGGACTTCCCACCGGCTGTTCGGATGATGATTATCCATGGGACCGTACCGGAGAACCGCTGAACACAAAATATCCTTATGTTGTTCACGCAGAGATGAATGCCATTTTAAATAACCGAATCGCTTCTCTGGAGGGGGCCAGGCTCTACACGACACTGTTTCCCTGCAACGAATGTACCAAGGCAATGATTCAGGCCGGGATAAAGGAGGTCATCTATCTGAGCAACAAATATCCCGATTCGGATCAGGTAAAGGCGTCCCAAAAAATGCTGCAACAAACCGGTGTGAAACTGCGGTGTTTTACCTCCGGCTTGAAGCAGATAACGATTTCTTACCTTCCGGAATCCCCGGCTGCCGGTCCATCCCGGGCCTGACAGGCCGGCCGGATGGCCGCGGCCCGTGGACGTTATTTTTTCCAGAAATGAGGCATCGCAAGGATCATCAGCGAATGAATCTCCAGACGCCCCAGCAGCATGCATACGGACAGCAGTCCCTTGGAGAACAGGGAAAGCTTGCTGAAGTTTTTCATGGGCCCAACGGATGCGAAGCCGGGGCCGACATTGTTCAAAGTGGCGGCTACGGCAGACGTTCCGCTCATCATATCCATCCCCTGTGCAAGCAAAGCCAGCACTGCCACGAAGTAAATGACCAGATACAGGACAATGAAGGAAGTTACCCCGTGAAGGGTTTCCTCCGGAACAGTCTGGCCGCCCAATTGTATGGGCATTACAGCTTTCGGATGAACCAGACGGTGGAAACCCCTTTTAATGATTTTGAAGGAAAGCACGAAACGGATGACCTTGATGCCGCCTGCCGTGGAGCCGGCACAGGAACCGATAAACATCAGCAGCATAAGGATCATTCTGCTGAAGTCCGGCCATAGATCAAAATTTGTTGAGGAATAACCGGTGGTACTCATAATGGTCATCACCTGAAAAGATGCATGACGGATGGATTCACTGACATCGTGGAATACAGATGCATTGATGTTGATCGCAATCATTACAATGGAACCTATGACAATCCCTGTATACGCCTGAAACTCCTTGTCTTTCAACAGGTTGCGGAAATTTCCGTGCAACGCATTGCAATAAAGGGAAAAATTCACCCCGGACAGGAAGGTAAAGATCGTGATGATCCATTCATAGGACGGATTATGATAATGCCCGATGCTTTTGTTGTATATGGAGAATCCTCCTGTGCCCACTGTCCCGAAGGTATGGACCAGAGAGTCATACATAGGCATGCCTGCTATCCGCAGGGAGATGATCTGTGCCACCGTAACGATGCCATAAGCCAGGTAGAGCATTTTGGCGGTTTCCCGCATTGTGGGCTTTACCTTTCCCGCTATGGGGCCGGTGGTTTCAGCTTTATAGACCTGCAGGGTTCCAACCCTGTTGCCTATGGAGGGAAGCAGTGCCATTGTGAATGCCAGAATTCCCATACCGCCCAGCCAATGGGTAAAGGAACGCCAGAACAAAATGCCCTTTGGTACCGCTTCCACGTTGCTCAATATTGTGGAACCGGTGGTGGTGAAGCCGGAAACCGTTTCGAGGTAAGCGTCCACGTAGGTGGGGACGGATCCGGAAAAGCAAAAAGGCAACGCTCCGAATGCGCAGGCAAGCACCCAACCAAGGCCGGTTATCATGAATCCTTCTTTGTAACGAATGATTCCCTTCTTTGGCCGCAATGCAGAAAGCCCAAGCAGAAGAAGCCCTGCTGCCGCTGTCAGGATCATGGACAGGATCAATGCCTTTGCATCTCCCTGTCCGTAATAGAAAGCTACGCCCATGGAGGGAAGCATGCAGACGGACTCAGTCAGAAGCAGAAGTCCCAGTGCCTTTGAGGTGATGCCAAAATTCATTTTTTCGCTTCCTTTCCGCTTCGCTGAAGATTTCTGTTACCCGATTGTCTTCCGAGGACCGACACAGGACGATAACCCGGTCATCAGCGTATATTTTATCTTCACCGTGAGGAATGATGACTTTATCATTCCGGATAATGGTTGTAATGAGAACATCTGACGGCAGGTCCAGATCCCGTATGGAAATATCCGTTGCCGCGCATCCGGATGATATTTTCCATTCCATGACTTCTCCTTCGCCACCCAGCAGCAGGAACAGGGAAGCGATTTTCCCGCCTCTTATGAACCGCAGGATCTCACTTGCCGTAATCATGCTTGGAGTAATCGCCGCATCCACACCAATGGTTTCCACCAGGGGAATGTAATTTGCCCTGCTGACTTTGGAGATCACTTTTTTTACCCCCATCTGTTTGGCCAGAAGGGATAAAAGAACGTTTTCCTCATCGATGCCTGTCAGGGCGACCAGGGCATCCATCTGTCCGATATTTTCCGCTTTCAGAAGACTCAGATCGGTGCCGTCTCCATTGATAACCAGTGCATTGGGGAGATTCTCTGACAATATCCTGCATCTTGCCGGATCCTTTTCGATGATTTTTACGGAGATCCCCAGCGGAAGCAGTTTCTCGGTCAGATAATAGGAAATTCTCCCACCTCCAAGAATCATAACATGACTGATGCGCTTTGGCGTGATGCCGATGCTTTTACAGAATTTCAAGATTCCTTTCTTCTGCCCGATGATATAGATGGTGTCTCCCGTTTGAATCACATTTTCTCCCCTGGGGATAATCAGTTCTCCCTTTCGGATGATTGCGGCAACCAGTATGTCATTGGGGATGTCCAGATCCTTTATCTGCACCGGATTCAGTTTCAACGGATCGTCAATGGGCACGGATACCATCTGCACCTTGCCCTTCGCGAAGTCCTCCACCGCGCCTGCCGGAGAATAGGTCAGCATGCGGCTGATTTCAAGGGCGGTGGATCGTTCGGGATTGATGATATAGTCGATGCTGAGCTGTTCTTTTGTAACCGCCCAGTCCTTTGTATATTCCGGATTCCGTATCCTGGCCACGGTTGTACCGGCCCCCAGGTTTTTGGCGGAAAGACAGGCCAGCATGTTTGCTTCATCACTTTCCGTAACGGCTATGACCATGTCATTCCGGCTGATCTCCAGCTGCTTCAGGGTACTGCTGACCAGACCGTTGGACTGCATGGTCAGCACATCCAGGTTTTCATTGACTTTATTGATTACGTCTTCGTTCTTTTCCACGACCACAACGTCGAACATTTCCCGTGACAATGCCTCGGCAATCTGATATCCGACTTTGCCGGCACCAATCACAATAATCCTCATACTATTTCCCCCTTGTTCTTATCCCGGTCATTTTGCAGCAAAACAACAGAAGAAAAGCTGTTTTGCCTTGCAATTTCATAAATCAGAACATCTTCTCATTATACTCTTATTTACATTTTGATAAATGTAATATTTTTGCTTATAGGAGCCAATAATAGATATAGTATGGCATTTTACGTGTTTATTACTAATATTCTTCGTTTTGCTCTGTATATCTCATAATATATATTGTATACATGAGTAATGGACCTGAATTTTTGATCCACCCTTTCTATATTACATGGATTTATTGCTGTAAGAAGGGTTATATAGATAACAGAGCCCTTGACATGGGGAAAATGTGGTGTATAATGAAAGTAGCCCCACCGCATAGGGGGTGGGGTAGAGAAAACCAAACGGAGGGATAGATATGGAATGCGGGGATAAAAAACAGGTCCTCAATCTGTTGAAAACATCAAGGGGACAAATGGACGGAATTATCCGGATGCTGGAGGAGGATCGTTACTGCGTGGATATATCCAAACAGATTCTTTCCGTACAGGCTCTCCTGAAAAAGGCAAATTTACAAATAATCGATCAACACATTCGTCATTGCGTGAAGGAAGCTTTCCTGGAAGGCAACGGGGATGAGAAAGTAACGGAAGTGATTGATCTGATCGATAAATACGCAAAGTAATGTGTTACCGGTATTTGAAAGGGAAAGGTGGGAAGCAGATATGAAAGAGACATTACAGATTACCGGAATGACCTGTGCATCGTGTGTCAGGGCTGTACAAAAGGCAATTACAAAGCTGGATGGCGTGCAGGAAGCTTCTGTCAACCTGGCAACGGAAAGGGCCACCGTGGTATACGATCCGGATGAGGTCCGGATCCCACAGATACAGGATGCCGTATCCCGGGCAGGATACAAGGCAATGGAGATTGAAACGAAAGGTCAGGCGGATAGGGAACGGGAGCGCAGGGAAAAGGAGGCAAAGACCCTCTGGCGGAAATTTATCGTTTCCCTTGTTTTTACCGTACCGCTGCTTTATGTTGCAATGGGTCATATGATGGGATTGCCCGTACCGGGTGCGATCCATCCGGATGTGCATCCCCTTCGCTTTGCTCTGGTGCAGCTGGCACTGGCCCTTCCGGTGATGATTGCAGGATATCGGTTCTATACCGTAGGATTTGGAAACTTATTCCGAAGAGAGCCCAATATGGATTCGCTGATTGCAGTGGGAACGAGTGCGTCCCTGCTGTACGGAATCTATGCCATGATTCAGATCGGGAACGGCAGGGTGGAGTATGTACACGATTTGTACTTTGAGTCTGCCGGCGTCATCATCACCCTCATTCTTTTGGGCAGGTACCTGGAAGCCGTGACGAAAGGCAAGACATCGGAAGCGATTCGGAAACTGATGGGACTGGCTCCGAAGACGGCGACCGTGATCCGGGACGGCGGGGAAACGGTGATTCCCATTGAGGAAGTGAAGGTCGGGGATATTCTGGTGGTAAAACCGGGAGAAAAGATCCCGACGGATGGAATTGTGGTGGAAGGCAGAACTTCTGTGGACGAATCCATGCTGACCGGCGAGAGCATCCCGGTGGAAAAAAATAAGGGCTGCAGCATTATCGGTGCCAGCATCAATCAAAACGGCACGGTTCGGTTCCAGGCCACAAAGGTGGGCGAGGATACGGCTTTGGCGCAGATCATCAAACTGGTGGAGGAAGCCCAGGGCTCCCGGGCACCTATTGCCAGGACAGCGGATATCATCGCAGGCTATTTTGTTCCGATTGTCATGGCAATCGCCGTCATTGCCGGTTTGGCATGGCTGTTGTCCGGCAAGCCGATTTCCTTTGCCCTCACCATCTTTGTTTCCGTGCTGGTCATCGCATGTCCCTGTGCGCTGGGGCTGGCTACACCTACAGCCATTATGGTAGGTACAGGAAAGGGCGCGGAGTACGGGATCCTGATAAAGGGCGGCGAAGCGCTGGAGACGGCACATAGGATCCGGACCATTGTGCTTGATAAAACCGGGACTATCACGGAAGGCAAGCCGCAGGTAACGGATATTCTTCCGGCCGGTCCGATGGAGAAAAAGGAGCTTCTGCTCCTGTCCGCTTCTGCGGAGAAAAATTCCGAGCATCCGCTGGGCGAGGCAATTGTCGGGCTGGGCAGGGAGCGAAACCTGGAATTGCTGGAGCCGGAGAGCTTTGAAGCGATCCCCGGGCAGGGCATTGAAGTGGTTCTCCGGGGGCAGAAGGTTTTTCTCGGCAACCAGAAGCTGATGGATGATCGGAACATTGCTTTTCCGATGCAGAAGGATTATGACCGACTGGCAGGAGAAGGCAAAACCCCTATGTATATTGCGGTGGACGGCAACCCGGCAGGCATCATCGCAGTGGCGGACGTGATGAAGGAAAGCAGCAGAAAGGCAGTGGAGACACTGGAACAAATGGGGATTGAAGTGGCAATGATCACCGGAGACAACCGGAGAACCGCGGAGGCCATTGCCGATCAGGTGGGAATCCACCGGGTATTGGCAGGAGTGCTCCCGCAGGATAAGGCAGTGGAAGTGAAGAAGCTGCAGCAGGAAGGGAAAAAGGTAGCTATGGTGGGAGACGGGATCAACGATGCGCCTGCACTGGCCCAGGCGGATATCGGCATTGCGATTGGTTCCGGTACGGATGTAGCCATGGAATCCGCTGATATCGTCCTGATGAGAAGCGATCTCAAGGATGTTCCCACAGCGATTCAACTGAGCAAGCGTACGATCCGGAATATCCGGCAGAATCTGTTCTGGGCATTTGCCTATAATTCCGCCGGGATACCGATTGCAGCCGGACTGCTGTATCTGTTCGGCGGGCCCCTTTTAAACCCGATGATCGCAGCAGGCGCCATGGCGTTCAGCTCGGTATCTGTTCTGACCAATGCATTGCGGCTGAAACGATTCCGGCCTTTGCGCGGATAAAGGGAAGGACTTTGGGAAAAGAAGAAAGGGTGATAAAAATGGCAGAAAAGAAAACGGTATTTGTGGAAGGAATGACTTGCAGCCATTGCGAGCAACATGTGGAAGAAGCTCTGAAGGGATTGGATGGGGTAAAGTCTGCGAAAGCAAACCGGAAGAAGAAAACCGCAGTAATCAAACTGACGGGCGAGGTTTCGGATGATAGCATCCGGAATGCAGTCAGGGAAGCAGGATACGAAGTCACAGATATCCAATAAATTTCAGGAAAAAGGAATTGCCCGGGAAAAGTCTTTGCAGACCATGGGCAATTCTTTTTTTTACACATAATATAAAACGGGAACCACAGGTTCCCGGACAGGAGGAAATAAATTGGATAAAAAAGGACAGATAAGAAGGATGTTTCCCGGAGGAAATACAACGACTGGCTTTGTTTCCTGTTTTCAGTACATGATTGGGCCGGATGCGAACCGGATTTTTATTCTGAAAGGCGGACCCGGCACCGGAAAATCCACATTTATGATGGCGATCAGTCAGGAGCTCGTGGACAGGGGTTATGACGTGGAATATCATCATTGTCCCACCGACCCGGATTCTTTGGATGGTCTGGTGATCCCTGCCCTGAAAGTGGCGCTGATGGACGGCACGGCGCCTCATATCAATGATCCGGAAAACCCCGGCGCAGTGGATGAGATCATTTCTCTCGGTGAATATTGGGAGGAAAAGGAGATCATTCGACACAGGGACGAAATCGTTTCCACGAATCAGAAGGTCGGCCGGCTCTTTCAAATCGCATTCAGCTTGCTTCGTCAGTCCCGGGCTGCTTATGAGGAATGGGAAAGTTATGTGCAGGAAACGGTAAATCGGGCGGAGACTTATCGGATTCTCGGATCACTTCGGAAAAACGTGCTGGAGGCTGGGACGGTCTCTAAGCCGAGTGCCCCAAAGAGCAGACATTTGTTTGGATCGGCCATTACTCCAAAAGGAGTGGTGAATTACCGGGAAACCCTGTTGAGGGAAAGCAGCAGGATTTTCTTTGTCAAAGGACAGCCGGGGACCGGTGTCCGGCAGATGATCGCGGGCATTGCGCGGTCTGCGGAAGAGCTGGGCCTTTTTACGGAGCAATATCATTGTCCCTATGAACCGGAGGAGGACAAACTGGATATGCTGCTGATTCCGGACATTCAAACGGCTGTGGTGAACAACAGTCCGCCCTGTCCCTTTGGCCTGGGCAATCCGGAGGGAATCCGTCCGGTTGCGGAAATTGATTTGGATGACTGCATCCAAAAGGATGCCCGGGAGGAATACAGACCGGAACAGGCAGATGCCGAAGCCCGATCCCGTGATCTTTTGCACAAAGCCGTGGATCATCTGGCACGGGCCAAATCCGCCCACGACGAAATCGAAGGATTCTATATTCAATCCATGGATTACGACCGGGTTCGGCAGAAAAGGGACGAAGTATTGCACAAAATCCTGCAATATCAATAAAAGCCAATAAAATTTCTTGTAAAAGAGGTGCTTTTGTGGTAAAATATTAGTTTGTCGAGATTTTATAGTTTGAGAAATGAGGAAATGAAATGTTCACAAGAGATGACATACGAAATATAGCAATCATAGCACACGTTGATCACGGGAAAACCACACTGGTGGATCAGATGCTGCGCCAAAGCGGTGTATTCCGTGCAAACCAGCAGGTGCGGGACCGGGTCATGGATTCCAATGACCTGGAGCGGGAGAGGGGAATCACCATCCTGTCCAAGAACACTGCGGTCCGGCACAACAACATTAAAATAAATATTATCGACACTCCGGGCCATGCGGATTTCGGCGGTGAGGTGGAGCGTGTTCTGAAGATGGTAAACGGGGTTCTGTTGCTGGTGGACGCCTTTGAAGGGCCCATGCCGCAGACGAAATTTGTCCTGAAAAAAGCTTTGGAGCTGAAGCATCCGGTGATCGTGGTCATCAATAAGATTGACAGGCCGGAGGCAAGACCTCACGAAGTGATTGATGAAATACTGGATTTGTTTATTGAATTGAATGCTACGGAAGATCAGCTGGACTGCCCCTTTGTGTTTGCCTCTGCCAAAGACGGAACGGCATCTCTGGATGCGGATAAGGAAGGCAGGGATATGCAGCCTTTGTTTGATCTGATTCAGAAGTATATTCCGGCACCCAAAGGGGATCTGGACGGACCTCTTCAGATGCTGGTTTCCACCATTGATTATAACGATTATGTCGGCAGGATTGCAATCGGCAAGGTGGAACGGGGCAGGATTGAGGTCGGTCAGGAGGCATTGCTGTGCAATGTGGACGGGGATCAGCGCAGGGTGAAAATTACCAGCCTGTATCAATTTGAAGGATTGAAGCGGATTGCCGTGGAGAATGCCGAGCTGGGAGATATTGTGGCGGTTTCCGGAGTGGAAGGGATCAATATCGGAGAAACTATCTGTGCAGTGGACCATTCGGATCCCATGCCTTTTGTCAAAATTTCCGAGCCGACCATTTCCATGACTTTCTCAGTGAATACCAGTCCTTTTGCCGGGCGGGACGGGCAGTATGTCACCTCCCGCAATCTGAGGGACCGCCTGTTCCGGGAGACATATACCGATGTCAGCCTGCGGGTGGAGGAAACGGATTCGCCGGACGCATTCCGTGTTTCCGGAAGGGGCGAGCTTCACCTTTCCATTCTGATTGAAACCATGCGCCGACAGGGATATGAATTTCAGGTGTCCAAGCCTACCGTGATTTATAAGGAGATTAACGGAAAGCTTCATGAGCCCATGGAGAGGCTTACCATTGACATCCCGGAGGAATTTACCGGAATTGTCATTGAAAAATTAGGTTCCCGCAAAGGGGAAATGATCAATATGGTGAACAGCAACAATGGAAGCGTGCGGCTGGAGTTTACCATTCCCGCCCGGGGCCTGTTTGGGTATCGCCCCGAATTCCTGACCGATACGCGCGGAGAAGGAATCCTGAATTCGATCTTTGCCGGTTATGAGCCCTGCAAGGGGGATATCGAAACTCGGAACCAGGGTTCCCTGGTGGCATTTGAAACGGGAGTGTCCGTGGCTTATGGCATTTTCAACGTACAGGACCGGGGTACCATGTTTATCGGACCGGGTGTGGAAGTCTATGAAGGCATGGTCGTCGGGGAAAACAACCGGCAGGGTGATATTGAGGTCAACGTCTGCAAGAGAAAGCATGTCTCCAATATGCGGGCTTCCGGCTCGGATGAATCCCTGCGGCTGGTTGCACCGAAGCATCTTAGCCTGGAGCAGGCCCTGGAGTTTATTGACGAAGACGAGCTGGTGGAGATTACGCCTAAAAATATCCGGATTCGCAAGGCGATGCTGAATACCGCCCAAAGGAAAAAATCCCTGAACCGGATGCGGTAAGACAGTAAAAAGAGTAAAGTCGGAGCGGAGAGAAAATATGGTATTCCCTCCGCTTTTTCGTAATAATAAATATTTTATTGGATACGCTATGGTTAGCAAACCACATCATGGATAAGGCATACAGCATACAATTTTATTATTTGGGGCTTTTTTCTATGGCAACTGGATGGGAGCTATGTTATAATGAAATCAGTAGAAGTCCCTAATATAATCTATAATGGGAGGCGGTTCACATGATAAAGTTTATCATTGGTCCCAAGGGTACCGGGAAGACCAAAACTCTGGTTGAGATGGCGAACAAATCGCTGAAGGAATGCAAGGGCGAGATTGTGTTCATCAACGGAGAGAACCGGCACATGATTGAGCTCAACCACAGGATCCGGTTCATCAACGCCAGAGAATTTGGCATTCGGGAGCTGAATGTTTTCTATGGTTTCCTTGCGGGAATTATTGCACGCAACTATGATACGGATCAGATTTACATCGATGGGCTTCTGGACATCATTGGCAAGGACAAAAAGGAGATTGAGCGATTCATTTTCGATGTAAAGAAGTTGTCCGACAGATTCGATATACGCTTTACCATAACAATGAACGGAAATCCTGATAGCGTACCGGCTTTTCTGAAGGAATACATCGCATAGGAAAAGCAGATGCTTCAGCCGAGGGAGATTTCCTTGGCTTTCTTTTTGCAGTCGTTTCCCATTTCTGTGGTGCCTTTTTCAGCAGACATTCTGCACAATATCTTTCCCTTTCTTATCATTTATGATCTGGCTATATTACTCTGCGGAATCATTGCTTTCTTTCCAAAGATCCTGGCTTTTGTTTTTCTTTTCGACTTATTATTTGATTTAAGCGAATTTTTTGCACTATTATGGACAAATAAATCTACATTTTTATGTTGACAAAGTACAAAATACTTGATACAGTGTTTATGAATTAAACCATAATTATTGTTCCTTTCCTGTATATGCATGCGGCATTGTTTGATACGAAAATTGCAGGCGCTGGCGGAAGCCTTTGCGCATACAATTTTGTTCAAAAAAATATAATATCAGGGAGGTAAGGTTTATGAAAGCAAAAAAGCTCTTGTCTGCTTTGTTGGTTGCTGTGATGATTCTATCGTCTGCGGCTTGTTCCCATTCCGACAAAAATGTTGGATCGGATGCAACGCCGGATTCTGCAGGCCCACCAAAGAACAACACAGAGAATTCAGGGGATAAGACTTCCCCCGCTTCGAACAGCGATGAAGACCTCAGTGATGCTGTTCGCGGCAACACTTCCCCTGATCAGAAGACAATCGATGCGGTAAACGACTCGTTAAACGACAGTTATTTGGGGGACCTTTATGAGACGGAAATTCCTTCTGATTATTCTGCTTATCCTGACAACAATAAAAAGCCCATTGAAGTCTGGATGCCGATTGATGCATTTTTGTCCACGCTGATACCGTCTTTGGACGACTTTGAGGTTTATGGGCATGCTCAGAAACTCACAGGCATTAAGGTAAAATTTACTTCCCCGGTAGTAGGACAGGAAGATGATCAGTTTAACATCATGATCACCTCCGGTGATCTTCCCGACATAATTGTGGAAGCCGACAAATATAAAGGGGGACTGACAGCAGGCTGGCAGGACGGTGCTTATCTGGATCTGACGGATATCCTGGAAGAAAAAGCGCCCAACTATGCGCAATTCCGTTCTTCGGATGAAAACCGCAGAAGAACAACGGTTACGGACGATGGCAAGCTTTTGGGTTTCCATGGTCTTTCACCTTATCCCGAGTGGATGTGGTTTGGCGCTCTGGTCAAGCAGGAGGCTCTGGATAAAACCGGTTTTCAGGCAAAAGACATTGTTACCATACAGGATTGGGAAGATTTTTTGGTTGCTGCAAAGGCAAAAGGTTATAAGGAGCCTTTGAATTATGGTTCCACTTACGGTCAGATTTTCACTGATATCATTAACGGAGCCTATGGTGTCTGGGACTGGACTTTTGTGGACGATAGCGGCAAAATCGGTTGGGGTCCCGAGCAGCCAAAGGCGAAAGAATATCTGAAACTTATGGCAAAGTGGCAGTCCATGGGGCTGATCAATGCGGACTGGACCACAGCAGACTTCAATCAGCGCATGGCGGAGGCGGTCTCCGATGATTGCGCCATGATGATGGATTCTCCTGATACCATGTGGGGATTCTGGAAATCCGGTGACCTGGATGAAGACTTCGTTGGCATACTCAATCCCGTTTTAAAAGAGGGCGACACCCCGCAGACCAGATATAAAAACTGGGCGAATACAGGGCGCCCCACAGCAATTACAACGCAGTGTGAAGACGTGGATACTGCCATGGCCTGGCTGGACTTCGGTTATACGAAAAAGGGCTGGGAAATGCTGAACTGGGGGGAATACGGAAGTGTGCATCTGGTAAATGAAGAGGGGCGCCCATATTATCATAAGGAAAGTCTCATGTATAATGACCCGGACAAGCAGCCTTTGGCGAATTTGATCTGGAAATACCGTGTACATGGCGGGCCCAATATCCGTGATGAACATTTCTCCAATCCATTGATTATACAGGAGGGCAGCTATTCAGGTGATATCCGTGCTTATTGGACGGAAAATATGGAAACAAAACACGCTGTGCCTCCGATTTCCTTTACAACAAAGGAAGCTTCCCGTGAAGCAAAGATTGCTACACAGCTGGACACCATGCGCAAGGAATACTTTGCCAAAATAATAATGGGCCAGCTTTCTGTGGATGCTTTTGACGAATTCAAAAAAAAGGCGGAAAGTGCTGGCCTGGAAGAGTTCCTTAGTCTTCATCAGACTGCATACGACCGCTATATGGCCCGGTAAATTTTTGAGTTGCAGAAGAAGCCGTTGAATAGGTGCATTGTTTTATTTAACGGCCTTTCTGTTTGCAACAGGGAAGGGAGGATAAGCATGTCTGTTCCGATGAGTACCTGGAAGGGTACAGCTCCTGTCAGGCAAGGCAAAATTGCGAGGGACTTTCATAAAAACTGGTTTCCGTATCTTGCCTTTGTACCGGTCCTGATTTGGTTTATTGTCTTCTGTTATGGCCCGATGTGGGGTGTTTTGATTGCATTTAAGGATTTCAAACCGCTTTTGGGGTTTGCAAAAAGCGAATGGGTTGGGCTTCAGCATTTTCGGGATTTTATATCCGGCCCGGATTTTGGCCGGCAGTTTCGCAATACGGTCCTGCTAAGCCTGTGGTGCCTTGCAATTGGGTTTCCAATTCCGATTTTATTGGCGATCATGATTAACGAACTGCGGGGAAGATTTTTTAAAAAATCTGTTCAAACGATTACCTATATGCCGCATTTTATCTCCATTGTGGTCATTTGTGGTATCATTCACATTTTCACACAGCCTTACGGGCTGTTGACAAATCTGATTTCCTTTTTTACCGGAGCCACTGCAAATCGTTCCCTGCTCGGGGAAGCCGGCTTGTTCCGGCCTGTCTATACTCTCTCCGGTGTATGGCAGAATATGGGTTGGGACAGTATTATCTACCTTGCTGCCATGTCAAATATCTCTCCGGAACTTTACGAATCCGCTGATCTGGACGGTGCCGGAAGGGTAGGAAAGATATGGCATATAACGCTGCCGGGTATCCGTCCCACTATTCTGATTCTTCTTATTTTTGCTGTTGGCGGCATGATGAATTCCAACTGGGAAAAAATTATTCTGTTGTACAATCCATTGACGTATGAAACAGCAGATGTTTTTTCCACCTATGTTTATCGCAGGGGAATCCGGGAGGGGAGCTTCAGCTTTTCAACCGCTGTCGGGCTCTTTAACTCGGTTATTAATTTTATTTTATTGTTGTTTACAAACGCGATTTCCCGACGATTTTCCGAAACAAGCCTTTGGTAAGGAGGTACGAATTACATGACAGGATATAAACGAAAAACCAGTGCTGATGTGGTTTTTGACATCGTTAACGTGCTGTTGCTCCTGATAATAACCATACTGTGTCTTTATCCGGTATGGCATGTTGTTATGGCTTCCTTCAGCAATCCAACCAGGCTTTCTACTCACAGAGGGGTACTTTTCGCTCCGCTTGCTCCTTCCACATTGGAAGGATACAAAGTACTGCTGAAGGATTCCAAGATCCTCACGAGTTATCGCAATACCCTGGTGTATGTGGGCCTTGGAACGCTTTTCAATATGGCATTCACAATTCTGGGGGCCTATACGCTTTCAAGAAAAAGTCTGTATTGGAAAAAAGCCCTTATGGTTATCATTACGATCACCATGTTTTTCAGCGGCGGCCTGATTCCGTGGTTTTTGCTGGTGAAAAACATCGGGCTTTACAACAACCTGTGGGCCATGATTCTTCCAACGGCACTGAACACCTGGAATATGATTGTATTGCGCACCGGTTTTGAGAGCGTTCCGCAGGATTTGGAAGAAGCAGCTGAAATTGATGGAGCCTCACAGGCATATATATTATTCAAAATCATAGTGCCATTGTCCAAGCCTGTTTTGGCGGTAATCCTGCTTTACTACTTTGTAGGCAACTGGAATTCCTGGTTCAATCCAATGATTCTGCTGAAAGACCGCGAGCGTTTTCCACTGCAACTGGTGATAAAGGAAATTCTTGTGCAAAATGACACTGCCGGCGGTGCCACCAGCGGCGGTACACAAATTGTTGTTTCCAGCGTACAGGGCACCACAGCATACAGGGAACTGATCAAGTACTGCACGATTGTTATTTCCACTCTGCCTGTTTTATGCATTTATCCGTTCCTCCAGAAATACTTTACAAAAGGTGTTTTTGTGGGATCTTTGAAAGGATGACGGAAAATGGGGTGAAAGATTGCAAAATTGTGTTAAGATATTGATGATTCTATTGTTCACAGGTTTTCTGTTTATGACTATAACACAGGCTAAAATGGAAAAATTTTGGATTCATGCGGTAAGCAGAAAGAGCATAGGATAGAATATGGAGAGGGCCGTTTCAGTCAGGATGGTTTGTTTATATGTATCATAGAGCGGATCCGGGGGAAAAGTCCGTGGGAATTGTACCATGGAAATGAGTGGGAGTGAGTGAATGAAAGTATGTCATAGGGAGGATACGGTCTATATTGAGCTGGAAGGGGATATTTCCTTCAGCAACGCACAGGAAATCCGAAAAACCATTATAGATAATCTATTGCCTGCAGACCGGAAGGCTGTCGTCAATTTGTCCAGAGTGGATTTTATGGACAGCTCAGGCCTTGGCTTATTCATAACATTGCTGAAAAGGATGAAAGGACGGGGTGGAAAGTTGATTCTGGAATATCCCCAGCTGGGGATACAGAAATTTCTGGAGATTACCCGCATGGATGAGCTGATGGAGATTCGCAAGGCAGAGGAGTCGAAAACCGGAGACTGGCCGGAGGCCAAAAAATAAGCGGTGAAACAACTGCTTATTTTTTTTGCCCTTTTTACTTTTTTATTGACTTTCCGGGCTTCCCTGTATATCATGTAACCAGATAGTTACTTATGGGAGGGGTTGGATTGACAGCAGCGAGAATCAGGGATTCTGTCCGGACCAGAAAAAACATCCTCCATTCGGCAGAACTGGAATTTGCAGAAAAAGGGTTTTATGGAGCCCGGGTGGATCGGATTGCGGAACGGGCAGACATCAACAAGCGAATGATTTACGAATATTTTGGCGGAAAGGAGAAGCTGTACCGCACCGTATTGGTTCATGTGTATGGCAGGCTTGGGGAGCAGGAGGTGGGACTGCTGACACAGGATATGGGCTGCATTGAGGCGATGGAGAAGCTGATTCGGCTGCATTTTGAATTTCTTCAGGGGAACCCCACCTATGTGAGATTGATTCTCTGGGAAAACCTGAATCAGGGAAAACATTTTCAAAAAAACGATTTCAGGGACGCCCGGGACCCATCTTTGATACAAATCCGAAAAGTCATCCGGAAAGGAAAGGCGGAAGGCGTCTTCCGGGAATCGGTGGAGGAAGACCAGTTCCTGCTGTCTCTCATCACCTTCAGTTTCCCTTATTTTTCAAATCGTTATACCCTTTCCAAACTGCTGGGGATGTCGATGGACAAAGCGGAAGATCTGAACAAAAGAGTGAATCACGTTACTGAAATCCTGCTGTCGTATTTATGCAGGGAGGATTACAGGAAAAAGAAACCATCAAACAAAAACGGGAGGTAAAATTTCATGTGGAAGGAAGAGACATTGAACGAGTTCCTGACGACTCCTTCAGAAAAGCTGCTGGAGGATGTTTCAAAAATCAAAGGCGACATTATGATCCTGGGAGCCGGGGGAAAGATGGGGCCTACCCTGAGTCTTCTGGCGAAAAAAGCAGTGGAAAAGGCGGGCAGAGGACAAAAAATTCTTGCAGTATCACGGTTTACGGATCCCCTCGCCACGAAGCTGTTGAATGACAACGGGGTGGAAACGATTGCCGTGGATCTGCTGGAGCAGGGAGCGCTGGACTCCCTGCCGGATGCAGAAAATGTGATTTACATGGCAGGCAGAAAATTTGGTACAGCAGGGCAGGAGTCCCGAACCTGGGCAATGAATGTCTGGCTGCCGGCCCTGGTGGCGGAACGATACCGACATTCCAATATTGTTGTTTTTTCATCAGGAAATATTTATCCCATGCTGCCTGTCTGGTCCGGCGGGGCAACGGAAGAGACGTCTCCCATGCCAAACGGGGAGTATTCCATGTCCTGCCTGGGAAGGGAAAGGGTATTTGAATATGGTTCCCTGAAGTATCACACCCCTGTATTTTTTTATCGCCTGAACTTTTCAATTGATCTTCGGTATGGCGTACTCTGTGATATTGCATCCGATATCATGGCAGGCCAGCCGGTATCCGTGAACATGCCGTGCTTTAACTGCATCTGGCAGGGGGATGCCAACGAAATGGCCCTGCGTGCCCTGCTTCATACCGCAAGCCCGGCAGAGCGGATGAACATTACCGGTCCGGAAACGGTTTCCGTACGGTTTGCTGCCACGGAGCTGGGAAAGCTGCTTCATAAGCAAGTACGGTTTGAAGGGGAGGAATCGGACAGTGCATTTCTGAATAACTCTTCGAAAGCAATGAAAACCTTTGGGTATCCGTCGGTTTCCCTGCGGACCATGCTGCAGTGGCAGGCAGAATGGACTCTGTCCGGCGGGCGTACCTTGAATAAGCCGACTCATTTTGAGGAAAGAAAGGGGAAATACTGATGACAATTCGACAGGATGCCCTGAAACGTTTTCGGGAAGGCACGGTGATCCCGGCTCATCCCCTTGCACTGAATCCGGACAGGAAGCTGGATGAACGGCGACAGCGGGCTCTTTCCCGATATTATCTGGATGCCGGGGCGGGAGGCCTGGCGGTGGCGGTGCATACAACGCAGTTTGCCATTCGGGATCCCCGGATTGGATTGCTGGAGCCGGTGCTGAAGATCGCATCAGAAGAAATGGATGCCTGTGAAGGGAAAACCGGGAAAGGGATATTCCGGGTGGCGGGCGTCTGCGGGCCTGTGGATCAGGCCGTAAGCGAGGCGGAGCTGGCACAGAAGCTTGGGTATGATGCTGCATTGCTGAGCCCCGGAGGACTGGCGCAGCTGAGTGAGAACGATTTGATCCGGCGCACGGAGGAAGTGGCTTCCGTGCTCCCGGTTGTGGGTTTTTATCTTCAGCCTTCGGTAGGCGGCAGGATTTTTTCCTATGATTATTGGCAGAGACTCTGCGATATTCCCGGCGTGATCGGCATCAAATGCGCCTCCTTCAATCGATACCAGACCATTGACGTGGTACGTGCCGTGGCCTTGTCAGACCGCAGGGAGGACATTGCCCTGTATACGGGAAATGACGATCACATTGTCATGGATCTGCTTACCGAATATCGGTTCTGCAGGGGCGGGAAGGAATACAAACAGAGATTTACAGGGGGACTGCTGGGCCATTGGGCAGTGTGGACCCATACGGCAGTGAAAATTTTTCAACGGCTGAAGGAAGCAGGAAAAAAGGATGCCATTCCCGCAGAGCTTCTGACGCTTGCTGCGCAGGTAACCGACGCCAATGCCGCTTTCTTTGATACGGCCAACGAATTCAAAGGCTGTATTGCCGGAGTTCATGAAGTGCTTCGGCGGCAGGGCCTGATGAAAGGCATCTGGTGCCTGGATGCGGAGGAAACCCTTTCCCCGGGTCAGTCGGAGGAAATTGACCGGGTGATGCGCATGTATCCTCACCTGAATGACGATGAATTTGTAAGGGAAAATTTAAAGAAGTGGCTGGAACGATCGTAATATCCTTCTCCTTATGATCCGCATTCTGCTGTTTTTGTCATTTACCTGTCATCATGCACTTATTTCATGGATATGGAATAACATATAGATGTAGATATCGCATTGGATCATAGGAAGGAGTGCATTGTATGGCGTACGAAGATTATCAGGAGCAGCCGGAGGGACAGGATTCCGTGCAGACACGGTTTCCCGCCCAGCCAAACTGTCAACTGGCAAGAGCTTACGTGCTGGATCAGCCGTATGCGAGAGTCCTTTCACCGGAGGAAGCCCTTCATCAGGGCACTCTTTTTGAGGATCTGGTCATGCCGTATATGATGAGATGTCAGGAGGGATTGCAATGATGGATCAAAAACAGGCGCTTCTTAATAAAATCCGGGCATATGAATTTGCTGCAGTGGAATTAAACCTGTTTCTTGACAGTCATCCCGACAATCAAAGAGCTTTGAACGATTTTAATGCCTATGCCGGGCAAATAGCCGCATTGAAGCAGGAATATGAGAGAATGTACGGCCCTCTCATTAATTTTGGCTTTGGTTCCGGCAGCAGGTGTCCATGGCAGTGGATCAATGACCCATGGCCCTGGGACATAAATTGAGGGATAGGAGGTATGATGTATGTGGTTATATGAGAAAAAACTGGAGTATCCGGTCAGGATCAAAAACCCGGACCCAAGAATGGCCAGCTGTGTAATCAGCCAGTATGGTGGTCCTGACGGAGAATTGTCAGCATCCCTGCGATATCTTAACCAACGATATCATATGCCGATCCCGGAGGCCAGCGCTATGTTGAATGATATCGGAACAGAAGAACTTGCCCACTTTGAAATGGTGGGTTCGATGGTTCACCAATTGATGAAAGACGCACCCGCGGATGAGTTCAAGGATTCCGGATTGGGTCCGTGGTATGCGGATCATGAGCGTTCCAACTGGCCCGCTACCGGCACAGGGGTACCTTTTACCGCAGCCTATTTTGCGTCAAAGGGAGATCCCATTGCGGACCTGACAGAGGATTTGGCAGCCGAGCAGAAAGCAAGGGCAACCTACGAAAATTTGCTGGATATGGCGGATGATCCGGATGTCATTGATCCTCTCCGCTGGCTGAGGGAGAGGGAAATTGTCCACTACCAGCGCTTCGGCGAAATTCTGAATAAGCTGTATGAGGAGCAGGACAGGAAAAAGTACTATTAATTCAGGAGGCACGATAAATGGCCCGTTTTTACGGGCCATTGTTATTTTTCAGACTTTTTTGCCGATAACTATTATTAATGCCATTGAAGGGGCTTTGCCGGACCATTCAGATGATTGGAGTCTTTGCTGAGTGAGACGGGACAAATCCGTTTATAATATGTAAAGAACGAAAGTTGGTCAGGTTTTCGATATTCTGAAAGAAGGAGCGGATGGATTGGACAAACATATCGTAGCGGATATTCTGAATGAAATTGGCTTTTATCTGGAATGGAAAGGGGAAAGCCCGTTTAAAACCCGTGCTTATGAAAATGGAGCCAGAGCCGTGGAGTCCCTGGACGAGGATCTGGAAACCCTGATTCAGGAAAACAGACTGGGCAATGTCCGGGGCATTGGAAAGGCTTTGGAACAAAAAATAAGCGAATTGGTGACAACAGGGCATTTAAAATATTATGAAGACCTGAAAGCAGAGTTTCCATCCGGCTTGTTCGAGCTTCTGAAGATTCCGGGTCTGGGCGCCAAAAAAGTCCGTGCCCTTTATGACACACTTGGGATTACCACCATCGGGGAGCTGGAATATGCATGTCGGGAAAATCGTCTGGTGGGTCTGCCCGGGTTTGGGGAAAAAACGCAGCAAAATATTCTGAAAGGGATTGCCCATGTCCGTACCGGAGCCGACCGATATTTGCTTTCCGAAGCCGGTGTAATGGCTTATTCCATCCTGAAAAAGGGTAGGAACTGTCCGCAGATCCAGTCGATACAGATTGCAGGGAGTCTGCGCAGAAGCCGGGAGACGGTAAAGGATATTGATATATTGGCTTCTTCGGACCGGCCGAAGGATGTCATGGAGTATTTTGTATCCCTGCCGGATGTGGCGGATGTTACCGGACAGGGGGAGACCAAAACCAGTGTCCGCCTGCAGGGAGGAATTGCCATGGATTTGCGGGTGGTATCTCCGGAACAATATCCCTATGCCCTTCAGCACTTTACGGGAAGCAGGGAGCATAACACCAGGCTGCGGCATCTGGCAAAGTCCATGGGCCTGAAAATGAATGAATATGGTCTGTTCCGCGGAGAAGATGGACAAAGGGTTTCCTGTGCAGACGAAGAAGAGATATACCAGGCCCTGGGGATGCCCTATATTCCTCCTGAATTACGGGAGGATACGGGAGAAGTCGAGGCGGCCCTGGAGGACAGGCTGCCAAAGCTGGTGGAGAGCGGGGATCTTCAGGGAATCTTTCATATGCACAGCCGGTACAGTGACGGCAGTGATACCCTGATGGCTCTTGCAGAGGAGACGCGCAGACAGGGATATCACTATATGGGGATATCGGATCACAGCCGTTCTGCCTATTATGCCCGGGGCCTGAAGGAAGAGGATGTTATCCGGCAGCAGGAAGAGATCGATAAGCTCAATGCAGGATGGGACGATTTCCATATCTTCAGGGGAATCGAATCTGATATTCTTCCGGATGGATCCTTGGATTACCCGGATGATTTTATTGATTGCTTTGACTTTGTGATTGCATCGGTTCATTCAAATTTTCGCATGGACAGGAGCAGCATGACCAATCGGATCCTGAAAGCACTGGAGAATCCGCACACCACAATTCTGGGGCATCCGACAGGCAGGCTGCTTCTGTCCCGGGACGGATATGAACTGGAAATGGAACGCATTCTGGAGAAGGCGGCAGAAAAGGAAGTTGTAATCGAGATCAACGCCAATCCCCACCGGCTGGACCTGGACTGGCGCTGGTGCAAAAAAGTGAGGGAAATGGGCATTCGGTTGATAATCAATCCGGACGCTCACAGTGTAGCCGAAATTTCCAATACGGGGTTTGGCACGGCAGTGGCCCGAAAAGGCTGGTGTGAAAGAAAGGACATATTGAATTGCCTGGATACGGCCGGCATGAAGGAATTTCTGAGAAAGCGAAAGCTTGATTATAACCGGAAAATCCTTTGAGGTTTTTCGATGGACCAGGTATGATACAGGCGGGCGGATAAGAAAGGTTCAGCAGAAAGGCAGGGATGAAATATGATCAATGGGAATACAACGGGATTATCCAAACACGATCTATCCCGATTGGAAAGTATAAATGAACGATCAGTGGACAGGGAAGATTATCTTTCCGAGGAACTGATCCGGCTGCTTTGTGAATGGACCGGTCAGATCAATCGGGAGATATCCGTTACTCTGAACCGAAGAGGAGAGATTCTGGACGTTTCCATCGGGGAACACGATCAGGTCTCCCTGCCCGACAAAGGATTGCGGCGAAGTGAGACGCGCCTGAGCGGAACCCGATGCATCCATACCCATCCCGACGGCAGCGGAAGGCTGTCCCGGGTGGATCTGAATTCCCTTCGGCAAATGCGGTTTGATGCCATAACTGCCATAGGGGTCCGGGACGGAGTGTTTTCGGAGAGCTATACGGCTTTTCTGAATCCCCCCGGGGAATCGGAGGAGCCCTGCACGATTTATGGGCCTGTTCCCATGGAGGAGCTTTGCGGTACGGACCTGATGCGGGAGATCCGGAGGCGGGATCCGCTGATTGGCATTCCTGCGGCGATTCGTCCTTCGACGGAGGAAGACGAGCGGGCGGTTCTTATCGGCCTGGATGATCATGGGGAAGGGCTTGCATCGGTCTATGAACTGGAGGAACTGGCAAGGACAGCCGGTGCAGAAGTACTGTACAAAACCACGCAGAACCGGAAGGCACCCGAACCGGGCACTTATATCGGAACGGGAAAAGCGTCTGAACTGGCACTTCTGTGTCAGTCCCGGAATGCCAATCTGGTAATAGCGGACGATGAGCTTTCCGCGGCGCAGATCAAAAATCTCGAGGACATACTGGGGGTGAAGGTAATTGATCGCACCGCACTTATTCTCGATATCTTTTCCAGGCATGCCGTATCCAGGGAAGGTAAGCTGCAGGTGGAACTGGCCCAGCTCAAATATCGTCTTCCAAGGCTGACCGGCATGGGGATTGCTCTTTCCCGGCTGGGCGGAGGCATTGGCACAAGAGGGCCGGGGGAAAAAAAGCTGGAAACCGACCGGCGCCACATTTATAGGCGGATTCATGAAATTGAAACAGAGCTGGAAAAGGTCCGGGCAAGAAGAGGCGCCCTGCGGACAAAGCGCGAAAAGCACAGGATTCCCATTGTTGCCCTGGCCGGCTACACCAATGCCGGAAAGAGCACACTGCTGAATGCCCTGACCGGCAGCGACGTCCTGGTGGAAGATAAGCTGTTTGCCACGCTGGATCCGGTTTCCAGGGGAATCAGCCTGCCGGATGGCCGGCGGTTTCTTCTGATTGATACCGTGGGCTTCATTGATAAGCTGCCTCATGATCTGGTGGAGGCTTTTCATTCGACTCTGGAGGAAGTGGTAAAGGCAGACTTGCTGCTGCATATTGTGGATGCAGGTTCGCCGAACCTGATGGATCAAATGGCGGTGGTCCGTCGGGTGCTGAGGAAGCTGGGAGCATCTCAGAAAATCATCACGGTATACAACAAAATGGATACGGTGACGGATCCGGCCATGCTTCCCGTTGAAAAGCCGCAGGCATTCCTTTCCGCCCGCAATGGGGAAGGACTGGAGGAGCTTCTTGCGTTGATCCGGGAAAATCTGCCGGGACAGACCCATCATCTGCAGCTGGTTGTGCCGTATGACCACGGGACCGTCCGATCCCTGCTCCATGAGGAGGGCAATATTCTTGCGGAGGAATTTATGGAAAACGGCGTTCGGATGGAGGTTGAAGTGGATGATGCCCTGTACGGCAGGGTTAAAAATTTTGTAAAAATGGTTTAATCGATACCGGGCTGGGGTAATATAGATTTATGTGTGTTGCGAGTAACAAGAGACAGTTTTCTGGTGGGAACTTCAACATGACAATATGAGGAGGAATTATTTTGAAAGCACATGTGGATCCGGATTTGTGCATCAGCTGCGGGCTGTGCATCAGCACCTGCGGGGATGTATTTCACTGGGGGGATGACGAGAAGGCTGAAGCCATAGAAGAGGATGTTCCGACGGAACTGGAGGACTCGGTCCGGGAGGCCATCGAAAGTTGTCCTACGGAAGCCATCGGGGAAGTTTGAGCAAGCCTGCAAAATGCGCGGAGGATGAGGTAGTCCAGAGAATATGGAAAAGCGCAGGTTTCGCAGCAGAAAAGAAGGAGAGGGAATGCCGTTTTCGACATTTCCTCTCCTTTTCCGGGTGCAAACTATATTTTGTACTTTGGGTTGATTCCTCTTACCGCCTGCAGCGGTAGACGGCATTTGTTAAAAAGCCGTTTTTTCCTCCAGCCAGCCGATCAATTCGTTGGTGGAAAGGCGGATCTGTTCCATGGTGTCGCGATCCCTTATGGTTACGGTATCATCCTCCAGTGTGTCAAAGTCCACGGTGATGCAGAAGGGAGTGCCAATCTCATCTTCCCTGCGGTACCGCTTTCCAATGCTGCCGATTTCATCATAGTCCACATTGAGTTTTCCGGCCAGTTTTCTGGTAAGAGCTTCTGTGGGTTTCCGAAGTTTTTTGGTGAGCGGCAGGATGGCTGCCTGATAAGGCGCCAGGGCGGGATGAAGCTTCATTACGACGCGCTTGTCTCCGTTGTCCAGCGTCTCTTCTGTATAGCTTTCGCTCAGGAAAGCAAGGGCAACCCGGTCTGCCCCGAGGGAAGGCTCAATGCAGTAAGGAACGTATTGCTCGTTGGTGGCGGGATCCAGATAGTTCAGATTTTCCCCGGAGTATTTTGCGTGCTGCTTCAGGTCATAATCCGTACGGTTGGCAATTCCCCATAGTTCTCCCCAGCCAAAAGGAAACCGGTACTCAATATCCGTTGTTGCCTTGCTGTAGTGGGATAGTTCCTCTTTTTCATGATCCCTCAGCCGGATATGTTCCCCGGACAGTCCAAGATCGAGAAGCCAGTTTTTACAGAATTCCTTCCAGTAATGAAACCATTCCATATCGTCTCCCGGTTTGCAGAAAAACTCCATCTCCATTTGTTCAAATTCCCTGGTTCGGAAGGTAAAATTCCCGGGGGTAATCTCATTCCGGAATGCCTTGCCAATCTGTCCGATCCCAAATGGGATCTTTTTTCTGGAAGAACGCAGCACGTTCTTGAAGTTTACGAAGATGCCCTGAGCAGTTTCCGGCCGGAGGTACAGTTCCGACCGGGAATCTTCCGTTACTCCCTGCCAGGTTTTGAACATCATGTTGAACTGACGGATGGAAGTAAAGTTGGACTTGCCGCATTCCGGGCAGATAACATGGTTTTCCCGGATATACTCCTCCATCCTTGTATTGGACCATCCGTCCGCCGTACCGTCGGACACCCCTTTTTTTATCATATCCTCTTCAATTAACTGGTCTGCACGGAACCGTGCCTTGCACTCCCTGCAGTCCATCAGCGGATCATTGAAGTTTCCCACATGACCGGATGCCACCCAGGTCTTTGGATTCATCAGCACGGCAGCATCCATGCCGATATTGTACGGGCTTTCCTGTATGAATTTTTTCCACCAGGCCCGTTTCACGTTGTTTTTGAATTCCACTCCAAGCGGGCCATAGTCCCAGCTGTTGGCCAGGCCGCCGTATATTTCCGAGCCGGGGTAAATAAAGCCCCGTCCCCTGCAAAGAGCGATCAGTTTTTCCATCTTGTTTTCCATCGACGTTTGTCTCCTTTCCTGGCAATAAAAAAGCCCTTCTTCCCATAAAGGGACGAAAGACTTGTCTTCCGCGGTTCCACCCTTTTTGATTCCCAGAGGGAATCCTCTTTTTCCTGCAGCTCGGGGATGCCTTCCTATCTGCCTGCCGCCGGGTTTCCACCCCACCCGGTTCTCTGCTGACAAGGGACAGATACTACTCCTTCCCGTCAAAGCTGCTTATCTTCAGACTCATTATTGCTAAATACGAGAGAATTGTCAAGTATAACTTGCCCTTTTTGCAAAGATCATGTACAATATACCTAATAATTTTAAATCATCATCAGGCTGGATTGGACCGGGGCAAATCAGGAACCGATACCTGCCGGTTACTTTATCTGAATACGAATTAGAACGGAGAAGTGGGGAAACATGATTGAAAAGGAATTTATCATTAAGAATGAAACCGGACTGCATGCCAGGTCTGCTGCCATGCTGATCAAGACAGCAGGCAGCTTTATGTCGGATGTCAGCATTATCCGGGACGATAAAACAGGAAATGCTAAAAGCCTTTTGTCTGTATTGGCCCTGGGGATCTTCAAGGGAACCAGGATAAAGATCCAGGTCAGCGGTCCTGATGAAGTCGCAGCTCTTTACAAAATCAGCAAGCTGATAGAAAACAACTTTTCTGAAGAAGAGGAATAAAAAACCCATGAATAAATAGCCGGAAGATCTCACATTTTGGAAATAAATTGAAACAGCCAGGAATTCATACTTTCTCTATAGAATAAATAATAAGTAAAGAACAGATTCTGTAATTGACGGGAGGAGTCCATGCCGTGTGGAAGTCCTGGCACTCAATGACAGGCACCGGTGAAAATCTGATCATACGGCCGGCCTATCCGGAGGATGCCGCAGCATTTCTGGAGACCCTGGAGGAAGTATGTCAGGAAGGGATCTATTTTCTGGAAGATCATGCTGTGCGGTCCGTTCCGGAGCAGGAGAAAATGATACGGCATCTGGATCGCTCCAGGAATCTGATCGCGGTGGCTGTTTTGAATAGCCGGATCGTCGGAGGAATTGCTGTTTTTGCAGGAGGAATGTCTCAAAAGTCCCGAAATTTTTGTACTTTGGGGATTCATGTGATCAAAGAAGCGCGGACTATGGGAATTGGGTCCGCGCTTTTGGCCTACGGAATGGATTGGGCAAAGGAAAGAAATTATCATAAGTTATGTCTCAGTGTATTTTCCACCAATGTCCGTGCGATTTCCCTGTATCGTAAAATGGGTTTTCTTGTGGAAGGCTGCCGGAAGGAACAGTTTTATTTCAGAAATCGATGGGTAGATGAAGTGCTGATGGCCAAATTCCTTCAGAAATGATCTCCATGTGACAAGTCTTTTGTAGGAAACGCATTGTAGAATCAGGTATAAAATGTAAATCCTAGGGAATCATTAAACTAGCTTGTACGAAAGGGTGGGAACATTGCGGACCGGAGATCGCATCAAGGAATATACCATAGAGGCCAACCGAAAACTGAATGGTCCTTATACGGGAACAAAACAGGCGATTCACCTGATTGCCGGAGAAAAGGCCGGAGAATTCATGGTGGCAGGTGACATCGGACTGAGCAGGGAGGAAAAGGCCCTGCTGATCGGTTTTATCGCCGGGGGAATGATGCAGAGCTTTTCCCTTGGCTATGCCGTCGGAAAGGTGGAAGGGGAAACAAGGAAACAAATTCATCTATAGGAAAATTGTATTATCTGGGTATTTTATGTTATAATCAGATATCGTAAAGGAAGGGATATCGGAGGGGGATTATGGGGACTCAGAGATTTCGGAAGGATCGGTTTCTTTTTCTTGCTGTCTTTCTTTTTTCGGCTGTTCTGTATGGCCTGGTGCGTTGGCTGGATCCATATCTGTATCATATTTTTCATATGGATGATTTTCTGACCATTCATACTTGTCTGGAGCTTCTGAGTATTGTTATGTCCTTTTGTATTTTTTTAATTTCCCATTATACATTTGAGCGCTGCAGGCGCCTGCGGACGCTCATTTTTTCATGCACTTTTCTGTCAGTCGGCCTGCTGGATCTGTTCCATACGCTCAGCTACAATGGCATGCCAAAGTTTCTGACCCCGTCTTCCGTACCGAAGGCAACGTCCTTCTGGATTGCTGCCCGTCTTACTTCCTGTATCGGGATGCTGCTTGCCGGCCTGGTACGGGACAGAGCCACAAGGGTCAGCCGAAGACTCTGTGCCTCGGTTTCCCTGGTTTACAGCGGAGTCCTGCTTTATCTCCTGACCTACCGGCTGGATCAGATTCCACCCCTGTTTATTGAAGGGCAGGGGCTGACTCCCCTGAAGATCCACCTGGAATATCTGATTATTGCTGTTTTTTTAATCAGCCTGGGGCTCTTCTATCGGAGTTACAGATGGGAGAAGGGGGAGGAAGGATACCGGTATGTCATTCTTTCGATCTTGCTGAGTATTTTCAGTGAGATGGCATTTACGCAGTACTGCAATGTATATGATTCCTATAATCTGCTGGGGCATATTTATAAAATTGCTGCCTATTATTTCTTGTTCAAGGCAAAGTTTGTATTGAATGTTCAGAAGCCCTATCGTGCTTTACATAAGACAGAGCAGAAGCTTAGCCGGTATGCGGACGACCTGGAAGATCAGGTGAAGCAGAGAACGAAAGAGATTACGGTGGCCAATGAAAAGCTGATAAAGGATCTGAATTATGCCAGGAACATTCAGAGTGCGCTGCTGCCCGCCAGTTTTCCCACTGCGGATGGCCTTGAATTTTACGCCAGCTACCTGCCCTGTGAAAAAATAGGCGGGGATTTCTACAATGTATACCGGCTGGATGATGAAAATGTGGGGATCCTGATCGGCGATGTGGCAGGCCATGGCGTTTCCGCCGCCATGATTACCGTCTTCATCAACCAGAATATTCATGTCCGCAGGGAATATGACGACGGGCACATCCGGGTTCTGTCCCCCAAGCAGGTCCTGAATAATCTCTATTATACCTATAACCGGATGCCGTTTCCTGAGGAAGTCTATACTGTGCTTTTTTATGGAATCTATCATTTGAAGAGCCGGGTATTGACTTATTGTTCCGCAGGAATGAATGTTTCTCCCCTTGTTCTGGAGAAAAGCGGGGAAGTCCGACCGATCCCCATTGTGGGCCTGCCAATCTGCAAGCTGGCGGGGATTGTAAGCCCTTCCTATGAAAACCGGAGGCTTCAGCTGGAGGAGGGGGACAGCCTTTTGTTCTTTACGGATGGGCTGATTGAAATTGACCGGAAGAAGCCGGATCAATTCAATGAGTCCAATCTGATGGAGTTCCTGAAAGGAATGAAGAACACGACTGCGGAAGAAACGACGGGATATCTGCTGGATCTGTATCAGGCAATATTGGGGGGGAATCAAATGATCGATGATGTAACGGTACTTGTTATGAAAATAAGGGAGTACGATGGAAAGAAGGTGGAATTGTTATGAACAGATCAATCCGATGGATTGCCAGGACAGCTATTTTACTGGCACTGACGGTGATGTTTCAATCGCTTCGGCTGTGGATTCCTGCCATTCCTTCCAACATAAGCCAGACTGTTGTGGGTTCCCTTGTGAATCTGTGTCTCATTGTTGCGGCTGTTATGATGGGAATCAGGGGAGGACTGATTATTGCCCTTGCCGCTCCCATTATCGCATTGATTCAGGGATTTACGCCATCCCCTGTTCTGGTGGTTCCCATTGCCTTTGGCAATTTCGTTCTGGTGGTGATGGCGTCTCTTCTGTATGATAAGAATCCGATTCTGGCCGTCGTCACCGGTGCCGTGCTGAAATTCATCACGTTGTATCTTGGTGTGGTGAAGATTGTCCTGCCTTTTTTCCTGCCCAATGCTCCGGATAAAATGCGCGCGGCACTTTCTGCTCAATTCAGCTGGCCACAGCTGGTTACTGCAGGGATCGGAGGAGTCCTGGCGGTTGGGATTCTGACTGTTTTAAGAAAATCGGTCCGGGAAGAATAGGAAAAAAGAGGCAAGGCAGCAGACAGCCCTTTTCTGCCACCTTATTCTGCCTCTTCCGGCTTACCGGGATCCGGACCGGACCCGGTGCCGGAGGAATCCTTTGTCTGTGACAGCAGCTGAGCCATCCGGACCATCATTTCCATGGACTCATTTTGCTTATCCGTCAGTTCTGTGGAAGGCGGAGCCTGCATCATGGTATTTTCAGCATCTTTTTGCTTCTCCCTGTTCTGTGTGTCCTCTTCCCCTGCTTCCTCCTTTTGGCTTTCCTTTTTGGTGGATTCCATTGTTTGTGCGATTTTCAGGATTTGCAGGAGCTGATCGGCTTTATCCCCGAATTCCTGAGGCAGGATGGGTCGGATGATATAAAGAATTTCCCCGAAGGATTCTGTGGGAGACGTATTTTGTACGCCGGCTATGGATTGTCTGTTTTGATAATTCCGGATATTCCGGTTCAGCTGATCCACCGTGTGATAGGTTCCCATGATCTGATCCAGTTTCCTTTGGTTGTCCGGGTCAACATAAGGTTTTATTGCCTTCATGAGCTCTATCTTTCTTGCATCCGGATCAGACGGCACATTTACTGCACTGTTCCAGATTTTTTGCGGATAGGTATGGTTCAGGGTACTCCGAATGGAACTCAGTGCATCCAGAATTCCTGTAATGGTGTAAACGGCGTCCTGCTGCTGTTCCTCCAGATAAGGGCAAATCGCATGCAGCATCTCTATGTTTTTCGGATTGTCCAGCAGGTTTTCAAAGGCGGATTCCATGGATTCCATACCGTAAGTCCGGGGAAGCCGTGCTTTTTTCATTCTTGGCCATATCAGGAGCCAGCCAATCAAAAGAAGAAAAAATGTGGTCGGAGGAACAAATGTCCGGCTTTGCTTCTTCACCGGTTTTAAAGGCTGCTGCAGGGGCAGGGGTTCATTTTCCTCCACCGGAATCCTGTTTGTATGTATTGATGGTTCTCTTGCCTGCTGCTCCGAAGCCGATGACCTTTTCCCGTTTTCCTTATTGGCGGGCTTCCTGACGGACGGGTTCTTGTCTTCTGTGGATTTGCCCGACAGCGGTGGTTCTGCATCGGGGAAAAGATCCCGCCTTGGTATGAATTCCTGAGGCGATTTTCTGTTATAGGCGGAATCATTGATTCTTTGAATCATCGTATCCCTCCTCACAATGATAGAACAATTATCCTAATCTATCATACGCGATTTCCCGCACGATGTGCAGCATTAATTTGCAAACCATTTCCTGTTGCGGATCCTGATTTTCTGTGTCAATTGCAGGTGGTACGAATAGGATGGTATAGATGGAAAAGAGCGATTTAAAGGAGGGATAGTATGGAGTTCAATACCCAGGATATGAACAGGATGTCGCAGATAGCCCGGCAGATGCAGGGAAAATCAGAAGATGAAGTGGTAAGGGAACTGGCCCGGATGATTCGTTCCGGGGAGGGAGGTTTGACGCCGGCGAAGGCGGAACAGATGCTCCGGACGGTCCTGCCCATGCTGAACAATGAGCAAAGGAGAAAAATACAAAAACTGATCCGCGAGCTTCAATGAGGATAAATTGAGGACTCTCCTTTAACATCTTCACCTTGATATACATAAGATATATCAGGTAGGAAGAAAGGGGGGATATCCTTGAAGAGTCTGTCGGGGATGACAATGCTGCCTTTTCTGTTTGGAAACAGCAGTAAGGGCAGGGAAAAGATAGATGGCAGACTGCTTAAAAAGACCAGGACTTTAGGCCTGAGCAGTATTCCCGCCATTGTATTTTCCAAAGAGAAGGAAGAGGAAACAAACAGCTGCAAGAAGTATCTGGAAAGCAAAGGCGTGAAGATAAAATATGATCTTCCTTTTATCAATGCTTATGCCGTTGTGATAGAAGGCGGCAAGCTGGAAGATACAGCAAAAGCGGACATCGTGCAGTATATTTCAGATGATATTGAAATGAGCTCGCTTTTAAACGTAGCCGCCCAGGAGGTTGGGGCCAGAGCAATCAATAATACAGGATATACAGGGAAGGGTGTCGGTATTGCAATATTGGATACCGGTATTTACCCACATCAGGATTTCATAAGACCAAGGAACCGGATCATAGCATTTAAGGATTTTGTCAACAACAAATTGTCCCCTTATGATGACAACGGACATGGCACCTTTGTTGCCGGCGTTGCAGCAGGAAGTGGATATGCATCCAGCGGCAAATATAAGGGAATTGCACCGGAGGCCAACCTGATCGGAGTGAAGGTCATGGATAAGAATGGCTCCGGCAATTCATCCGATATTCTGGCAGGCATGCAATGGGTTGCGGATCATCAGAAGGAACATAAAATAAAGGTACTGTCACTTTCTCTGGGTGCACAGCCTTCCGGTTCCCGGTTGGATCCTCTTGCGGCGGCGGTTGAAGAAATCTGGAGAAGAGGGATCGTAGTAGTTGCAGCGGCAGGGAATGCCGGTCCCAAGCAAAATACCATAGCCACTCCGGGCGTGAGCCCGCTCATCTTAACGGTCGGAGCGGTGGACGATAATCGAACCCCAAAGTACGAAGATGATAAGATAGCAGAGTTTTCAAGCCGGGGTCCCGTAAACCGAAATCTTGTAAAGCCGGATATCGTGGCACCTGGTGTAGGCATCACCGCAACGGATGCGGATTTGGAATATACAGGTTCCCGCCGGCCGGAAGCTCTGAAAATACCCTATAAAAGTATGTCCGGTACCTCTGTGGCAACGCCGGTTGTTTCCGGCGCAGCTGCCCTGCTTGTCGGAAGGAATCCGGGAATGACGCCGTCTGAGGTAAAAGATGCTTTGACGAAAAATGCTTTTCAAATGAATGTGAGTAAATATGCACAGGGAAAAGGAATATTGAATATTCGGAAGTCCATGGGTATTTAACCGGGAGGAGGTTCGTTTCCTCCCGCTTCCCATCTTTTTGCTGTTTTACAGGAATTAATCCTGTCTATTATTCTTCATGGGAGGATTTTCATGGTAAATCGGAACGGGATGACAGGAGAACGCAGATCTCCATATGAGATACTGGTAATCGGCGATATTATGCTGGATCAATATGTGCTGAACCGGGAGACAGACCTGTGCCGGAAGGCCCATGCATTGATGCCGGATCCGGACGGAATCATCTGCTGCCTCGGAGGAGCAGCCAGTGTGGCTGCAAATATCAGAAGCATAGGCGGGAAAGTCACTCTGGCAGGTGTGGTTGGGAAGGATGAAGAAGGGGAAAAGATTCGGAAGATACTGGGCCAAAAGAGCATTCCTGCTATTCTGGGAGTGGAAGATTCCTGGTGTACAGCGGGAAACCTTTGGAACACCGCCGGGGAGTTGTCACCTGCTTCCCGGGACGGGGAAGATACACGGGAATTTGTATCCGATATCTTTCATGATGTGCTGCGATTGGTGGCCTTGATCGCAAACGATATTCGTCTTGTAACGATATTGGATTACGAAAGGGGTGTCATTTCGGAAGGGCTGCTGTGTGCTGTCCGGGAATTTTGTGAGCCCGGGGAAATCCCTGTCCTTGTCGGCACAAGCAGAAAGGATTTGCCCAACTATCGGGGAAGCGATGTCATCCGACTCGATTTTACCGATACGCAGGCCATATTCCTGGCGGGCTTGTCCATGGGGATTTCCATGGGACTTCCAAGGGAAACAGCTGGCAAAATTGCGGATGAGCTGGTTCTGGAAACCGTCGGCAGGAGAACGTCCCACAGCGAAAAGAATTCACCTGATAAAGGAAATTTCTCCGGGATGGGAGCCAGGACAGCAAAAGCTGAGGACTGGAGAAGCATTGCGGAGCGCGTCCTTCCCGGCGAATCGGTTAACCGCCCCGGCTGATTTCGTACAATGCCCGGACACACTGTTTTACTTCCTCCAAAGTATTGAAAATACCAAAGCTGAAACGTACCGTGCCCTGATTCATGGTACCGATGGTTTCATGGGCAAGCGGACAGCAATGAAGTCCGCCTCTGGTTGCAATGTCATAGCGTTCATCCAGCAGATTGGAGACCTCGGACGAATCCTTATCTCCAACATTGACGGATACGATGCCGGTTTTGCCTTTTCCGGAAGGCTGGTACATTTTGATTCCGCTGATATGCGAGAGGGCTTCCAGAAAGAACTTTTCCAATCGCTGTTCCCGGGCCAGCAGTTTGGATGGGCTCTGGTCCAGAATATATTTTACACCGGCTGCCAGTCCTGCGATGCCGGGAGTATTCAGCGTTCCGGATTCATATTTATCCGGCAGCAGATCCGGCTGGTCCAGGCTCTCGGACTGACTGCCGGTCCCGCCTTCCCGGACCGTGTCCAGTTTTACATCCGGATGAATGTACAGGCCTCCTGTGCCCTGCGGCCCCAGTAGTCCCTTGTGACCCGGGAAGGCCATCAGATCCACCGGCAGGGCAGACAGATCAATGGGAAGGATTCCGGCTGTCTGGGCCGCGTCCACCAGATAAGGAATCCCGTGATCCCTGGCAATATTGCCGATTTCTTCAATCGGTAGAATGGCGCCTGTGACATTGGAGGCGTGAGTGGTGACAATCAGACGGGTGTTGGGCCGGATTGCCTTTCGGATATCCCCGGGATCCAGGATTCCCTCCGGACTGCACTGCACAAGGGTCAGTTCCAGGCCCTGCTTTTCCAGTTTTTTTAACGGCCTGGCGACGGCATTGTGTTCCATGGATGTGGTGATTACGTGATCTCCCGGAGCCACCAGGCCCTTGATGGCCAGATTGAGACTGTCGGTACAATTATAGGTGAAGATAATCCGGAAGGGATCGCTCAGATGGAACAGCTCGCAGAGCATTTCTCGGGCACACAGCAGGATCTGCCCAGCCTGAACGGCCATTTTGTGTCCGGATCTGCCCGGGTTTGCACCGTATTTTTCCATACATTCCATTACCGCCTGGCAGACAGCCGGTGGCTTGGGCCAGGTTGTCGCAGCATTGTCCATATATATCATGGTATTTCCCCCAATTATATATTGTAACAACTTTCTTTCCTAACCAATATATTAAATCAGGGAATATTATAGAACCAAAGGAGTGAAGCAAATGCCCTATCAGGAAACGTTTGACATCCTGTCGTTTCGTTCCAGACAGCATGCCCTCCATTTTGCTCAGATTCTTCAGGATCAAGGCATTCCGACGCAGGTTATGTCTACCCCAAAGGAAGTTGCAGTGGGCTGTGGTTTGTCTCTTCGGTTTTCACCTTATATGACCGGGCGAATCCTTCCGTTGTGCAGGCAGTATAACACTCCTGTCATTGGGTGTTATCATGTGGCAAGAATGGGCGCCAACACCATCATCACCCGCATTCCCCTGTAGGGCAGCAGAAAGCTGTGGATGTCAGTCCGTTCCCGGTATCCATGTGGCTTGCAAAAGGCAGGAAGTTTTGCACTGCAGGCTGAAAAAAAGGGAACCGGTTTGTAAACCGTTTCCCTTTGCGATAGTTGAAATCCATTCCGTTCAAGTGGAAAGGATTTCAACTATTTTATTTTTGTTGCTTTTCCTCATTTTCCGATAAACATCTGGGTGTAATATCTGCCGTCTACAATCCCGATTCCGATATGGGTAAAGCTGGAGTTCATAATATTTTCCCTGTGTCCTTCCGAATTCATCAAACTGGTATGGGCACCTTCCACGCTGCTGTTCAGGGCAATGTTTTCTCCTGCTGTGCGGTATGTGATGCCGAAGCTCTTCATCATATCAAAAGGACTTCCATACGTGGGGGAAGTATGGGAAAAGTAGCCGTTGTCCTTCATATCCTGTGACTTGATCCTGGCAACGCGGCTGAGCTCCGGATCGATTGTCAGGGGAGACACACCGGCTTTCTGACGTTCCTGGTTGACCAGCTGAATCATTTTCTGCTCTTCTGCGCTCAGTTGATAGCCGGAAGACTGTCCCGGGTTCTGCGTGGGTTTTGGAGTGGGAGCCGGAGTCGGCTTTGCAGTGGGAACCGGAGTCGGCTTTGTGGTGGGAGCCGGAGTCGGCTTTGTGGTGGGAGCCGGAGTCGGCTTTGTGGTGGGAGCCGGAGTTGGCTCTGTTGTTGAGCCGGGTGTCGGTTTTTTGCAGTCGGCAGGATTGTGTCTCACCGGGATCCATTTCCATCCATTAAAAATGGTGTATGTAATCCGGTTGCAGAATCCTTTCCATAGGGAGACGGTGCATGTGTTGCCGGTATTCCGGGATCCGGAGGTATCTGCTGCCAAAGCCCCCTGCAGCGGAACCAGCAGAACAGCCAGAACGGTTGACAGGAGAAGCAGTTTCTTGATATTTTTCTTCATAAGGTTTTCCTCACTTTCTCTGATTGATCATTACGTGCACGTAATGATTTAGTAATAGAATCGTAACATGTGTCAAAAATTATGTCAACCGGTCCGGGCCATGTAATGTTTCCCAACACGGAGCAGGGGCAGCAGATCCGGAAGATCCTGGTTGAAATCTGTTTTTTCATGGGGCTATCCGGGTATATAAAGGATTGTTTCCTTCATGGACTTCAAACCGTTCGTATAGTATAATACGGACAAGAGAAAATGTTTTTGGCTATCTTGATTGTGGATATTTCAACAGAACTATAGAAAGAATGGATAATACAATGGATTCAATTGACAGGGAAAATCACAAAAAGATACTGGAGCTGCTGGAGCAGCACTATACTGATGCCGTTACGGCGCTGGATTTTGCCAACCCCTTTGAACTGCTGATTGCCACCATGCTGGCTGCTCAATGTACGGACAGGCAGGTGAACAAGGTCACAGAGGGATTGTTTCAGGAATATCCCGGCCCCAGGGAGATGGCTGCCCTGACACCGGAGGAGATGGGGCAGAAGATCCACAGCTGTGGATTTTACCGGACCAAAAGTAAAAATATCATACAAACCTGTAAGATCCTGATGGAGCAGTACGGAGGGCAGGTGCCGGATAATATGGAGTCCCTGACGTCCCTGCCCGGGGTAGGGAGAAAGACGGCAAATGTCGTATTGAGCAACGCCTTTGGAAAGGATGCCATCGCAGTGGATACCCATGTATTCCGGGTTTCCAACCGTTTGGGCCTGGCAGATGCCGACAATGTTCTGGATACGGAGAAGCAGCTGATGGAGAACATTCCCAAGAAGAAATGGTCCCGTGCGCATCATTGGCTGATTTATCATGGACGGAGGATCTGCAAGGCCAGGAAGCCGGATTGTGAAAATTGTTTTTTGCAGTCCCTGTGCAAATATCGTCGGAATCTGGAGGAAAAATAGGAAGAAACTTTAGTTTGTTTTATGCATTGGAAGCAGAGGAGGAATGCTTTTGAAGACATACGGTCTGGTGGGCTCCAGTGGTACAGGAAAGAGCTTTCATGCGGTTGGGCTGGCCAATACGAGAGGAATTCCCTGTGTGATTGATGACGGTCTGTTGATCGAAGGCACCAGGATTCTGGCTGGGATCTCTGCCAAGAAGGAAGCCACACGGCTTTCTGCCATCCGGAGAGCATTGTTCATGGATCCGGAACATGCGGAAAAGGTCAGGGAAGCCATCCGCCTGAAAAAGCCATCCTCGGTTCTGGTTCTCGGCACTTCCAAAAAGATGATTGAACGGATTGCACAGCGGCTGCAGCTTCTTCCGGTCGAAGAATGGATCCGGATTGAGGACATTGCCTCAAAACGCGATATCCATCGGGCACAAAAAAATCGAAAGGAAGAGGGAAAGCATATTATCCCTGTACCTACTTTCGAGGTTCAGAAGGACTTTTCCGGGTATTTCATCGATCCGCTTCGGATCTTCCGGTCCAGAGGAAAGGGCAGACAGGATGCCGCGGAGAAAACAGTGGTCCGGCCTACTTACAGTTATTTTGGCAGGTTTTATATTGCGGATTCTGCAGTGGAATCCATTGCCCTTTATGGCGCCCAAAACGTGGAAGGAGTTTGCAGGGTTCAAAGATGCGAGATCAGCAGCCAGGTGGATGGAATTTGCATTCATATTATTATATCGGTATATTATGGATTTCCGATACACCGGACTCTGGTGCAGATCCAGCGATGTGTCCGGGAAAGCATCACCTATATGACCGGGCTGAATGTTCTGGATATCAATGTGGAGGCGAGGAAGTTGATTACGCCGAAAGAAACGGAAAAAGCAAAAGTCTGAGCCCATAATGAAGAATGATGGATTCCAAGTTGCAAATATCATTATGATTGTGTTATAATCACTTTCGAAGCTTAAAAATGAAAAATATGCATAATGCAATGTTTAAAATTGCATGGCTCTTTTTCATTGGATTGCTCTTTTTTTGGATGGGCAGCAGGAAAAAAGAGCAATTTGATTTTGTGGAAGAGGTGTTTTATTCTCATGTCATACAGCAATCGTGTTTTGGACAAAGTCATTCGGAAAAATCCCGGCGAACCGGAGTTCCACCAGGCGGTAAAAGTGGTTTTACAGTCTCTCGAACCGGTGCTGGAGAAGCATCCGGAGTTTGAAAATGCAGGTCTTCTGGAGCGATTGACCGAACCGGAAAGACAGATCATGTTTCGCGTACCCTGGGTGGACGATCAGGGCAGGGTAAATGTCAACCGGGGCTTTCGTGTACAGTTCAACAGCGCAATCGGGCCTTACAAGGGAGGACTTCGCTTCCATGCTTCCGTGAATCTTGGGATCATCAAGTTTCTTGGCTTCGAGCAAACGTTCAAGAATTCCCTGACCGGGCTTCCCATCGGCGGGGGAAAGGGCGGCAGCGACTTTGATCCCAGGGGGAAATCCGACGGGGAAGTGATGCGCTTTTGTCAGAGCTTTATGACAGAGCTGTATCGCCATATCGGGGAGGATACGGATGTGCCTGCCGGAGATATTGGAGTCGGGGCCAGGGAGATCGGTTATCTGTATGGACAGTATAAGCGGATCCGGAATACTTCGGAAGGCATTCTTACCGGAAAGGGACCGGCATTTGGCGGAAGTCTTGTCCGGACAGAGGCAACCGGCTATGGCCTTGTTTATTTTGTGAACGAGATGATAAAGGAGAAGGGAGAATCCCTTCAGGGCAAAACCATTGTGGTTTCCGGTTCCGGCAATGTGGCTGTCTATGCAGTGGAAAAAGCACAGCAGCTGGGCGCGAAGGTGGTGGCCATGAGCGACTCGGATGGATACATCCGTGATCCCGGCGGAATCCGGCTGGATACGGTAAAGCAAATCAAGGAAGTTCGGCGAAAAAGAATCCGGGAATATACTGCCGTCCATTCGGATGCGGAGTATCGGGAAGGCTGCAGGGGGATCTGGTCCATCCCATGTGATATTGCCCTGCCTTGTGCCACTCAGAACGAGCTGGACGGGGAATCCGCAGAATCCCTGATTGCCCATGGCTGCTTCGCAGTGGGAGAAGGAGCCAATATGCCCTCCACCCCGGAGGCAACGGCGAAATTTCAGAAAAGCAGGATCCTGTTTGCTCCCGGTAAGGCATCCAATGCCGGAGGTGTTGCGATATCTGCTCTGGAAATGTCCCAGAACAACATGCGGCTTGCCTGGAGTTTTGAGGAAGTGGATACCAGGCTGAAGCATATCATGGGTAATATTTATAGAAATGTCAGTGAGGCAGCCGGGAAATATGGACAGGAGAACAATCTGGTTGCTGGTGCAAATATTGCGGGATTTCGAAAGGTCGCCGATGCGATGATGGCTCAGGGGATCGTATGAGTCGTATGCCCTGAGTCCGGCCTGCTCAAAAAAGCCACAGGCAGCTCAATTCTTTGAAAGAGTTGCCTGTGGCTTTTTTGTATGTCCTTTTTTGTGGATTTTTGGGGAAAAGGGCATTATAATGGAGGGGAAGCGGGGGGACAGGATTTGAAGATTACATCAGATGGAGATATGGTACGAATCAGCGGAATCACGGACTTTTATCCGGAACATGTTTTTGACTGCGGACAGGCATTTCGCTGGAACAGGGATGGAGACGCATATGTGGGAGTGGTGCAGGACCAGGTTCTCCGGGTAACTTATTGTGCCGGGAGCAATGCTTTGATACTGGAACATTGTGATCCGGACTGGTATGATCGCTATATGAGGCATTATCTGGGTTTGGACCTGGATTATGGAAGGATCAGGGAAGAGCTCTCCGCCGATCCGGTTCTGAAAAAGGCGGTTCGATACGGCTGGGGCATGCGCATCCTGAATCAGGATCCATGGGAAACCCTGATATCCTTTATCCTGTCCGCCAACAACAACATCAAAAGGATCAAGGGAATCATTGAGAAGCTATCGGAGAAATATGGAAGGGAAATTCATTGGAAAGGCCGGACATATTATACTTTTCCTACTCCTGCGGCATTGTCCCGGGCCGGGGAAGAATCTCTCCGTGCCTGTGGATGCGGTTATCGCGGACCTTATATTGCAAAGACCGCTCGCATGGTTTCGGAAGGACAGATTTCCCTTTCCGGGATACGGGATATGTCTTATCCGGAGGCGCATAAGGCTTTGCTTGTCTGCGCAGGGGTAGGAGACAAGGTGGCCGACTGCGTTTTGCTCTATTCCATGGAAAAGTCGGAGGCATTTCCCATCGATGTATGGGTGAAACGGGTGATGGAATACTATTACATCGGGCGGAAGGTAACGGCCCGGCAGGTTCGATCCTTTGCCTCTGAAAAGTTTGGGAAACTTTCCGGAGTGGCTCAGCAGTATCTGTTTTATTATGCCAGGGAGCAAAAAATCGGGAAGCCGGACAAGGGGACCGTTCGATTGCCTCCATCAGAAAGGCCGTTTGGAGGGAGCACGAATCCGCCGGAACAGGCGATTTCACCTTGACAATAACCGACATTTTTGTTAAACTTATTTTTAATATTTGTATGTTTGTATGTCCTGTTACAGGACTGCTGTTGATGCAATAATAAACTGATGTTATCGATTTGGGTTACTGCACAAATCATGCTGTCGTTTTCAATCAGGAAAGGAGTGTTTACTATTCAGAAATTAATACAAAAAGAAGGATTGACGTTTGATGATGTTCTTTTGGTCCCCCAGTACTCGGATGTTTTGCCGAAAGATGTGGATCTGACCACTCAACTGACACGGAGCATCAAGCTGAATACACCGATTTTAAGTGCGGCCATGGATACCGTTACCGGGGCCAGGATGGCAATTGCCGTTGCCCGGGAAGGCGGCGTCGGTATGATCCACAAGAATATGTCCATTGAAGAACAGGCGGATCAGGTGGATAAAGTAAAGCGTTCAGAGCATGGGGTGATTGTGGACCCCTTTTATTTGTCTGCGGATCATCTGCTGTCCGATGCCATGAATCTGATGCAAAAGTATCGTATTTCCGGCGTACCCATTACCGATCACGGGAAACTGATCGGTATTATCACAAACCGGGATATTCGTTTTGAGACGGATTTTACGAAAAAGATCAGGGATGTCATGACCTCCGAGAATCTGGTCACGGCTCCTGAGGGTACCAATCTGATTCAGGCACAGGAGATCCTTCGGAAATATAAGATTGAGAAACTTCCCATTGTGGACCGAAACGGGATGCTGAAAGGACTTATCACCATCAAGGATATCGAAAAAACCATTCGTTATCCCAATTCTGCAAAGGATCAGAACGGTCGTCTGCTTGCCGGTGGTGCAGTTGGTATTGCAAAGAATACCATGGAGCGGGTGGAAGCCCTGGTTCAGGCAAAAGTGGATGTCATTGCAGTGGATACAGCGCACGGGCATTCCCAGGGGGTCCTTGATATGGTAAAGTCCCTAAAGAGGAAATTCCCGGATCTGCAGCTCATTGCAGGAAACGTTGCGACGGCGGAGGCAACAAAGGCGCTGATCGAAGCAGGAGCGGACTGTGTCAAGGTAGGGATCGGTCCCGGATCCATCTGCACCACAAGAGTGATATCCGGCATCGGCGTACCGCAGATTACAGCCATTTACGACTGTGCCCGGGAAGCGGACAAGTATGGCATTCCCATCATTGCAGACGGCGGAATCAAGTATTCCGGGGATATCACCAAAGCGATTGCGGCCGGAGCGAGTTCTGTCATGATCGGCAGTCTGCTGGCAGGCACCGAGGAAAGTCCGGGAGAAACGGAACTCTATCAGGGCCGCAGATTCAAGGTCTATCGGGGCATGGGCTCCTTGAGCGCAATGGCAGCGGGCAGCAGTGACCGCTATTTCCAGGAAGGCTCCAAAAAGCTGGTTCCCGAAGGTGTGGAGGGACGCGTGCCGTTTAAGGGCGCTGTGAAGGATACGGTCTTTCAGCTGCTCGGCGGACTTCGGTCTGGCATGGGATATTGTGGCACTCCGACAATTCAGGATTTACGGACGAAGGCATCTTTTATTCAGATCACCAACGCCAGCCTGAAGGAAAGCCATCCCCATGATATCTATATTACGAAAGAAGCTCCCAATTACAGTGCCGGGATGTGAAACGATTTGTGAAATGTGAAAAGAGGAATGTAGGAATGTCAAAGGAAACCGTTCTTGTACTGGATTTTGGAGGACAGTACAACCAGCTGATTGCCCGAAGAGTCCGGGAGGCGAATGTATACTGTGAAATTCTGCCGTTTCATACGCCCATCGGCCGGATCCGGGAGAAGGATCCAAAGGGAATCATTTTTACCGGAAGCCCCTCCAGTGTGGACCGCAGGGATGCACCGGTCTGTGATCCGGAAGTGTTCGAACTGGGTGTCCCAATTCTGGGAATTTGCTATGGGACGCAGCTGATCGGCCGGCATTATGGGGGAACGATCGCAAAAGCGGGTGAGAGGGAATATGGCAAATCCGTCGTGAAGTTTGACACCGGCAGCCCGTTGTTTCATGACACGGCTCCTGAAAGTGTCTGCTGGATGAGTCATACGTACCAGGTGGATTCCCTGCCGAAAGGATTCCGTACCATAGCATCCACGGATACCTGTCCCATTGCGGGAATGGAAAACGCAGGCCGGAAAGTTTATGGAGTACAATTTCATCCGGAGGTGGCCCATACCCAATTCGGGAATCGGATCCTGAAAAACTTTCTGTATGATATTTGCGGCTGCAGCGGCGACTGGACCATGGCCAGTTTTGTCCAGGAATCTGTAAAGGCACTGAAGGAGCAGATTGGAGATAAGAAAGTGCTTTGTGCCCTGTCCGGCGGCGTGGACAGCTCGGTGTCCGCTGTTCTGGTTCACAAGGCAATCGGCGACAACCTGACCTGCATTTTTGTGGACCATGGACTGATGCGCAAGGACGAAGGGGATCAGGTGGAAAAGGCCTTCCGGCAGCGGTTTCACATGAATTTGATCCGGGTCAATGCGGAAGAACGGTTTCTGACCCGTCTGAAAGGGATTACGGATCCGGAAGCCAAAAGGAAGATTGTTGGTGAGGAATTCATTCGGGTATTTGAAGAAGAAGCAAAAAAGATCGGTGCCGTGGATTATCTGGTCCAGGGGACGATTTATCCGGATGTGGTGGAAAGTGGTATCGGGGAGGCGGCTGTGATCAAAAGTCATCACAATGTAGGCGGCCTGCCGGAGCATATTGATTTCAAGGGGATCATTGAGCCTTTGCGGAATCTGTTCAAGGATGAGGTGCGCAAGGTAGGTGAAGAGCTGGGGGTTCCTGAGGAACTGGTCTGGCGTCAGCCTTTCCCGGGACCGGGACTTGCCATTCGGGTGATTGGCGATATCACAAAGGAAAAGCTGGATATTTTGCGGGAAGCCGATGCCATATTCCGGGAGGAAATTGCCAGGGCCGGACTGAATCGGAGAATCTGGCAGTATTTTGCCGTGCTGACGAATATAAAAAGTGTAGGTGTCATGGGGGATGAAAGAACCTATGATTATACAATAGCCCTTCGGGCGATTACCAGTGTGGATGCCATGACAGCGGACTGGGCGAGAATCCCTTATGAAGTGCTGGAGAAGGTGTCCAACCGGATCGTCAACGGGGTAAAGCATGTGAACCGTGTGGTGTATGATATTACCGGCAAACCGCCGGCAACGATTGAATATGAATAAATAAACCTTTCGACATCTCTCGGGACGCCGATGCGGAAGCATCGGCGGTTTTAGAGGAAATCGAGTGTATTTCATGGGAGCTGTGTCCGAATGGCGGTGGAGTCTTCCTATCACCGTTCTGTCCATTGCGGTGCTGCTTTTTGTCTCCGCTCCGCCTTTTGCGGATAATCAGATTTTTTATAAGTGCGTCGCGGGTAATTGGGCTGTGGATAATTGGATTCTTGAAGAAGGAGATCTCTGGCCCGTACGTTTTTCTGACCATGGGGAATTACTTTCCAATTCTTTGTCCGATGCAAAAGGGAGATCACATTCAGTGGCAGCCAGGAGGCTGTAAACAAGGGGTAACACAGAACCGTCTTTAGGATCTTCCGATCCCGGTATCCCCCCACCCATGCAAGGGCCGCAGCCAACAGGATGCATCCAAGCCAGGAAAACACCAGTCCCACACCAAAGCTGGCACAGAGTGAGAGGAAGGAGCCATTGCCCACAGCTTTAAAGAAGGAAAGCAGGGGAGGGCAAATGGATGCCACCTGTACAAACGATCCGTTGATGATCATAATGGTATCCCAGGCCCTGCGTCCGCCGGTGCGGACGGATGCGGAAAGCAGCTCCGGGGTCTTCTTCTGTGAGACATCCATAATTCCGCTGCACCAACGCATTCTCTGGATCATGGAAATCGCAAAGGAATTCGTTGCTTCATCGAAGGTAATGGCTTTTGGTACGAAACAGATCCGATACCCATGAAGGACACAGAACGTGTAGAACTCTGCATCTTCCGCTATGGTGTCGGTATTCCATCCACCCATTTTTTCCAGTACTTCCCGGTGAACGGCAAACCCTGTGCCATTGAGTCGGGCGGATAAGCCGCAGTTTGTCCTGGCACGGTTGAAAAACAGATCCATCAATGTGAAATAAAGCCCGTAGCATCCGGATATCCAGGAGTCATAAGGATTTTTTACCTTCATTGCACCTTTGGCGATGCGAACCCCGGAGCTCAGTGCATCGTTCATACGGGAAAGAAAATTTGGACCTGCTATGTTGTCTGCATCAAATACACAAAAAGCGTCGTAGTTCTGAGGCAGGAGACAGGCAATCGCTTCATGCAGTACATCTCCTTTTTTGGTCACTCTTCCCATACAATGAAGGATTTTTGCACCGGCAGTGCGGGCTGTCTTTTCTGTTTGATCCGTACAGTTGTTTGGAATCACAAAAATGTCGTAAAGGTCGTCCGGATAATTCTGCGCCCTGAGGCTGTGAATCAGATTTCCGATCACCTCTTCTTCATTCCGTGCAGCAATCAGGCAGGCAAAGCGCGTCTGGGGCGTATGGTGTTGGAAGCCCTTGTTTCGCCGAAAGGCAAAAACTGCAATCACGACAAAGTATGCGCTGTATGCTTTTAAGCAAAGTGCTAAAATGGAAGCAAGCGAGTCGAGCATTGATAAATAACCGCCTTTCATTTGGTATGGTACAAGTTTAGCAGACAGTTTTTAAGCTGCGGCAATGGTTTTGTTTAAGAATTTGTTAAGAAGACCGATCCAGAGGAATTCGAAATTCCGCTTTGAAAAGGTCTCCGTCCACATCCAGACGAAATTCACCATTCTGCAGTTCCACAAGGCTTTTGGCGATGTTCAGGCCCAGTCCGCTGCCTTCGCTTGTACGGGAACTGTCTCCGCGTACAAAGCGTTCCGTCAACTCTTCCACGCTGATGTTCAACCGATTGTGGGAAACGTTTTTAAAGGAAAGGGCAGCGAACCCGTCTTCCTCTGTGATATCAATATACAGTCTTGTGTCGCACTGGGCATACTTGCAGACATTGGAAAGCAGGTTGTCCAAAATACGCCACATCAGTGTTCCGTCGGCAAAGCAGAACAGGGGAGCATCCGGCCGGGTAATGACGGGCTCGATCTGCGCCTCATTCAGGCGCTCCTCGTATTCGCCGACTGCCTGGTCGATGAGTTCCTTTACACTGCAGCGGGAAGGATGGCAGGGCAGGTTCCCGGTAGATGCCCTGGACATTTCAATCAGATCTTCCGTCAGCTTTTTCAGCTTGTGCGCCTGACGGTTGAGCACCTGCAGATACCCGTGCTGCTGTTCCGGGGCGGGGTCTCTTTGAAGCAGATCCACGTAGTTGATGATGGAGGTAAGCGGCGTTTTGATGTCATGGGAAACATTGGAGATCAATTCGGTCTTGAGCCGCTCCGATTTGAGCTGCTGTTCGACGGCAATGCTCATTCCGTTTCCGATGGCGTTGAGATTCTCACCATGGCGTTTCAGGTCCCAGAACATATGGCTCGTATCGACTTTAAGATTCAGATCGCCGGCGGCCAGCTTTTCACCTGCTTTTTGCAGGCTGCGAAGCTGGAGGGAAACAGCGCATGCTGCAAAGACCAGCAGCCCCAGAAGAAAACATAATTGCCCGAAGGCATAATGCGAGGAAAGTTGCAGGATGAACAGGGCAATCACGCCAAAACTTATCATGGTGCGCCATACCATCGGCAGGGAACGGCAGTCACGGAGAATTCCCTGCATGAGCCGATGCAGGAAATTACAGAGCAAGTGGCAGACCATGTAGATAATGGTATTATGCCACCACTTTCCAAGCTTGATTCGTGCACAAAGCGTCATCCATGCAGCCAGAAGAAGCACGGCACAGCCTGTTATGCAGGCAATCAGAGCAATGACAGACCATTTATCGAAGAAATCTCGCATGCCATTTGTACTTTCATAAGCAACTAAAATTATAAAAAAGCCAGCCAGACAGACAAGGACCAGGTATAGATCAAAGGGGATCTTCTCCTGCCATCCGGCAGCTGCTTCCCCGGTTCCGCTGCGCCTGCCGGCTGTGCGGCCCAAAAAGAGAACGAGGATCAGAAGCAGTACGATACCGATTCCACAGACAGCCGCTGCAAGTTTACTCATACTGTACATGGTTACAAACAGCCGGTTTCCCCGGTAAAGCCTGTCCTGTGCAGTGAGTTCGGCGGTAAGGAAACTCCGGATGATGATCCCGTTGTATTTTCCCTGATGTATGGGATGATCCGCTTTTCCATGATTGTTGTACAAAACGGAACCATCTTTTTGATATATGGCAAACCGATAATTGGATACCTTGTTCTGAGCGGAAGAAAAGTTTTTCAGCTCAGAAAGTTCCATTGTGCTGTAATGATGCCACAGCTCATTTTCTTCCTGTGAGACTGCATTTCTGCATATAGCAGTATCGGCAAAGGAAAAGCCCGGTTTATCATGCCAGCCTTCATCATAAGCCAGGATTGCTGATGCGCCATAAGCTGCCAGGACCGGAACCATCACAATGGCAAGAAAAAAAGCTGCAGCCTTTATCCAGAAGTTTCCCGACCAATCAGTGCCTGCCATATCCCTGTTCCTCCATTTTATAGCCGAGCCCCCAGACCACTTTCAGATAACGTGGGTCGGAGGGGTTGGCCTCAATCTTTTGCCGGAGATGCCGGATGTGAACGGCGACGGATCTTTCCGAGCCGATCGACTCTTCCTTCCATACCGATTCATAGATCTGTTCGCTGGAATAGATACGTCCGGGATTTTTAATCAGGAGATTCAAAATCTGAAATTCCAGAGGGGTAAGAGTAACAGGTACGCCGTCCACTGTGACAGATTTGGTTATTTCATTGAGCGAAATGCCGCCTGTTGCATAAGTACCGGGAGAGCTGGTTTCCGTTTTCGATCCGAGCATGGTATACCGGCGCAGCTGGGATTTCACGCGGGCCAGGACTTCTACCGCATCGAACGGCTTTGTGATGTAATCATCCGCACCAATATCAAGGCCCAGCACCTTATCACTGCACTCACTTTTTGCTGTCAGCAGAATGATCGGGACATTGCTTTCCCGGCGCAGTGCTGCGGTTGCAGAAATCCCATCCATTTTGGGCATCATAATATCCATCAGAATCAGGTGAATGTCATGATTGCGGACAACGTCGATTGCCTCTTCACCATTATAGCCCTCAAAGAGGGTGTAATCCCTTCCGGAAAGATATATTTTCAATGCGGCAACAATGTCGCGATCGTCATCACAGATCAGAATGTTGTACAACCCGATTCACCTCACATCCTATCATACCATTTTCGCATGGAAAAAGGAAAGATGCATATTTGTTAAGTATTCATTAAGATTCCCATGTCATACGTATTGTAAACAGGAAGTGTTGTATTCCGTAATGATTTGCAGGCATATACTGCAGTTAAAGTGTATACTTAACGGGACATTTTCCTCTGATGCCGTCTGCTTCCAGACAGAATCAGGTTTCATACCGGGACGGGACGTTAGCGTAAAGTTACCGTAGGGATTAAGAGTAATAAATTACCATAAGGATTGAAAAGAAGGTGGCATCCTGCTAAAATATTGATCATCAACAAAAATATCAAGAAAGGGTGCCACCTTCCATGTACAGTATACAAGATTTTAACGAGTTTGCAAGAAAAACAGAAAATAAGGTAAGAAAATTTTTAAGGGAAGGTAAGGATCTGGCGGAACTGACTCTGGGGCTGCAGGAGGATCTGTTTGAACTTGGTCGGAATATACTGGTGGAGACTCTTGAGGGGATGGATGAACAGCTTCGAAAGTCCGGGGTCAGGAAAAACAATTGGGAGATTGTCAGGAAAGATGAGACAGGGATCTTAACGACCTTTGGAACGATCAAGTATAATAGAACGTATTTTAAGCCAAAGAGTGGTGGCAAAAGGAAATATCTCGTTGATGAGCTTGTTGGTCTTAAGCCACATGACAGAGTGAGTGCAGATGTGGTGATCAATGTGGTGGAAGAGGCCATAGACAGCAGCTACAGGAAAGGTGGAGAAAGAGCCGGATATATGGATGAAATAAGCAAGCAGGCTGTTATGGATAAAATACATAACCTTGAGATCAGCGAACATGAGCATAAGGTGGACAAGAAGAGGGATGTCAGGATACTGTATGTTGAAGCAGATGAAGATCATGTTTCCCTGCAGGGAGAAGACGATAAAAGCAAGATAGCTATGCCCAGGCTGGTTTATGTTCATGAAGGCGTAGATCCCGAAAAAAGCAGCCAAACGAGGACCAGACTTAAAAACGTTAAATATTTTGGCGGCATGTATGATGAGAGTGAGGATCTGTGGCTGGAGGTCATAGAATATATAGACAAGCAGTACAACATGGATTTCATTGAAACCATATACCTTTCCGGGGATGGGGCATCATGGATTAAGGCCGGGCTTGACTGGATTCCCAAAAGCAAGTTTGTGCTGGACAATTTTCATCTTAAGAAATATATGATAACTGCGACTGCACACTTAAACGATGGAGACATCTATCAGGAGTTGAAGGATGCATTGGATTGGCCGGACAAGGACATGGTCAAGGATGTTTTCAAGAAGATCCTCAAACGAACGGTTTCCAAAACGAAGAGGAAGGCAGTTAAGGATGCCAGACGGTACATATTGAATAACTGGCATGGAATAGAGATAAAGGCTGATAAGGGCCATGAACTGATAGGATGCAGTGCCGAAGGTCATATAAGCCATGTGTTTTCAAGCAGGCTAAGCAGCAGGCCTAAGGGATGGTCTGAAAAAGGTGTTGCCAGGATGTCCAAACTTATCGTATATAAGAAAAATGGCGGCAGGATCTATGACCTGGTTATGGCACAGAAGCTTAAGGAGAAGGAGAACAGGAAACATGAATTGCAGGATGAATTAATCAAGGAAGTAAGGAAATCATCAGAAAGCAGATATGCTGGTTCATGGAGTAGCAGCCCAACTGTAATTACCATGGGGAAAAAGACAGGGCTGTTTAATGAGATGAGGAGTATGGCCGGAATACGCTATTAGGCCCTTCATAAAGCTCGTTATGGCGTTTTTAATAGCCGGGACGACATAGATCAAGCGTTTATGCCGCGAAAGCTGCTTGATAACGAGAAGTCGGTGTGGTAGCATTGAGGTACGGCAGCAACCGCTCCAAAGCCTATCCCGCTGTTAGAGATGGCTGCTGCCGACATCTGCCGTAAGCCACACCGGCAGAGGCTCGTTGTCAAGCAGATCGTGGAATAAATGCAGCTGACAAGATTGATTGCTGTTAAAATTAATGAAATCAATCAAGACCACTGTTGCTAGTAAGAATATTTCAGGATGTCTCTATTCTTTCTTTCCCTACAGTAAATTGACGCTATCGGACGGGACCTTGCTCTTGACATGGGATCCGTCCCTTCGGTACAATGTATTTGTTGGCTGCTGTGGAATATTGCCTGATGAAGCCGAAGGATAGATCAAAAGGAATGAAAAATATAAAGATATAGCGAAAGATAGGATTGGAGGTTTCCATGCGAACCTTTCTCATCATTATTTGTGCAGTTGTCTTTCTTTTTTCCGTGTTTCAGATTGCACAGTATTTGTTGGATGCGAAACATACGGAGGATCTCTATACTGATATTGCGGAAACCTACCATAAAGGGGAAATGGATCACCGGGCTGCCGGTCCGGATGGGGAGAACTCACCAGACAGGAACAGTCTGGAGGATGTCCGTAAGATCAATTCGGATGTGGTAGGCTGGATCTCCATTCCCGGTACAAAAATAGATTATCCTGTTGTTCAGGGAGAAGACAATGACTATTATCTTCATCATGATATTCATGGCAGGCAAAACAAGCACGGAACAATTTTTATGGATCATGCCAATCATCCCGGGGAAGACCGAAACCTTGTTATTTATGGTCATCATATGAAGGACGGCACCATGTTTCATGATTTAAAGAGATTCAAGAAGAAGGATTTTTATGACAGGAATAAATCAATCCTTCTGAATATAGAGGGGAAAGCGGTTGAATATGAAATATTCTCAGTCTATATCGTCAATGCGTCTTCCCTGCATCTCAAAGTATCCTTTCCGGATGCGTCTGCCTATCGCTCCTATTTTACGGAAGCAAAAGCAAAGTCCATGTATTCTTCGGATATGGTTTTTTCGGAGGATCGAACCATGCTTACCCTGTTTACCTGTACTTACGAGGAGAAGGATGCCAGACTGATTCTGCATGCCTTTCCGGCAGAGTAATGGTCTGTCCGGCAGAAACGGAAAGGGGAAAAAGCGGCAGATCGCTTTTTTTACTTTTATAAATCCTGAACATTAAATGCGAAATAATTAAAAATGTTCAGAAAAAGCATTGACAGGGCAGAATTCTTTTGGTATATTGAATATGACAAGGATATACTCATATAATCCCGATAATTGGTTTGGGAGTTTCTACTGGGCGGCCGGAACCGCCTGACTATGAGTGGATATCGCTGGTTTTCTCCCAGCCCGTACTATACGCCGGATGTGGCATCCTGGGTGGAACATTCGATGATCCGGCTGACGGTGGAGGCAATGAACCGGGAAGGCAGAACCTTTCGTGGGGTGCTTTATTTTGGGCTGATGCTGACTCCCGACGGGCCAAGGGTATTGGAGTACAATGCCAGATTCGGGGATCCGGAGGCCCAGGTGGTGCTGCCGAGGCTGAAGTCCGACCTGCTGGAGATCATGGAGGCTATAACGGAGAAACGTCTGGACAAGATTTCCATAGAGTGGGAAAAAGAGGCTGCGGTTTGTGTCGTGGCAGCATCCGGCGGATATCCGGGAAGATATAAGAAAGGTCTGCCGATCCATGGATTGGAACAGGCGGAAAAGGAGCACGATATCCTGCTGTTCCATGCAGGCACAAAGCGGACCGAAGCGGGTCTGGTGACAGATGGAGGCAGGGTGCTGGGAGTAACGGCCCTGGGGGATACAGCGGAAGACGCTGCGGAGAAGGCATACCGGCAGATCGGCGCCATCTGCTTCCAGGATATGCAGTATCGAAAGGATATCGGAACGAAAAAAACAGAAAGGGAAAAGGAATGGTTGAAAAAATGAATTTTCTGTCGCAATCTGCTTGACTTCATGGGGGGAATGAGTTAAATTAAGTATGTGGTATGACAAATGAAAATTTATGGATGGAGGAATCTATCCATAGGATACCCACTCATATTAGCCTGCAAATCTGGTGCAGGAGTTTCTACGTGGCGACCGAATCGCCTACGCTATGAGTGTTCAGGGGCCTGGAGTGCAGCAGCCAACAGCTGTTGCACAGACAGGGAGCAGCCGAGGGACACTTATCGGCTGCTTTTTTTGTTGAGACCATACCTGGCTCTGTATTTGGGAGAGATGGAAATTATTTCAGATTAGGAGCAAGGAATCAGGGGAATAAAATTATATAGGGGGAATTAGGAATGGAGAAGTTTTTCAAGCTCGAAGAGAATGGTACCAATGCCCGAACCGAAACTCTTGCTGGTTTCACCACTTTCTTTGCCATGGCTTATATCATCATGGTTAATCCCAGTATGCTGAGTCAGACGGGAATGCCGTGGGGCGCAGTATTTCTTTCCACCATCATCGCTTCCGTTATCGGAACGCTGGTCATGGGTCTGGTGGCCAATGTACCTTATGCTCTGGCTCCCGGCATGGGACTGAATGCGTTTTTTGTCTTTACGGTTGTTTTCAATCTGGGATTCAAATGGCAGGAAGCACTGGCCATGGTTTTTGTCTGCGGTCTGGTGAATATTTTCATTACCGTGACAAAGATCCGGAAGCTTATCATTAAGGCAATCCCGGAAAGCCTTCAGACTGCCATCGGCGGAGGCATCGGTATTTTCATTGCCTATATCGGCATCAAAAATGCAGGATTTCTGACGTTCACTTCGGATCCCGGGACCTACAATCTGCTGGACAGCGGCACCGTTGTTGCCAGTTCTGCTGCGGTACCGGCGTTGTCTCCCATGAACACACCTGCCATACTGCTTGCGATATTTGGATTGGTCCTGATGACGGTTCTTCTTGTAAAAAAGGTAAAAGGAGCTATCATTATTGGCATTGTTGTAACCGCCCTGCTCGGCATTCCCTGCGGCGTAACCAAAATGGGTGAGACCGTAAGCTTTGTCGAAGCATGGAATCAGCTCCCCCGGACGTTCGGAGCAGCGTTCGGCAATCCCGGCCTCCTGTCCCTCTTCAAGGATCCCGCCAGGATTCCGCTTGTATTGATCACGATCTTTTCCTTCAGTCTGTCCGATACGTTTGATACCATTGGTACCTTCATCGGAACCGGACGCAAAACCGGAATCTTTTCCATGGAAGATGAAAAGGCATTGGAGTCCGGCTCCGGATTCAAATCCAAGATGGACAAGGCTTTGTTTGCAGATTCCATTGCCACTTCCATTGGTGCTGTGCTCGGCACATCCAATACCACAACCTATGTGGAAAGTGCGGCAGGGATCGGAGCAGGCGGCCGTACCGGTCTGACCAGCGTAGTGGTGGCCATTCTGTTTGCAGTCAGTGCATTCCTTGCCCCTGTACTCAGTGCGGTTCCCAATGCGGCTACCGCTCCCGCCCTTATTATCGTCGGCATTATGATGCTGTCTGCATTCAAGGACATCAAATGGGATGACATTGATGTGGCAATCCCGGCTTTCTTTGCCGGTATCTTCATGGCGATCTGCTACAGCATCTCCTATGGAATTGCCACTGGCTTCATCTTCTACTGTGTTGTGAAAATTGTCCGGGGAGAAGCCAAAGGGATCAATCCGATTCTGTGGATTGCAACCATCCTGTTTATCCTGAACTTTGTTCTTCTGGCCATTATCTAGAAACAATAAATTCGGATCCTGCGGCGAAACAGCCGCATTGATCGTAAGTCCATAGCAGCAAATAAAAATACGATTCATGAAAGCAGGAGAGTATAAAAAAGCTTTTCCCGGATCTCCGGGAAAAGCTTTTTTACCATTCTTATTCACTTTTTTATATTCATTTCCTCACTGCACGCCAGGAGAGTCGTCCTTACAGGCGGAACGCCTCCATAATGGATTCCACAGCACGTTTTTCATCTTCGCGGGGAAGGACAATAAAAATTTTTGTTTCTGAAGTGCTGATCATTTTCATCCGGATGTCCTGCTCTGCCATGATTTCAAAGATTCTTGAGGCGACTCCGGACTGTCTTTCCATACCGGAACCCTCTATGGTCAGACGGGCAATATCGGAGCAGGCATCGGCTTTTACAGAGGAGTCCCGGACTTTGCATTCCTCCAGAATCTGCATGGCATGATTCAGCTCCTGCTGCGGCAGGGTGAAGGAAAGGCGGATACCACCGTTTTCTGGTACCGCTTGACTGATCAGATTGATGACAATGTTGTGCTGTGCCAGCTTCCCGAAAATCTTTGCTGCAAATGTCGGATCATCCGAGCCGCAGTTTACAGTGACCATGGCTTCTTCATTGTTTGTATGGATATTCGTAATGGCATTCTGATCCAGCATGATATCCTTCATGTTGTACAGGCCTGTCTTTTTGCCTGCCAGATATTGAACAGTTGTCAAAGCCCCAAGTGCGAAAATCTGCTTTGACTGCGCCTGGTGCGTGATTTCCAGTGTTTCATCCGGCCCGGCGAAAAGGACCGAATGTTCCCCGGCAATGGTGCCGCCCCGTATGGAATGGATCCCGATTTCATCTATGGAACGCTTGTCGGATCTGGAATGTCTCCCGTAAACATAGTGCCTGGAGTTTAAAAACGCCCTGTTTGCCGCTTCTGCCAGGGAGTAGGCTGTGCCGCTGGGAGAGTCCACTTTCTGATTGTGATGTTTCTCGATGATTTCAATATCAAAGCGTTCTCCCAGAACCGAAGCGGCCTGGTTTACCAGCTCATACATCAGATTCACACCCATGGCCATGTTGGCCGCCTGGAAAATTGCAATTTCCTTCGATGCCTGTCGGATTTGCTCCATATTCCGCTCAGACAGTCCCGTGGTGGCAATGACCAGGGGCGTTTTGCTTTTCCCTGCATATTCCAGCAGATCGGGCAGGGCGGAAGGAGAGGAAAAGTCCAGAATCACGTCTCCCTGTTCCGTCATGTCTGAAAATCTTTCATACACGGGGAAAGGATTGGATTTATTTCCGGAATACTTATCAATTCCGGCAACGATCCGGATGTCCGGATTCGTATTTGCTGCACCGACAACGGTTTGACCCATTTTTCCGTTGCAGCCGTGCAGAATCAATTTTATCATAGGTAAAATACCTCCGTTCGGTTACATTAATCCATATTCGTGCATTTGCTGTTTCAGCAGGGACAGATGATTTTCCGCCATATCGGCAAGAGGCAGGCGAAGCGGACCCATATCGAATCCCATGAGATTTATGGCCGTTTTGACCGGAATGGGATTGACTTCACAGAACAAGGCGTCGATGAGGGGAAGAAGCTTCAGCTGCAGATCCAGGCTCTCCTTCACATGGCCGGCCAGAAACTCCGCCACCATCTGATGGGTATCCCGGGGAGCAACATTGGCCACGACGGAGACAACTCCTTTCCCACCGGCAGCCAGCAGCGGAACCACCATATTGTCGTTTCCTGAATAGATGTCAATCGATTCGCCGCAGAGGCGACGCATCTCCAATACCTGGGCAATGTCCCCGCTGGCTTCCTTGATGCCAATGATGTGCGGCAGCCTGGAAAGCTCCTTCAATGCTGTGGGGGATACGTTCATACCGGTCCGGCCGGGCACATTGTAGATGATAATGGGAATATGGACGGCATCATTGATTTCCCGGTAATGGGCAATGAGCCCTCTTGCGTTGGTTTTGTTATAGTAGGGGGTAACTGCCAGGACGGCATCCGCTCCCAGCTTTTCCGCTTCCATGGAGGCTCGGACGACTTCGGCAGTATGATTTCCTCCGACTCCGGCCAGCACCGGCAGCCGTTTTGCGGTTTTCTCCACGGTATATCGGATGACGGAGGCTTTTTCCTCCCTGGACATGGTAGCCGGCTCTCCGGTTGTACCACAGACCAGCAAAGCATCTGTCCCCTGTTCCATCTGGAATGCAATGGTTTTGCCCAGAGCTTCCAGGTTGATTCCTTCCTGGCTGAACGGTGTCGCCATGGCGACACAGGAACCGGTAAAAAGACTCATGATAACGTCACCTTTCCTTTCTTTATTCTGTCAATTGTCAATCTGCTCTTTTTTGTCTGTCTGGTTCTTTCAGTCTGTCTGCCAACTGTTTTCCTGTCTTAATTTTCCCTTTTGCCAGAAATCAATCAGCCGCTGTGCGATTTGTACGGTGTTGGTCGCCGCTCCCTTGCGGATATTGTCTGCCACGACCCAGAGGTTCACGCCACTGTTCACGCTTTCATCCCGGCGGATTCTCCCGACAAAGATCTCATCCCGGTCCGCGGTGTCAATTGGCATGGGGTAGCGGCATTTGGCCGGATCGTCCACCACCACAATGCCTTCTGCATGGGAAAGGGCCTGTTTCAGATCATCGAGTTCAAATTCCTTTTCAAACTCCACATTGATGGATTCACTGTGGCAGTAGAATACAGGTACCCGTACGGCGGTGGCTGTGATGGCAAGTGAGGAATCCCCCAGTATTTTTCTTGTCTCGTTTACCAACTTCATTTCTTCCCTGGTATAGCCATTCTCCAGAAAATCATCGATGTGAGGCAGACAGTTTCCGAAAATGGGATGCGGGAATTTCTTCGGCGCTTCTCCGTGCATGCCCCGTTCCAAATCGGAATAACCCTGCATTCCTGCTCCGGAGACCGCCTGATAGGTGGAATAGATGATCCTTTTGATCTGATAGCGGTCGTGCAGGGGCTTCAGCGGAACGACCGCCTGAATGGTGGAGCAGTTGGGATTGGAAAGGATGCCGTGATGCCGGAGGATATCCTGAGGATTCACCTCGGGTACCACCAGGGGAACCTTCGGATCCATTCTCCAGGCACTGCTGTTGTCAATGACGACAATTCCCTTCTCTGCAGCGATGGGAGCAAATTTCCTGCTGACTTCCGCTCCGGCGGAAAAGAGTGCAATGTCAATGTTCTTTCCGTCAAAACATGTCTCGGTCAGCTCTTCCACGGTAAACTCCCGCCCCATGAACGGACATTTTTTCCCTGCGGAACGGGCGGACGCAAACAGGTAATAGTTTTCGACCGGCAGTTTTCTTTCCTGAAGCACCTGTAGAAATTTGCGTCCCACCATTCCGGTGGCTCCTACAATGGCGATGTTATATTTTTTCAATGTCGTTTCCCCCCGTTTTCTGCCTTCCTGCATATTGAAACAGGAAGATACTTCCTTATCAAGCTATGCAGAAAGCAAGACAAAAAGTTCCGGATGCCCGTATCCTGTTTCCCCCGAAAAACAAAAAACGGCTGATCTTATCAGCCGCCTCAGACTCAAGCAGCATCACATAATATATGATATATGCCGCTTATAAAAGCAGTATGCTCCATCCACAGTCGGATGACCCGGAATCCTTTTTTTTCATCATAACATCACCGCTGTGGAATGTCAATCGTTTCAAATAATTTGAAATGATATGAGGCCAGGGTTACAGGGTTGTATTGTATAATCGGTACATTTGGAATATAATAAAAATCGGGAAAAAGTCCTGCTTCATATGGGGAAAAAGAATCGGGGAGGGTTTCTCACATCATGGAAGATATCACCTTGCAGCTGGACAGGGATATCCTGCAGTTGCAGGATAATGTCCTTCGTCATCGGCGTTGGCTTCATCGGCATCCGCAGACCGGTTTCCGGGAAGAGGATGCAAGGGATTACATTCTTCGGGCCTTAAGGGGCATGCATTTTGATAGGATCACTGTTTTGGCAGGGACTGGCATAAAAGCGGTCCTCCGGGGTACCGGTCCGGCCCGGACCCTGGCGTTTCGGGCGGATATGGATGCTTTGGCTGTTCCGGAGAAGACAGGGCTGGAGTTCGCCTCGGAGTATGACGGATTCATGCATGCGTGCGGGCATGACGGCCATATGGCCATGCTGCTGGGATTTGCACAATGGCTGTCCGAAAACCGGGACCATCTGAAGGATAATGTGGTGCTGCTGTTCCAGCCTTCGGAGGAGTCCGTGGGAGGAGCTTCTCCCATGATACGGGAGGGCGCCCTGGACGATCCGGAGGTGGACGTTATCTTTGGTTATCATATCATGCCGGAGGTTCCCCAGGGCAAAGTCGGATTGAAGGCAGGTCCGCTGATGGCTTCCACCTGTGAGTTCGGGATTGACATAATGGGAAAAAGCGCACACGGGGCAATGCCGCAGAAGGGGATAGATGCCATTCTGGCGGCTTCTTATTATATTGCCATGCTGCAGGGGATCCTGACCCGGAAGGTAGACCCTCTTTCCCAGGCACTGATTACCGTCGGAAAGCTGGAGGCGGGGCAGGCGAGGAACGTACTGGCCTCCAGGGCGCACATGGAAGGCATTCTGCGCACCTTTGACAGCAGGGTTGCGGAAAGCGTCAAGCAGGACATGATGGATCTTCTTGCCGGACTGGAGCGGAGTTGCGGTGTAACAACGGAATTTCGTGAGCTGGTCTATTATCCCCCTGTTGTCAATCATCCGGAATGGACAGCCCGGGTGAAGGAAATTCTTCCCCGGGACATGCTGTATCCCGTTCATCCCCTGATGATTGCGGAGGACTTTGCCTGGTATCAGCAGAAAGTTCCGGGGGTTTTTCTGTTCCTGGGGAGCCGGAACGAAGAGCTGGGATATATCCATCCCCTTCATTCCGATCGGTTTCAGTTTGATGAGGAAATCCTGCTGACGGGGATCCAGCTGGATAAAAATATTCTGCTTGGGCTGGGTGGAATTGTGGAATGATCATTGAATAATTGGTCAAACTCTGTTACAATGTTTAAAATAGTTACCTGAAGAGGAAACAACAAATCACGATAGAGGAAGGATGTTCGCATGGCTGGCGGTTTTTTTAATAAAATGTATTATGGCAATCCCAACAAGCCGGATTTGAAAAAGGAAGATGTCAAAACCGGACGTTTCAAAACTTTCTTTACGGTACTGCAGATCCGGTTCTGGCAGCTGATTCAGCTGAATCTGCTGTATTCCGTATTCTGGATCCCGGCATTTGTGGTGCTGCAGGGCCAGCTGCTGATTATGCAGGAGACCGGGGAGCCGATCAGTCTGCTGTTTTATTTGCTGATGATTCCCTGTCTGATGCTGATTGGTCCGGCGACGGCTTCGGTATCCTATATTCTTCGCAATTGGGCAAGGGATGAACATTCCTGGGTATGGAGTGATTTCAAGGATGCCTGGAAGGGGAACTGGAAGCAGGGATTGTTCATGGGACTGATCGATGGGATTGCACTTCTTTTGTTTGGCGTGAACTTTGTATTCTATGGTCAGATGGCAGGAAAGAATTTACTCTATGCGTTTTTATATTATTTCATGATCATGATTGCCATCCTTTTTACCATGATGAATATGTTTGTTTTTCCCATGATGGTGACCTATCGCCTGAAATTGAAGCAAATCATCAAAAATTCCTTTATTCTGACTATGGTAAAGCTTCCTTTTGCATTCCTGATTTTTCTTCTTTCTGCGGCAATTTTCATTGTAACACTAGCCTATCTGCTTTCAATTCCCTTTTTTGTGGTAGGCCTGACATTTCCGGGACTTATCATTGCTTCCTATGTAAACTGGATTTTTGACAAATACATCAATCCCAAGGTTACGGATCAGAAGGATCCGGAAAACGATAATGCAGAAATTGCGGATGCGGGCAATGGCAATGCGGGCGGTACAGGCAGGGACCACGCAGAAATTGAGAAGGGAGACGAGGGCAGCGCAGAAGTCGGGAATATGGGGAAGGAACCCCCGGAGGATGGCAGTCCGGAAAGTTGAAACGCGGATCCTGACCATGCAGTCCGTGAGGATGGAGGCAATCCTGTGGATCCGGTTCCTACGGAAGGAAACATGCCTGAAAAGAGCGTGGGGATGGTATGAAATGATACGGGATGATGTATATTCTCGGGGCTTTCAACCATACTAACTCCGGAGAGAGGAGGGGTGGTATGGAATCGGGAAAGAAGAAAGAGAAGAAGCAGGAAAAGCAGGAAGATCCGATGAAACTGGAAATCGCTGCAGGACTGGGCCTTTTGGATCAGGTCCGGAAGGAAGGATGGGGCAGCCTGTCGGCAAAGGAGACCGGCAGGATAGGCGGTCTTCTTGCCATGCGCAGGAAGGAGCAAAGGCAGAAATCTTTCGGAAGCAGTGAAAAGGACGGCCTTTCCTGACGATGGGAGGGCAGGATAGGGTATGTATCAGGAATTTGCCTATCTTTATGATACATTAATGAAGAGTGTGGATTATGAAAAATGGACGGATCAAATCGAAGCCATCTTCCGGCGGTACGGAGTAAAGCCAAAAGCCATTGTCGATCTGGCCTGTGGGACCGGAGGATTTACAAATTCCCTTGCAAAAAGAGGCTATCCGGTCATCGGAGTGGACCAGTCCGTGGACATGCTGAATGTTGCAAGTGAAAAATCCAGGGATTCCGGACGGAAAATTCCTTATATCTGTCAGGATATCACGGAACTGGAGTTGCACCACCCGGTGGATGCCATGGTGTGCATGTGTGACGGATTCAATTATATGCTGGATTCCATGGAATTTAAAAAGTGCCTGCAGGGAATTTACCGTTTTTTGAATCCCGGAGGCATTTTGATTTTTGACATCAGCTCCCATTACAAGCTGTCTGCCGTGGTGGCAAATCATACCATGGCGGATCCGGATAAGAATATCAGCCTGATCTGGCTGAATCAGTTTGACAGAAACTCCGGAATCCTGGAAATGAATCTTACCTTTTTTATCCGGCAGGAAGGTGGCTTGTACAGGAGAGTGGAGGAAACGCAGCTTCAAAAGGCATACCGGCAGGATGAAATTCTACAGTTGCTGAAGTCCTGCGGATTTTCCGGAACGGAATGTTTTGCACCGCTTTCTTTGGCCGCTCCGGGAAAAAAAAGCCAGAGAATTGTTTTTGCGGCAGTCCGCAGGCAATTGGAGGCGGCAAATATCCGGAATGATTCTGCAGGCAACGGTTTATAATAGAAGTATGTTAGAAAAATATGAGAATACTGAATTGACTTTTGTCAATTCGTATGGTAAACTGAATTTAGAATCAATTTTAGGAGGATTGTTCAAGTGGAAAAAGGGAAAGTCAAATGGTTTAATGCTACTAAAGGCTTTGGTTTCATTGAAAGAGAAGATGGCAGCGATATATTCGTTCATTATTCTGCTATCAATGCAGAAGGTTTTAGAACATTAACAGAGGGACAGGAAGTCACCTTCGATGTGGTGGAAGGCGAGAAAGGCCTGCAGGCTTCCAATGTTCAGGTGGTTTAAATAGAAAACGTATTGTAAGCCAGCAAATACCCCGGTGAATGTTTCACCGGGGTATTTCCATAGATGGAGTTTCCAATCAATTCCCAGGTCCCATTCCAATTCCGAAAATTCGGTTCCTGATGGTGGAGGCCGGAAATGGTTTATGATATAATGGAAACAGGTCATTTTCTTCCTGAACGAAACGCAATTAGGACAGGGAGAAAAGCAGCTTTGGAGAGGTGGCCTGAGGGAGGCAAATATGGCAAAGGAATTGTTTGCGAAAAAAGCCAACAAAGTCGTTCCGTTTGAACAAAACGGCGAATTTTTTTATCGAAAAGCAAGACAGCATGTTGAAAACAACAATTATATAAATGCTCTGAGCTATTATCGGAAAGCCATTGAAAAGGATCCGGAGAATTCAGAATATTCCCTGGATCTGGCAGAGGCCTTTACGGAAATGGGATATTTTCATGAGTCCAATCAGATTCTCTTTTCCGTGATGCAGAAGGATGCTTCCCGGGTTGAGTGCTTTTATGGCATAGGGTGCAATCTATTGGGCCTTCAGGAATATTCCAGGGCGGAGGAATGTCTGGAAAAATATCTGGATCTGGATGAATTCGGTCCATATTCCGAAGAAGCGCAGAATCTTCTTGAAGTCTTGCAAAGCCAGGAGTTCTATCTTGATCTGATGAACGATTTTGATCCCGGTAAGGAGAAAACATTCAACCACGCCGTAAGGGGAAAGGATTTTCTCGATCAGGGAGATTACAAGCGTGCAATCCGGGAATTGAGCAAGGTTGTGAAGAAAGAGCCGGATTTGATTTTTGCCAAAAACAATCTGGCGTTGGCTTATTTCTGCACCGGAAAATCGGACCAAGCCATTGAAATTTCCAGGGAAGTGCTTGCTGAGTATCCGCAGAACATCCATGCCAGCTGCAACGTCGCATTGTTTCTTTATGAAAAGGGAGAGAAGAAAGTCTGCGACAAGTATATGGATCAGGTTTTGAGCCAGAAGGTCGAGGATCCGGAAGAGCTGTACAAAATAGCGGTTACCCTGTGTGAAATGAAAAAACACCGGAAGGCAAATCAGATATTGAAGCAGATTCTGCAATACAAGCCCTATGACACCAACCTGCTTCACTATACGGCTGTTTCCTGTTACAACCTCAAGGCATTCCGGGCAGCTTACGACTATTGGGACAAAGTGGAGAAACTTGCTCCCAACAATACCATCAGCAGCTATTACAAGCATTATGTAAAGGGAATGATGAGCGGAGAGCGGAAATTCAAGGAGCTTCCTTATCATTTTCAGGTTCCGTATGATGAAATGATCCGAAGGGTCAAAAAAATCAATGAACTGCTGAAGCTGCCCAGAACGGACCTGGTGGACAAGTGGAGAAAAGGAGACAGTCTGCTTTCCCTTTTGAATTGGGGACTGGATCTGAATGATGTCCTGGTCCGAAAGGCAATTTTGCACGTTGTGGCTTCTTTCCGGGATGAGAAGGCAGAGCGGTTCCTGCGGGAATTTATTCTGCGCAGGTCGGAAGGGGAGGATATGATCCGGGAAGCCCTGGCTCTCTTGAAGGAAATGAATGCCCCTGAGCCGTTTCTTGCCTATGTGGACGATAATATGGTGGAAGTCAAGGTCCGTACTGCCCGGAAGCAGGGGCATGACAAGGAAGAAATCCTGAAGGAAATTCCCGATATGGCCATTTCCGGCATGAAGGCGCTGTACCTGAAGGACTTTGAGCAGGATGTCCGGGAAATTTGGAATTGTATTGTATATTATTGGAAGATACAGAATAACATGCCGGAGATCCGGAAAGCGGCAGGCTGGGCAGCGGCGCTGGAGCTGTTCTATTGTGTTCAGGAAGATATGCCCATAAATCGGACGGCTCTGGCGGATTCCTATCACGTTGCCTATTCCACCATGATGAACCACTATCGGTACATCTGTGAAGTGATTGAAAATACCGAAGTGTTGAATTCCTCCAGGGAGTAATCCAACCGGTAATCCTGTTGTCATAAGTTTTCTTCCCCGGAAATAGGGTGGATAATGAGTATGGAGGTTCATCCGGAGGGAAGAAATGAGGGAAAACAGGCAATCTTCACGCAGATATGGTTTTCAGATCGCCATGGCTTACATCGGGACGGTAGTCGGAGCGGGTTTTGCAACCGGGCAGGAGATTCTGCAGTTTTTTACACGGTTTGGTGCTTCCTCCTACTGGGGAATTTTCATCGCCGGACTGTTGTTTATCCTGGTAGGCCGGAAGGTATTGCTGTACGGCAGCGAGCTGCGTGCCGGCTCCTACAGCGTTTTGATCCGTCATGTGTTTGGAGTTGCCGCTCCGCTGGTCAATTTATATCTTGTCGTTTCCTATGTGCTGCTGTGCGGCGCCATGTTTGCCGGAGCCGGGGCATTGTTTGAAGAACAATGGAAAATCCCCTATTTCGTCGGAGCCCTGGTGACCGCTGTCCTAACGCTTTTTGTTACCCTGTGGGGGGTCCAGGGTGTTCTGGCAGTCAATACGGTGATTGTTCCGCTGTTGATCACATCTTCCGTCCTTGCCTTTGTTCATACGGTACGAAATCAATTTCTTCCTGCGGCGTCCCTGGAGGTCGTTGCACTGCCGGGAATCTTCCCGATTGTCCGGACGGGTCTGACTTATGCTTCCTTCAATCTGGTGTTGTCCATCGGGGTATTGGCACCGATGGGAGGCGCCACGCAGGACAGAAAATCCCTGTCCTTCGGCAGCCTGCTGGGAGGGGGCCTCCTGACCATTCTTTTGTGTATGGGAAATTATTCTCTTTTGCATTACATCCCGGAAGTGTTTGACAGGCAAATCCCTCAGCTGCTGATCGTGCAGGAAATGGGAAAGGCTTTCGTAACTTTTTATAGTCTGGTGGTATGGATGGAGATATTTTCCACATCAGTGGGCAATCTTTTTTCCATTCATACCATGATTCAGGAAAAATTCAAAACCAAATCAGCACTTCCGGCGATTGCAGCAACGGCGGCTGGGCTGATCATCTGTGCCATGGGATTTTCCAATATCATTTCCCGTTTTTATCCTATATTGGGCATTATAGGATTTGTATTATCCGTCCTGATTTTGATCCTGAAAGAGTGAACCTCTCCCATTGCTTAGCTGAAAGGCCGGAATTGGGGGCTTCTTTTCAGCTTTTCGAGCAGAATGGTTCGCTCATTCTCTTCCGGCTTTTCCAGGACCCATTCATAGGCCTGTCGGAGTGCCCGGCCGATCTTTTTTCCGTCTTCTGTTCCGATCCCGGCCGAAAGAACATCCTTTCCGTTTATCGCCAGATCCGAAGGAAATACGGGATCCTTGGCTGTCCGTATGACATCCAGAAGCCGGACGGCTTCCGAATGCCTTTTTTTCCTCTCAGGATTCCCACAGGGATCCTGCACGGCTTCATACCATTGAAGGATTTGTTCCATATCCGAAGGATTTCCGGCTCCCAGCAGTTTTCGCATGGAATACGGCGTCAGGTCCATGGTACAGAGACGGGAGTATCCGGACAGCAGATGCCGGATGTGTTGTATGGATTTTTTGCTTATACGCAGATTGCGAAGAGTACGCTGCAGCTGCATCGGATCTGCAGATGGGCGATACATCTGCAGCAGGGCCGCCAGCCGGATATCGGCACTTTCGGGAATCTTTTTAAGGACTTGCATTTCCTTCCCTGTACACGTTTTCGCTGCCTTTTTTTCCGTCGCGGCATGTGGATCGGTGCCGCCGGACAACAGAATGGGGAGGATACCGGTCTGCTGAAGCAATCGGACCCCCTTGTCCGGATGCGGGGAAAGCAAAAGGCGGACAAGCTCTTCCCGCATTCTTTCCCGTGATATTCTGTTCAGCCAGGTCCGGCATTCCGCTATGGCCCTTTCGGTTTCCTCCATCAGTTCAAAGTCCAGCTGAGCGGCAAGCCGGATCGCACGCAGGACCCGCAGCGGATCTTCCCGGAACCGTTCCTGTGGATCTCCCACGGTGCGGATCCTTTTCTGTTCCAGGTCCTCTTTTCCATGAAAGGGATCGATCAGGCCGGATGCCAGAAAGGGATTGTATGCCATGGCGTTTATTGTAAAATCTCTGCGCGACAAATCGGATTCCAGATCCGGCACAAATGTCACATGATCGGGATGTCGGTTGTCCGAATAACCGGATTCCCTTCGGAAGGTCGTGATCTCCACGGAAAGTCCGTCCATTCTTACGGCAATGGTACCGAACCGCTTTCCGGTTCGATAGGTCTGTTCCTTATGAAAGACGGACTCAATCTTTTCCGGCGGGAGGGACGTAGCGATATCGTAGTCGGAAGCGGTCCGGCCCAGAATCTGATCCCGCAGTGCGCCGCCCACCAGATAAGCCTGTCCTCCGGAACGCATGATGTGCGTCAGGATGGATTCCACCGCTTCCGATATTTTTATCGTCGTGATCATTTGTTTGCATCCATTCCTTTCGTTTCCTTTTTGTATATGTTTCTCAATTGACTGCCCGGATAATAGTGTTCGATGATCTCCTGCCAGTCCTTTCCCATAAGGGTCAGACCATAGGTGCCGTATTGGCTCATGCCCACTCCATGGCCATACCCCCCGCCCCGGATCACAATGTCCAGGAGATTGCCTTCCTTGTCCCGCTCAAAGTCAAAGCAGGCAAAAGCACTGGGCAGCAGGGGAAAGTCTTTTTGCACCGTCCCATCGTGGCATTGGAGCTCCACCGGTTTTTTACCGCGCAGATAATTCACTGGCTGCAGGGCCAGGCGGATATTGTATTCCTTTATGACCTTGAAGATGCCATACGTGGTGGTGATCTCCAGTTCCATGATATTTCCGCCTTTCCCTCTTTGCAGCACCCCAATATTCAGCAAAGTGCCCACGTCTTCCGGAATCGCCATGCTTCTGTAATCTCCATCCGAACATTTTGTCAGCACAAACAAAGGCTGCTGCCGGTATAAATCGGGCAGGCTTTTATTGAGAACGGCTTCCAGCTGTTCGCGGGTCATGGTAACGCTCCAGCGAAAAAAAGGAGAATACCGGTCAAATCCCGCAAGGTTTGCCTGGCTCAGAAAGGCACGGAAATTCTCTTCATGATACAGATCGGGAACATTGCCTTCGAACTGAGGGTTTGCGGTTAGATAAGGGACCTCTTCGGACGGAAATTCATTTTGCCGATTGCTCCAGACCTCATGAAAATTGGCGGTGTATCCGAAAGAGGTGGAGAAAAACCGGGTATCAACGATATTGTCCTGATACTCCGCCACAGCCCCGGATGTCTCGGTCACGGCCCGGGTGGCAATCGGTTCCTTACCAATGTTATTATATACCTGGCTGGCTGTGCTGTCATCCAGATGGGCTCCATAGGTCCGGTATCCGGAGGACTGCATGGCCCGGACGGCATAGGACCGTGCGGCAATTGCCTGAACCTTCAGCGCCTCCAGGCCAAACTTGACGGGCATTTCACTGGGGACCACAAGGCACAGGTATTTTTCCAGATTCACTTCATTGATCAGGGTAAGCTGACCATTCAGGTTTGCCACCTCCAGGCTGCCCTGGTAAAGAGTACCAGCCGAAGGGTCTGTATGGCTTCTCCATATGGTTTTTACATACAGCGGTTTTTCCTGCTGTGTTGTAATGTACCATCGAAAAATGGAGGAATCCAGAACCTGCCCGTTTTTGCAGACCACTGTTTTTTTGCCGTCCGGTTTGAATTCTGCGGTTTCTCCCTTTTGAAAGGAAAGGGATTTCCCGTTGGGAACCGACTGAACCGTGTAATTGTCCGGACAGGTTATTTCGATCCGGGAGTGAAGCGGGCTTTTATATTCACTGTCCTGAAGGAGAACCCGGATCCTTTCATAGGCATCCGGCGGCTGTCCGGACAGAATTGCCATCCTGCCGATGTGATCCGGTGTGCAGTAAAGGGTGGCTCCGGCGGATCCGATGGGGATACCATAGGATCCGGAAAAAACAAATTGATTGCCTTCCCTTGAAAAAACGGGAAAATCCTGCTGTATTTTGAAATAGCCCAGGTCCCTGTCTTCCAATACCGTATCGGAAAGCGACATGACCCTGGACAGGGACACTGGCTGCAATGCCTGGATGTCAATCAGTTTTCCTTCCACCGTGTGGAAACTGACGGGCTGACCGATTTTTATCTCCATTGCGGGACGGGAATGGATTTCAACAATTTGATTGCCAAGATCCAAAGCCCATATGGTTTGATTCTTTTCATCCGCCTTTTTTGCAATGGGGATGCCATGGGTATGGAAAGTTGTTTCAGGTAGCCCGGAGACCAGCCAGTGCTGCCCTCTTTTTACCATGGGAAGGGCGGTATGGATCTCTCCGGCAGGAAACAGGAGCGTAATCCGAACATTTCCATGCTTTTTGTCTGCCCCTTCCCAATGGCCCACTGAAAACTGCCTGATTTCGGATTCCTGAGCCAGGGAGAGGAAGGGATGTTTTGACAAGTCCGGTGTCAGCCACTCTATGCAATCCCGGCCTTCCGACAGTGCGGACAGGAACCGGTCGGCAGCTTTCTGCGGAGGCGACGGGAAGGAGCGAAAATACCAGATTAGGCCACCTGCCATCAGTGCAGCCAGCAAAAACAAAGCGGGGAACAGGAAATGTTTTTTCATTTTCATAGACTCACCTCATTGCCTGATTTATATATACCGGATCCGTAAAAGGATTATAACTGTACGGGCCGTTAATCCCGCAATTTCCCGGCAGAGCGAAAAAATTTATGCAAAATTGATGTGAAATTGAAATTAGGATATGGAGATGAGGGGGAATTCATGGTAAAATAGAACAAAGGGAGGGGACAAGATGTTAAAAAAACGACAAATCATGATGGCGCTTCTGATTATTTTTATATCATTATGGGGAAATAAACCGGCAGAGGCAAAGACGGCTGCTCCTTATTCCATAACAAATTATAAATCGAATGTTACATTGTATCCGGATGGTTCCGCATACTTTGATGAGCATATTACATACCGGCTGCTTCAGGAAAAAGTCCGGATTGAAAAGCCCATACCCATGTCCAATGCTTCCGGGGTCGAGGAGATGAAGGTTTTCCGTCAGGAGCAAAAGGACTCAGCGGACAAATCAAAAGCAACGGATTTGATCTCCTTGAAGCAGTCCGCGGAAAGCGGGAAGAACAGCAGGGATGTCTACCGGTATTTTCCGGCGGATAAGAAGGAGGAGGTTTATCAGATTGCTGTTCCGTTCCATGGGAAAAAGCGGGAGGAAGTGACGCTTGTCTACCGCTATAAATTAAAGGATACCGTGTATCTCTATAAGGATACCGCTGCCTTTCTCTGGCAGTTCATCCTCCCGGAGCAGAAAGTGGAAATCCGGAACCTGTCCGTGCGGATTACACTGCCTGAAAAAATTGCAAAGGATCAGATGGATGGTTATGTAAGCGGTTCCGCCTATGCGGAAAAGGAAGAGTCCGGGAATGGAACCTTCCGGATTACTGCAGGGAAATTAGGACCGGAGGAAGCTTTGGAAGTCGCCCTGCTGCTGCCCAATTCCCTGTTTCCGGATGGAAGGAAAACCATTGAGGACAATGCGAAGGGCACCATCGTATCCAATATGGCGGAATGGGAGGACGAAGCCACACGTGCCCGGAAGGAAGAAGATCTGAAATTTTACGGCGGATGGGCGATTGCAGTTCTGTCTGTGCTGTTGTCCTGCGGGACAGGCCTGCTGCTGTATTGGAAAGACCGGCGTAAGCCAGGGAAATCGGGAAAGGATAAAGCGAAGGGCCTGCCCAATGCTCCGTACACACCGGCGGAGCTGGGGGTTTTGCTCCATCAGGGGAAGATCGGGATCCGGGAATTTACGGCTACGGTACTGCATTTGATTCAAACCGGATATCTGGAGCTGCATTTTGACGAAAAGAAGGAAGGAAGCCTGATCCGAAAAGAAAAGAACGGGGAGGAAAAGCTCCGGCCCCAGGAAGAGTATGCACTTCAATGGCTTGTTGCGGAGATGGGGGACGGAAAGGAATTGTCACTGGAAGCGCTGAACAGGCTTCTGGACAATTACTCCGGCCTTCATCGGCAAAGAACCCTGAGGTGGGAAGACATGGTGAATCAGGAAGCTGCAAAATGGAAGTTTCAGGAAAGCGGGAAAAAGGATAAAGCCTGGGGATTGGGAGTCGTATTGATTGGCCTGTTGTCGGCAGGAGTGGCAGGATTTCCTCTGAAAAATCCCCGGGCAGGTATTTTATCCGTTCTGTTTGCCCTGGCTTTGGCCGGATATGTTCTGTCTCTTAAAAAAACGAGCGAATCCGGGATGTTCCAGATCGCCCAATGGCAGCAATTCAAGGATTTTCTACGCAGCCAGCTGTCGGGAGATTCCACCGGACTGCCTCTTGCCATCTGGGAGCAGTATCTGGTTTATGCAGTACCGCTTGGTATGGCAAAGGAAGTATTGGAAAAGCTTCCTGACAGTTATCCGCCCAGCAGTTTTGAGGACGGGAATCTGACGATACTCCATGCGGACAGCCGGTCCTGGCTCCTGAATATTCCTTCCGGACTGGAATAGGCTTTGGTTTATTGGCGCCACTTCAAATACTTTTTTTCCAGCCAGGCAACCCCCTGGTACATGATCGCCGCTGCAACCAGCATAATCGCAACGCTGGTCATCACCAGATCCAGCTGAAAGACCTGACCGCCGTATACGGCAAGATATCCCAGGCCGGCTTTGGATACCAGAAACTCCCCGACGATGACGCCGACCCAGGACATTCCCACATTGATTTTTAATGCCGAGATAATGGTGGGAATACTGGCAGGGAGTACAACTTTAGTGAGTACCTGCCGCTTCGTGGCTCCAAAGGTCTTCAGCAGCTTGATTTTATCCCTGCTGACTTCGAGAAAACCGCTGAGTACGCCGATAATGGTGACAATAATGGAGATCAGCAGGGTCATAACGAGTATGGCCCTGGTACCGGCACCGATCCATACAATGATAATGGGGCCCAGTGCCACTTTGGGCAGACTGTTCAGTACAACCAGATACGGATCGGCTACCTTTGCAATAAAATCCGACCACCACAGGATGATGGCGATAAGGGTACCCAGAATGGTTCCGACCAGAAACCCGACAATCGTTTCGTAAAGGGTAATGGAAACATGCTTCCACAGTTCTCCCGTCCGAAGGAGGTTTTGCAGGGTATGAAAGATTCGTGACGGCTGACTGGTGATGAAGGGATCGATCCATTTCAGGTCTGCCGCCACTTCCCAAAGAACCAGGAAGACAGTGAGAATGGCAACCTGTGTAGCCCGGATCGCGGTCTTCCTTCGTTTTACTTTCTTCAGATAAGCCAGATGTTCCGGAGATGCCGGCTTCCGGTCTGGAATTTGCGTATTTCTATTGGACATGGACATCCAGCTCCTTCCATATATGATTGAAATATTCCCGGAATTCCGAAGCTTTCCGCAGTTCCACAGGATTCCGGTTCGGTCCGGACAGCCTGATATCATAAATGCTTTTTATGGTACCGGGCCGCTTGCTCAGTACCAGCACACGGCTGGTCATACTGATGACTTCCGAGATATCATGGGAAACCAGCAGTGCTGTTTTGCCTTCTTTCCGGATAATGCCGGCCACTTCGTCCGACAGTGCCAGCCGGGTCTGATAATCCAGCGCAGAGAAAGGCTCATCCAGCAGCAACACATCGGGATTGATGGCCAGGGTGCGGATCAGGGCGACCCTTTGCCGCATTCCGCCGGACAGCTGCTGGGGATAGTGATTCCGAAAGTCTGCCAGGCCGTATGTTTCCAGCAAATGCAGCACTTTCTGCCTGCTTTCCTTATTGACCTTTCCCTGAATTTCCAGTCCCAGCATGACATTTTGCAGGATCGTACGCCACTCAAACAGGTGATCCTGCTGCAACATGTATCCGACCTTGCCGGAAGGGCCATCCACTTCCTTTCCTTCCACAAGGACCGTCCCGGACGTCGGCTTCATCAGTCCGGCAATCAGGGATAAAATAGTGGTTTTACCACATCCGCTCGGCCCTATGATGCCGATGAATTCTCCTTTTGCAACTGAAAAGCAAATGTCTTCAAGGGCAGGAGTCTCCCCTTCGAGGCTTTGATAATTTAAATTTACATGATTCAGCGTTACGATGTTTTTTTCTTTCATTCATGCCATACCTCCTCAAAAAGTCCCTGTTATATCCTATTCTGCGTCATCGAATATGTTCAGAAGGGACAGGGGGGATCCATGCGATTATCCTGTATAAAACGTGACCCTGTGTAAGACAATGGCAGAAGGATTTTTGCAATTTCTGTCGAATTATATCTTTCAACAGTGGACGGTCTCTGTTGGGATATTTTACAATTGAGATCATTCCAGGCAGAAAAAATATGGGCAGAATAGAAGAAAGGTGCTGTATGAAAGAAAAATTACATTTACGACAAAACTTACTGGTGGGCTCCCTGTTATTCGGATTGTTTTTTGGCGCAGGCAATTTAATTTTTCCGGTACAAATGGGACAGGCTGCAGGGAATCATACTTTGCCGGCGATGATCGGATTCCTGATCACCGGTGTGGGCCTGCCGGTACTGGGCGTGGTTGCCAGCGCGCTTTCAGGGAGTGAAAGCCTGTTTGATATGGCAAAGCCGGTAAGTTCCGGCTATGCGGTGTTGTTTACCTGTGCGCTGTACTTAACCATCGGACCATTGTTCGCAATTCCCCGTACCGCTACCGTTGCGTTTGAAGTGGGGCTTCACCCATTTGTTTCCGGAGAGCAGATCAAACCGGGTTTGTTCCTGTTTTCACTGGCCTTCTTCTCCCTGACTGTCTTTTTCACCCTGCGGCCCAGTCGAATCATGGATTGGATCGGAAAATACCTTACTCCTGCTTTTCTGATCCTTCTTTCCGTTTTGCTGATCGCTGTTTTTGCAAAGCCCATGGGAGATGCGGGCACATTTTCACCTCAGGGAGATTACAAAGCGAAGCCTTTTTTTACCGGGCTGCTGGACGGGTACAATACGATGGATGCGCTGGCATCCCTGGCTTTTGCCATTATTATTATTTCCGGCATTCAGAATCTGGGCGTCCGAAAGCCGCATTCCATTGCAGTGGAGACCTGCAAGTCCGGTCTGGTCAGCGTCTTTCTGATGGGTATTATTTATGCAGCCCTGGCGTATATGGGAGCTGCCAGCCCTGGCAGCATCAGCCGGGCGGACAACGGCGGCCTGATCCTGTCCATGGTCAGCCGCCACTATTTTGGCATCCCCGGGCAGGTGCTGCTGGCGGCAATTGTAGCCGTTGCCTGTCTCAAGACAGCGATCGGACTGATTACCGCCTGTTCGGAAATGTTCTGCAAGCTGTTTCCCAAATCCGTATCCTACCGGGGGTATGTGACTTTGTTCACGCTTTTATCCTTTTTCATTGCCAATTTCGGATTAAACAACATCATACAATGGTCTGTACCGATTTTAATGTTCCTTTATCCACTGGCGATTACTCTGATCCTGTTATCCCTGCTTGCTCCGTGGATTCACAGGCAGAGGGATATTTACCGATGGACCACGGGGTTTGCAGGGATTGCGGCTTTCTTTGATTTCTGCAAGGCTTTCCCGAAGCCTTTTCAGGAATTGCCGGCCGTAAAGCATCTGGTTCAGTTTGCAGAACGGATTCTGCCGGGTTTCGGGCTTGGATTTGGCTGGATTGTTCCCGCATTCTGCGGCTTTTTCATCGGATGGATCCTCCGGAGGATCTGCAAAAGGGAAAGCCCGGTTTAAAGGCTTGTCTTTCCCGGACTTTCCTTTCTGAACATACCAAATGGGTAACAAATGATCAGAAGGAGGTTATTCGACAGTGCCTCCCTCCACCACCAGGCTGTCAGGCCGGACCGCTTCTCCGTAAACAGGCGCCAGTGTTTCCTCATAATCTTTATGGAAGAAGTTTTCTCTGCCAAGGGTTTTGATTTCTTCATTCAGCCAGTTGAGCAGTTCTGTGTTGTCCTTCTGAACTGCCGGCGCGATGGTATCGACATTGCCAAGGCTTTCGATTCCCACGGTAAAGCCCTTGTTCTTAAGAGCCCAGGCAAGCACTTCTGTGTTATCTGTTGAGAAAGCATCGCCGCGTCCATCCAGCAGCGCATTGTAGGTTTCCGTGTATTGGTCGAACTTGAGCAATTCAACGCCAGGATAATTTTCGGTAAAATAAGTTTCTGCTGTGGTGCCTTTGGCGACGATCAGTGTTTTGCCCTTCAGCTGGGACATATCGGTGACCAGGGATTTATCCGGACTGACAATACCGAGGGAAACCTTCATATACGGAAGAGCAAAATCCACGGACTGTGCCCGTTCTTCCGTGACGGTAAAGTTTGCCAGAATAATATCCACTTTGGCGGTTTTCAGATACTCCACCCGACTGGCCGGTTCCACAGACACATACTCGACTTTTGCGCCCAGGTCCTTTCCGATTTGTTCTGCAAAATACACATCATAGCCCTGATAAGCGCCGTCGGAATCCACATACCCAAAGGGGGCTTTGTCGCTGAACACTCCGATTCGTATTTTTCCGCTTGTTTTGATTTCATTTAGTGACCTTGCCATACCGGTATTGTCCTTCGCACTTGATGCAGCCCGGCTTCCGGAAGCTGTATCATCAGAAGATCCTGTGCCTTTGCAGCTGACGAAAATCATTGGAACAATCATCAGCAGGGAAATCAGAGATAAAACCTTTTTGCGTCTTTTCATAATACTGCCTCTTTCCTATTGAAAATTAAAAATATTATTCAAAAACCTGTTCGCCCGCTCCGTTTTTGGATGGTGAAAGAATTCCCTCGGCTTGCTGTACTCAATGATTTCACCGTCGTCCATGAAAACAATATGGTCTGCAATCACTCTGGCAAATTGCATTTCATGGGTTACAATTACCATTGTCATCCCGCCCTTTGCCATTTCTAATACCACATTCAGCACTTCATGCACCATTTCAGGGTCCAATGCCGCCGTGATCTCGTCAAGCAGCATCAATTCCGGTTCCATCATCAGCGCCCGGACAATTGCCACCCTCTGCTTCTGACCGCCGGACAGCTGACGGGGATAAGCATCGGATTTATCCGGCAGGCCCACCCGTTGGAGCAGCTTTCGGGCAGCGGCTGTTGCTTCCGGCCTTTTACGGTCCTGTACCTTCGTTGGGCCAAGCAGTATATTTTCCATTACCGTCATGTGAGGGAACAGGTCGTAGCTTTGAAATACCATGCCTATTTTTTGCCGGACCTGATTCCATTGTGTTTTGCCATCTGTAATGATCTGTCCACCCAGCAGGATTTCTCCCGACTGAATGGGTTCCAGTCCGTTCAGGCATCGCAGGAGTGTGCTTTTACCACAGCCGGATGGACCGATGATCACCACAACTTCGCCTTTATGGATCTCCAGGGAAATATCCCGCAAAACCGGCTCCTTGTCATATGCTTTTTTTAAATGCCGGATTTCCAGCAGATTTTCTGTTTGTTCCATGTTTTCGCCCCTCAATTCTGCCATCTTTTTTCAATTCGGCCTGCCAGATGCGAAATGGGATAACACACGATAAAATAGAGAAAGAAAATCGTGCCATAGATCCATAATGCACCGGAAGGCGCTGTATAACGGTTCGCTTCAATGATTTGCTGGCCCACCTTCAATACTTCCACCACACCGATCAGGACAAGCAGGGAAGTGGTCTTTATCATGCGTGTCGTCAGGTTGATCGCCAGGGGAATCAGTCTTCGCACCGTCTGCGGTATGATGATGTACCGGTAAACCTGAAGATTGTCCAATCCCAGGGCCCTGCCACTGTCATACTGGTGTTTGGGTATGGAGATCAGGGCACCTCTTACCAGGTCTCCCATCTCCGCGGTACCCCATACCACAAAAACGATCAGGGCGGACAGCTGTCCGGAGAGATTAATGTGAAAGGCTCTGGCCAGGCCGAAATAAGCAAGAAACAGCAAAACCATCTGCGGCATAATGCGTACAAATTCCAGGTAAAGTCTGGTCAGTATCCTGACAACCGGATTTTTCAGGGTCATCAGCGTCCCCATGAAAATTCCCAGAACAAGGGAAAACAGCAGTCAAGGCAGTTTTTACCGTGATCCACAAACCGCCAAGCAGGCGAACAAAATTGTTTCCCTCAAAAAGTATCTGAATGCCCAAATCCTGCATAGCGCAGCCTCCTTTCCAACAGGGACGCGGCGATGGAGATCGGCAGCAAAATGACGAGATAGGACAGTGCCAGCATAAGCAGCGCCTCATCTGTCTTATAGTATAGCCCGATCAAGTCCTTTGCCACATACATCAGATCAGCCAGGACAACAACGCTGAAAACCGAAGTTTCCTTTATCAGAAAAATGATGTTGGCACAAAATGCGGGCACGGATATGGAGACAGCCTGCGGCAAAACAATATATCGAATGATCTGTGAGCGCCTCATACCAATACTGAGGCCTGCTTCCACCTGGCCTTTTTCCACCGACTCCAGTCCGCTTCGGAATGCTTCCGCCATATAGCTGCCTCCCAGAAAGGAGAGACCAACTATGGCGCATCCTTCAGAGCTGATTACCAGGCCCAGCTTAGGAAGGCCAAAGTACAAAAAGAACAGCTGAACCAAAAGCGGTGTATTGCGGGACAATTCGATGTAAATGGACGTAAGCGGTTTGAGTATCGGTATTTTAAAATACTGAATCAGGCTGCACACAAGCCCTGCCACCAGGGAAAAGAGGATTCCCCAGAAAGCAATCCGCAGTGTTCTTCCTGCTGCTTCAACGTACAGAGGCGTATATTTTATCATAAAATCAACATCCAAAATAAAAGTTCCTTTCCACGATAGTCTGAAAGTCAGGCCCGCATTTTTTTTACCCGTCCCATACCATGTGCTGATAGCCGACTTATCATATATGATAAGTATATAATAATGATATGATAATACTATATTTCTCAACGTGTGTCAATGTGAATGGAATCCTGAATCAATTTGAAAAAACAGGTTAACACAGGTTAACAGGTTTATGTTTACACCGGTCTTTTTTCCATATATAATAAAAGGGTCGTCCAAAAGATAAAACAGGGAGGGAGCACAGTGGGAAGGACTTGTCTTCAGGGAAGGAAAGCTTCGGCTTTTTTGCTGCTGGTTTTTGTTCTCTTTATTTTGTGTATTCTTCCCAATGACTTCTTCAACGAAGAGGAACGGGGGATGGGAAACTGTCCGGAGGCCGGGCGGGATTTTCCCATTCAGGAGGACTTTTTGGAACAAAGTTATGCTCTCCGACTTCCTGTTCCCCTTCCGGAAAACAAAACGTCTGATGAGCTGGTTCTGACCCGGGCAAAGGACAGATCCCTTCTGATCAAAAATGAATTTCTGATCCGGCTTCCCATTCTTTGCCGGATTCTGCTTGCCTGTCTGATGTTCTGGCAGCGAAGCTTCCGGAAATTTATGCATCGTTCCAAAGGCTGCACTTCGGTCCTTTCCCTGCGTATCGGGGGGCATGCTCCTCCTGCCTGTGTTGTTGCCGGATGAATTTTTCATAAAATCAGATGCGGGAAGGGAGTTATCAGATGAAAAACAGAAAACCGGTCTTTTTTATCATATTGATCATCACAGCCATCATGGCCTATACAGCTGCGTTCGGTCTGGTCATTCCTCTGGGCAGGGCTTTGGAGCTCGTTATTCCGGGGGCAAAGGACATACGGTTTGGCATTGATATCCGGGGCGGGGTGGATGCGGCATTTGAGCCGGTCAATCTGAAGCGGAAGCCTACCAGGCAGGAGCTGGAATCAGCACGCTCCATTATTGAAACAAGGCTGGACAATCAAAATATCCTGGATCGGGATGTGACCATAGATGACAAGAACGGTTATGTGATTGTGCGGTTTCCATGGCAGGCGGATGAAAAGGATTTCGATCCGGAAGCAGCCATCCGGGAGTTGGGTGAGACTGCCATGCTGACATTTCAGGATGAACAGGGAAATGTTCTGCTCAATGGATCCCATGTCAAAAAGGCAAATGTCGGTACGAATCCGGAAGACGGACGCTATGTTGTACAGCTTGAATTTGATAAAAAAGGGACACAGCTCTTCAGTGATGCGACAGAACGGCTGGTGAAACAGAAAATCAACATTTATATGGATGAGACCATGATTCAGTCCGCGGTTGTACAAACGCATATTCCCAACGGCAAGGCAATTATTGAAGGAATGAAGGGGATTGATGAGGCAAAGGCCCTTTCCGACAAGATCAATGCCGGAGCATTGCCCTTCTCCCTGACTGCCAAAACCCATTCCACCATCAGCCCGACGCTGGGAAGCGGAGCTCTTGAAGTGATGGTGCAGGCAGGAGGAACTGCGTTTCTGATAATCTGTGTTCTTTTGATCCTGTATTATCGTCTGCCTGGATTTGTCGCCTGTATTTCCCTGTTGATTCAGGTAGCCGGGCAGATTCTGGCCCTGTCCATACCACAGATTACCCTGACCCTGACAGGGATTGCAGGTGTCATTCTTTCCATTGGAATGGGCGTGGATGCCAATGTCATCATCTCCGAACGGATCAGTGAGGAGATGAAGTCCGGAAAAAGCCTGGGATATGCCATATCCCTTGGATTCAAGAATGCCTTTTCCTCTGTGTTTGACGGTAATATCACCGTGCTGATCGTTGGCGCCATCCTCATGATTTTTGGTTCCGGGTCTTTGCTGTCCTTTGCGTACACCCTGCTGACCGGTATCTTTTTCAATTTTGTTGCAGGGGTAACGGCATCCCGGCTGATGATCTATTCCCTGAGCCAGTTTGAGTTCCTGAAAAAGCCCAGGCTTTATACCTGCCTGTCAAGGAGGGTGACGTTATGAAGGTGATTGATTTTTACGGGAAGCGCTGGATCTTTTTTGCAATTTCCATGACCATATTGGTGATTGGTGTGGTTATGAGCTTTCTCAATGGCGTTCAGCTGGATATCCAGTTTAAGGGCGGATCCATGCTGAAGTACAGTTACAAAGGCAAAATCGATGCGGATAAGGCAGCGGATATTACAACGGATTTGACCAAACGGGTAGTCAGTACCCAGACGACAACGGATCTGTCGAGCGGGCAAAAACGACTGATCATCAACATTGCCGGAGATTACGGCCTGGATGTAAAGGATCAGGAAAAGCTGGATGTTGCGCTGAAGAAAGAATTTCCCGATGCAAAGCTGAAACTTTCCGAGTCCACCATGGTGGAACCCTTTTTCGGGAAGAAATTTCTCACCAACGGCATCAAGGCAATTCTGTTGTCCTCTGTCCTGGTGGTGATTTATGTGTGGTTTCGCTTCCGCAGGATTGGAGGCCTTTCCGCAGGAATTATGGCTCTGGTGGCTCTGTTTCATGACCTTATGGTGGTGTATGTCACATGTGTCATTTTCCGGATCCCCATTGGGGATTCCTTTGTGGCAGTGGCACTGACCATCATCGGATATTCCATTAATGATACCATCGTCATATACGACCGGATTCGGGAAAACTTCAAGAAATATCCGAAGGAGCCCATAGAAACGATGACCAATCTTTCCATCACCCAGTCCATGACGAGATCCATCAATACCAACCTTGCTGTTTTGATCAGCGTCAGTCTGGTTTTTATCCTGGCTCAGGTCAACAGTATCGAATCGGTGCAGAGCTTTGCCCTTCCCATGGCAATTGGATCCATCAGCGGGTGTTATTCCACCATTTGCATTGCGGGACCGCTTTGGGTGGCATGGAAAAAGCATAAGGGGACGGAACATAAAATATACCAATAATGCGGGTGTAATCAATAGTGCGGGTGTAATCAATAGTGCGGGTGTAATCAATAGTGCGGGTGTAGTCAATAACGCAAGTTTATCAGGAACGCAGGTATATCAGCAAAGTATCAGGAACGCAGGTATATCAGCAAAGTATCAGGAACGCGAGAATATCAATAGTATAGCTGAAATGCAGCTGAAATGATTCTTCCGAAAAGAGGAACGATGTACATCGTTCCTCTTTTCGGCCCTTTTTGCCACTTTCTCTCCGACCCGTTATATCTCTGTACAAAGGAAATTATTTTCAAAGGGAATCGTTCCCAAATGAAGTTATTGAATCACTTTGTCAGCATATTTATTGGTGATCACTTCTTCGAAAGGAACACGTTCGTCCAATTCTCCGGCAGTTTCCATAATATCCTGCAGCCGGTCAAAGGATTCCTTGTTCATTTTCGGATTGTCCGGCCAGGTATCCTGATCCCTGTAACGTTTCACGACTTTGGTCAGAAACTTCTCATCGCTGTCCGGGAAAGCCGGCTTGATCACTTTTGCGATTTCTTCCGGACTGTTTTTGGCGACAAATTGCTGGCCTTTATAGATGGCACGGGTAAACCGTGTCACCAGATCCCAGTTGTTTTTTATATAACTTTTTTTTGCCGCATATGCCGTATAAGGCAGGTTTCCGGCTGCTTCCCCGACCGATGCGACCACGTAGCCTTTTCCTTCCTCTTCCAGTTTGGAGCCGACCGGCTCGAATAAAGCCACATAATCTCCGGTTCCACCGGTAAAGGCACCGGCTGTCAGATCAAACTGGATATTCGTCAGAAACTCCAGATCCTTGTTTGGTACCAATCCGTGATTTCTCAGGGCATACTCCAGTGCCATGGCGGGTACTCCGCCTTTTCTTCCGCCAATGATGGTGGTGCCGGCGAGATTTTCCCATTTAAAATCCGGCTCCGGCTGCCTGCCCACCAGGAACGACCCATCTTTCTGCGTCAGTTGGGCAAATACCACCGGATGGTCCTCCTTGCCTTCGTTATATACATAGATGGAGGCCTCCGGGCCCATAAATCCGATGTCTGCCTGGCCGGCAAGAACGGCTGTCATGGTTTTATCGGCGCCGCCTCCGTTCATCAGTTCGATTTCAATTCCTTCGTCCCCGAAGTAGCCTTTATACATGGCGACATATTGAGGAGCGTAGAAAATGGAATGCGTCACTTCCCACAGTCTTATCTTAGATGTTTTCGGCTTTGTGTTACAACCTGTCAGTACGGCCGCAGCAAGAAAAACCAATGTAAACAGAGCTGCGAACAATTTCAGGTTTCTTGATTTCATACTATCCCCCCTTGACTTATCCAAAATAATGCTTGAATCACACAGATGATTACTCTATAATATTCCTGTGGGGGAAAACTGTGAAAGCCCAAAGCGGTAAAATCCGGTTTTCAGAAATAATAGGTGACAGATTGAGAATTTTATGTTATAATCAGTAGCTGTAATGCATAACGGTTGCCAATATAGCTCAGCTGGCAGAGCAGCAGTTTCGTAAACTGCAGGTCAAGGGTTCGAATCCCTTTATTGGCTCCAATTTTATCGGGGCGTGGCGCAGCTTGGTAGCGCGCTTCGTTCGGGACGAAGAGGCCGCAGGTTCAAATCCTGTCGCCCCGACCAGAAAGACATAGCTTCCGCCAAAGGTAAGCTATGTCTTTCTCTATGTCTCAAAATTCAGAATTATAGATGCAGGCTTTAATATAATATGCAGATAAACTGGAATTGAACGAGTAGCCTTGAGTTATATTTATATTTTTGGAGGTAAAATAAGAAAGCACAACTACGTGTAGCGAAAATCCATGAAAGACTGGATTCTACTCACGGTAGAATTGTCTTCGCTTAAGCAGTTATTGCTTTGCTTTGATTCATTTGTTAGAATAAGGATCAGAAAGAGCGCCCTTTACTTTTGCTAAAAAAGGTGAGCATTATGAAATTACTTCTCGGAAACAAAATTAAAACTTTGCGTAAGGCTCGAGGCATTACGCAAGAGCAACTCGCCGATGCTATTGGTATATCTTTTCAAGCGGTGTCAAAATGGGAAAACAATATTGCCTTGCCCGATATTGCTCTTGCACCGTCTCTTGCCAGTTATTTCGGGGTGACGATGGATGAATTGTTTGAGTTCAACCTCAAGGAAATGAAGGAAAAAATTGATGTCATTTGTGCAGAAGCATATCAATATCGTGAAAAAAATCCGGAAGAAAGTCGCCGTATACTTGAAGAAGGTTTGAAACAATATCCCGATAATGACATTCTTCTTAACAATCTTCTTTATGTGATGAACTACACGAATAACCCGGATGAAACCATTACTCTCGCCAGCCGATTGATTGAGAAAACTACCGAAAACGATATCAAATACGATGCACTCCGCTTTCTAGCTTACGCTTATAACGCAAAGGGCGATACCACCTCAGCCATTGCAGCTATGAAGCAAATACCTGAGCTGTATTTCACAAAGCTCTCCGAAATGGCATTTATTTTGACAGGAAAACCAAAATACGAAGCTGCAGAAAAGCAAAAATGGATTTCCTTTGAGATATTGATTCAGATGATGTGGAAAATAGCCGAATGCTATGAAGCAGATGGTAAAGCAAGTGAGGCAATTTCCGAAACCAGGCGAGCACTTGCTCTGGTAGAGGCATTACATGAAGAGCCAAAGATTGAACGATTCCAAAGCTATATCGAATATTTTAAAAATCAGATTGAGAGGATGAAAAATAAATAGGAAATTCCAACCAAAATACACGATGCAATGTGTGTTACCGCCGATAAACTCCGTGGAATGATGAACAAAGGCGAATTTCTCAGTAAAGACATTGGAAAAATGGAGGACTGCAGAATGAATCTTAACGAAGCCATCCAAACCATGACAAACGAAATCGTATCTGTCCTCGTCGACAACACTCCGACCATTTATCTTTTCGGCTCGGTTGTGCTTGACGATTTCAGGCTCGGTTGGAGCGACATTGATATACTTGTTCTGACCGAACGTGAAATCACCGAGCAACAAGTAAACACATTGGTCGGGCTTCGGCAGAATATACTGGAACGCTACCACGGCAATCCATACTTTCGCTTGTTTGAAGGCGGTATGCTCACAGCAGATGCTTTTCTGAATGGCAAAAACGATCGAACGGTATATTGGGGAACCAGCGGTCAGCGTATAGCCAATAACTATAAGATGGACAGCTTCGGTATGGCGGAACTGCTGGACAGCGGCATCCTGCTTTATGGTGATGATATTCGCAGCAAAATGAACTATCCCACATATGCGCAAATGCGCGACGATATTGCCCGTCATGTTCAGGCAGCGCGAAAATGCGGTGTTGTTGTAGGTTGGTTGTTGGATATTGCACGAGGTATTTACACCCTGAGAACTGGTAAAATCATTGCTAAAACTGACGCCGGTGAATGGGCGTTGGAAAATGGTTTATGCCCCGATAAAGAAGCTATGCAAAAAGCTGTTCGGAATCGGAAAGAAGCACACATCGGACAAGAAAAGCGCGTTGATAATGCTGTTATTCAACGGTTTGCGAATGTTATAGATGAGGAATTTACGAATACAATCAGGCGTTTTGTGGAATCAGAACTGCAACGCATGAACACCACCTACACCACCCTCTCGTTAATCCGTAATAAAGACGGCGTTTCGGTCTGGCGAGTAATGACCGAAGCAGATAGCTATGTAGCGAAATGTTTTGACAAGCCGGAATACCGCCGCGAAATTGCCAACTATCAGCTTCTGAAATCGCTTGGCGTTCCCTCGCTGAGGGTAATCGCTCACACCGACTGCTCTCTTGTGATTGAGGATATAGAACACAGTGCCTATCGGATAGGCACTTCGGAAGATATTAACGACCCCGAAATTGCTAAACTGATTGCCCACTGGTATAAGACACTTCATGAAAACGGGCGAGAGTATGCCAATACACATACGCTTTATGACGAGTGCGACTGCCTGACCTTTGATAACATGAGAGCCATTCAAGGAAAAACCGGTACAAGTGGGTTGCCCGTTTGGCGGTTGATTGAGGAACATTTTATTCAAATCCAAACTGCCGCCATGAGTCTTCCGCGAACTCTTACCTACAATGATTTTCATTTTACCAATCTTGCTGTGGCTCAGGACGGCTCTGACGCTTTGGTGTTTGATTACAATATGCTGGGCAATGGGTATGTGTATTCCGACATCCGCAATGTGTGCGGGCATTTGGGAAACGAAGACGCAAGAAAGTCATTTCAGACTGAATACGGCTCGTTTGACGAAAAAGAAAAGCTCGTTGATGATGTGGTAAACCTTTTGAACGGTCTGCATATTGCTTGCGGGCGAAAAAATTTCCCGGATTGGGGACAAGGATTACTGGCAATGGTCAAGGATGGGAAATTGCAGACGGCAGTAGAAAAGCTGTTGGAAAGTAAAAGTGAGGTACTGGGATGAACAATAGAATTAATGACGAAATCACCGATTTCATATTTATATCCGATAAGCCACGCAAAGCAGATGTTATCCTGCTACCGGGTGGCAGCGACCCAACTATTCCTGAAAAAGCGGCTGAATTGTTTGCAGACGGCTTTGCTCTATTTATTATTCCATCCGGTGGAGCGAGTATTAAAACGGGCAAGTTCAGCGTAAGGCCGACATTTATTGCGGCGATTACCCAACAGACTGCGCTTTCTATACGGATGTATTGCTGAAAAACGGGGTTCCGCATTCCGCAATCATTGGCGAAGATAAATCAGGTTTCACTAAAGAGAATGCTGCCTTGTCCAGGAAAGCTGCTGATGAATGCGGTTTGGATGTCAGCACGGCGATCGTGGTTTGCAAATCCTTTCACGCTCGTCGATGCCTGATGTGTTATCAGTTTGCCTTCCCCGAAGCGGAAATTATGGTTGTTCCCGTGGATGTTTACGGCATCAACCGCGACAATTGGCACAATCATGACTACGGCGTAGAACGGGTGTTGGGCGAACTCGCCCGTTGCGGGAATCAGTTTTCAGAGGAGTTTAAACATGCCTGACTTATATTACCACGGAACCCTGATGCATGGTCATATGCCGTAACTCATATTGGAGACAAGCTGCGTATCATGGAAGACTGGCAGAAGAGAATGGAGGCGGCGAATAATAGCAGATGGAAATTGAATTATTGTCTACGAAATATCGAGTGAAGCGAATGGAAGAAGCCGATATACCGGAAGTGTATATGCTTTGTAAAAACAATCCATTGTATTATCAATATTGTCCGCCATTTGTAACAATTTGCAGCTTAAAAAAAGATCTGACGTCATTACCAAAGGGAAAAGCACTGAAAGATAAATATTATCTTGGTTTTTATAAAGGTGAATTGCTTATTGCGGTGATGGATTTAATATCCGGGTATCCCGATGCAAAAACCGCCTTTATAGGCTTCTTCATGATGAATCAGCAAGTACAGGGGAAGGGAATTGGGACCGCCATCATCACGGAAGCCTGCAAATACTTAAAAGAATCAGGATTTTCTTCTGTAAAGCTTGGATATATGAAGGGAAATCCTCAAAGTGAATCCTTTTGGATCAAGAATCATTTTCAAAAAACAGGTGTAGAAGCACAAACAGAAAGCCACGTAATTGTTGTGATGCAAAGACATCTCTAATCCAGGCGACTTAGCTGTTATACATTCCAATACGGGACTTGTCGTCCGGAGGCAGATGGAGCAGCTACCTCCGGCGACGAGTTTGAATAATGATCTGAACAAAGCGTTCGCCTATCTCAGCAATACATAACTTGAATGAGTCCCATGATTCCTATGATACTATTATGCTTTTGTTCAAATAGAAGCGGAAAAATTTCAACGAAGTCTGTACCGTAAAGCAAATGCGAAGATCGAATAGCCCATCCTGCGGGCAGATCTTGCAGTAAACGGGAGAAAATTGTGTCAGGCTTCCGGTGCCTGCAGATCTGCAAATGCCTATCATCTCTCCTGTGTTATTGTCCGCAAGGATCAGGTCCGCATGTCCTGCAGGGGATGAAATCAACGCTTCGAAGGCATCACAGCCTTTTAGGTCCAGTCCTTTATATACGGCAAAACTCCGAAAATCCCTGGCTTCCAGATAGGGCTTTGCGTCTTTCCTGTCTGTGAGAAACTGTACTTCACGGTAATCGTCCACATCGATGGCACTCCTCCTTTTTTGGGCATCCCTGCCGGTGATCTCTGTGCCAATTACATGAACCGTAACTTTACATCGTATATCTTCGGAAGATGCTCCAATTTGCAGGATATAATCTCCGTCCTCTACTACAAAGCATTCCGTATCCGTACACCAGAACGCCAGATCAGAAGCCCGAAAGGAAAGGTTCACACAAACGGACTGACCTTTTTTCACGAAAACACGTTGAAAAGCCTTCAGCATTTTACGGGGCCTGGGATAGACCGATTTAGGCGGGACCACATAAAGCTGTACCACTTCGTCTCCATTACAAGGGCCGATGTTTTCCACGGTTACAGAAGCGCTGATTTTCTCGTCTTCTTTGTATACCTTCTTTTCTGTTTCTGCGTTGGAGTAGTCAAACTCAGTGTAACTTTGTCCATAGCCAAAAGGATAGAGAGGATCTCCATCAAAATATAGGTAAGTGGTCCTGTTTTTCATAATATCATAATCGTTCATGGCAGGTAGATCCCGAACAGAACGGTACCATGTCGTTGGAGTCCGGCCGGCAGGATTGTTATCGCCGAAAATTGTATTTGTTGCTACCCGCCCGAGACCTGGGCCAAGATGAGTAGAGCAGAGTACTGCCTTTGCTATTCTTCGTTCCTTCTCAATGGCGAAGGGATATCCAGTAATTAAATATAACAAGGTATTCTCATTGGCATGGCATGCAGCGTCCAATAATGCACTTTGCTTTAAAGGCAGACAGATATCCGGCCGGTCGTGTTCTTCACGGGCGTTGATAAGCGGATGATTGCCCGCACAAACGATAACATAATCGGCTTCTCCAGCCAGTTTTGACGCTCTGTCCTTACCAGAGGACAAGACTTCTGTTTCAAATTGCTTTTCCAGACCGTCCCCGGGAGTTGATGCGGAAACGATATGCCCTGAATCATCGGCAATAATATCACGGTCCTGCCAGGATTTAAGATACAGAACACCATTTTCGTTCCTGGCTTTGATCAATTCCTTGACAAACCAGCCAAAGGCTTCCTCTGAGACACAATTCATACCCGGATGAATCGAAATGGCAGAAGTATTATTCGTTTTGATTCCATCCGGAGCTTTTTTCAACCCGCTGCCTTCCGTGATGTATTTTCGGGTTCTTAAGGAACGGAGGGTCCAGGATCCGAATCCCCAATCACAGCATTCAAACACCTCCGCCCTTTCGATAGGGGAATCTGCAATCAGTTCCCCATTTTCACCAGTCCGGACATATTTTCCGGTCCGTCGGGATTTGAGAATGATATGATCAAAACATTCATCCATAAGAACCCGATTTTCTCCCAGCTTTTCCCGTAATCCTTCTGTCACAGATATTTGATGCGGAGCATAGCCACAGTACCAACAGGTATAGTTTTTATTGGCAAGTGGCCCCAAAACTGCCAGTTTACATTTACCATCGTCCTTCAATGGAAGCAGGCCTCTGTTTTCCAGAAGGATCATCGATTCTTCCGCTGCCCTTACTGCCAATTGCTTATGCTTACTGCAGGCAAGGAGGGAAGGGTCCATATGAGCATATGGATTTTCCTCCGGATCGAAATCTCCAAGCATGAAACGGATCTGAAGCATGGCAGTCAAAGCCTTATCCAGGTTTTCTTCTGAAAGATATCCCCGGTTCAATGCTTCACGCACAGCTGGATCTACTATGTCACGGCTGTCCAGCATCATATCTGCTCCCACACCGAGAACGCCTGCAATCGACTCTGCATGATTTGCCCAGGTGCGGTGGGCTGACACATTTTGTGCAAAATCTCCGCCATCGCTGACCGCAAAAATCATGCCCCATTTCTTTTTGCAGATTTCTGATACATCCGGGTTATTCAGGGCTTCTACTCCATTGATCCTATTGTAAGCGGTCATCAGGCCTACTGCACCACCTTCGCGGATTGCGGGCTCAAATGCCTTGAGATAGTATTCATGCTTCAGGCGTGGCGTGATATTTGCACTGGTGGTCTGACGTTCGTTTTCGTAGTTGTTTGCATAAAAGTGTTTGAGCAGGGGAGCGGACTTCAGATATTTTGGGTCCTTTCCCGCAAGGCCCTTCGTATAGGCAACTGTCATTTTCCCGGTCAGACAGGGATCTTCTCCATAAGCTTCCTCATTGCGTCCCCAGCGGGGATCCCGTTCCATATCCACAGTTGGGCCAAATAATACCAGGGAACTGGGGCTTTCCTCCATCTGATTGCTGATGCGCACCTCATCTCCGGCCATATCTCCCAGCTTTTCCATGAGAGCATCGTCAAACATGGCAGCCATACCCCAGGGCTGGGGGAGAATAGTGGTCTCCCGCTTGTTGTCGCGCTGAACCAGCCCCCTGGCAATTTCCACACCAAAGTTCGTCTTCCTGATTCCCAGGCGGGGTACATCGTCCAGACGGGAGGTTACCATCCCAATCTTCTCTTCCCGGGTCAGATGAGATACCAGATCTTTCGCTCTTTCCTCAAAAGAAAGCGACGTCAATTGAAAACGATATAATGGTTTCATTCGAACTCCTTTCTCATGCTCATACATTTTGATCTGCCCTGGAATTAGGCAAACTGCAAACCGTAGAGGCGTTTTCGTTAGGCTCCAACTCCAGGGCAAATGCTTCCGGAGTTTCATTGCAGGCTTCCAGCTTCACTTCTTTTTTCTCGCCAGGATAAAGTTTAAAGTAGTTATCGCTGTAATGTACCCTGTCATCACTGGTTTTCAGACAGATGATCGGTACATAGCAATCCGCGGATACGTTAATAACGAGATCTTCTCCCTCATTATCTAATTTTTCCAGCTGAATATTTGCTTTTGGAAAGATATAATCCCGGTAATAAGCACGCAGACTGTCTGCCATTTCAAATCCAGTCCCTGGTGCCTTGGCGAAGAGGAATCCTTTTTTCAGATCCCCCTTCGCCTCAAAAGCAAACTGCTGCCAGGAATGCGCTTTTGCTTCCAGTCTACGAACTATAACATGAGAGGTGTTCCCATAGAAATCCATGTATCCACAGGTAATTACCAGGTCGGTATTTTCAGGCGTTTCGTTGATTACCGTAACCTGTGCATCGTATTTCCTGGCTCGTATAATGAGCTTCCTCGTTGCAAAAGCACGTTTTAAAAAATAAAAGGAGATTTTTCTGGTAAGATAATAATCAATGATCGTCCAACCGGTTTCCGGCCAGCAATCGTTGTACATCCAAATGAGGTTTCCGGAACCATAGGGCTTTTGGCGCATGGCTTCTGCCATTTCTGAATAAAGGCAACCTTGCATAACACCGCTATAAAGCAGATATGCCCTTTCATCCAGCCCTGAAAAGTTGATGAGGTGACGATTGATGGCACCATCGATACTCCTCCGCTTACGCTCAAATTCCCCGTGATGAATCCAACTTGGGTTTCGAAATGACATTTCCTGCCCATCCAGATATCGCCGTACTGTACTTTCCATCTGTGCGCCAAAAAAACCGTATTCACTGGAAAACCTGGCAGGCATCCTATCAAAGGCTTCCAGCTCATATGTATATCGAAACCGGGTCTCTTTTTTGCGACCAAGACAAGTCCAGGCATGCACGTCACCATCGTCTGTCTGATTGGCTACCGTTCCAAAATAAGGAGAGGATGGCATATAGGGAATTTGCGGGCTGTTTCTGTGAACTGCTTCCGGCTGAACATAATTAAATATTTTTTCTCCATAAAAGCGATCCGGAGCAACCAACTCCGGGAACCAGTCTGTATAGGACTCATGGATCTCATTATTACCGGTCCACACGGCCATGCAGGGATAATGAGCAAGACGTTTCGTCTGATATTCCGCTTCTCGCTGTGCTTCGAACAAAAAGCCATTATCCTGATCAGGATAAAATCCACAAGCATACATAAAATCATGCATCAATAGAATACCATTTTCTGAACAGTATTCATAAAAACAATCCGGCTCATAAGTCCCCCCGCCCCATATACGAAACATGTTGAACCCTGCTGCCCTGGCTTCGTTTACCAGAATACGGTAACTGGAATCCGGTGTTCGTAGATAAATAGAATCTGTAGGAACCCAGTTCCCTCCTTTGCAAAATATACGCACACCGTTGACCTTAATGAAAAAATTTCTCGTACCGTCCGTCCTTTTGGAATGATCAATTTCTATTGTGCGGATACCGACTTTTTTTGTTCGATCCTCATTGATGAATCCCCGGCAGATACAACGGGCATTCAACTCATAAAGACATGGATCTCCATAGCCGTTTGGCCACCAAAGACTGACATCCGGAATCTTCGTAATTTCCCGAACAAAATTCCATCCTCCCACCAAGAGTAGCTGCTTCTTTCCTGTAAGCACTGTCTTTCCATCTCTTGACAGCTCATATTCCAATACTGCCTCTTCCGAAGAAGTCATACAGGTTTTATCCAGCTCAAAATATAATTCCACCAAGGCGGTTCCGTTTTCCAACGATAAGGTATCCAACCGGGATTCCGAAATCCTGGCACCGCTGAATCCTTCGAGATAAATGGAACGCCCTATGCCGCAGGTTGGGACAGGCTGACACCAGTCCCATCCATAAGTATATTGTGGTTTGCGTACATAAATTCGTTGATTACAGATCGAATCGTTACCGCCACAGTAAAAAGAAATGGAATCCCTTGGATAATGATCTTCCATACCGGATGTGAGACGAATTATGATAGTGTTTTTTCCCATCTTTAGAAATCGCTTTACGTCTTCATAAAAGGGACAAAAAGCATTGGTGTGGTGGGCTACCGGTCTGCCGTTTAAAATAATATCTGCTTTAAAATCCAGTACTTCAATGAACAGCCGGATCACATCCTGCTGAAGCAACTCTTTTGGAACTTCGAAGTCCTTAATAAACCACTAGGACAAGTCCCTGACCCATAAACATTTTTTTGTATTCTGCCTTAAAAATGGTTCTTCAAGGATTCCATTTTCAATTAAAGGAGTGATAACATCACATGGAATCATAGCCTTCATGAAACCCGTCTTGGAAGGAAAGGCATTTGGCTCCTGATAGACAGTAAATTGCCCTTCTGGCTTTTCCAGGACTTCCATAAACCGTTCCGGACCAACATCCAAAAATTCGGCCCGAAGTTTCCATTCCCCGCCTAATGATAGTTTATACAAATGCAGATCCCCTTTTCTTATTAATGATTAATACGAATAAATGCAGGAAGCAGAAAAGAAATCATCACTTTTCTGCTTCCTACCCAGGAATAACAGGAAGCCCTTTACTTCTGGTTGACTTTATTACTCATATAGTCTTCCATTTTCTCCTTTTCTGCATTGTAAACTTTTTGAGCTTCTTCAAGAACATCCTGCAGGCCAAGCGAATCCAATGTGGCGATGTAATTGTCCCATTTCTTGATTGATTCTGTGCCAGCGATAACACCCCACATATAGCGGTTTTTTTCGTCTTCAATATCAGTCCGGCAATCGACCCATTCTGTAAGGGAAGCAGGATTCTTCCATTCTATCAGCTGAGCGGCACGATCGCGGCTATTTTCACCAGATTTTTTAAAAAGTGCTTTGGTTTCGGGCGTATTGCTGATTAACCCTTCATCTTTTCTGTTAAACAGGTTATGGAATAGATTGAGTCCTATGTTCTTTGTATTGTTTTCTTCCGATTCGGGCCCAATGACTGGCTGGTAAACACCATCCTTATCAAAGGTATAGTCTTCGCCTTCCACTCCATATCTTCTCTCAATGTAATTGTCAAGGCTGCACATATCATCATATATGGCATATAACCTTTCAGGATCAGTGGCCGCTTTCGTAATGCCAAAATAGCACCAGGCCGAGCTGGTAGCAGGATCTTCCTGCGGATTTCCGTTCTTTCCTTTTACCATATCAATGGGAACCCATTTGGCATTCGGATTGCTGTCATAGAAACTGATCATCGTCTGGGAATCCGGATTATTGTAAGCACACCAGTTGTATGTAACACCAAATCCACCATTTGCCATTTCCTCATCACGGTCGGTTGTTTGAGTAATGTTGGGAGTAATATATCCCTTATCATATAGTTTTGCGACTTCAGCTAACCATTTCTTTGTATTTCCATGGGAAGGGCCATAAATAACCTTGCCCTGATCATCTACAGAAAAGCGGTCATAATGAGTATAGTCATAGCCTTGAATCCATGGCCAGAAGGAACGGAAATCATTGCCAGCGCCGCCTAAACCATAGGTGTCTTTCTTTCCATTTCCGTCTGGGTCATCCTCCGTAAAAGCACGCATAACCTCCTCCAAATCCTGAATGGTGGTCGGTACTTTCAGATTTAGATTATCCAGCCAATCCTGGCGAATCCAAAGGCATTCGCAGGAAGGCTCAGCTACATCGCCGGGGATACGATAGATAGCGCCATCATCTTCCGTGGCATAAAATAAGGTTTTAGGGTCCATTTTGTTGTAATAGTCCCGGATATTCGTATACTTATTCAGATATTTCGAGACATCCACAAGCAAATCTGCATCTCTCCACTGCAAGAATTCATTGTCCATGCCCCACCACCACATGATATCAGGCATATCATGCCCAGCCATGAGAAGACTGACCTTGGACTGGCCATCCGTCCAACCCGGTAATACAACCAGGTTAATATTAACATTATACTTTTTTTCCAGCATTTTTTCGACCCGGCTGTCAGATTGGGTAAAGCCAGTCATGACGGCAATGGAAACATCCATAGGTTCCTTATAGGATATAGGATCCACTTTCTTATTGGATGAGACAGTATCATTGCTTTTGGATTCTGTATCAGATACTTTCCCATTTCCTGTTTTCGAAGACGACTTGCTTTGGGGAGAACCTTTCCTGTCTCCATTGCAGCTTGCAAATAAACTGCAAAGTACAGTTACCAACAGGATACTAAGCGTTTTATTCCAGCAACTTTTCATACTGATTTTCCTCCTTTATTATAATTGTTTTATTATTTTGGATTGCCTGCTTTTCAGCATATGACACCAAATTTCTTAGACTGACTTATCCATAAACTGCAGCCTGTTATCCCTTTACACTGCCGATCATGACACCTTTGACAAAGTACTTTTGTGCAAATGGATATACTATCAGGATAGGAATCGTAGCTACAGCGATGGAAGCTGCTTTGATTGTTTCAGCGTTCGTATTGGATTGCGCCCGCACGTTTACGCCAGACGCCTGCATAGCCTGCTGGGTATTCGTCAGCATATTACGGAGCACTGCCTGCATTGACCATTTATCCGTGCTTTTAATATAGAGAACTGTTGAAAAATAGTCATTCCAATACATCACCGCTGTAAACAAGGCAATCGTCGCAATAGTAGCTTTGGATAGCGGGATGATAATTCGAAAGAAAATATGGACATCATTGGCACCGTCAATTCTTGCGGATTCTTCCAGACTGTCTGGAATAGACTGAAAAAAGCTTTTCATAATAATACAGTTATATGCACTCATCAGAAGAGGAAGAATCAAAGACCAACGACTGTCATAAAGATTTAGATTTCGGATAAGCAAATAATTAGGAATCATCCCTGCATTAAAAATCATGGTAAACAAAATAATCATCATCAATATCTTCCTGCCGCGAAGTCTGGGCTTACTGAGAGGATATGCCGTCATGGCGGTCAGCAATGTCCCGAGCACAGTGCCAACAACAGTGACGAGTAATGTAGTACTGAAACCTGTGTAGATATCAGGATTCTTGAATACGGAATGATAGGTATCCAAATTGAATCCTTTTGGCCATAAGAAAGCCCCGCCTTTCAGTGCTTCTTCCATGCTGCTTAAGGATAGCATCACCACATGCCAAAAAGGATAAATCATTATGAGGCACAGCACTGTAAAGAAAATATAATTGAATACTGCAAATGCCTTTTCACTGGGTGAGGGTTGTATACTGTTCGTTCTTTTAACGATATCCGTCGTTTCTCTTTTTACCATACCTATTTTCCCTCCTTACCAAATACCCTCGTTACCGGATTTTTTCGCAGTGTAATTTACACTGACGATCATAATCAATGCAGCAACAGACTTGAACATTCCTGCTGCGGTGGTAAAGGAATAGTCTGTTTTCTGAATGCCCATACGATAAACATAAGTGTCAATAATGTCAGAAACGTCATAAACCAATGCTGAATAAAGCATGAAGATTTGATCAAAACCAGCATTGAGAATATTGTTGCAATTCATAATCAGCATGATAATTACGGTAGGCATAATAGCTGGAATGGTAATGCGAAGGAGCTGTTGAAACCGCCCTGCGCCATCTATATAAGCTGCTTCGTATAGTTGAGTATCCACTCCGGAAAGAGCTGCAAAATAAATAATTGTTCCCCATCCCATATTCTTGTATACATCAGTTATGACCAACATAGGAACAAAAGCGACTTTACTGGTAAGCACCTGCATATTTCGACCAGTAATTTTTTTGATAAGGTGGGTGATCACTCCGGTGGAAGGATCCAGGAAATTCATGATGATTCCGGCCAATACAACCCATGAAACAAAATACGGTAAATAAAGCAGGGTTTGGGAAATTTTTTTGAAATGCAGACTTCTCATTTCATTCATCATCAAAGCCAGTATAATTGGAATTGGAAACCCAATTAACATTTTCCATAGACTGATGGAAATAGTGTTTCTTAATACTTTGAGGAAGGAAGGTTTGGAAAATAATTTCCTAAACTGGTCGAAACCTACCCATGTACTTTTTTCAGGAGCAAACGGATTATAGTCCATAAACGCAATCCGCAGATCGATCATGGGTATGTACTTAAAAATAAGAAAGAATGATATACCCGGAAGTAAAAGAAGGTATAGCCACTTGTCCCGGATAACGTCCCGAATGAACTTTTTTTGCCTTAGTGGGCGGGGGAGAATCCTTTGCTTTTTTTTCACAAGCGCATTCATCGTATCAAAACCTCCTATATATTTATTAAAATTCTTTCATTCCACATTTCATGATTTTTCTGCTTTTTTATCTCACCTGAGTTTATATTAAGAATCTTCTTCTAATGGAATCACATATAATGCATTGCGTAATATCCATATGCGGCCTGTCTCCAGGCTGCATATGGATCCAGACAGGAATTACGACAAAAGCACGACAGCTTCCGCCGCTTCCTTGTCAATCGGCGCTGTCCCGGTCTGTCCCTTCCGGGACACCCGGACCGTGCCGCCTGGACATTTGCCTTCGAAACGGACCATAACCCTGTTGCCGTCTGAGTTTGCGTGTACGGTGCACATATAATCCCCTCTGCTGTCATACAGGTTGGCCCTTGCATCCGCTTCCGGTTCGTAGATATGAAAGAGCATGGGAGTGGAACAGTCATACGTGGTACCTTTGTCCGCTTCCGATTCCTCCAGCATGGCAAGAATACTGTTTGGCCGGACCCACAGGGGAAGGCTGAAATAATCGTAGGTTCTCCTGATATAACGTCCACCGCGGATCGTCTCGTTGGTCAGCAGATGAGTGAATCTTCCTTCCGGCAGATATACTTCCGAAGAACCGCTTTGGTTGAAAATCGGTGCTACAACAATGCTTTCTCCCAGCATATACTGCCTTTCCAGATAAGCGCACGCTGTATCGTCCGTGTATTCCATCACCATGGGCCGCATAACCGGGATGCCGGTTTGGGAAGTTTCACATGCTGCGCTGTAGATATAAGGCATAAGCTTCATTTTTAAGTTTACGAAATACCTCAATACATCGACGGATTCTTCGTCAAACAGCCAGGGCACGCGATAGGACGAACTGCCGTGCAGCCGGGAATGGGTGGACAATAATCCGAACGCCACCCAACGCTTGTACAGGTCTGCCGTGGCGGTGTTTTCAAAGCCGCCGATATCATGGCTCCAGTAGCCGAAGCCTCCCAGGACCAGGGACAACCCTCCGCGAAGACATTCCGCCATGGATTCGTAGGTGGCTTCGCAGTCCCCGCTCCAATGAACCGGATACTTCTGGGAACCTGCCGTTGCACTTCTTGCGAACAATACGGCTTCCTGCGGTCCCCTGCATTCCTGCAGAAGTTCAAAGACGGCCTTGTTGTAAAGATAAGTATAGTAATTATGCATTTTAGCGGGATCGGAATGGTCACTGTAGCACACGTCCAGCGGGATTCTTTCGCCGAAGTCTGTTTTGAAACAGTCCACCCCCTGCTGAAGAAGCTTCCGGAGATATCCCTTATACCAGCTTACAGCATCGGGATTTGTAAAATCCACAATCGCCATTCCCGGCTGCCACATATCCCATTGCCAGACACTTCCATCCGCCTTTTTCAGCAGATATCCGTTCTCTTTTCCCTCCTGGAACAACGGAGACTTCTGGCCGATATACGGATTGATCCAGACGCATATTTTCAGCCCCCTTTCCTTTAAACGGGCAAGCATGGATTCGGCATGGGGGAACTTATCCGGGTCCCAGCGAAAATTGCACCATTCGTATTCCTTCATCCAGAAACAGTCAAAATGAAAGACGGAAATCGGGATACCGCGTTTTTCCATGCCATCGAGGAAATGGGTGACAGTTTCTTCGTTATAGTCAGTGGTAAAGGAGGTGGACAGCCACAGGCCGAAGCTCCATGCGGGAGGAAGCGCAGGCTTTCCGGTCATATCCGTATAGTTGATCAGGACCTGCTTCAGGCTGTCTCCGGCGATCATGAAGTAATTCAGCTCTTCGCCGCCTACGCTGAACTGGGTTTTTGAGACCGATTCCGATCCGATTTCCAACGAGATTTTTCCGGTGTGGCGGATAAAAACCCCATATTTTCTGTTGGAAACGTAAAAAGGGATGTTCTTATATGCCTGTTCGGAGGAAGTGCCTCCATCTGCGTTCCAGATGTCCACCGACTGGCCGTTTTTCACGAAATTGGAAAAGCGTTCCCCCAGGCCATACAGGCATTCGCTGACGGACAGGTTCAGGCGCTCCCGGATATAGGGCTTCTGATCCACCGTCAGATAAGCGAGTTGTTTGGTATCGGACAGGGTGAGGAGATTTTCACCGTAAAAATAGCAGATACGGAAAGGATCCTTTTCCACCTGGGCGGTCAGGCTGCCGGAAGTGATGGTCAGCTTCTTTTTATCCTGGACAACTGTCAGATGCAGATCTTCTGCATGGAGCTCGAATTCCGGCCCGCGTTTCATCGTGCCCCTGAAGTGATACGCCTTTATGCCAAGCACATCAATATGTGGGGAAGTAAATTCAATGGTCAGCAGCGGGCCGGTGAGAGTCTGCCCCCTGTGGGATATTTTTGCCGGGGAAACATACACAATTACGCGATTTTGCATAATGGCCACATCCGTAACCGCAGCTGCGCCATAACATTTTACGTTGTCTTTTAAGAGCCAGTGTCCATTGGTGAATTTCAACGAAAGACCTCCCTGAAAATTTTATCATATTACTGATTATAAGTTTGCCCGGATGGAGATATTCTGTTGTTCCCGTTCCAATGGTATCGCCTGCCACATGAATATGCTTGCATTATTCCAATGTATTGTTGCACTATTGCAATATTTTTTATACAATACATACAGAAAGCAGTTGATTTATAAACAAACCGGTCAGGAAACAATATGCTCAGGAAACAACGGATGTATTGTCTTAAGGGATAAAGAGACAGGAGTTGATTTTATCTATGGTTGACAGGACGATGCGCGAAATGAGGACTCATGGGGGCAGGGACTTTCCCATAGCCACATATGACTGGTACGGTCCGGATATCAGCGGAATGGTTTTGGAATGCCACTGGCATGACGAATGGGAGTTTTTTGCCATTTATGAGGGATGTACTGTCTTCTCGGTCAACGGGGAAAAGAAGCTGATGAAGGAAAACAATGTGATTTTTGTCCCCGGAAACAGTCTGCATACGGCCGTACCCTACAGGGACAGCAAATGCCGATACCGAAGCATTGTTTTTTCAATGCCTTTTCTTCAGGGACTGCTGGACGATGTTGTGCAGACAAAGTATATGGAGCCGTTATGCGCCAATCAGATGGGAGCCGGGATATTTCTGCCGGACAGTCCTCCGCCGGGGATGTGGCAGGGAGACCGGATTTATCCCTTGTTTCAGAAAACCTATCATACTTTGTGTAATCCGACCGGCCCCTATGAACTCCTCGCAAAGTCCTGTCTGTATGAACTGCTTGCTTATGTGGTGCTTTCAACAGATGCCGTCCGAAGGCCAAAACATGGCCAGGGCGCGGCCGGAGCGGCCCAAAGTGTGAAAAAGGCAATTATCTATATGAATGAAAATCTGTCGGATCCTATCACTGTGCCACAGCTTGCCGCCATGGCAAACATGAGTACGGGATATTTTGGAAAATCGTTCCGGCAGATGACATCTTATTCCCCGATTGAATACCTGGTGAATCTGCGATTGTCCAAAGCTTCCTGTCAGCTGTTGCATACCGATAAACAGATTCTGCAGATCGCCCTGGACGTTGGCTTCAATAACATCGGGTATTTCAATCGTTCCTTCAGGAAAAAGTATGGCTGTCCGCCCAATCGGTATCGAAAATGCATGGGAACCCAAAATGGAATGCATTTGTCAGGGCAAATTATTTGACGAACTGTTCAAAAGACGATAGAATAATTTAGTATAAGTGAATCAATGTGGAGGGGGGAGTGGGTACCGTGATCAAGGTGGTCGTAGCGGATGACGAAGAGAAGGTCTGTCAGCTGATCTGTAACCTGGTGGACTGGCCGGCATTTGATATGCAGATTGTCGGCACAGCTCACAACGGCCTGGAAGCTTTGGAGTTGGTGGAACGCCTTTTGCCGGATCTGATGGTTACCGATATTCGTATGCCCGGCTGCGACGGGCTGGACCTGATCCGCCGTGCAAAACAGCTGTACGACCGGCTGGAATTTATTATTATAAGCGGATACGGACACTTTGAATATGCGCAGACCGCCATTAAATACGGGGTGGGGGAGTATCTGCTCAAGCCTGTAAAGCAGGAGGAACTGGCTTCTTCCCTGAAAAAAATGCAGGATCATTATCGGCGCCGGACCGAGCAGCTTACGCAGGAGGAACAGCTGAAGCTGCGCCTGCAAAGTGACCGGGACAGACTGCGTTCCGGTCTGTTTACTGACCTGTTGCTGAGCAGGAATACGGATCCCCGGGCACTTCAGCTGGAACGGATCAATCAAAATTATCATTATGCATTGCGTCCCGGCTGCTATGAAACAGTGGCTGTCAAGGCGGACGGAAGTTGCGGCAGGCTTACCCCGGAGGCAATTGAGGTACTGGGGGAAAAGGTCCTTCATATCTTACGCACCCTGTTGAGTCCGTTTTGTATGGAATCCGAATTTTACTATCAGGGTACCAGGGCATGGGGTATCCTGAATTATCTTCCGGAAAAACGTCAGACGGTGCGCCGTCAGTTCAAGGCGGCATTGGATGAAATGACAGCACGCATGGATCTGTTTCCCGGACAGTTTTCCATTGGTTTGGGGAAAGTGGTGGAGACCACCGGGGGGCTGGCTCAGTCCATGGACAGTGCCTGCCATGCGCTGGATGAGCGGCTGGTGGAGGGAGTGGGCAAACTGCTGTATGCACCGCCCGAAGACCATCCATTCCTGCGTCATCGTTCTCTTTTGGCGCGTACGGTTCATGAGATGGAGGAAGGACTGGAGATCATGGATCCCCGATCGGTGGTGGACGCAGTCCGCCGGATGGGGGAAAGGCTTTTCAACTGCGGATCAACGACGGGTGGAGATGTTTTGTATCTGGCAAACGAAGTTTGCAGTTCCTATGTTCTGTTTCTTCGGGGCCTTCCCTGTGAATTGCCCGATACCGACGGTTTTGTGAACGATTTTCAGGTCCGTACGGAGGATTGTGCATCGGCCCGTGCTGTCTGGGAGGAACTCTGTACAGCCATCCGGTCTTCCATGGAGGAACTGATCTCCCTCCGACAGCAGGGAAATATCCGGCCGATCCGTATGGCAAGGCAGTACATCCGGGAACATGCCTCCGAACCGCTTACCCTGGAAGAGGTCAGCGGTGTGGCAGGTTTCAATCCCTCCTATTTCAGCACGCTTTTCAAAAAGGAAACCGGACAGAACTTTGTGGAATATTTGTCCCAGGTCCGGATGGACCGGGCAAAGGAACTGCTGAAGGAAAGCAATCTGTCCATCGCAAAAATATGTGAACAGGTCGGCTATGCAGATCTGAAACATTTCACCAAAAATTTCAGGAAGAATACCGGCATCCGACCCAGTGAATTTCGCAAGCTTTATTCCTGACGGAGGGGATGGGATGAAACAAAAATGGAAGTTTTTATCGGAACGTGTGCGTTGGGTGATCCTTCTTCTTCTTGGGTTTGGAGCTGTCCTGTTGTTTGCCCTGGCAGTCAGCTGTCTTTATCTGCACCGAATGCTGTTTTTCCTGCTGCCTGCTGCAGCTCTGTATATTTTGCTGATTGTTTTGATCCGGAAGGAGCTGGAGCACCCGTTTCAGGAAACCGAAAAAATGATGGAGCTGTTTACGGAAGGGTATACCCTGCAGGGTGTTTCCAGTCAGGATCATCCTGCCAGTGCCGCAACGGAGGCGGCTTTTGACAAGCTTAAGGAGCTTCTGTCCACCAACGACATGATCCATGCGACCAAAAGGCAAGCACAGTACATCGCACTGCAGAATCAGATCAATCCACATTTCCTGTATAACACCCTGGAGGGAATCCGGGGGGAAGCCATTGCCGCCGGATTGAGTACGGTAGCCAAAATGACCGAGGCTCTGGCTACATTTTTCCGCTATACCATTTCCAATCTAGAGAATCTGGTAACCCTGGAAGATGAACTCGGCAATATTGAAAATTACTTTCTCATCCAGCAGTATCGTTTTGGAGAACGGCTGCAAATGCAGGTGGTCTGCGGGGAAGAAGACTATGCTGCGCTGATCCGCTGCCGTATTCCAAAGCTGACGTTACAGCCCATTGTAGAAAATTCCATAGTGCATGGAGTGGAGCAAAAAATGGGCAGGGGAAATTTGCGCATCAAGCTGGAAGGAACCGAAAAGCGCCTGATTATTACCGTATCGGATAACGGAGTGGGCATGGAAAAGGAAGTGCTTGCAGGGTTGAACCGTCAGCTGGCTACAAAACGATTTCAGTATGTGAATGCGGATAACGGCCGTGAAGGCGGCATTGCCCTGGTGAATGTAAATAACCGGATTCAACTGCTGTTTGGGGAACAGTATGGACTTTGCGTTTACAGTACGCCCGGAGTGGGCACGGACGTGGAAATCACTTTGCCGCGTACCACCCGCAGTGTGAAGGTGACGGGATGAAACAGGAAGTATTGCGGATGGATCGTGTCACACGCATTGTGGACGGGGTAACCCGTCTCAATCGGTTCAGCATGCATATCTTTCAAGGTGAAATCATGGGGATGCTTCCCATGAATGATCAGGGAAAGGACGAGCTGGTGCTTCTTCTGCAGAAAAATCTGCCGCTGCATTACGGATTTGTCTATCTGGAGGAAAAGCTGGTAAACAGTTATCAAAAAAGTCCCATGACCGAAAACGCGATTTCGGTGATTGACCGGCAGAATCGTTTGATTGATGATCTGACGGTGGCGGACAATATTTTTGTTCTGCGCCGGGGGTTCAAAAAATATTGGATCCGCCCGCGGATATTGCAGGATCAGCTGGAACGGTGCACCCGGGAGATTGGAGTATCGATTCCGGCGGATGCGCTGGTAAAAGACCTGCCTGTCTATGAGCGGTGTGTGGCGGAGCTTCTGCGTGCGGTTCTTGCAGGAATGAAGCTGGTGGTGGTGCGTGATATCAGCAACATTTTATCAGAGTCTGATTTGAAACATTTTCATAAACTCATGCATCATTGTACCCGAAAAGGTTTCTCCTTTCTCTATATCTGTGCCCATCATGAAGAAGCCTTTCCCTTCTGCGACCGCATCTCCGTCATGGAGGAAGGAAGTGTCGTTCTTACAATGGATCAGCCGTTTTCCAGCGATGAGGCGATCTGGTACCGTGCACTGGATTTCCGGCGGCCGGCTGTCCCCGTTTCCCGGCCGGTTTCCATGCCGGTTCTTTGCATGGATCGGGTGTGCACCGATGCAATCCATTCCCTGAGTTTTTCTGTCTGGCCGGGGGAATGCGTTGTGATTCTGGATCGGAGCAACACCATTCTGGGTGACATCATGTCTCTTATGAATCGGGAAAGCAAGCCGAAAAAAGGAAACATCCTGGTGAATGGCGCTCCCTGCGGACCACATCTCCGCCCTGAGCCGGGACAGGAACTGGGATTTATCCCGGAGGATCCGGTCCATGCCATGCTTTTTCCGGGAATGAGCGTACTGGATAACCTTTGTATTTCAGTCGATCAGCGCATTCCGCGGATCTGGCTGGATCCTGGAATCCGGCGCAGTATCAGGGAGGAGTATTCGGCGTATCTGCGGTCCGCTCTCGCGGAACAGGATGTTCGTGCATTGTCCCATCGGGAACAGTATGACCTGATATACTACCGGATGCATCTGTATCATCCCAAAGCTGTTTTCTGCATGCAGCCTTTTCTGGGAGCAGATATGTATCTTCGTCATCACATTATCACTCTTCTGGAGATGCTGCGAAAGCGCAGGATATCCACGATACTGCTGTCGGTGAATATATCGGACAGCCTTTCCATAGCCGATCGGCTTCTGATTGTGGAAAATGGCCGTTTGATCCGGGAATATGCCCGGGATGATTTCCATACTCTTAGTCCGCAGGAAGGGTACGATCCTCACCGGACCAGGTAAGCCGCTGAGCAGGAGCCGCAAGGATCGGCAAAGTACGATTGGCCAAAGTCCTGAAAAAAACCCCCATTCGACCAAAATGGCCCCCCTGCCAACCTGCCGGGAAGGATGCTATACTATAATTGCAATCAGAAAGCGAAAGGTCGGTGGAATGGAATGCAGCAGAGGATTGTGGAGCTTTCCCACATCAACAAATCGTTTCCTGGTGTAAAGGCACTGGATGATGTTTCATTTGATCTGAATGTGGGCGAAGTGATGGCCCTGATCGGGGAAAATGGTGCAGGAAAATCCACTTTGATGAAAATTCTCAGCGGCGTATATCAGCCGGATTCCGGGGAAATAAAGGTTTTTGGCAGCACCGTTGAAGGTCTCACGCCCAAAAAGGTGCAGGAGCTGGGCATTGCCATCATACACCAGGAATTGAACATGTGTACGCATTTAACCGTTGCGGAGAATATTTTTCTGGGACGGGAAAAGACAAAGGGCATGGTGTTGTCTGCAAGTGAAATGAACCGGGAAGCAAGGAACATTCTGGAACGTCTCGGCATGGATATCGATCCGGAAACCGTTATCGGAGATCTTGCCGTTTCCAAACAGCAGATGGTGGAAATCGCGAAAGCGCTTTCTACCAATGCGCGCATCCTGATTATGGATGAGCCCACCTCCGCACTCACTTCAAGGGAAATAAGCGATTTGTTTGCCATCATCCGAAAGCTGCGTGATTCCGGCTGTGGCATTGTTTATATCTCCCATCGGCTGGAAGAACTGCAGCATATTGCGGACCGTGTGTCGATTATGAGGGATGGGAGACGGATTACAACCGGGGATTTTTCCTCCTTTACCATGGACAGCATAATCGCCGGCATGGTCGGTCGGCAAATAAAGGAAAAGTTTCCAAAAGTACAATGTGAAATCGGCAAAACCATACTGAAGGTGGAGAAACTGAACGCCGGCAGAATGGTCCGGGACATCAGTTTTGAACTGCATGAAGGGGAAATTGTCGGAGTAGCCGGTCTGATGGGGGCGGGCCGAACCGAAATGACCCGGGTAATTTTCGGAGCCGATGCCCGGGAATCCGGTCAGCTATTTTTAAATGGACAGCCGGTGGAAATCCACTGTCCACAGGATGCAATCCGCGCCGGGATTGTTTTGGTTCCGGAAGACCGCAAACGGGATGGCCTTTGCACCAGACTTTCCATTCGGGATAATGTTGCACTGCCAAACCTGGATATTCTGTGCAGCAGGCTGGGTGCTGTTCACCGCAGGAAGGAACGGAGAATGGTCCGGCAGACACAGAAGGGCCTGACCATAAAAATGCATGACATTGAGGCAGATGCCGGAAGCCTTTCCGGCGGCAATCAGCAGAAACTGGTACTGGGCAAATGGCTGGCCCGAAATTCCCGGGTGGTGATGTTTGATGAGCCGACCCGGGGCATTGATGTTGCAGCGAAGGTTGAGATTTATCATCTGATGAATGAGCTCAAGAAAGATGGGATAGGGGTGTTGTTTGTTTCCTCTGAAATGCAGGAAATCATGGGAGTTGCGGACCGTATCCTTGTCATGTGCGACGGGCGGATGACCGGCGAACTTTTTCCGGAAAGCAGTACCCAAAATGAAATTCTGGAGTGTGCCACCCGATTTGAGAGCAAATTTCAAAAGGTCGATTCTGCCTACACATCGGAAGGAGCATGAAAAACATGGAAAGAACACAAAAAAGAAATCCCCTGCACAGGATTTCGGCGATACGCGGCATGGGCCAGGTGATCACAGTGACCATAGGCCTTGTGGTACTGTGCGTTGTATTCGGCATTCTCAACCCATCCTTCTTTTCCGGCCGGAATGTGGGAAATTTGCTGCGCCAGGTAGCGCCGATCCTCATTATCGGTATCGGGCAGTCCTTTGTTCTGATTACCGGAAACATTGATCTTTCCATTGGTTCCGTGGTGGGAATGAGTTGCATGCTTTCCGCCACCATGATGGCCAATGGAGTGAATCCCTGGGTAGCCACTTTTGCTACTCTGGCTTGCTGTCTTATGATAGGGATCGTCAATGGGGAGCTGGTTGCCCGCTGTAAGCTGCCGCCTTTCATTGCCACATTGGGAACCATGACCATTGCCCGCGGCATTGCCCAGATTGCCAACAACAATTATAATACCGATTCCATCGGCGAGGCTGCCGAAGGCTTCCGCAATTTCTTTTATTATGGCAGGTTTCTGGGCCTGTACAATACCATCTGGATTGCAGCAGTTCTTTGGCTGGTTTGCAATTTTCTGCTTAGCCGCACGCGGACCGGTCGGCATATTTACGCCATCGGATCCAACCCGGAAGCGGCGAGGCTGTCCGGCGTCAATATCAACAGTACCACCATCAAGGTTTATCTTGTCAGTGCTTTTTGCTCGTGTGTGGTGGGGATGATCATCTGTGCTACCAGTGGCATGGGGACCATGGATGCGGGGAACGGATATGAAATGTTTGCCGTGGCTGCTTCAGTAATCGGCGGTGTCTCCACTCTCGGTGGACAGGGTATTTTACCGGGCACGGTGATTGGCGCATTTATCTGGGGCGTTCTGCAGAATGGTCTGCAGTTTGCAGGTGCCCCGGTTGCCATCCGGAATATTATTATCGGCATCATTGTAGTGGTATCGGTTTTGCTGGATGTTGTCCTGCGCGGCAGCCGGCCCCGCCGCATTTTCAGGAAAAACGGTCCTGCATCCGGAGTGGAAGGAAAAAATACCCCGGCCTGACAGGAGAGCATTTCCTGCTTTCTTTCCTGAAAATAAAGGAAACAAAATAAAGGAGGCTATGTCATGAAAAAAGTCATTTGGAAAAAGTCCCTTGCTTTACTGACCGTAGCTGCGATGTTGCTGTTTGCAGCTGCCTGCAGCAGTGATTCCGGGAAATCTGCTTCCGGCAGCAAGGTAACGCCAAAGCCATCGGAAAGCGAGAGCCCGGGTAAAAAGGGTTCGGATGGGGACGGAGAAAAATACCGGATTTATTTGATTTCGATGGATCAGATGGATCAGCATTGGGTCAATATGGATAAGGGAGCAAAGAAGGCAGTGGAGGAGCTGGGAAATGTTGATTACAAATGGACTGCGCCGGATGTAAAGGATGATGCCAAGCAAATCGAATGCATCAATAATGCGGTTGCGGACGGCGCGGACGCTGTTCTGCTGGCTGCCAACGGCCCGGACGCAGCTGTTTCGGCTTTGAGGGAAGCAGAATCCGCAGGCGTAAAAATTGTCTATGTGGATTCTCCGGCCAATCTGCCAGCCGTAAAAACCTTTTGTACCGATAACAAGGCGGCCGGAGCAACTGCAGCAGAACAGCTGCTTGCTGCTCTGAAGGAAAAAAGCATAACTTCCGGAAAGATCGGCATTATCGGAGTCAACGCTGCTACCCAGTCCACGGTGGACCGTGAGAGCGGATTCCGCTCCGCTTTTGAGGGAAGTGACTTCGAACTCCTGGAAACGCAGTACAGTGAAGGCGATGCCGCTCAGTCCAAGGATATTGCCACCAACTACATTGCTCAGGACTGCGTCGGGATTTTCGGGACCAATGAAGGCAGCACGGTCGGCACGGGCAATGCAATCAAGGAAGCAGGCGGAGAAGCCATCGGTGTTGGATTTGATCAATCGGATACGATTCTTGGCCTGGTCCGGGATGGTTCCCTTCTCTGTGTGATGGCTCAGAATCCGGACAAAATGGGTTATGAAGGGGTGAAAGCTGCCGTTGCCGCATTGGATGGCAGCGATGAAGGGGACGGCTCCACAGTGGATACCGGCGTTACTGTTTTAGCAAAAGGCGATATTTGAGGAAGAGGGTATTTCGGATTTTTCTCCGGCTGAGGGGCAGCAATCTGCTGCCCTTCACAGCTGCCCTTCAAAGCGTAAACGGGTGGACTTACGGATTTTCAATACCGGATCGATCATCATGACACGCCCATAACTGTCCGGTTGATTCAACAGCCGCAGCAGTTCCTTCGAGATCAGCTGTCCCATCTGATCAATGGGAATACGAACCGTGGTAAGCGGTGGAATATCCGGCGGAAAATTTTCGATATCGTCAAATCCAACCACGCTTACCTGTTCCGGTACGGAGTAGCACATATCCTTCAAAGCGCGGATACAGCCGATTGCCATTTTGTCGTTTGCACACAGAAAGGCCTCGGGTGTACTGCCATATTGCTGAACAGCGCTGCGTACTGCATTATATGCGGCGTTTTCTTCAAAATAGCCATTTAGCACAAATCGTTGGTCCACCGGAATTTTCAGCTTTTTCATTCCTGCCAGGTAAGCTGCGTAACGGGTATTGCCGTCATAATTGTCGTTTCCCAGCAGGAATCCAATACTGTTGTGCCCGGCATGGACCAGGTATTCGAGCCCACTTATCGTTCCCTTTTCATTGTTGATCAGAATACTGGAAATTCGCTGCTGGCTTGTTACCTCGGCGCGGTCCAGGAATACAAAAGGGACGGAGCTCCGTTCCAGTTCCAGATAATCGTCTTCTGTCAGGTTTTCATTGAGCACGGCTGCCCCATCCACATTCGCCGACAGAATCTCTGAGAGAACTGCCTTGCTTTCGTGACGGGTGCTGATGTAGACGAGCAGTGAGTAGTCATTCTGATGGCAAATCGGATACATGGCCTGCATGAGCCGCAGAAAATAGTCGCTGTTGATGGCAGGTAAAAACAGTCCCAGATTATGTGTCGTCCTGGATTTCATCAGCCTTGCGTTGATGTTGGGATAATAATTCAATTCGCCGGCAATTTTCAGGATCCGGTCCCGGGTTTCTGCCTTTACGATGGGAACATTGTTCAATGCGTTGGAAACAGTGGAAATGGAAACCCCTGCTCTTTTGGCGATGTCCTTGATTGTTGCCATATTTCTGCAGCCTCCTCATCAGCAAAACTTTTTATTTCACCACGCTGCAGCATGGAGATTTCTTCCTACAGGATACCATATAAAATCGATTGTAACAAGTCAATCATCGCATTTTAAAATAGTCTTGTCTATAAGAATAACATAGAATAGCGTAATAAGCATAAACGTTTTTATATTTATATCCAAATAATATAAAAAAGAAGATAAAAGCAGGACTATAAGGATAATAATAGCATGTAAATCAAAGAAAAGACTATTTTTATTACTATTACTAAAATTTTTATTGAAAACGTTTCGAATAAATGTTATGATAAACCACGCGGAATTTATTACAACACAGGATTTGTTTAAAATAAAAATCCCGCGGAATACTGGATATATATCAATCAGGAGGTTGGTTATGCCAAAAGTTTATCGTACGGACGAAACACAAAAATTTTCTCCGGCCCGCACACAGGATTTCAGCCCAAATCGTTATTACGGTTTGCCCACCCTTTTGCTGGACGACAGCGTCCGGCATCAGAAGATACTGGGCTTTGGCGCTTCCTTTACGGATGGAAGCTGCTACACCCTGAACCGGCTGGAGCCGGGAGCACGGAAGGCCCTGATCCGGGATCTGTTTGGCAGGGAAGGCCTTGGCCTGAATATTGGCAGACTGAATGTCGGAGCCAGTGATTTTGCCACAGAATGTTATTGTTACGATGAAACCGCTGATGACTTTGAAATGAAGGATTTTACAGTGGAAAAAGACAGGGAATACCTGATCCCGGTCGTTCGTCAGGCAAAGGACGTCAATCCCGATCTTTTTCTGTTTTCGTCCATGTGGAGCTGTCCCGGCTGGATGAAGACCAGCGGCAGCATGTGTGGCGGATGGCTGCGCGGCGATTATCTGAATGCGTTTGCTGATTATTACACCCGGTATCTGCTTGCCTATCAGGCAGAGGGAATCGGGATTAATGCAATGACTTGCCAAAACGAGCCCGAAACCGATCAAATCTCCAAAATGCCTGCCTGTCTGCTGCATCCGGACTATGAAAAAAGACTGGTAGGTTCTCTTATGCCGGAACGTCTGGAGAAAAACAACCTGAAAACCAGGCTGTGGATTCTGGATCACAACTTTGTGCACTGGCAAAGGGCAGATTACCTGCTTCAGGATGAAGATGTGCGCGCTCATGCCGCCGGTGTTGCATTCCATCCTTATGAAGGACAGGCGGACGATATGCTGCTGCTCCGCAAACGTCATCCGGAAATTTCCTTTCATCTGACGGAAGTTGGCCCGGATATAGGCGATGGATATGAAACGGATTGGTGCCGCTGGGCAGATAGAATCGGCGAAGCATTCCAGTACGGATGTGAAAGTTTTACCGCATGGAATCTTGCGTTGGATGAAACCAGCTGCCCGAATATCGGACCTTTTCCATGCGGCGGGATTGTCACCGTCCATTCCAGGACATGTGACATCAAAAAAAGCGGCATGTACTGGGCATTAAAGCAATATACCAGCCATATCCGGAGAGGTGCGTACCGAGTGGAACTCTCACAGCTGACGGAAATGCCGGCAGGGGTAAGAGCTACTGCTTACAAAAATCCCGATGGAAGCGTTGCTCTTGTATTTGTGAACCGAGGCTCGCGCAACGATATTCAGTTGGGGCGGAAGGGAAGCTGGCTGCGCTTTTCGCTGGCTGCAGATTCTGTATCCACTATGATTCTATAGGAAATAAATCCCTGGTTTTGCCAGATGGATGGAGAGGAAGATGGACCCGTGTCTCAAACAGAAAAAAGAGAAAAATCAAAAAGCACCGGCCTGCGAAAGGAATGGAAAAACAATTATCCTTTGTTTCTCATGATTGCTCCAATCTGCATTCTCACGATTGTACTGATGTATCTGCCGATGAGCGGCCTGTTGCTGGCGTTTAAGGATTATCATTACAATATGGGTATTTTTGGCAGTCCATGGAGCGGGCTGGATAATTTCAGGTTCTTTTTCATTTCCGGAAAGGGCCTGCAGGTGACACTCAATACAATTGTCTATAACACGATAAATACCATTACCTCACAGGGCCTGGCCATTCTTTTGGCGATTATCATTTCGGAAATGACCGCGAAAAGGTTTACCCGGGTGACCCAGTCCCTTGTTTTTCTGCCTTACTTTATTTCGTGGATTATTGTTGGCACCTTTGTTTACAACATTTTTAACTTTGAAACCGGTGCCCTGAACAATTTTCTGAAAGCAATCGGAGCGCAGCCGGTTAATGTGTACTCCATGCCGGGTGTCTGGAAATGGATCATCATGGCATTCAACAGCTGGAAATGGGCAGGCTATAACTCGGTTATCTATATTGCTGCCATAAACAACGTGGATCCGCAATGCATCGAGGCGGCCGATATTGACGGTGCAAATATCTGGCAGCGGATCGCTCATATTACCATCCCGGAGATTAAGCCCACCATCAGCATTATGTTGCTGATGCAGGTCGGCCGTATCCTGCGGGGCGATTTTCAGATGTTTTATCAGATCATCGGGAACAACGGTCAGCTTTTCAATGCCACCGATGTAATCGATACGTTTGTATTCCGCTCCCTGACCACCAGCGGAGATCTTGGAATGACCAGCGCTGCGACATTGTATCAATCTGTGCTGTGTTTCATCATTATTACGATTGTAAATGCGAGGGTGCGAAAAGCCGATGAAGAAAGCGCATTGTTTTAATCTATCCTGAAAGGAGGGAGAGATTCCATGCAAAATTCCAATGTCATGCGAAAGAAGGCTTCCAGAATCAAGAATCCGCCGGCTACCGTTGCATTTAACTGGGTAGGCGTGATTCTGCTCACGATTATGTCGGTTTTCTGCCTTCTTCCGTTTATTCTGCTGATTTCCGGATCCCTTACCAGTGAAGAAGCAATTGTCCGTGATGGCTTCAGCCTGATTCCGCACGAGTTTTCCACGGAAGCGTATAAGCTGCTTTTTCGCTATCCCCAGACGATTCTCCGTGCATATGGCGTGACGGTCTTTATCACGGTAATGGGTACGACACTGGCCTTGCTGGTCATTTCGATGGCTGCATATGTGCTGTGCCGAAAATCGTTTCGATACCGAAACCAATTTTCGTTTTTTCTGTACTTTACTACCTTGTTCAATGGCGGCATGGTTTCCACCTATGTATTCTTTATCCGCTATCTTCATTTGAAGGACAGCCTTTGGGCACTGATTCTTCCTTTGATGGTAAATGTCTTTTATCTGCTCATTATGCGCAGTTTTATGAGTTCGATACCGGAGACGATCTTTGAATCCTGCAAGATAGACGGTGCAGGAGAATTCAGGATATACTTTCAGTTTGCCCTGCCGCTTGTAAAAAGCGGGCTTGCGACCGTTACCCTGTTTATTGCCCTGGACTACTGGAATGACTGGTACAATGCCATGCTGTACATGACCTCGCGTGAGAAATTTCCGCTGCAGTATATGCTGTATGACATGCTTGCTTCCACGGAGGCATTATCACAGCTTGCCTCTTCTGCAAATGTAAGCATGGTGGATATTCCCGGACAATCCCTGCGTATGGCAATGGCAGTTGTGGCGACCGGGCCCATTATTCTTGTTTATCCCTTTGTACAGAAGTATTTTGAGAAGGGAATCACCATTGGATCCGTCAAGGGGTGAGCATTCCGGAAATCGCCCCAGATATCCGATTCTATTTGTCGGATTGTGCATGGTTGGAAGAACAGATGCAGACCCGACAGATTGGCAAAAAGAAAAAGGAGGAAGTCCATGAACATAAAAAAATTGATTTGCGTAGCATTGACAGCGATTATGCTTTTCCCACTGGCTGCCTGCGGGAAGAGCGGCAAAAACCCTTCTGAAACTCCCGGCAACCCTTCACAATCGGCCGATGAAGCCGGAAAGCCGAAAAAAGAGGTGGAGTTGGTGACGTATGCACTGGGTACCGAGCCCAATCGCCATGAGGAAGTAATGAAGCCCTTCAATAAAAAGCTGAAGGAAAAGCTCAATACGACTCTGAAAGTGAAATTCATCGGATGGGGCGATTACGAGACCAAATACCCGTTGCTGCTTTCCTCCGGAGAGTCCTTTGATATGATCTATACTGCAACCTGGCTGAATTTTTTCCAACAGGCCAGGAAGGGCGCGTTTATGGAGCTGGACGATCTGATCCCCAAATATGCGCCGGACGCATGGGCACAGATTTCAGATGTCAATAAGAAAACGGCTATGGTCGATGATCATATTTACGCAATTCCTTCGGGCAAGTCCACCTATAACGCATTTGGGGTGATTGTCCGGGGAGACCTGATGAAGAAATACAATTTGCCGGAGATCAGGACCTTTGACGACTATGCCGCCTATATGCAGGCGATTGTGGACAACGAGCCTTCCATGCAGGCGACAGACGTATATTCCGGCGGCAGTGAGATTGATGATGTCTACTATATGAATCACGGCCTTTACCCGCTGACCGGGAATACAAAATCCATTTACTGGGTGGATCTGGATGCCGAAAAGCCGGTTGTGTTCAACAAAATGAGCTGGAAAGGCACGCCGGACATGCTGAAGATGATGAACGAATGGAGCAAAAAGGGATACTGGCCGAAAGCTGCCCTTTCCAACAAGGACAGCGATATGATGTCCACCGGCAAGGCTGCTTCCGGCACCCACAGTCTGGACAACTGGGTTTCCCAGTATCAGCGTCATCCGGATTGGGACTGGCGGTTTTACAACATGGTAAAGTATAATGAAGAACTTTCTGCCATGCAGGATGCCATGGCAATTCCGAATTCTTCCCAAAATCCGGAACGTGCCCTGCAGTTTATCAATCTTGTCCGTACGGATGAAGAATTGTATGACATGCTGGTATATGGAATTGAGGGAAAGACCTACGGGATTGAAAAGGACAATACGGTACGGGCACTGGATCCCGATAACTTCAATCTGGATCCCTGGGCCTGGGGCCTGCGGACCAATGACTTTACCCGGGATTATGCCGGTTCTCCGGCTTCTTTGCCGGAAAAGCGCGACGAGATCCGGGATACCCTGCACACCAATCCAATGCGTGCGTTTGCAATGGATACTGATCCGGTCAAAAGCGAATATGCAGCGGTAACGAATGTCATGGCCCAGTATTACGATCCTCTGAAGCTTGGCTATGTGGATATGGACTCCGGCACAAAGGAATTGAAAAAGCAGTTGAAAGCTGCCGGGGATGACAAGGTTGTTGCTGAGCTGCAGCGTCAGCTGGACGATTTTCTGGCCAATTACAAATAAGTGCGAAAGGTTCGCTTCACAGGATGTGGGATGGATAAGTACCGATCAATTCATTTGATTTGCAGATGTTTTGATCAGGGGGTGCGGCAGGATTTTCCTGCCGCACTTTTTTGAACTGTTTTCCAAAGACAGCCGGCAAAGATTCTGTTTCTGAAAAAACCGGACAGGCAGGAAGGCAGGACAAAAGAGTTTCGTTTCCGACGGACGGGTGATATAATAAAATGAGGGCAAAAAACAAATTGAAATATATGACAGATAATGCGGAATGATATCAAGTGCCGGATGCGGACAAATGATATTGTTCATTGGAGGAATACAAAATGAAATTGGGCAAATATGGATACCTAAGAGTTGCGGCAGCGGTTCCCGATGTCCGGATCGGGGACCCGGCACGGAATGCCGCGGAGATTTTCGATCGGATCCGGGATGCGGACCGCCATGGCGTGAAGGTAATGGTGTTTCCGGAGTTATCGATGACAGGATACACCTGCGGCGATCTGTTTCACCAGAGTTCTCTGCTGGACGCTGCCCGACAGGCAATGCAGGAACTGTTGGACCGGACAAAACATTGTGATGTGCTTGCCGCAGTCGGAATGCCGGTGGAGGCGGAGAACCGGCTGTTCAACTGTGCGGTGGTATTTCATTCCGGGAGGATCCTTGGTGTGATCCCAAAGACATTCCTGCCCAATTACAATGAATTTTACGAGAAAAGATGGTTTGCTTCCTCTTCGGACCGCATCCATGATTCGGTACGACTTCTGGATCAGGAGATTCCGTTCGGTGAGAATATTCTGTTTCAGTCAGAGGATTCCGATTTATGTATCGGCGTGGAGATTTGCGAGGATTTGTGGATGCCGATTCCTCCCAGCTCCCGCCATGCGCTTCATGGGGCCAACCTGATCCTGAATCTGTCTGCCAGCAATGAAACTGTTGCAAAGAGCGATTACCGGCGGGAGCTGGTCCGGCAGCAGTCCGCAAGATGCCTTGCAGGCTATGTGTTCTGCTCTGCCGGACAGGGAGAGTCTACCACCGATCTGGTTTTCGGAGGGCATACCATACTGGCGGAAAACGGACATATCGCCCGTGAAATGATTTTTCCGGAGCCTTCTGCCTGCGCCTGTTATGATATGGACATTGAGAAGCTCCGGAACGACCGGATCCGAAGCAACAGTTTTACGGCAAAGGCGAGGCCGGAGGACTATCGGTCCATCAAGCTGGAATGGAACGGGGATCCGGATGTAAAGGAGTGCTTTTCGGTTGATCCTCATCCCTTTGTTCCCGGCGATGCCTCGGAGAAAGATGCAAGATGCAGGGAAATTTTCCGCTTGCAGTCTGTAGGCCTGGCGGAACGGCTGAGGAAAACCGGTATTCAGAAGGCAGTGATCGCTGTTTCCGGCGGACTGGATTCCACGTTGGCTTTGCTGGTGACAGCGAAAGCATTCCGTACTCTTGGCCTTCCCGGTAAGAATATTATCGGGATTACCATGCCGGGCCTTGGCACAACGAAACGAACGCATCAGAATGCAGTGACATTGATGCAGGAGCTTTGCATAACCACAAGGGAAATATCAATTGTAGAGGCCTGTATGCAGCATTTCCGGGACATTGGTCACGACGCTTCGGTTCATGATGTCACATTTGAAAATACACAGGCGCGGGAGAGGACGCAGATCCTGATGGATGTGGCGAATCAGGAAGGAGGCCTTGTCATCGGTACCGGGGATTTATCGGAGCTGGCCCTTGGCTGGTGCACCTATAACGGCGATCATATGAGCAACTATGCTGTGAACGCCGGAGTTCCGAAATCCCTGGTGCGGCATCTGGTATCCTGGTATTCGGAGACGGCGAAGAACGAAAGAGTCGCAGAGGCGCTGAGGGATATCCTGGAAACTCCCATCAGTCCGGAGCTGCTGCCGGCGGATAAAGACGGGCATATCGCCCAGAAGACGGAAGAAACCATTGGCCCCTATGATCTTCATGACTTCTTTCTGTATCACATGGTCCGCCATGGCTTTTCGCCTGCAAAAATCCTGAAGCTGGCGACTCTGGCGTTTCCATCGTATCCTCCCCGGGGAATTCTGAAATGGCTGACCGTTTTTTATAGACGATTTTTTACACAGCAGTTCAAACGATCCTGTATGCCGGATGGGGTAAAGGTAGGTTCGGTCTGTCTGTCTCCCCGCGGGGACTGGCGTATGCCCAGCGATGCATCTGCGGAATTATACCTTGAGGAGTTAAGGACTGCAGCGGCTGAATTGGAGAATGGTTCGCTGTGAGGGCGAAGCACATCGCTGAAAACATTTTTGTCTTTTTGGCGGAAAGGGAGGATTTTTAGGTCCCGAAATCGAATAATATAACAGAAAATATATTGAACGGAGGTTCTTTTTTGTTGATGAATCTGCCAAACGCTCTGACTTTGGTGCGGTTTCTTTTGGTTGGCGTGTATGCTTTTTTGTATTTCAATGAGGGCCTGGCAAATAATGAAATGTGGGCATTCCTGGTTTTTCTCCTGGCGGGGCTGACCGACATATTGGATGGTGAGATTGCCCGACGCCACAATCAGATTACCAAATGGGGAAAGATGATGGATCCGCTGGCGGACAAGCTGATGCTGATGACCGTTTTGATTTGTCTGTTTATTGATCACAGGATTCCGCTTTGGGCCGTATCCGTTGTTGTATTAAAAGAACTGCTGATGATTTTCGGGGTGGCGCTTTTATACGGCAAAAAAAGGGTTGTGGTACAATCCAATTTCTATGGCAAGTTTGCCACGGTTTTGTTTTACATTGCCATCACTGCCCTGGTATTCAATTTCACCTATGCAAAATACGTTTTATGGGCTGCAATCGCGAGCACAGTTGTTTCTTCCCTGCAGTATGCTTATTCGACCCTCATAAAGAAAAAAGAAATGAAAGAACAGGGTGTAATGGCAGAACAGTGTGATGTTTTGAAAGGGCAGAAGAGTGGAAGAGGCCCGGATGGAGAGAAGAAGCAGGGAACAGAAGGGGAAAGGTGGAACAAGGATTGGGACGGCAGGCTTTCAGACAAGGATGTGCCGCTGGAACAATCCGCCGGGTCTACCGGGAAAGGCGATTGACAATACCTGTTTTTGGGTTATAATAACAAAGAGAACAACGGCAGGGAGAAAGAGGAGTACATATTGGTCTTTCCGCAGAGAAGGGAGCTCAGGGGCTGAAAGGTTCCCGGGAGAAGACAATATGGAACGTCGCTTTTGAGCTTTTTGACCGAAGGGATATTGATACCCTGTAGGTCATTACGGGTGCTCCCGTTACAGGGCCAGAGCGTCTGCCGGGCTATTTTGGAAGCCTGGCGGAAAGAAAGGTGGTACCACGAAACAGACTTCGTCCTTTGGGGCGGAGCTTTTTTGTTTTTGGAACGTGTAATAAAATTTAAGGATGAAGGAGTATCGTTATGAGCGAAAAAATGGAAACTCGGACCGGGAATATTGCAAAAACCTATGATCCCGGCCAGGTGGAGGATCGGATCTATCAGGAATGGACGAAAAAAGGATATTTTCATGCGGAGCCGGATAAAAACAAGAAACCTTTCTGTATTGTGATCCCGCCTCCGAATATTACGGGCCAGCTTCATATGGGCCATGCGCTGGACAATACCTGGCAGGATATTCTGATACGCTGGAAGCGCATGCAGGGATACAGTACGCTGTGGGTGCCCGGCACCGATCACGCCAGCATTGCCACGGAGGCAAAAATCGTTGCAAAGCTGGCAGAAGAAGGACTCACGAAGAATGATGTGGGCAGGGATGGCTTTTTGAAACGGGCATGGGAATGGAAGGACCGATACGGCGGAAGGATTGTTGATCAGCTGAAAAAGCTGGGATCTTCCTGCGACTGGTCCCGGGAACGCTTCACCCTGGACGAAGGCTGCAGCAAGGCAGTCACCGAGGTGTTCGTCCGCTTGTATGAGAAAGGACTGATTTATCAGGGAGACCGCATTATCAACTGGTGTCCCCAATGCAAAACCGCCCTTTCCGATGCGGAAGTGGAATACAAAGAGAAGCAGGGCTGGTTCTGGTATATTGCTTATCCCATAAAGGGCAGTGAGGAGCGGGTGACCATTGCCACCACACGGCCTGAGACCATGCTGGGCGATACAGCTGTGGCAGTGCATCCTGAGGACAAAAGATATCAGCATCTCATCGGAAAAGCCGTCCTCCTTCCGCTGGTGAACCGTGAGATACCCATCATTGCCGACACCTATGTGGATCGGGACTTCGGTACCGGTGTGGTGAAGATTACGCCGGCCCACGATCCCAACGACTTTGAGGTGGGGCTGCGGCATCAGCTGCCTCAGATCCGGGTCATGAACGATGACGGGACCATGAATGCCGAGGCGGGACAATATGAGGGAATGGACCGCTATGAAGCCAGAAAGGCGATTGTTGGGGACCTGAAGAAACTGGGCCTGCTGGTGAAGATCGAGGAGCATACGCACAATGTAGGGGAATGTTACCGTTGCGCCACAACGGTGGAACCCATTATTTCCAAACAGTGGTTTGTAAAGATGAAGCCGCTGGCAGAGCCCGCCATTGAAGCGGTACGTTCCGGACAGATCCGGTTTGTGCCGGACCGGTTTGCCAAAATCTATTACAACTGGATGGAGAACATAAAGGACTGGTGCATTTCCAGGCAGCTTTGGTGGGGGCATCGGATCCCGGCCTATTATTGTGAAAAATGCGGCGCAACCGTAGTCGCCAGCGAAAAGCCCGCCCATTGCAGCCATTGTGGAAATGATCAATTCCGGCAGGATGAGGATGTGCTGGATACCTGGTTCAGTTCTGCCCTGTGGCCATTCTCCACGCTGGGCTGGCCGGAGGAAACGCAGGAGCTTTCCTATTATTATCCCACCAATGTTCTGGTCACCGCATACGATATTATCTTTTTCTGGGTGGCCCGAATGATTTTTTCGGGGCTGGAGCACACAAAGGAAGTTCCGTTCCGGGATGTGTTGATTCACGGCATCGTCCGGGATTCCCAGGGCAGAAAAATGAGCAAATCCCTGGGAAACGGCATCGATCCGCTGGAGGTCATTGATCAATACGGTGCTGATTCCCTGCGCATGAGCCTGATTCTGGGCAATTCCCCCGGCAATGATATGCGCTTCTACTACGAAAAGGTGGAGGCAAGCCGGAACTTTGCCAACAAGATCTGGAATGCCACCCGCTTTATTCTCATGAATCCGGGGGCAGGGCAGGAACAGCCGCGGAAGACGGAAAGTCAGAGCCGATGGAGTCCGGCAGGACAGCCGGAAATCGCCGATCGATGGATCGTCAGCCGATACAACCGCCTGGTCGGGGAAGTGACGGAAAACCTGAATAAATATGAGCTGGGGCTGGCTGCGCAGAAAATTTACGATTTCATATGGAATGAATTCTGTGACTGGTACATCGAGCTGGTGAAGCCAAGGCTGTACGGCACCGGAAAAGAAGTCCGGGACACGGCGCTTTCCACCCTGACCTATGTTCTTTCCAATACCCTGAAGCTGTTGCATCCCTTCATGCCTTTCCTGACGGAAGAGCTCTGGCAGCATCTGCCCCATGAAGGGGAAAGCATCATGACAGCAAGCTGGCCGGTGGAACGGCAGGAGGAGCTGAATGAGGATGCAGAAGAAGAAATGCAGGCTGTGATGGATGTCATCCGTGCCGTCCGGAATATCCGGGCAGAGAAGGAGGTTTCTCCTTCCAGAAAGGCAAAGCTGATCCTGGTGGTGGAACCGGGCAATGCCGCTCTGTTTCAGAATGCGGAGGTATATTTTGAAAAGCTTGCCGGTGCATCCGAAGTGAGCATCCGGACCGGAAAAGAAGGAATTCCGGTGAATACCGCATCGGTGGTAACCGCAAAGGCACAGATTTATATTCCCATGAAGGATCTGATTGATTTTGAACAGGAAAAGAAGCGCCTGAAGAAGGAAAAAGCCAATCTGGAAAAGGAACTGGCAAGAGCCAGGGCAAAACTGTCCAATGAAGGGTTTATCCGGAAAGCGCCTGCTGCCATTGTGCAGGCAGAACGGGAAAAGCAGGAGAAATACCAGGACATGTTGAAACATGTTCTGGAACAGGCTGCCAATCTGGAGCAAACGGAAAGTAAGGAAAAATAAAGGTACCAAAAACAGAGGATTGGAGAGGATATTTGATGAAGCAAAAAACGACCTGCCCTGCAGACTGGAACAATCTCAAGGTTTTGCAGCGCCACAGGCTGGAAAACCGTTCCTGGTATATTCCCTGTCCGGACCCGGAGTCCGCTTTGGCCGGACAGCAGCAGGGTTCTCCCTGGTTTCGGCTGCTGAATGGGGTATGGAAATTTTATTATGCCCCTTCCCCTCAGGAGGCTCCGGACGGATTCCAGAGCGAGGATTTTGACTGTTCCGCATGGGACAATATTGAGGTTCCCTGCAGCTGGCAGATGAAGGGATATGGACATCCCCATTATACCAATGTGAATTATCCGTTCCCGGTGGATCCGCCCCATACACCTGCTGAAAATCCCACCGGCTGCTATCGCATGGCGTTCACTTTGCCGGAGGACTGGAAGGGCCGGCAGATCATCCTGCGTTTTGACGGCGTGGACAGTGCCTTCCATGTATGGATCAACGGAAAGGAAGCAGGATACAGCCAGGTCAGCCGGATGCCTTCCGAGTTTGACATCAGTGCACTGATTCATCCGGGAGAAAACATTCTTGCGGTCCGGGTTTATCAATGGTCCGATGGAAGTTACCTGGAAGATCAGGATATGTGGTGGCTCAGCGGTATCTTTCGCGATGTTTCCCTTCTGGCAATGCCAAAGGCCAGGGTGGCGGATTTTTTCTTCCGGACGAGGCTGGATTCCAATTATCGGGATGCAGTACTGGATGCGGATGTGTCCTTGTCCAATGTAAGCGGAACAGATCTTGCCGGTTGGGAACTGGAAATGATCCTTCTGGATGCGGATAAAAGAAAAATCGGAAGCCGCAGTGCAGAGAATCTCACCATAAGGAAAGGCCGGCGTACCGTAGCACTCTCCCTTTCGGTATCGGATCCTGACAAGTGGTCGGCAGAAACTCCCTGTTTGTATCATGCCCTGCTGGTCCTGTCGGATGCCGATGGCCATACGGTGGAGGCTGTTTCTTCCCGGATCGGGTTCCGGATGGTGGAGCTGAAAGACGGAGCCCTTCTGCTGAATGGGAAAGCAATCAAGTTCAAGGGCGTGGATCGCCATGAGCACCATCCCCGCCTTGGGCGTACCGTTCCCTATGAGACCATGCTGCAGGATGTGCTTCTCATGAAGCGGCACAATATCAATGCCGTGCGGACTTCCCATTATCCGGATGATGTCCGGTTTTATGACCTATGTGACGAATACGGCCTGTACCTGATCGATGAAACCGATCTGGAAACCCATGGCTATCAGGCTCTGAGTGACGATCCGGAATGGGAGGACGCCTATATCGACCGGATTGCCAGAATGATGGAGCGGGATAAGAATCATCCTTCCATCCTTCTCTGGTCCCTGGGCAATGAATCCGGATTTGGCCGGAACCATAAAGCGATGTATCGATGGATCAAAGCCAAGGATCCGACACGTCTGGTTCACTATGAAGGGGAATCCGGCAGACATTTTAAAGAGGAGAATTATGAGCTGCAGGCCTGTGATATCCACAGCACCATGTATACCTCCGTTGAGGAAATGGAGGAAGTGGGAAGGAAAACGATGAAAAACCCCCATATTCTCTGTGAGTATGCACATGCCATGGGAAATGGTCCCGGCGGGCTGAAGGAATATTGGGAAACATTTTACACTTATAAACGGCTGCAGGGTGGTTTTATCTGGGAATGGCTGGACCACGGCATCCCGAAAAAGGATGAAAAGGGAGAACGGTATTATGCCTACGGCGGCGATTTCGGAGATCAGCCCAATGATGGGAATTTCGTCATAGACGGACTGGTTTTCCCGGATCGGACACCTTCGCCCGGATTGACGGAATATAAAAAGGTCATTGAGCCGGTCAAGGTGGAGGAAGTGGATCTGAAAAAAGGAATCGTCCGGATCCTCAATCACTATGATTTCCTCGGCCTGGATCATCTTCGGGCGGCCTGGGCCCTGGAAGCGGATGGCAGGATACTGCAGCAGGATACGCTGGAGCTTCCGGAGGTTTCTGCAGGAGGAAATGTGCAGGTGGTACTGCCTTATCAGATTCCGGAGAATCCGGAGCCGGAGACGGATTATCTGGTGAATGTCCGGTTCCTGCTGGGCGAAGATACCAACTGGGCCAAACGGGGCTATGAAGTCGCCTGGGCACAGTTCCGGCTCCCACTGCCGGTCCCCGCTGCCCCGGTTGTGAAAACAGAAAGGATGCCGGCCCTTTCCTGCTGGGAAGAAGAAAATGCCCTTGTGGTCAGAGGAGAAGACTTCTGCCTGGTGTTTGATAAAGTTTATGGAGTCCTGAAATCCTGGACTTATAAGGGAAAATCCCTCCTGGTGAAAGGGCCCCGGCTGAATTTCTGGCATGCTCCCACGGACAATGAAAGAAAAATCCGAAAGGAATGGAAGAGTTTTGGACTGAATGCCATGAAGCATCGTACCGACGGCTTTGCATGGGACAAAAAGGATCACTGCGTCATTGTCCGGATACGGACACGAATTGCGCCTCCTGTGCTGACCTGGGGAGTTCCTGCGGAGTACGTCTACCGCATCTGTGGGAGCGGGGATGTGGTCCTGGAGGTTTCCGGAACGCCTCAGGGCGAATCCCTTCCGGATACCCTGCCGCGGATCGGACTGCAGATGGAGGTACCCGGGGATCTGGACCGCTTTCAGTGGTATGGCAGGGGCCCCGGCGAGTCCTATGCCGACAGCAGGGAAGCCAACCGGATGGGAATTTATACAGCAGGGATAGAGGATCTGTATACTCCTTACGTTTATCCCCAGGAAAACGGAAACCGGACCGATGTCCATTGGGTGGCGGCAACCGATCTCAACGGTATGGGCCTGCTGGCGGTGATGCCGCAGCTGAACTTCAGTGCTCATTTATATACCCAGGAAAATCTGGAGGAGGCAAAGCATACCTGTGATCTGGTGAAACAGGATTTTATCACCTGGAATCTGGATTATCGGCAGATCGGACTGGGAACCAACAGCTGTGGGCCGGCTCCCCTGGAGAAATATTTGCTGCATATGGAGCCGTTCCGGTTTTCCATTCGTTTGAAGCCGTTTTCCATTAATGCGGTCTCTCCGGTGGCTTTGAGCAAACAGAGGCTGGAAGAATACGAAAAGTAAATTGTCCCTTTCAAAGTTCAAAAAGGCTTAAAAAGACAAAAAGTCGGGAGATCCGGGTCTCCCGACTTTTCTTCTTTCATTCGGCATCAAATCAGGGTTTCCATTATTTTTTTATAAACAGCGGGCGCTTTTGCCCTCCAGTTGGAACAAATGGTCTTGGCCTGACTGGCATCGGTTACATTCAGATGCAGTTCCATCAGGGTGATGTCCTTTTCCATTACTCTAAGCAGAACTTCATATTCGTTGCTGGACAAACGCCTGTATTCGGCCGTAAGCTGGCTTTCCTTCCGGATACGGTTCCGGTTCTGATCCGCATAAGCCTCAATCATCTCCCTGGTTTGGTAATCAATCCGGGAATGAAAAAAATGCAACGCTTCTTTTCCTTTGTCGGTAAGGGTATAATAATGGCTCTGACGTCCCTCCATGTAGCTCAGATGCCGGGATTCCACCAGTTCCGACAGGAGCTGCTGCAGTTCGAAGTAATTCATCAGATATTTCGTGATGAAGAACTCGGTGATTTGCTCATTGGTAAGAGGGATCCTCAGACACTGTGCAAAAAAAAGGATGGACAGCTTATTGTCCGCCAGTTCCGCCATCTTCATTGTATCTTCACCTACATTATCAGAATGAAACAATTATACCATAAAACCGGGAGAAGAAAAAATATCTGTCACGATCTTACAATTGCCAGAGTCGGGCAATAGCCGGAATATATTAAAAACGGCATAGTCAACAGAGACTATGCCGAATTTTACAGAGATCCTGCATCTCTGTTTGCCGTCCCGGGGTTTCCTCAAAGGCGCCCTTTATGCAGCATCGACGGATTATATGATAAAGCTCTTGATATCTTCGAGGAAATCATCACAGTCGTCGTTGTAAATCTCAACGATTACCGGCTTGCTCAAATCCAGGCTAAAGATTCCCAGGATAGACTTCGCATCGATCACGTGACGTCCGGAACGCAGGTCAATCTCATAGGGGTATTTGTTGACGATGTTGACGAAATTTTTTACATTCTCCGCCAGAGACAACTTGATATTGACAGTTTTCATATGCTTACCTCCTATATGTAATATTTCATTACCAGTATACCACTATCCCGCGATAAGTAGCAATACCTTCCTCATTTTTTTCATTTGGGAAGGATATTGTATCGTTTCTGTTCAGGAAGCTTAAATTACAAAGAAAAGGAAACAATAGATCCGATAGTCTTTTTTGGGCGTTTGGGAAAAATGATTGTGGGAGGGATTTTTTGAAAATCGGAATTCCCGGAGCATTGCTCTGTTTTATTTATTATCCATTGTGGAAAACGTTTTTGCAGGAGCTGGGCCATGAGGCGATCCTGTCTTCCACGACCAACCGCAGGATATTGGATGACGGCGTAAAGAACTGTGTAGACGATGCCTGCCTGCCGGTAAAGCTGTTTCATGGACATGTCATGGATTTGATGGGAAAAGTGGACCGGATTCTGATTCCCAGGCTGATTCGTGTAAAACCCGGCGAGTATATCTGCCCGAAGTTTATCGGCTTACCGGAAATGATTAAAAATTCCGTGCCTGGAAAACCAAAGCTTCTTATTATGGACTTCAATGTCCACAGGGGTGTGGAGAATGGATATCAGGGCATGCGGAGCCTGGGAAGGAAGCTGGGTGCATCCCATGCTGCAATCCGGCATGCTCTGCGGAAGGCTATGGAGACGCAGGATGCCTATACCCGTCTCCTGCTCATGGGATTCAATCCCAATGCAATTTTGGGCAAAAACGAAAAGCTGCTGTCTGAGATCCGGGATCAGCAAAACGCAGGGAAAAGGATTGACGAACAACCGGACAAAAGAGTCCGAGGAAAGAACAGAGAAGCCTGTAAAAAGGTTACGAAAGTCAGGGGAAGGATCGGGCTGATCGGCCATCCCTATCTGGTTTACGATCAGTATGTCAATATGAACATCTGTGAAAAGCTGGATGCGAGAGGATATGACTGTCTGTTTCCGGAAAATATTCCATCCTGTGAGATTGAAAGGGCCTGTGAACGGTATCCGAAAAAACTGTTCTGGACCTATGGAAAGAATCTGTTGGGAAGCGGGCTGACCATGATGGAACAGGGGAGAGTAGACGGATTGATTCTGGTGACGGGTTTTAACTGTGGAATTGATTCCTTTATCGATGATCTGCTGCAGCGGGCCAATCAAAGAGAATACCATGTTCCCCTGACAACGATCACACTGGATGAGCACACCGGCCAGGCTGGCATTGACACCAGGCTGGAAGCATTTCTGGATATGTTGGAATGGAGGCGCAAATATGATTCTTACTTTCCCTCACATGGGGCGGATGTATATTACCCTCAAAGGACTGTTTGACGATCTGGGCGTAAAGACGGTGATTCCGCCCCCGGTCAGTCAGAGAACCCTGGAGATTGGCACCCGGATTTCTCCTGAAACCGCCTGCCTGCCGCTGAAAATCAATCTTGGGAACTATATTGAGAGCATTGCGCAGGGTGCGGATACCATTGTCCTTACGGGGACCTGCGGGCCGTGCCGTTTTGGATATTATGGAGTGATGGAGCAGGAGATTCTGAGGGACAATGGCTACAATGCTGATGTCGTGATTCTCGAATCCCCAACCCGGGATCCGAAAGCCTTTTTTCAGCGGATCCGGAAAATATCAGGGAACCAATCCTGGCCGGCCATCGGGAAATCGTTTCTGCAGGCATATGGAATCTTGACACAGGTGGATGAACTTCTGGACCTGAGCTTAAGAAAAAGGCCAAGAGAGAAGAACAGCGGCGAAACGGACCGGGCTCTGACGCAGTTTGAAAAGCAGGTGCGAAGCTGCTGCGGCAGCAGGGAAATTCTGGGCCTGATCCATCAGTATCAGGATATTTTTGCAGGGATTGAGGAAAAAGAAAACGGGGATCCGCTGAAAATAGGATTGATCGGAGAGATCTATACCCTGATTGAGCCCTATGTGAATTTAAACATTGAGAATAAGCTTGGAGCGCTGGGCGTGGAGGTTTATCGGGGGATTACCATTACCGATTGGGTCCGGACGCATTTGTATCCGGACAGGGACTACAGAAAGCAAAGGAAAGAAAAGATGGAGAGGGGAAAGGAATATCTGGGTTTGTGCATTGGTGGGCATGCGTGGGAGACAGTTGCCTCTGCCGTCCATTACTGCGATATGGGGCTGGATGGTGTAATACAGATCCTGCCATTCGGTTGTATGCCGGAAATTGTTGCAGAAAGCATTTTGCCGGCCATATCCAGGGACCGGGACTTTCCTGTCATGACCCTGACAGTGGATGAAATGACCGGAGAGGCGGGTTATCTGACAAGACTCGAAGCGTTTGTGGACCTGCTGTCACAAAAGAAGGAAAGGAAGTATGAACAGGATGGAATTGTATCTGGGACTTGATGTGGGTTCGGTTAGTGTGAACCTGGTACTTATGGATGGAAAGTGTAATGTACTGGAAAAGCTATATCTGCGGACAGAAGGCAAACCGATTCCTGTGCTGCGGGATGGGCTGGATAGAATGTGCAGGTCCATGCCCGCAGGTTGTGCGATTGCCGGAGTTGGGGTAACGGGCAGCGGCAGGGAACTGGCAAATGCGCTGGTGGATGCCGACGTTGTAAAAAATGAAATAACCGCTCACGGCATGGCTGTGCTGCATTGTGTTCCGGATGCACAGGCCATACTGGAAATCGGAGGGCAGGACTCCAAGATCATCTTGCTGCGAAATGGTATTGTAACGGATTTTGCCATGAACACGGTTTGTGCCGCGGGCACAGGTTCCTTTCTGGACAGGCAGGCCGCTAGACTAAATATACCGATTCAGGAGTTTGGAAATATGGCGCTGCAGTCTGATTCGCCGGTCCGCATTGCCGGCCGGTGTGCCGTGTTTGCTGAATCGGATATGATTCACAAGCAGCAGATGGGATGCAGTTCCGGGGATATTATCAAAGGATTGTGCGAAGCTCTGGTCCGCAACTACCTGAACAATGTAGGCAAAGGGAAAGAGATCCTCCCGCAAATTGTTTTTCAGGGCGGAGTAGCTGCCAATGCAGGCATCAAGAAATCCTTTGAAGAGGTATTGGGACAGCCGGTGTTCGTTCCGGAGCATTATGACGTCATGGGAGCCCTTGGCGCAGGAATTTTGGCCAAAATGGAAACACAAAAAGGCAGAGCGACCCATTTCCGGGGATTCCATGCGATTCCGGAAGACTTCCATGCCCAGACATTTGCGTGCAGCGGCTGTCCGAACCTGTGCGAAGTCGTTGAGATCACTTCCGGCGGAAGCGTCCGGGCAAGGTGGGGAGGACGCTGTGGGAAATGGGCTGTCACGGCAGAACAGGAACACCCGGCAGAATTGGACCATCTTGCATGAAGGTTTGCGGGACAGCTGTCCGGATGAAATGGAGGAATCTCTGAAAAGTTTTCAGGATTCGGGCCAAAATGCTTGATATGGACACAATAATGTATTATCATAGAACTAGGGAATCCTGAGGTGCACGAATTCTATTGTATTTAACCCACAGTTAAAATACGGGAATCCGGGTTTGCGGATGGATATCATGCCTGACATGGGAAGATAAAAGTCCGCAGCAGGTCTCCCACCTGTCGTGAGGCGGGTATTAAATTCATAGAAGACCGACATCTTGGGAAAATAGGCCCTCAAGGGATTGGGGGCTTATTCCATAAGCATGGTTCCATAAACAGGATAAGGTCCCGGCAGTGCAGGAGCTTTTCATGAGGATTTCAAAATTGGGGTTGACATTTCTGCAGGGAATGCTTATAATATCCCTTGTCACCGAATGTGCGGCATCCAATGGACAGATGGTGAGTGTAATGCGGAATGGTGTAACGGCAGCACCTACGACTCTGACTCGTATTGTCTAGGTTCGAATCCTAGTTCCGCAGCCAACGGCCTCGCTTGTCAGAAGAAGCGGGGTCTCTTACAGGCTCCCATGGTCAAGAGGTTCAAGACACCGCCCTCTCACGGCGGTAACAGGGGTTCGAATCCCCTTGGGAGTACCACGTGAAAAGGATCGGCTGCATGCAGCCGATCCTTTTCATTATCTTTCCCTTTTTTATCTCTTTTTTATGTTTTCCGGAATGAAATCCGTCAGGCTTGCTTCTTTGTGCGGGGTGCTTCAGAATAATATCTTTTTTCTTATTCTGATTCGGTTTCTTCCTCGTTATCGTTTGCTTCCTCGACCTGCTCCGGCAGAATGATCTTTTCAACATAGATGTCGACACGTTCCACGGAATAACCTGTCAGGGTCTGTATCTCACTGATGATTTTCTCCTTGAGCTGTTTCGCCACTTCGGGAATCACAACACCATAGATAACGGTGATCCTCAGATCAAGGGCAATGGTGCCGTACTCATTTTCCGTATCTTCCGTTTCCGCTTTCTTCACGGTAATATGCGGATCAAACTTTTCCGTAAAGGCCCGTGTAATCCCGTTCAGCGTCCCTCTTTTCTCCTGCCGGTATACGCTCCCGACCTTTTTCATCGCTTCCTTTGCTATTTCTACAAATACGGCATCATTAATTGTGGTTTTCCCTGCTTCCATACTCGTCACCCCTGTAAAATTATTGCAGATATATTTTCTTCTGCCGATATATCCACTTGTATAATTAATGATATTCTACATATTTTACAGAATTCCTTCCGGAATCTGAAAACAGGGGTATCCGGTTGCTATGGACTTTTCTGCTGCGCGGTGCCGCTTTTTTCCCAGTTGCTTTCAAAACTCGCCTGGCTGCTTTCAAAATCAAAGAGGACCCTTTGCCGATCTGAGGCATGAAAATAAACACGGCAGGCCGCACTTTCATGGATGGTTCGGCTCATATTTCCAAATTGCGGGGCTTTCAGCGGCTGACCACGGGCTTCCAGCGCCTCAATGCAAAGCAGGACCCGACCCTGCCGAAGCACGATTTTCTTTTCATCCATATGGAGGGGCCGTGCTCCGGCATAGGTACCGATACGGTGCTCTTTTCCGTCTTGGTACCAGAATCCAAGACATCCGACAAAGCTGTTTCCGAAAAAAGGGATGTCCGCCACGGACACCATGAAGCTTTCTCTCCCCCGGCAGCACTGGGCCCAGAGATAGCGGCCTGGGAAGGAAGTTCCCCGATCTCCCTCTGCATATCCTGTTCCCCCGCGGAACAAAATGGTCTTTCCGTTGATCACAAGATCCCCGTTTACGGAATGAATCAGGCTGAATACGCTGTGACGGCATTCCATAAAAGGGACAAAGCGAAACGGCCCCATCATGTCGTATTTTGGCTTGCGGAAAGGGCCATAGTTCAGCTGGCCGTGGATTTCAAAGTCATCCTTTTTGGCATCCAGCCGGCATCCCTGCTCTGAGAAGAAGCAGTCCCCGATCCGGATTTTAAGCCTGTTCCGTTCAGCGGAAAAAGCTTCCGCAGGAAAGGGCAGGCTTACGGATTCCGTATCGGTAAGTATCTGCAGGGAGGCGGAAGGCTTTCCGGTTTCATCCCTGTGAAATGCAGGAATCAAGGCTACTGTATCCCTGCCGTTTTGCTGTTTGAAGTACCAGCCTTCAAAATAGGAACGGCATTTTCCCGCCCCGTGAAAACTGCGCATGAAAGAAATCCCTTCTCAACTTTCTGTAATCACTCCGCCGTTTATGTGAAGGACCTGTCCGGATACATAGGATGAATCCTTACCGGCAAGATAGACATAGGCCGGCGCCAGTTCTGCCGGCTGGGCAGCTCTTCCCAGCGGCACATCCTTGCCGAACTTGCCGACTTCCTGTCTGGAAAAGCTGGATACGATCAGGGGAGTCCATACCGGGCCGGGAGCAACTGCGTTGACCCGTATTCCCTCACTGGCCAGGGAAAGTGCCATGGATCGGGTGAAGGAAACGATGGCGCCTTTGGTGGCGGAATAGTCGATCAGCGTGGGATCCCCCTTGTAAGCGGTGATCGAAGTGGTGTTGATGATGGAGGCACCGCATTTCAAATGCGGGAGAACGGCCTTTGTCATATAAAAGCAGCTGAATACGTTTGTGGCAAAGGTATTGGTGAGCTGTTGGGCGGTAATGTCCTTAATGCTGTTCTGCGGATACTGTACGGCAATATTGTTTACCAGGATATCGATATGGCCGAATTCCTTCATGGAAGTATTCACAACCTGCTCTGCGGAATCCTCCATCTTCAGATCACATTTGACCAGTATGCACCGGCGTCCCGTCGTTTTTACCATGCTCACCGTATCATCGGCATCCGGCTTTTCACTGTAAAAGGGAACAACAATGTCTGCACCCTCTTTTGCGAAGGCGATTGCCACGGCCTGTCCGATGCCGCTGTCTCCGCCACTGACAATGGCGGTCAGGCCATCCAGCTTGCCGGAGCCCTTGTAACACGGATCCTCCGTTATGGGTTTGGGATTCATATTTTTCTGGGAACCGGGTTGCATGCCCTGATGCTGTTCCGGAAAACTTGTGGGAGGTTTGATGGTTGTCTGTTGTTTGTTCATGATATCGTTTCATCCTTTCTGTTGTTATTCGTCTTTGAGAATGGGAGGTGGACTCGGTTTTGGTTATTGTTTCCGAAGGGAATGAAAATATGCGGGCCATGTCTTTTGAACGCAACCGATCTTTTTTGTTGGAACAGCAGGAAAGATGGGAGCGGTTCACTGTATTGACTATAACTTTTGTATCTTGAAGATTTAGCACACTTTCTTCAAAAGCAGCCTGAAATCTGATAGAATAAATGTATTGCATTAAGCAATCAAAGTCCCGGAAGGTTTCAGACCCGCTGTACAGCCTATGGGGAGCTTATCTACAGGGCCTGAATCAGTATGTCCGGAATTCTGAAATGGCCTGAGAAGCATGCAGGAATCCCTGGCGACTTTCGACACCTGAATCAACCATTACAAAAAGGCAAATTCTCAGAAAGAACGCCGGATCGTCGAACAGCCGGCAATTGCCTGGCCTGAGAAAAGAAAATGGGGGAGCATTATGTATCGGGTAATTATTGTAGATGATGAAGAAATCATGCGGGAAGGATTAATTGGACTGGTAGACTGGAAAGGTATGGGGTTTGAGATAGTGGGTGATGCACAGGGAGCTCGTATACGGCATATGGGATCATATTAAAAACAGCGGAGAATATGGTTCTGCCCGTTATGATCTGGAATATGTGGCCCCGGTTCCCGGGAAAAGGGAATCCCGGCGCCTGGTGGGTGACTATATTCTGAAGGAAAGCGATATTGTCGGGCAAAAGGATTTTGAGGACACCGTGGGGCATGGGGGCTGGTCCATTGACCTTCATGCTCTGGAAGGCTTTTTTTCCAGGGACCTGGTCAACCGACATATCATTTTAAAAGGGATTTATCAGATACCTTATCGTACCGGGTATTCCAGAAACATCAAAAACCTGTTTATGGCAGGTCGCTGCATGTCCACAACCCATGTTGCCTTTGGAACAACTCGGGTCATGGCGACTCTCAGTACCCTGGGGCAGGCATTGGGGGCTGCTGCCTACCTCTGTGAAAAATACAGAACAACTCCCCGTGGGGTTTATCAGGAGCGTCGAAAGGAGCTGCAGCAGCTTCTCCTGAAATATGATCAATATATTGTTGGGGGAAAGAATGAGGACCCGGATGATATTGCCCGGGATGCAGTTGTAGAGACTTCTTCTGTTCGGAAATTCAGTATGGAGAAAGTGGAACGCATATACTCCATGAAGAATCCCGTGGGATTGATTCTGCCGGTGGACGGCTTCCTGGAATCGGTATGTGTAAAAATAAAGTCATCTCATGATACAACGCTGCGTTATACAATATACGAACCCTGTAAAAGGGAAAACTATAATCCGGAGAGCAGAATAGCGGATGGTGTGTTGAAGATAAAGGCTTCAAAGGATTTGGAATGGACCCGCATTCCGATTAACCGGACGATTGATCGGAATAAGGTATTCCTTGAGCTGACATCAGACCCCGATGTACAAATCGGGCTGGCATCCGGGAATCTGACGGGTGTTATAACGATGGATAAAACAGAGAACAAGGGAGATACCATCGTTGATGTGGATACCCTCAAAATGAAGGAATTCATGTGGCATCCATGGAAGGACAGGACATTGTGTTTTGTACGGTTCCGGAAGTAAACATGTATGCTTCGGAGAATCTGACAAACGGGTATGCCCGTCCCTATGGCCTGCCGAATATCTGGCTTTCCGATGAGAAAGCGGAAGGCGAGTTTGTTACACTCTCGTGGACCCAAAAGAGGCGGCTGTCTGAAATGATTCTTTTCTTCGATTCGGATCTCAACTATCGTTTCCAACCTTCAGAGAACAACGTTATTCCACAGATCGTAAGAGACTATGATATCTATTGCCGGACAGGGAACAGATATGAAAAACTGCGGGAGGTAAGGGGCAACCATCAGAGGATGAACCGGATTCCGATGGATTCCATGGAAACCGACGGAGTCAGGGTTGTATTTCTTGCCACCAACGGCAGTTCCCGGATCGGTTTGTATGAAATCAGAATATATGAATGATTGATAACTTTTATATCCAATCAAGTTTTTAATGTATTGACTATGGGATGGAATGGGGCTAGACTCGGAATGTAATCTGTAAATACATGAGACAATATGATTTCACTATCCTGGGGGGAAACAAAATGGACGTAACTCTGAATTACTATCCTTGTGGAAAGACCAAAGCAATTACTTTAAGCTATGATGACGGGAGAATTTATGACAGGAAACTGGTGGACCTGTGTAATCGCTATGGAATGAAAGCCACGTTTCATCTGAACTCCGGTTTCTTCGGAAGAGAAGGGTATGTCACCAAAGAAGAAGTTGGGCAGTTGTACCAGGGGCATGAAGTTTCCGTACATACCCTGACGCACCCCTTTCTCAATCATATTTCCCGGGAGCGGATCTGTCAGGAGGTCCGGCAGGATCGGATCAACCTGGAGAGAGCGGTGAATTATCCGATCCATGGCATGTCCTATCCTTTCGGCGCATATGATGCGGAAGTGATAAGCCTCCTGAAAGCACAGGGAATTGTATACAGCAGAACGACGCTGGCCACCGATTCCTTTGAACTTCCCAAAGACTTTATGCAATGGCACCCTACCTGTCATCATAATCACAATCTTTTGGAAAATGCCCGGCGTTTCCTGGAACCTCAACGATATCAAAGAATGCAACTGTTGTATGTATGGGGACACAGTTTTGAATTTCCCAGGGACAATAACTGGGATGTCATGGAGGATTTCTTCCAGATGGTCTCCGGAAAGGAAGAAATCTGGTTTGCAACCAATATGGAGATATGCCGTTATGTAAAGTCCCTGAAGGACCTGGAGTTCTCTGCGGATGGTTCCGCTGTGTATAATCCTTCGGCGAACAGCGTGTGGATCGGTGTGGACGGCAGGGCGGCTGAAGTCAAGCCGGGCCGGGTATGCCGGCTTTCAGGAAGGGAGAAGGAAGAATGAAGGAGAGAACACATCAGGCAGATTTATGTGTGGTGGGAGGCGGACTGGCAGGAATGTGTACGGCCATTTCTGCGGCACGGCACGGCGTCCGGGTGCTCTTGATGCAGGACCGGCCGGTTCTTGGCGGCAATGTCTCATCAGAGATACGTATGTGGATCTGCGGAGCTCACGGGGAAAACAACCGCGAGACGGGGATTCTGGAGGAAATTGAGCTGGAAAACAGATACCGGAATCCCGCTACCTCTTTTTCCATATGGGACAGTGTCCTGTATGAAAAGGTAAAATATCAGGAGAATATCACCTTGCTGCTGAATTGTACCTGCAATGGCGTGACGATGGACGGAAATCGTATCCGGTCCGTCCGGGGCTGGCAGATGACGACGCAGACCTGGCATACGGTGGAGGCCGGTCTGTTTGCAGACTGTTCGGGGGACAGCATCCTGGCGCCCCTTACCGGTGCGGAATACCGGATGGGACGGGAAGCGGCGGGTGAGTTTCAGGAAGATATTGAGCCGGAGCAGGCTGACGGGAAGACCATGGGTATGAGCTGCCTGATCCAGGCCCGGGAAACCAATCGGCATCAGGAGTTTATTCCGCCTGCGTGGGCATACTCGTATCCTACGGATGAGGATCTGCCCTGCCGGAGTCATGATGTAAAAGCATCCAACTTCTGGTGGATTGAGCTGGGCGGAGACAGGGACAGCATTGATGATACGGAAGAGATGCGGGATGAACTGCTGAAAATCGCCTTTGGCGTGTGGGATCATGTGAAGAATCACGGAGATCATGGCGCAGAAAACTGGACGCTGGACTGGGTCGGATTTCTCCCGGGAAAGCGGGAAAGCCGCAGGTACGCTGGAGATCATATCCTGACGCAAAATGATGTCCGTGCGGAAGGAAGATTTCCGGATCTGGTTGCCTATGGCGGGTGGACCATGGACGATCACAATCCGGCGGGATTCCGATATCCCGGATATCCGACCATTTATCACCCGGCGCCATCCCCCTTTGGGATCCCTTATCGGTGTTTGTATTCCCGGAACATTGCAAACCTGTTCTTTGCAGGAAGAAATATCAGCGTCACCCATGCAGCCCTCAGTGCCACAAGGGTCATGGCGACCTGCGCCACTTTGGGTCAGGCCGTGGGGACTGCCTGCGCCATAGCGGTAAGGGATGGCCTGAGCCCACGGGAGGTTTATGAAAAAAGCGTGAAGGAACTGCAGCAGACATTGATGGAGGATGATTGCTACCTGCCCTGGCAGAAAAGGGAGATCTGCGGTCTGACCCGGAGGGCCCATCTGCATTCTTCCGAAGGAAATCCGGAGCCGCTGCGAAACGGCATGGATCGTCCCGTAGGCGGCAAGGACAACGGCTGGACCGGATTGCTGCGGGAATCCTGGATCGAATACCGGTTTGACAAGCCGGAGCAAATTCGTGAAATGCGGTTTGTCTTTGACAGCGATCTGAACCGGAAAACGCACAATATGCCCTGCAATTTTCCCCTTTCAGGCAATGACCGGAAGGTTCCGGAGACTCTCGTCCGGACATTCCGGATAGAGATGGAGAAGGAAAACGGGCAATGGGAAACGCTATGGCATGTTGACAACAATTATCAGCGACTGCTGAAAATGGAGATGGATATCCGGACATCTGCTGTTCGTTTCATTCCGGAAGAGACCTGGGGCTCACAGAAAGCCCATTTGTTCGCATGGGATGTCCGGTAATTATGGCAAGGACTTTTTTTCTTCAGACTTTTCAGGAGCGTACCGCAAGATGCGCTCCTGAAAAAATATGCAGTTCCACATGATCCTATGGACGTCTTAATATAAAACGTTTTATGAAAAGTGCAGGAAACATAGCTCTGGAATGGATCAAAATACTATTCAGTAAGATAGAGTGGAAAAAGAAGCCTATTTTGAGGGAATTTTCTATTTTGTATTGACAAAACGTTTTTGTGCAAATATAATAAAAATAGTGAAAATACATCATGAAATGATAGTCTTTACAGGACGGAAGCAAACGGAAAATCAGAGAGCAGAGCAATTATGGAAGGCACACAGAGGTAAAACGTTTTAATTATTTGGAGCCGTATGAATCTGCAGTCGACAATTCTTCCATAACTTCCATAACATTTTGGGGAATAAGCATGAAGCAACAGGAGAGAGGAGACAGCATGATCACAATCCGGGATGTAGCCAAAAGGGCAGGGGTATCCATTTCCACCGTATCCAATGCACTGAACGGGATGCCCAATGTAGGGGAGAAAACCCGGCAGCGGGTTATTGACTCGGCGAAGGAATTAAATTATGTACCCAATTTGAATGCAAAACTGATGAAAAAGAGGAAAACAAACAATATCGGTCTTTTCCTGCCCAATTTTCACACAACGTTTTATACCCGTCTGGTTCAGGAAATGTATTCCGCCTGCAGCAATGCAGGGTTTGCCATGCTGGTGCATATCAGCGATTCCTATACCAGCCGGCGCCTGGCTGCCACGATACTTTCCTCCAATATTGACGGCGCTGTCATCCTCAATGAGAATCTGCTGGATAAGGATGTAGGCGTGTTGGAAAGCAAAAAGATCCCCTATGTTTTTCTGGATAAACAGGTAGCCGGGAACAAACTGTCCAGTGTGCTGGTCAACAATGAAATGGGTATCACCCAGGGTGTGGAATATCTGGTCCATACCGGGCACAAGCGGATTGCGTTTCTGAAGGGTACGAACAATTTTGACAGCGTTGAGCGTTATCAGGCGTTTCAGCAGGCCATGCGGCATTTTAAACAGCCCATCGATCCGGAATGGATGATTCAGGGATATTTTGAGGAGAATGCTGCCTACAGCGCTGTCCGGGGTGCAATGTCCCATCTTGCCTTCCGGCCGGATGCCATTTTCTGTGCCAATGACGAAATGGCAGTGGGCTGCCTGCGTGCCTTGCAGGATTTGAAGATTGCCGTGCCGGAACAGATGAGTGTCATGGGCTTTGACGATGGAGACGCCGTGCTGCGCTGTGATTCGTCTTTGACCACCGTTCGGAATCCCACGTCCAAAATCGCCCGTCAGTCCGTGGAGGAGCTGCTGCGTCTGATGCAGCCGGAAACAAAAGGGCAGATGTCCCGGATCAAGACGCAGCTGGTGGTTCGGGCTTCCTGTGCGATCCGCTTTTCCGGGGATCTGCACAAGCCTGCGGACAATATCACGGATCCGGAGGAGGATGTCCTGAATGATGATTGAACAGAAGAAGGTTATACCGCAGTCTGGGCATGCGGCGCTGACGGAGGAGGATTTTTTGGAAGGCAAGGACGGAAAGCTCTTCAACCGCAGAGGGGAACTGGTTGTGCTGCGGGGAACCAACCTGGGAGGGTGGCTGATTCAGGAAGCATGGATGTGTCCGCTGGCGAAGCCTGATAAGGCCTGGGGCAGCTGGGATACCCTGCATGCCCTGGAGCAGCGGGATTTTACGGAGAAGCAGGTTCTCGGATTATTTGACGCCTATCAGGACAACTGGATCACGGAAAAGGATTTGGATAAGATTGCGTCCATGGGGATGAATTGTGTCCGGGTGCCGTTCTGGTATCGTAATTTTCAGAAGGACGGCAACGGAACCTATTATGGCGACGAAAACATGGATGAAAATCCTGGCTTTCAACGTCTGGACTGGCTGGTGGAGCAGTGTGCGAAGCGTGGAATGTATGTCATTCCGGATATGCACGGTGCGCCGGGCTTCCAAAGCGACGACCACAGCAGCGGACGTGTTGGGGTAAGCGGGCTGTTTGAGGACACCGAATCCGGAGAGAAATACCGTCTTCTTACGATTGAGCTGTGGACGCGCATTGCAGAGCGGTATAAAAGCGAAGCAGCTGTGGCGGCTTATGATTTGCTGAATGAGCCGATGAACGGTTTTGATGCCCTGCGCAAAAGTGATGCCAAGTTATGGAATATGTATGATCGGATCATCCGTGCCATACGTGAAGTGGATCCGGAGCATGTCATTTCGGTGGAAGGGGTATGGGAAATAAACAATCTGCCGGATCCCCGTTCCTATGGCTGGACAAATATGCTGTATCAGACACACAACTATAACTGGAAAACGGAAGAGGTGGATCAGAAAATCCGCGACATCAGGGATCGGGCCGATTGGAAAGTGCCGGTACTGGTGGGAGAATTTCAGAGCGGAGGAATATGGGATTACGCATTGTCCGCTTATAACCGGGAAGGCATCAGCTGGGCCACATGGACTTATAAAGGGGCAAAAAGTACATTAGACGACTGGTTCCTTTATCGCAATCCCTTCACTGAGGTTGTTGATCCGGAGACCGACAGCTATGATCGAATGATGGAGGTATGGAGTTCAGGGCAGACAGAAAATGGTTATTCTCCGGATGCCAATCTGATTGAAAAATTAACGGAGTACACGGACGGGCATGTGGACGATTCGAGGGACAAAAGGATATATTCATGTATACCGGAGGATTCCCATCAGCAACAAAATTGACAAACGGCAGAATGATGCTATAATAAACAAGGAAACAGAATTGTTTCATACTTTTATGTAAGCGCTTACATATCATGCGAGTATGAGAGGAGGAAAGTTATGGATAAGGTTCGGATCGGCATTATCGGAATCGGCGGAATGGGCAGCAATCATGCCTCCTATCTCTCCAGAGGGGACATTCCCAATGCGGAGCTGACTGCGGTATGCGATATCAATCCCGAACGGTTGAAATGGGCAAAGGAGCATCTTGGTGACAAGGTTCAGAGGTTTGACAACTCAGAAGCGTTTTTTGCTTCCAGAGCCATGGATGCGGTTATGATTGCCACCCCACATTATTTTCATCCCCCGCTGGCAATCCGCTCCCTGGAGCTGGGATACCACACCCTTACGGAAAAGCCGGCCGGCGTTTATACCCGTCAGGTCCGGGAGATGAACGAAGCCGCTCAGAAAAGCGATCGGGTATTCGGCATTATGTATAATCAGCGGACCAATCCCCTGTATCAGAAGGTACGGGATCTGGTCAGGTCCGGGGAACTGGGGGAAATCAAAAGGACCATCTGGATCATCACCAGCTGGTATCGTTCCCAGAGCTATTATGACTCCGGCGGATGGCGGGCCACCTGGGGAGGAGAAGGCGGCGGCGTGCTGCTGAACCAGGATCCCCATCAGCTGGATCTGTGGCAGTGGATGTGCGGGATGCCAAAGAGAGTGCGGGCGTTCTGTGCCTTCGGCAAATATCACAATATTGAAGTGGAAGATGACGTCACGGCCTATGTGGAATATGAAAACGGTGCGACCGGCCTGTTTGTCACCACGACAGGAGAGACGCCGGGGACCAACCGGTTTGAAATCTCTGCGGACCGTGGGAAACTGGTAGTGGAGGACGGAAAGATTACTTTCTGGCGCCTGAGGGTCCCGGAACGGCAGTTCAATGCGGAGTATAAGGGTGGATTCGGCGAACCCGAATGCTGGAAGTGTGAAATTCCTGTCCGGGGAAAAGCCACAGAGCACAAAGGCATTACGAAAAACTGGGTTGAGGCCATATTGAAGGGCACGCCTCTGCTGGCGCCCGGCATCGAAGGAATCAACGGCCTGCAGATTTCCAATGCAATGCATCTGTCTGCCTGGACAGATGACTGGGTGGACATTCCTGTGGATGAGGATCTGTACTATGAGAAACTGCAGGAGAAAGTTAAAACTTCCACCTTCAAAAAGACAGCAGGCAGCAGTACCCTGAATGTGGACGGTACGTTCTGATCCTGGGAAAGAGGTGTATTCATGATGAATTATCCAAAAATTGCAGCGCAAATGTATACCGTACGGGAGTTTACAAAGACTCCATCTGCCATCCGGGAAACCCTGAAAAAGATCAGGGAGGCAGGATATGATGCCGTGCAGGTGTCTGCTATCGGCCCCATCGGGCATCAGGAAATGAAGGATCTGGCTGATGAATTCGGCCTTACCATCTGTGCAACCCATATCAGCTTTGACCGGCTGGAAAATGATATGAAAGATGTGATCGCCCAGCATAAGCTTTGGAACTGCCATTATGTGGGCATCGGCTCCATGCCCGGCAATTATCAGGCAGATAAGGATGGATTGGTGTCCTTTGCCAAAAAGGCATCGGAGTATGGCAGAATTCTGAAGGATAACGGATTGCAGCTCATCTATCACAATCACAACTTTGAATTCCGGAAGTTCGGCGGGGTGACCGGCATGGAAATCCTGCTTCAGGAAAGCGATCCTGCGGCACTGGACTTTGAAATCGACACCTATTGGGTCCAGCATGGCGGAGCGGATCCCATCGAATGGATCAATAAGGTAAAAGGCCGCATGGATGTTGTCCATTACAAGGATATGGTCATGGCGGATGTCGGCAAGGAACGCAGGCAGATCATGGCGGAGATCGGGGAAGGAAATTTGAACTGGAAGGGCATTACGGAGGCCTGTGCGAAGAACGATGTAAAGTGGGCCTGCGTGGAACAGGATGTCTGCCAGCGTGATCCCTTTGAGAGCCTTGCGATCAGCAGGCGGAATCTGAAACAAATGGGCCTGTAAAAGGCGGAACAAGGAAAATAAAAAGGCACTGCGGGCATTGCATTGAACGGCAGTGCCTGTCTTTTTTTATGGGATTGCGGCGATGCCTTTTTCATGTAATCATGTAATCATGTAATCATGTAATTTTTTTCATCTTATTTATTTCTTTTGGCAGGAACTTCATCTTTTTCATCGAATAGTTTAATAAGAAGAAGAAAACGATTGCACAATCGATTGCAGAAGATGAAATCACAGATATCTACGAGATAAATCACGATCAGGAGGTGCGTCATGACAGTGCATCAGCGTTTTGATATGGACACATTGGAACGATTTAAGCATGCAATGGCGGATAACGGTGTGGAGCTTCCGTTGTCGGAGGATTGGGCGGTTCTTTCCAGTCCATTGTCGATTGGCGGGAAAACCATCCCCAACCGATTGGCCATTCAGCCCATGGAGGGGTGCGACGGAGAGGAAAATGGATCCCCGAATGAGCTGGCTTTTCGCCGGTACGAACGGTTTGCAAAAGGCGGGGCCGGACTTATCTGGCTGGAGGCGAACGCGGTGACCCAAAACGGCAGAGCCAATCCCAGACAATTTTATCTGACTCCCCGGACACAGGACGGATTCCGGGAGCTGTGCTCCCGGATCCGGGACAGCCGGTCTCCGGAGGATCAACCGTATACTGTGCTGCAGCTGACCCATTCCGGGCGCTACAGCCGGCCGGAGGGGAAGTCGGAGCCTGTGATTGCGGCCCGGAATCCCTATCTGGACGGACCGGATATGAGCGACGACTGCGTGATTACGGACTCCGGGCTGGAAGCATTGGAAGACAAATATGTGGAGGCTGCCGTTTTGGCGCAGAAGGTTGGATTTGATGCGGTGGATGTGAAGGCTTCCCACCGATATCTGATTTCCGGACTGTTATCTGCCTTTACCCGTGAAGGAAAATACGGCGGTTCCTTTGAAAACCGCACCCGCTTTCTGTTGAATATTGTGGAGAAAATCCGGGACCGTCTGGGAGACAGCATGGCGATTGCCGTGCGGCTGAATGCCTGCGATGGCATTCCGTATCCTTACGGGTGGGGAGTGGATCGGGAGGATTATCGGGTGCCGGATTTGTCCGAACCGAAAAAGCTGGCCCGAATGCTTTGGGAGAGAGGCGTCCGCATTCTGAATGTAACATGCGGCAATCCATACTATAATCCGCATATCAATCGGCCCTATGACCTGGGATTCTACACTCCTCCGGAGCATCCCCTGGTCAGCACGGAGCGGCTTTTGCGCTGCGGCAGGGAGATTCAGAAGGCGGTGCCGGAGATGATCGTCATGGGAACGGGCCTCAGCTGGCTGAGGGAATACGGCGCCATGGTTGCTGCCGGAGCCATTGGCAAAGGCTGGTTTCAACTGGCTGGATTTGGCCGGCAGGCCATAGCTTATCCGGACTTTCCCCTTGATATCTTCCGGGAAGGCGGGATGAAACGCTCCAAATGCTGTATTTCCTGCAGCAAATGTTCGGAAATCATGCGATTTGGCGGAAAAACCGGATGTGTGGTAAGGGACAGCGGGGTATATGCACAGCAGTACCGGGAATGCCGGGGCGGGAAACCCACGCTGATTGACAAGCGCCTGGCGGAACATGTCTAGAGTCAGGTCGTCCGGGACGGACATGGGATGATGGAAGAATATGACAGACGAATAAACTGGAGTCAGGTCGTCCGGGGATGGGTGGAGCAAATAGATAAACAGGGCAGAGGAAGCAGACAGATAAATAAGGCAGAGAAAGCAGAACAGGAAGCATGGAAAAAGGGAACGGTCAGATGATTACCATAAAGGATGTGGCAAGGGTCGCCGGAGTATCCGCCAGCACGGTCTCCAGGGCGCTCAGCGGGAGAACTCCGGTGGAGGAATCCACCCGGAGAAAAGTGCTGGAAGCAGCCCAAAAGCTGAATTATCAGCCAAATGCACTGGCAAAGGGACTGAAGGAAGGCCGGACCGGGACCATCGGCCTGATCGTTCCCAATATTTGCAATCCGGTGTTTCCGCTGGTCTCCAGGGGGGTGGAAGATACCGCCAGGAAGTTCGGATATACGGTGATATTATGCAATACCGATGAAGATGTGAACATTGAAATGGAATACATTCAGAAACTGCGGAAGAAATGGGTGGACGGGATCATTCTGGCCACGTCGGGGAAGCAGAGCGGGCACATTACGGAATTAAAGGACAGTGGTTTGCCCGTTGTCCTGCTGATCCGCAGGCTGGAGGATCGTGTGGATGCGGTGGTTGTGGATCATATCGAAGCGGCGCGGCAAGCGGTTGCCTATCTGATCCGGACCGGTCACAGGAAAATTGCCATGGTAAACGGGGATCAGGGACTGACACTTTACCGGGAGCGGTTTCAGGGTTATCTGCGAGCATTGCGGGAGTCCGGTCTTGCCTTTGATCCATCCCTTGCTCTGGAGATTCCGGATGTTCAGAATTGTTATGAATCCGTACTTGAATTTCTTGCAGCCCGGCCTGCACCGGACGCTGTGTTTGCCGCCAGCGATCCCATGGCACTGCAGGTGATGCGGGCTGTGAAGGATGCCGGGTACCGGGTTCCGGATGATATTTCGGTGATGGGATTTGACGATCTGGAGTCCGCCCCGTTTCTGGATCCTCCGCTGACCACCGTGCGCCAGCCTTTATATCAAATGGGGGCAGCTGCCGCGGAGCGGATTATTTCACAGATTGAAGGGAAAGCGTCCACTTCGGAAGAGAGCGCACCGTTTGTACGTGTGATGAATACGGAGCTCATTGTGAGACAATCGACAAGGGACAGAAAGAATCAATGCATCATGGAATCAGAGAATCGGCATGAATAAAGGGAGGAATCGCAATGAATCAAAAAACGGCAGTCGTAACCGGCGGAAGCCGGGGAATCGGTCATGCCATAGCCCTGCAGCTGGCACAGGAAGGCTATAAACTGGCAATTATGGATATCAATTACAAGGAAAAGGTTCGGGACAATCTGGAGCAGATCCGTTCCGTGAACGGCAATTTGTTTTATTTCCATGGGGACCTCGGCTCCTCTCAGGATCGGAAAGTCTTTGCACGGGAAGTTCGGGAAAAATATGGCAGGGTGGATGTCCTGGTGAACAACGCCGGTGTTGCCCCCAAAGTACGGGCGGATCTTCTGGAGATGACGGAGGAGAGTTTTGATTTTGTCATCGGCATCAACCTGAAAGGGACATTTTTTATGACCCAGGCCATTGCAAAGGATATGCTGAAGGCAAAGGCCCAGGATCCTGCCTTCCGTCCCGTTATCATCACCATATCCTCCAATTCGGAATACACTTCCTCCATCAACCGGGGAGAATACTGTATGTCCAAAGCCGGATTGGGAATGATGACCAAACTCTTTGCGGACCGACTGGCCGGGGACGGTATTCCGGTGTATGAAATCCGGCCCGGCATCATCCGGACCGATATGACAAAGACGGTCTCGGAAAAGTATGACCGGATGATTTCGGAAGGTCTCCTTCCGATCAGGCGCTGGGGAGAGCCGCAGGATATCGCCAATGCCGTGTCCGCCCTTTGCTCGGGAAAGCTGGCTTACACCACCGGCCAGGCCATCGATGTGGACGGCGGGTTTCATATCAGGAGGTTATAGCCATGAAAGAGGAACGCATTTCCCTTTGCGGGCGCAGCATCCGGACCTTTTCCCTGAATACGGTGGTGGTGGGATCCGGTGCGGCGGGTCTGAATGCCGCGGACCGGCTGGTTCATTTTGGGCAGAAGGATATCGCTCTGATAACGGAAGGCTGGAACATGGGGACTTCCCGGAACACCGGCTCCGACAAGCAGACCTATTATAAGCTGACATTGGGCGGTGATACCCCGGACTCCGTCATGGGTATGGCAGAAACGCTTTTTGACGGAGGGGCCATGGACGGTGATATTGCCCTGGCGGAAGCCGCCATGTCAGTGGGGTGCTTCCACCATTTGGTGGAAACAGGGGTTCCCTTTCCCCATAACCGCTTTGGGGAATATGTGGGTTATCAAACCGACCATGATCCGCGGCAGCGGGCCACATCCGCCGGCCCCCTGACTTCCAGAATGATGACAGAGTGCCTGCAGAAGCAGGTACTGCAGGAAAAGATACGGATTTTTGACGGATATCAGGCGATTGCCGTACTGACCGACCGGGGCAAAAGCCACGCCGTGGGGCTGCTGGCCCTGGACCGGAATCATCCGGAAAACCCCGATGACCGATATGTGATATTTCGCTGCACCAACATTGTTTATGCCACCGGCGGTCCGGCCGGGCTGTACCGCACTTCGGTCTATCCCGAAAGTCAGACCGGCGGGACTGGCATTGCCCTGGAAGCCGGCGCAAAAGGCAAAAACCTGACGGAGTCCCAGTACGGGATTGCTTCGATCCGGTTCCGGTGGAATTTGTCGGGCACCTATCAGCAGGTGTTGCCGCGCTATGTTTCCACAGAAAAGGATGGCAGTGACGAAAGGGAGTTTCTCCTGGATACCTTTCCGGATGCCGGGAAAATGCTGGACGCGATATTCCTGAAAGGGTATCAGTGGCCTTTTGATCCGGGAAAAGTGCTGGAATTCGGCTCTTCCCTGATCGACATCCTGGTTTATCGGGAAACCGTGCGGAAAGGGCGCAGGGTTTTTCTGGATTATACCCGAAACCCGGCGGGTCCCTCCGGCGGTGATCTGAATTTTGATATTCTGGGAAGGGAAAGCCATGCCTATCTGAAGAATTCCGGCGCCCTGTTCGGGACGCCGATAGAGAGGCTGAGACACATGAACCAACCTGCCGTGGATCTTTACCGGGATCACGGGATTGACCTGGAGGAGGACTATCTTGAAATCGCCGTGTGTGCCCAGCATAACAACGGCGGCCTTTCCGGCAGTCTCTGGTGGGAAAGCAATCTCCTCCATTTCTTCCCGGTAGGCGAGGGAAACGGCAGCCATGGCATTTATCGCCCGGGAGGCAGTGCCCTGAATTCCGGACAGGTGGGAAGTACCCGGGCAGCTCAGTACATTGCCGCGAACTATTCAGACAAGCCCATGACTTGGGAGAGCTTTCTGCAGGAGACAGGGCCGGTCCTGGAAACCAAAATCCATCTGGGGGAGGCTCTGCTGGAAAAGACGGATCCGGAGAGCAATGTCCGGCAGATGAGGGAGCGAATTGGCAGGCGAACTTCGGATGCAGGAGCTCATATTCGGTCCCTTTCAGGGGCACAGGCCGCCCTGGAAGAAGCCAAAGGGGACCTCGCCTCTTTCCGGGCGCAGACCTGTCTGTCTTCTCCTTCGGAACTTTATTATGCTTATCAGAATCTGGATCTGCTGATTACGCAGATTGCCTATCTTTCCGCCATTGTGGATTATATCCGTCAGGGAGGAAAGAGCAGGGGCTCTTATCTGATTGCGGATCCGCAGGGACAGCTGCCTGCGGAAGGACTGGAGGAAAGCTTCCGCTTTTCCGTATCCGATGATGCTTTTCTGTCGGATCAGATTCAGGAGGTATCCTATGAGAACGGCAGCTGCAGCATGCATTGGCGGCCGGTCCATCCCATTCCAAAAGAAAACGATTGGTTTGAAAATGTCTGGGCGGATTACCGGAAGGGAAACATTCTGCGATGACAATGAATTCGTATGAAATGGCTCTATGGACAGAGTTTTAAGGCGGGAGGGCCATATGCTGGCAATAAGTCCGTATGGAATGAAAAGGACGATACAGTTGCAGGGAAATCAGCAGATCAGAACAGAAAGGAAGGGGAAAATGGAGGAGAAAACATCTATTTTGCTGGTGGGAATCGGAGGATACGGAAATACCTATGTGAACGCCTTGCTGGATCATGGCAGGGAGCATCACGCAGAGATTGCAGGGGTGGTGGATCCTTTTCCGAAAGGATGCCGGAGATATGATGAAATAAAACGGGCAGGGATTCCCCGGTACGATACCATGGAGGATTTTTACCGCTCCGGAAAGGCGGATCTCGCTGTCATTTCGTCCCCCATTCATTTTCACTGTGCGCAGGTATGCATGGCCCTGGAGAAGGGAAGTCATGTACTGTGTGAAAAGCCCATCAGCGCTATGCCGGAGGAAGCCAGGAAGATGATGGAGGTTCAGAAATCCACCGGGCTGTTGGTGGGGATCGGCTTTCAATGGTCCTTCAGCCGGGCGGTTCGTGAATTGAAGGAGGATATCCGGCAGGGAGACCTGGGAAAGCCGGTGCTGCTGAAAACCATGATCCTCTGGCCCAGGGACAAAAACTATTTTGCCCGGAGCTGGGCAGGGAAGATGAGCGACGGACAGGGTCATATGATTCGGGACAGTGTAGCCAACAACGCCACGGCGCATTATCTGCACAATATGTTTTATGTATTGGGGGACAGGGAAAATACCGCTGCGGTTCCGGCAAAGGTGGAGGCGGAGCTGTACCGGGCCAACAAAATCGAAAACTTTGATACGGCAGCAGTTCGGGTTACCACCGCCTTCGGCGCAGAACTGCGCTATTACGCCACCCACGCGGTAAACCGATCCCTGGGGCCGGTTTTCAAATATGAGTTTGAAAATGGCACCGCTTATTTTGACGGTCCGGAGAGCGGGAAAGGGATCACCGTCCGTTTTTGGGATGGCAGGGAGAAGTCGTATGGGGATCCCAACCGCAATGCGGCCAATAAACTTTGGATCATGATGGATGCCGTTCATGGTAAGGGCAGAGTTCCCTGCGATCTGCATACGGCTTATTCCCATGTGCTGTGCATTGATGCCATGCAGCGTTCCGTTCCTAATATTCCGGATTTCCCGGACGCCGTCCGGCGTTACGATAAGGAGAAGGAAATCGTCTGGATTGACGGCCTTTATGAGCGAATGAATGATTGCTGCGCGAAAGGCATTTTGCCTTCGGAAGCCGGTGCCGAATGGGCAGTACGGGGAAGACAGATTATACTGTAAGAAAAAATTCAAAGATTTAAAATGCTGCCGGGCTATGTTGCTTTTGTGTCTTATAGAAGCGCATTGGGAGATGTTGAGACATTTATCAGAGCAAATATCAATTAGATTGCTCCGTTGTTTTGCAACACTGTTCCTCTATTTTTGTGAAACTTGACACGATTTACGGCTTGGAGTATATTAAAGAGGCAGCGGATGCCACACCGAATTGGAGGGGAACGTCTCATCAGTGAATTGTTGGAACGGTTGCAGGATAACCCGATTATAGCGGCAGTGCGCGACGACGAAGGAATGAAGGCGGCATTGATTTCTGAGGTTACGGCGATCTTCCTGCTGAATTCTGACATCTTCAACCTGAAGTACCTGGTGAAAGAAATCCAGGAAAGAGGCAAAAGCGCTTTTGTCCATATGGATTTTGTGGAAGGCCTGGGAAGTGACGGAAGGGCAGTGGACTATATTGCGGAAAAGATGCAGCCGGACGGGATCATCAGTACGCGGGGGAATCTGATTCGCCGTGCCAAAGAGAAGGGACTTTTTGCCATACAGCGCTTTTTTCTTATTGACAGTCAGTCCTATCGTACCGCGATCCGGCAGGTTCAGTCCGGAAAACCGGATATGATAGAGATCATGCCGGGAGTAATGCCGGATGTGATCAGCAGGATCTGCAAAGAGGTGCACATACCTGTCATCGCCGGAGGATTGGTGGATTCCAAGTGCGACATCATTGGGATTCTGAAGGCCGGTGCCGTGGGAGCATCCATTGGAAAGATTGGTTTATGGAGTTTATAGGCCTGGAATAACAGAATAATTTGTGCGGAGAAAACGGAGTCACAAAAAGGAACGGACAGAAGCCTGTCTTTTTTTGCGTACTCTTTTTTATTTGATTTTGCTTGAAATTATGGATGGGGGTAGGACAAATGGTTTATGACGCAGCGGTGATTGGCGCCGGAGTGACAGGAGCCTTTATCGCCAGGGAGCTTTCCCGATATCAGCTGAACGTCTGCCTGCTGGAAAGGGAAGAAGATGTGGCCATGGGGACCACCAAGGCAAACAGTGCCATCGTGCATGCAGGCTATGATGCAAAGCATCGTACTTTGAAGAGTCTTCTGAATGTACGGGGAAATGCGTTGATGGAGCAGGCCACCCGGGAGCTGGGGGTTCCGTTCAAACGGATCGGTTCGCTGGTTCTGGCATTCAATGAAGAGGATCGGGCGGTTCTTGAGCAGCTGTATCAGAACGGGATTCAGAACAAAGTGCCCGGTCTTCGGCTGCTGAATGCAAAGGAGACAGTCGCCATGGAGCCCAATGTATCCCACCGGGTGGTGGGATCCCTTTATGCGCCGACAGCAGGTATTACCTGTCCCTATGAACTGGCTCTGGGAGCCGTGGAAAATGCCGTTCAGAATGGGGTGGATCTGAAGCGGAACTGCAGCGTACTGGATATCCGAAAAGAAAAAAGCATGGAAAAGGGGCAGGAGAATTTTGTGTTGACGACGGAGCAGGGAGAAATCCGTGCATCCTATCTGGTTAATGCTGCCGGGGTTTATGGTGAGGTTGTATCGGAGATGGTGCAGGAGAGGAGCTTTACCATTCATCCCAGAAAAGGGGAATACCTGCTGTTGGATAAAAGCCAGGGCAATCTGGTTCATTCCGTGATTTTTCAGACGCCGACCAAAATGGGAAAAGGTGTCCTGGTGGCGCCTACCGTGGACGGCAATCTGTTGACGGGGCCCACAGCCCTGGACGTTTCAGAAAAGGACGATGTCGGCACGACGGCGGAAGGACTGGAAAAGATAAGAAAAGAAGCAGGCAAATCCGTGCCGGATATTCCATTCCGCGATGTCATCACCTCCTTTGCCGGGCTGCGCGCAACCCCGGACACCGGAGACTTTATTATAGAAGCATCCGGGACAGTAAAAGGCTTCCTGAATGTGGTGGGAATCGAATCGCCCGGGCTGACCGCAGCCCCCGCCATAGGGGAATATGCGGTGGACCTTTTAGGGAAGGAAGGGCTGCCGCTGGTTCCCAGGGGCGATTTTCAGCCTGTCCGAAAACCCGCCGTTCGATTCCGGGAACAGACGGATGAGGAAAAGCAGAGGCTGATCCGTGAAAATCCTCTGTATGGAAATGTGATATGCCGGTGCGAGATCATTACGGAGGGAGAAATCGTGGACAGCATCCGGAGGCCGGCAGGCGCCAGGAGCCTGGACGGAGTCAAGCGGAGGACCCGGGCCGGGATGGGCAGATGCCAGGGCGGATTTTGCACGCCCAGAGTGACAGCCATCCTTGCAAGGGAACTGCGGATACCGGAAGAAAGAGTGACAAAAAAAGGTAAAGGATCCGAATTATTGGCGGAAAAGAGGGGGCCATCATGCTGAAAGTGGATTTGGCAGTGATCGGTGGTGGGCCGGCAGGACTGGCTGCTGCCCTGGAAGCCAGGAAGAATGGAATCGAAAAGGTTCTCATCCTGGAAAGGGATAAGGAATTGGGCGGTATTCTGCAGCAGTGCATTCATAACGGGTTTGGCCTCCATTATTTTGGCGAGGAACTGACCGGCCCGGAATACGCCGGACGGTTTGTGGAACAGGTGGAGGAACAGGGGATTCCGTATAAATGCGATACCATGGTGCTGCATCTCAGTCGGGATCGGACCATTACCGCGATCAACCGAACCGATGGGCTGATGAAAATAAAGGCGAAGGCTGTGGTGCTGGCCATGGGGTGCAGGGAACGGACAAGGGGTGCCCTGAATATTCCGGGTTTCCGGCCGGCCGGGATCTATACCGCCGGTACTGCTCAGCGGTTTGTCAATATGGACGGGTATCTTCCTGGCCGGAAAGTTGTCATCCTGGGTTCGGGCGATATCGGGCTCATCATGGCAAGACGGCTGACTCTGGAAGGTGCGGAAGTCCGGATGGTCTGTGAGCTGCTTCCTTACTCCGGCGGCCTGAACCGAAACATCGTGCAGTGCCTGGAGGATTACCGGATTCCCCTGAAACTCAGCCATACGGTGACCAACATCTTCGGGAAGGAACGGCTGGAAGGGGTTACCGTTGCACAGGTGGATTCCAGCCGGCAGCCCATCCGGGAAACGGAAGAATATGTTCCCTGTGATACCCTGCTTTTGTCCGTGGGACTGATTCCGGAAAATGAGCTTTCCAAAGAAGCCGGTGTTCCGCTGGACCGGCTTACCTCCGGGCCGATTGTGAAAGAGACCATGGAGACCTGTGTGAAAGGCATTTTTGCCTGTGGCAATGTGGTGCACGTTCACGATCTGGTGGACTTTGTAACCCGGGAAAGCATTACCGCAGGCCGCTGCGCAGCCGAATATATTCTGAAGCATAATGATGCGGGAAGCGTTTCGGATGAAGGCAGAAAAACAGGCAGATCCGTACAGGATCAGAAAACGGATGAGGCAGCAGAAGCAGGCCGCCAAAGCGACGGGATTCAAACGGTGGCTGCGAATGGCATCAAATATGTCGTGCCCCAGTACGTCAGTCGGGGAGAGCATCCGGAGGGACTCAAACTGTTTTTCCGGGTGGATGGGATTTACCGGAATGTCCGTATCGCGGTGCAATGTGAAGATCATGAGATTTATTCTGTTCGAAAGAGAAAAGTTGCGCCGGGGGAGATGGAGACTCTAACCCTGAAGCCGGAGCTGGCGGGGGATCTGGATCCCTGCAGAGAGCTCCGTGTTGAGCTTGTTTCTCAGGACAAATGAAAGGAAATGGGATCATCTGTCAGACGTGTACCCACAGGTGAAAGGATTCATAGACCATACCATTCGAAAGCGAGGAGGGTTTGTTCATGGAAGAGAGAAAACTGACTTGTATCGTCTGCCCCATGGGCTGTCAGTTGAATGTCACCCTGAATGGTGATACGATTAGCCGTGTAACAGGAAATGGCTGCAAAAGAGGCAGTGCTTATGCGCGGGAGGAGTGCACCGCGCCGAAGCGGGTGCTGACGACAACGGTTCCCGTTGCGGGCGGGGCTTTTCCTCTTGTATCGGTAAAAACGGAGCGAACTGTGCCAAAGGAGAAGATCCGGCAATGCATGGAGGAAATTCATCGCATTCATGCATTCGCGCCGGTCCGGATCGGGGATGTTCTGCTGGACAATGTATGTGGCACCAACGTCCATGTGGTGGCTACGCGGAATGTTCCGGCTGCCAGTATGAAGGCAGAAAGCCCGAAGGTACGGAATGAGGATAGCAGGCATGGACCTGCAGCCATGTAAATGGAAGGGAAATAAAAACCGGAGGTGGGGCTGTAGTGAAACAGGACCGAATGCAGGAGACAGGGTTTTCCAATCTGCCGTTAAGCGGGCTGCTGAGGGAGGAAGGCTTTGCGTGTCGCTGCGGAAAGCATCATCATACCGATGTAAGGGAAGTCCGAATCGGGAAAGGGGTATTGCGGCAATTGCCGGAGATTGTAAAAAAGTATGGCGGGACAAAGCCTTTTCTCCTTTCCGACCGGAATACGTATGCGGCAGCGGGAAAAGAAGCAGAGTCCGTTTTGAAGGAAAGCAGCATGGATTTTATGGGCTTTTCTTTTCCCCGGGAGCACCTGGAGCCGGATGAATTTTCCGTCGGCCAGGCTGCCATAAATTTTGACCGGAGCTGCGACTTTATTGTGGGGATTGGTACCGGTACCATCAATGATATCAGCAAGATGCTTTCCAAAGTGACCGGCCTTCGGTATCTGATTGTGGGGACCGCCCCATCCATGGACGGGTTTGCATCCAACACCTCTTCCATGATCGTAAACGGCGTGAAGGTATCTTTGGACAGCGCCTGTCCGGTTGCCATTCTGGCAGATCCGGATGTGGTGTGCCAGGCTCCCATGAAGATGCTTCAGGCGGGATTGGGAGACATGCTGGCCAAATACGTAAGTATCTGTGAATGGAGGATCTCCCATCGGATCAATGGGGAATATTATTGTGAAGAGGTGGCTGCCCTGGTGCGGCGCTCCCTGAAAAAGTGTGCGGAGTCCGCCGGCGGATTGGCGGACAGGGATCCGAAGGCTGTGACGGATGTGTTGGAAGGCCTGATATTGTCCGGGATTGCCATGGGATTTGCCGGCATTTCCCGTCCGGCGTCCGGAGTGGAGCACTATTTTTCACATGTCTGGGATATGCGCGCACTGGAGTTTCACACAGGCAGTGATCTTCACGGCATTCAGGTCGGAATCGGCACCATATTGGCCCTGAAGGTCTACGAAAGGATCCGGACCATTCAGCCGGACCGGATAAAAGCTTTGGAATATGTGAACCGGTTTGATATGAAAAGGCACAACGCGTTTCTGAAGGAATTCCTGGGTTCCAGCGCCGGCAGTCTGATCCTTCTGGAAAAGAAGGAAGGAAAATATGACCGGGAGAAACATGCAAAGCGCCTGGACATCATCCTGGAAGGGTGGCAGGATATTCTGGATATCATGGAGGAAGAGCTGCCGCCGCGATCCGAAGCCGTTGCCCTGCTGCAGTCTGTCGGAGCGCCTGTGGATCCGGAAGCCCTGGGGCTTTCCGGGGAAGTGGTCCGGAAAACGTTTCATGCAACCAGGGATATCCGGGATAAGTACAATGCCAGCCGCCTTCTGTGGGATCTGGGAATGGCGGAGGATGTCGCAGATGCCCTTTGGCCCTGTGAATTCATGCAGTGAATCAAATTGACTTTGCCTTCCCATGCCTGTAAAATAATATTGGAAGTTACAGGAGATGAGGGAGGGCAACGCATGAAAAAATACATACTGGCACTGGACGAGGGGACAACCAGCTGCCGTGCCATTTTGTTCAACCGGGAGGGAGCGGAAGTCGGTTCCGCTGCCAGGGAATTTCGCCAGATTTATCCCAGGCCTGGGTGGGTGGAGCACGATGCGGAGGAGATCTGGCAATGCCAGCTGGGCAGGATCCGTACGGTATGGAAGGACTGCCATGTATCGGCGGAGGAGATTGCCGCCATCGGCATTACGAACCAGCGGGAGACCGTGGTGGTATGGGACCGCAGTACGGGAAAACCGGTGGGGAATGCGGTGGTGTGGCAATGCCGCCGGACCGCTTCCATTTGTGAGGATCTGAAGCAAAAAGGGCTGGGAGAAGCGATTCAGCAGAAAACCGGTCTGGTGATTGACGCTTATTTTTCCGGCACCAAGATCAAATGGATCCTGGATCAGAATCCCGGTCTGCGGGAACGGGCAAGGCGGGGAGAAATCCTGGCCGGGACCATGGATACCTGGCTGATCTGGAATCTGACCGGGGGGAAAAGTCATGTCACGGATGTCACCAATGCTTCCCGGACCATGCTTTGCAATATACGGGATCTGTGCTGGGATGAAGAGCTCCTGAAGCTGCTGGACATCCCGCGTGCCATGCTGCCGGAGATCCGGACGTCCAGCGGATATCTGGGAACGACGGATCCGGCGCTGTTTGGCGCGGAGATTCCCATAACCGGAGCGGCAGGGGATCAGCAGTCCGCCCTGTTCGGTCAGGCCTGTTTTGAAACCGGGGCATCAAAAAGCACCTATGGGACCGGCTGCTTTCTGTTGATGAATATCGGGGAGAAGCAGATTCTGTCGTCCCATAATCTGCTTACCACCATTGCATGGGGGATCGGCGGGAAAACCGAGTATGCCCTGGAGGGAAGCGTTTTTGTTGCCGGCGCAGCGGTCCAGTGGCTCAGGGATGAAATGGGACTGATCCGGACAGCTGCGGAAAGTGAGAAACTGGCCATGTCTGTACCGGATACGCAGGGTGTTTATATGATACCGGCCTTTGTCGGACTGGGGGCTCCCTACTGGGATATGTATGCACGGGGTGCCCTGTTCGGCATAACGCGTGGGGTGAACCGGAACCATATTGTGCGCGCCGTGTTGGAATCCATTGCCTATCAGGTACGGGATATCCTGTCCGTCATGGAGGAGGACTCCGGGATTCATCCGGCTGCTCTGAAGGTGGACGGGGGAGCATCGGCAAATAACTTCCTGATGCAGTTTCAGTCGGATATCCTGAACGTTCCCGTGATCCGTCCGGCCAATGTGGAGACCACCGCTCAGGGAGCGGCATTTCTGGCCGGGCTGGAAGCAGGGTTCTGGAAGGATAAAAAGGAGATCCAAACGATATGGCAGGCGGAAAGGGAATTTGTTCCGCAGATGGAGGACGCCGAGAGAACAGAAAAATATATGGCATGGAAAAGGGCCGTCAACAGCTGCCGGAGCTTTTGACAGCTCTTTAGCCTTAAATATATCGCACCCAGGAAGCAGCCGAAAGGCTTCTTTTGGGTGCTTTATTTCTTCAATTTACTATTGAATTTATAATTGTATAGGGTATAATTTAATCAGGAACCAAAACTTGTCACAGGAGTCTTAAATCTTGAAATTGGTTAGGAAGGAGTTTTTCTGATGAAAAACAAAAAAAGATTTGGATTCATTTTGGCATTAGCTCTTTTAGTTTCAGCACTTTTCATATTCATCGCAATTGCTTTTAAAGATGATCCATTTACAGTGCTTGGGAAGTTTTACAAGGGTAACATCGAAAGAAAGGCAGAAGTTGATGATAGCAAAGTGTTAGCTACGGTTGGCGGCAAAAGGATAACTCAAAAGTTAGTAGATGACTATAAGATGTCTTATGAAATTTTTGGTGACAAAAAATCGGAGGAAGAAATAATAAAGAAGATTGCAACCGACATATTATTGACGAAGGAAGCACAAGAACACAATATCACTGTAAGTGACGATGAGGTAAGCAAGGTAATTGAGGATCAGATGAAACTTCTAAAAAAAACAACAACCTATAAAGAATTTCAGAATTATCTTTCGGGAGCTGATATTACGGAAGAGGAGTACATTAAAATAGTAACGCCAATTTACAAAAAGCTGATTATACAGGGTACCTATAAAAACAAAATATTAAAGCCGGATTTTAAAGAAAAAAACAACGATATTTCGGAAGCGGAGTTTCATAACGCCTTTGAAGATTACTACCAGAAATATAAAGAAAAATTGTTTGATAATGCAGAAATAAAATATCTTAATTAAAGGCTTTTCAATTGTTCAAACCATTGAGAAACTGAATAAAGAAGACAGGCTGACCATTGTGTGGATTACACATCGGGACAGGACTTTGGAGAAGGCTACCCGAGTTGTGAACTTAAACCAGTATGATAGAAGAAAGGATGGGATTGCATGATTAAGATGGAACCGGAGGGGAGTGAATGCTCCTGGAAGGCAGAATAGATTAGTGCACGGATAGCTAAGCAAATGAACGCAACAGTGCGAATTAGTCAGGAAAAAAGCCATATTCTGATATAGTAAGGAATACGGCGTTATTTTTGCATGGTATAGGATTTGACATACCAGGTGACAGGCTGTATAAATAAATTAGAAGATATTGGTATGGTTTGTTGGAATAATGTCTGTACCGCCACAGTGGCAAGTAAAAGGAGGGTACCATGAAAGGTTGGAAATTCTCTAAAGTTCTATGTGTGTTGTTGACTTGTCTTATACTGCTGGCGATGGCGGTACTCATGCGGGGCAATCGAATGCCGGCAGCAGCGAAACAGGAGGAACCTGTGCAGCACGGTATGGATTCCGTTGGATACGCATCTGATTCCGGCTCCACGTATTTGGGTACAGACCATGTGGCGGAATCCGGGGAATTATCGCCAGGACTGAATGTAGAAGTATTACTGGAGGAGTATTCACTTGGTATGAACAGTGTACCAGGCTTTCCGTTTCGAATTGACGTGGCAGATGGAATGGAGTATGATCCTGTTTTACAGTCTATAAATGTATCGGTGGACAGAGGAGAGCTGAATCAGTGGAATCGTGAGACAGGCATTGTTGTGTCAAAAGGGCGGTCTGATAGTGTGTCCAGGGGGGAAACCCTTTACTGGTCTCCCTTGGATGGCCAGACTCCCATGGAGATCAGCAAAGCTACAATATCCATCGAGGCAACTTTCGATAACACTGTGATTGGAAGGCAACAGATCCATTTAATCCGGGATGAATCCGGTAATTACCATGCAAAAGTTGAAAAGTCTGAGCCGGCATAACTTGCCGGCCTTTCTTCTATATTAAGCACTATTTGATTTGTTCCAGGTTACCGATCAGAATATCTCCCTTGATTTTTGCGAGGTTGATTTTCTTTTTGGAAACCACGTAATTGAAGTCATACAGAGCAGCATCAATTTTGCTGTTCAGATCCGAATCAGGTTTGGATATCTTGACTTTGGCTTCCTGCCAGGCGGGTTTCATTTCTTTCAGCAGCGGTTGGGTCTTTTCCCATTGGTTCTGCTGACCGTACAGAATGATCTGTCTTGCCAGGCTTTTTACTTCCTTTACTTCCGGTGGCTGATCATGGGAATAAAGTTTGAGAAATTCCGGGTAATGGGAATACAGGCTGTTTGCCGCAATCAGCGTTTTTTCTTCATTGCGGGCCATAATTTGCTCTGTCAGGGCAATCAGCTGCTCTTCAAAGCTTTTCATTGTTTCCGCCATGGCACCATCAGACTTTGCCTTCGGCTCGTATGTGTTCCAGTTTCGATGGAGGGATTCCGATGTGGATTCCAGTTCCGTCCAGTCCGGTAAAGGGACAGGCTTTGGAGTTTCCTGCGGCCCCTGCTCTTTTTGCCCTTTTTCCTTTTGCTGTCCTTCGTTTTGATCATTTTGCTGATCCGGCTTCCGGATATCCTCATCATCATCCTGGCCCTGCTGCTTTGTCTGTTCTGATGTCTGTCCGGAATTACTTTGGTTGGAGGGGTGCTGTTGTTCCCTCTTCTGTTTCGCTCTCTTTTCCCGGACATCCTCCAGGTCCCCGATCATTTTGTCTGTATCTTCTTCCATCTGGCTGAGTGCCTTGGGAGGATTCTTTTTATGATCTTTTTCCTCCTTCGGCGCCTTCGGCCGGAGTATGCCGCATCCTGCAACCATCAGGACTATAAGAATGCCAGTCAAAGCATATTTTGCACATTGGGCAAATTTACCATTCAATCCAATCACCTCGATTTTAGTATTTCCACCTGCAACGGATTCATTCTTGCCTTCGCATATGACAGACCATATTGCAGCGCAAATAGGAAAGCACCAGATATATTAACAGATATGGAAGAAATCCGTAGGATTTGTGAGAATTACTAAGCATACATATGAATGCGCCTTGATATAAATAGTGTTGGGTATAAAATAATAAATGAAGGTTATTCATTTTATTTAGTTTTAGTACTCACTTGGAATATTTTTGATGGCATAATAGACGAGACATAAAACATATTTGAAAGGCAGATGTACAGCTTGGAATTTACAAGACTTATCAGGACAGAAGTTCATTCTCTGCTGAAGAGACGGGAATTTCTGATTGTCATGACGATTAATCTGGTATGGATGATCGTGCCGTTTTTGATGGATTGTATGAAATACTATCAAACGGAGATAACATATATTCCTCCGGCAAATGAATTATGGGTCGGTTTTCATAATCATATGGGTGAGGCCTATTATTTGTTCCTTTTGCCTTTGCTGCCAGCTTTGGTCTATGCGGATACCCATTATCTGAATTTGAAAACAGGGATGTATAAAAACATATATAGCCGCTGCAGGAAAAGCACTTATATTTTAGCCAAAGGCGTCGTGATTTTGGTTTCCGGTTTTATAATCGTGTTTCTGCCATTGCTTCTCAACCAGCTTTTATGTTTCCTTATTGCTCCTCTTCACAGCACCAGGAATAGTTTAGGCGGCTGGCCTGCCTATACTTCTTATCCAACTTACACGCTGCTGTTTGAATCTCTTTTCCTCAGGAAGCCATATTTATATAATTTTCTGTATATGGCTATGGCAAGCGTCCTGGGCAGTATGTCTGCGCTGTTGTCCTATGCGGTTTCCTTCCTCAACGGGCAAAGCAGGCTGATCGTTGTTGCCACGCCTATGATTATTTATGTTGTCTGGAATTTTACAGCTGCGTTTTTATTAGGAGATGAATATTCCCTGTATGCTTATCTGTTTGGGGGAGGAGTCGCCGATCTGATGCCTTCCTATTTTTTCTTCTGTATGGCTCTTTGCCTCATGGTATGCCTGGCAATTATCTTTATGAAAGGCGTATTTAAAAAGGATGAACTGCACAACTGATTTCTGAAAAGATGGAAGGAAATGAGCATGCGAATACATAGAATACATAAAACTTATTTTTTTAAATTGCTGATCGGAATATTTCTTGCATTTGTCGTCGGAGGATCTGTAATCCCATTCGTTTCAGAGAAACCCTACTATGAGTATTTGTTTTTGATCAGCTACGGCGGGATCCGTCTTCCCGTAGAGGATGGCTGGGCGTATATCAACTTATTGCTGGATTCATTGGTATCCCAGATTTTGCTGATCTTTCTTCTTGCAAATTATATGTCAGACGATTTCAGCACCTGTTCTGTTTATATCTTTACACGAAGCAACCGAAAAGGGGCTTGGTTTTTACATAAATGTACGGACCTGTTTTTTCTTGTGGCTCTGTATTATATTCTGCAGTTTGCGGTACTGATTGTAGTCGGGAGAGTTCTAGGCAGACTTACGATATCGGACCCTGCTGCTTTCTGGCATATTATTCTTTCTGAGCTGGCCCTGCTGGCAATGTTCTCTTTTTGTTATGTCCTGACAGTGAATGTCTTGTCTTTGAAAATGGGGACGCATTACGCTTATTTGTTTACCGTACTTTTAGCTGTCGTATTTTCGGTATTGCCAATGCTTTTTCAAAACAGTACAGCAGTAAAATTTCTTCCTTTTTCCCAGAGCATGCTGGTATGGCACGACAGTAAGAAACTTGCCCTGTACCGTGATTTTGTTGGAAGCTGCATACCTCATTTTACGATTTTGTTCTCGTTGCTATATCTTATCGTTTTGATTGGTATTCTGCTGCTTATCGGCATACATCTTGTAAAAAATATAGAAATTATGGGAAGCGAAAGGAAGGATTGACGGATGAAAGCAATTCGTATGATTCATGTAAATAAGGAAATAAAAAGAAGACCTATTTTGAATGACATTAATCTGTCTCTGGACAGCAGCAGGATATATGGATTTCTTGGGCGGAACGGTTCCGGCAAAACGATGCTTTTTCGGGCTATATGCGGACTGATTAAACCCACATCGGGAGAAATATATGTCTTTGATAAAAAGCTGGGATCGGACATTTCCTTTCCCGAAAGTCTTGGTGTGATTATAGAAAACGTCGGGAGTATTTCTGGAGCTATGCATTTATTCTGCAGACTGTATTATTGCAGTAACCATATTGAACCTGGTTCTCAGCCTATTTACTCATGACAGCTCTCTTTTGAGGGACGCAATACTGCCGTTCACCATTCTGTTTGCTGTTTTCATTGCTATCTCCTATTGGACCGCCAATCGAATGATCCGGTTTCTTCAATCCGACAGTATATACTCTGTCCTCCGACGGGAGGAATAACATAACAAGAGATAAGAACGCCCTAACCCGGTTTTTACGAAGCAAAAACCCGGGGGAATTGTTGATAAAATAAGGCCAGAAGGCAAACCCTGGATTTCAGTAGAAGGAGGCTGTGCAACATGATCACCATTCGACCTGTTTCAGATTTAAGAAATAAATTCACGGAAATTGAGACACCGTAAAAAAGGGTGAGCCTGTTTATCTCACCAGAAATGGCTACGGCTCTATGGTTGTACTCAGTCTGGAACAATACGCCGCACTGACAGATGAAATCGAATTGAAGCTTGATGAAGCAGATAAAGCCGTGGCAGCGGACAGTACCCGTTATACGGAGGATGAAGTTTTCAACAGAGTGAGGGAGCGCATCTATGAGGGAATACAGCGAAAAAAGAAGTTCTTCGGAACTGCTTTTTTGTATACGGACACCTAAGTTTACGATCAAATATGTGAAATATTTTACATTCTCCGCGATTTATACTATAATAAAAAAGCAGTCTGTTTATTGAAACATTTTTACATAATCGTATAGATGCATAGCTATTCTTTTCTATGAAGGAACGGAGGATCCCGCCACCCGGCCATCGGAGGCAAAGACAGCATGTCCGGCAGTTTTGAGGACCGGGACGTTCCGCCTGCCGTGACGGCTTTTGCCCTGTGTCCGTGCTGTGCGGAGGACGTTCTGTCCCCGGAGTTCAAACGGGCGGACAGTCCGGTGGTACTGGTTCGTCTGGATCGGAAGGAAGGCGCACTCCGAACGAATCGGGAAAAATGTTGCAAAGAATGCGCCGGGATACAAGGATCAGATGATTTTCCGGTCCGGCGTGGAATATTTTCGTTAAGGACATACCTGGCCTGTCCGAAAGGGCTTTTCCGGGTGAAGAACCAATGAGTGCGTGAATAGGAGGCAGATCTGATGTTGACTGGGAAGCGTTGTATTCGTTCCGCTTCGGTGATTTCCCTGACTTTGCTGCTCTTTATTTTGGCGGGATGTGTCTTGTTTCCAAAGGAGGAGGAGGTACTGGCTCCTCCGCTTATGAAGCCGGTGGAAGTATCCTACAGCACCGTAAAGGCAAAGCGGGAAGATATTGTAAAGACCATTCAGGGTTCTGCCAGCTTTGTATCCACGGAGAGCAAATATGTGTACTTTTCGGCTCGCGGAGGGAGACTGAAGGCAATCTATGTCAAACAGGGGGACAAGGTGAAGAAGGGCGATCTTCTGGCGGAGCTTTATACCGATGAGGTGGAAAGCCAGATCAAACAGCAGGAACTCCTCCTGCGCAAGGCACAGATCACGTATGAGCAAATGAAGGAAAGCGGTGCCGATAAATATGAACTGGAGAAAGCCTACATTGACAGCAAAATCGCCGAACTGCAGCTCAAAGAGCTCAAAAAGCAGAAGGAGCAGTCCCGGCTGATATCGGATGCGGAAGGAACTGTCACTTACGTGGATACGAATATCGGTCCCGGAGACAACGTGGATGCCTTTCAGAATCTGGTACGGATTGCAAATCCGAAGGATCTGTACCTGGCGTATTCGGGCACCGATCTGTCCAGTTTTCCCATGGGGGCAAAAGTGGACGTTACCATAGGCGATAAGGGGTACCAGGGGCAGGTAATCCTGACACCGGCCAATGTTCCTTCGGATGCGGAGGAAAGCCTGAAGGAGCAGATCGGCATTTCCATAAAGGATCTGCCGAAAGATGTGGAAATGGGGGACAATGCTAAAATCGCCCTGATACTGGATGAAAGCAAGGATGCCATTGTTCTGCCCAGGCAGGCGGTACGCAATTACATGGGCCGGAAGTATGTAAACATCCTGGAGGACGGTCTGAACAATGAACGGGATGTGGAGACCGGCATTGAAACTGCCACGGAGGTGGAGGTACGCAAGGGAGTGGAAGAAGGAGAGGAAATCATTCTTCGTTGAGGGGGAATACTCATGATTCGTATGGTTTTGCGCAAGATGTGGAACAACCCCTGGATGATGGCCTGCCTTTTGATCGGTTCGATCCTCGCCGTGGCAATGGTCAGCAGCATTCCCATGTATACGGACGGGGTACTGCAGAGGATGCTCACCGGGGAGTTGGAGGATTATCAGCTGGATACCGGGTATTATCCGGGCAGGTATCAGGTCAGCGGAAGCTTTTATTCCAACTATGCCCAGGAAGACCGGGCAAAGGCCTACCGTATGCTGGACCGGACGATAACAAAAGAGCGGATACCGGAAATCCATCTGCCGGTCATCAGCAGCGCAAGGACGGTTACCATGGACTACTTTGCCGCACTGCCGGAGGTAAAGAGGGAGGAAGATCCGGAAAGACGGAATGTAAAAATAGACGGGTTACAGGGACTGGGGAAGCATGCAAAAATACTGCATGGACGGCTGTTTTCCGGAGAAAAGCAGGGAGACTGCTATGAGGTTGTTGTCACAGAGCAGGCAATGAAGGATCTGGACCTGCGTCTGGAGGAAACCTATGTGACCACTGATCTGGTGAAGAGGGTTTCCAGGCCCCTGAAATTCAAGGTGGTCGGGGTATTTGGCATGAAGGATCCGCAGAACCCCTATTGGTTTCAAAATCTGTCAGCTTACAAGTCCAGCTTTCTGATGGATTTTGACCGGATGATACAGGATTTTGTCCGGGAGGATTCCCCGCTTCTTTCCGATGCCCAGTGGTATTTTGCCTTCGATTACCATGCCATGACACTGGATGCCATGAAAGGGGTGCTGGATGCAGGCAAAATCCATAAGGCTTATTTTGACGAATACCGGAGTTTGGAATGGAAGTTTCCGGTCAATTCCATTCTGGAGAAATACAGCATCCGGGAAGCTCAGCTGAAGCGGACCCTGTGGATGCTGCAGGTACCGATTTTGCTGATGCTGGCCTTTTATTTGTTCATGGTTTCCCAGCTGATCATCGGGAACGAGAGAAAGGAGATCGCGGTCCTGAAAAGCAGGGGCGGGAGCGGACTGCAGGTTTTTGGCAGCTATTTTCTGGAGAGCCTGATCCTGGGGCTGACAGCTCTTTTGCTGGGCCCGCCGCTGGGAATGTTTCTTTGCAATATTCTGGGCGCCTCCAATGGATTCCTGGAGTTTGTCCAGAGGACGGCACTGCCCATCCGCCTGTCTCCGAAAGCTTATCTGTATTCCCTGTGGGCGGTTCTTTTGTTCATGCTGACGATGCTGATCCCGGCCTCCTTTGCTTCCAGGACCAATATTGTCCGGTATAATCAGAAAAAAAGCCGGGGAAGCAGACAGCCGTTCTGGAAAAGATTCTATCTGGATATTGTGCTGCTGGGCGTTTCAATATATGGACTGTATACTTATCACATGCGGCAGAATATCCTGCATATGACGGATGTGGAGGCATCTGCCGTCTCGGTGGATCCCCTGCTGTTCGTGATCTCCACTTTGTTCATTCTCGGAGCAGGGCTGGTTTTCCTGAGGATTTATCCGCTTCTGATCCGGTTTGTTTTCTGGTTGGGAAAGAAGAAATGGTCTCCCGTATTCTATGCCTCCTTTATCCAGGTAGGCCGGTCCGGCGGGCAGAACCAGTTTCTGATGCTGTTTCTCATCATGACATTGTCCATCGGGATCTTCAACGCCAATGCAGCCCGAACCATCAATACAAACTATGAAGAACGCATTCGGTATGAAAACGGGGCGGATATCGTGGCGGAGGCCTATTGGCCCAACAATGCCCCTGCAGAGGATCTGGGGCCTTCCATGGGGGAGGAGCCTTCCGCTGATTCCGCGAAGGAAGAACCCATTGAATATCAGGAGCCGCCTTTCGGGCCATTTGAAAATCTGAAGGGAATCCGGGAGGCAACCCGGGTATTTGTAAAGGACGGCGTCCACGTTTCCGGTATGGACAAGGAAGCCAGCCGCGTTCAGCTTATGGGAATACTTCCGGACGAGTTTGGAAGGATTGCGTGGTTCCGAAGCGGTTTGCTCCCTCATCACATCAATGAATATCTGAACTTAATGGCACAGGATCCCCGTGCGGTTCTGCTTTCTTCTTCCTTTCGGGAGAAGTATGAGGTAAAGGAAGGCGATTCCGTATTTCTTACCTGGGGGGATCAGGGGATGATGGAATGTGTCGTTTATGCCTTTGTGGATTACTGGCCAGCGTTTAATCCAAACCAGAGGGATCAGCAGAAGGAAAAGCCCGAGTTTGCGGTGGCCAACTACTCCTATATCCGATCCGGGATGGCATTGGAACCATATCAGATATGGCTGGACAAGGTACCGGATGCCAAAAGTGAAGAGGTGTACAACGATATCAAAAAGAAGGAAATTGAAGTCGTTTCCCTGAAGGATACGGATCAGGCTATTATACAGATGAAAAAGGATCCGATGGTCCGGGGAATCAACGGGGTGCTGACCCTGGGCTTCATCGTAACCATGGTGATCTGCATGACGGGATTTCTTATTTACTGGATTCTGTCCATTCAAAGGCGGGCGCTGAACTTCGGCATTTTCCGCGCCATTGGATTGTCCGGACGCAAAGTCATCGGCATGCTGGCCTGTGAGCAGTTCCTGATTTCCGGCTTGTCCATTGGAATGGGAATTGTCATCGGTTTGGTTTCCAGCGGGTGGTTTGTCCCTCTTCTGCAGATTGCCAACAACACGGCGGAACAGGTACCGCCCTTTCATGTGGTCGCCAGCCCAATGGATTTTATACGGATCTTTGGAGTGGTTTTCCTCATGCTGGCGGTCTGCCTGCTGGTGCTTGGCGTCCTTGTTTCGAGGATCCGCATTGCACAGGTCATAAAACTTGGCGAAGACTGATGGCACCAATGGGATGACAATGCCGGAAACAGCGCATTACTGAAGAATCAGGAAGCCTTACAGGTCAGGGGGGATTTTATGTTGCAGATCATTCGGGCAGAAAATTTGTCCCGGGAGTTTCCATCCGGGCGGGAAGTGGTCCATGCGCTGAGGGAGGTCCATATGGAGGTGGAGTCCGGCGCGCTTACCATTCTGCGCGGCCGTTCCGGTTCCGGAAAAACCACCCTCATCAATCTGATCGGGGCTTTGGATCAGCCGACGGCAGGCCGGATCTGGTTTGACGGACAGGAGATCACAGGGCTTTCTGAGGGAAAGCGGGATGAACTGCGAAAAAATAATATGGGATTTGTGTTTCAATCCATTGCGTTGATTCCCATGATGTCCGCTTATGAAAATATAGAATTTGGCCTGCGGGTTGCGGGGTTTGATCCGGGGGAAAGGAAGGACCGGGTAGAAGAATGCCTTTCCCTGGTGGGCCTTCAGAAGCGAATGCATCACCGGCCCCAGGAGCTGTCCGGCGGGGAACAGCAGCGTGTTGCCATTGCCAGGGCCATTGCCCACCGGCCGAAGGTTGTATTTGCAGATGAACCCACTGCGGAGCTGGATACCAACATGGGGCTGCAGGTGATAAAGGTTTTCAAGGATTTGGTGCAGCAGAAAGGCCTGACTGTTGTCATGACAACTCATGATCCCAGCATGGTCGGGATAGCGGACCGGGTCTATACCCTGGAGGATGGCAGGATTTCGGGCAGGACATAAGAGAGCAGAAAAGCATTCAGTACCATGGATTCAAGGAGGGGCCATATGATTCTTTGCGGGAACCTGGTAAAAATCTATAAGGCTGCAGATCTGGAGGTCGTTGCATTGCAGGGACTGGACCTCACGGTGGAGGACGGGGAACTGATGGCCATTATCGGCAACAGCGGCAGCGGCAAATCCACCCTGCTGAACATGCTGGGCGGACTGGACCGGCCTTCAGCAGGTACCCTGATCGTGGACGGCAGGGATCTCCTGAAATTTGATGAAAAGGAATTAATCCGATACAAAAGGGAAACCGTCGGGTTTGTCTGGCAGAACAGCGCCAGGAATCTGATCCCTTATCTGACAGCATTGGAGAATGTGGAGCTGCCCATGCTTTTGAATGGCAGGGCAAAGCGGGAGCGGTCGCTGGAGCTGCTGGATATGGTCGGCCTCTCCCAGAAGCGGAACAGCAAGCTGAGTCAGCTGTCCGGCGGAGAACAGCAGCGCGTCGCCATTGCCATTGCTCTGGCAAACAATCCCAGACTGCTCCTGGCGGATGAGCCGACCGGCTCCGTCGACACCCGGACCGCAGATCAGATTCTGGATGTCTTTCGGGAATTTAACCGGGCGTATGGCGTGACGGTTGTCATTGTTACCCATGATCGGCGCCTGTCCAGGAAAGTGGATCGGGTGGTGGCTATACGGGATGGAAGGACCAGCAGCGAATTTATCCGCAGGAAATCCTATGCGGAGGAGATTGCAGAGATGAAACAGTCCATTGGCGGTTTTGAGACCATTGATGAGGAATCCCATGAGGAACTGGCGGTAGTGGACCGAAGCGGCAGGCTCCAGATACCGAAGGAATATCTGGAAGCCCTGGGCCTGAAGGATAAGAATAAGATCAAAGTGGAACTGGAAGAAAACCGGATTATCCTGATGCCTCCCGATGCGGCTGGAAAGAAATGAACCTGGCTATTCTTTCAGCGATCCTACCAGTACCCCTTTCATAAAATATTTCTGCAGGAACGGATAAAGACACAGGATAGGAACTGTTGAGACAATTCTTGTTCGAATGCAGGGACTTCATCCAATCTTTGTAGCCATTCTGATAATAACGCTTAAAAAAGCTGCGGCTGTCCAGACCGATTGTACTGGAGAGTATATAATCATACTGTGGCAGGTAAATATAACAGGTTTTGATATCTTCATACCCGGTTACCAGATCGGCCAGAAATTTTCGAATTTCATATTCCGTATAGTGGTCCCGCTGAGTCGACTTTGCATAGTCTGTAACAACATTGGAAGCAGAGACCTTGTATGCCAGACTCTCCGCATTGGAAAACGTATTGGCGATTTTATTGATAATACTCTGAAAGTTGGTGTTTTTCGCATCTTCCATCTGGGATTGAATGATTTTATGTGCGGAAGATATAGTAATCATATATGCGGATAACAAAATAGAGATCAGAATGATAGCCGATAAAAAAAGAGAAATAAATATTGGAATTTGGGACCGTTTTTTTGCGTTGAAGATGACCATTGCTTTTTTCCTTTCTACAGTTCGTCTCTCCTTTGATTTACAAATAAATCCAGACTGCATGGGCCCCTTCCGGTTTTTGCTGCTTGATGTACCATTTCAATATTAACATGTTGCTGCCCAATTGTATACGGTGTTTTTGTGCATGTCGGGCGGCAGCGGATGATTTGTGTGAATAGAAAAAGTACCTTCCAGAGTCAAAAGCCCCATAAAAGATGAAGGGGTAAGTTCCGGAAAGGGCTTGGAATAGAGGCTTGAAGAGATGATATTGAAGGTGTGGAAAGTGTGAAATTGATAAAAATGATCAATTGGAAGAAAATTTGGGCATGGCAAACAGACCTGAAAAAAATTAAAATTTCAAAGCTGAAAGATTAAATTCCACAAGTCAAAGATGAGCTGGAGTTGTCTGTGTACCGCCGGAAATAAATGCTGCAAAAGGTTGGGACTGTAGTTATTCCGCTATTTTGCGAAAATAAGTTCCGGTTTCAGCACTACATCATCACGATCTATTTCTCTTATGTTCAGAACCTTCGGCACGTCCTTACCGTAAAGAAAGCAAAAGACCTCAAAAGGTGTTTTATCACCAAGGGACTTTCGGGGTGCCGAATTAATGTGGGAAAACATAAGATCAATGCTTTCCTGCGTTAGACCGCTGAGGGGATAAGAGTTCGGGATGATATCACGCACGTAGTTGTGGTTGTTTTCGACATGTGGCTTTTGGCATGATTGCATAGGGTCGCAATAGAATATGCTAAGCCGCGAATTGCCGGATGGATTCAACTCAAAAAGTCGGTGCATCTCAAATTCGGGCCCACGGTCTGTGAGCAAGACAGGAAATAGTTTGGAGAATTGTTCCGCTCCAAGCTTTTCCTGAAGCCAGTCGATGCTTTTCGCCATGCTCTCACTGGTTTTATGCGGGTGCAGGAACCCAATCATGAAAGCAGTTTTGGGGAACAGGAAAGTCTGAATGTAAGGCCCTTCCTGACTATTGTAGACGGTATCCATTTCCACTGTTGGCGTTTCCGGATTTTCAGACAGGAAGTGCAGATAATCGGCGTATTTCCGTCCTTCATAGTTCGCCGGGGCCTTACGTTTTTTGTATTTTTGCCGGAACTGTTTGCGATTGACCTGTTCCTTGAGGGAAAAGTTGTCTACGCCATACTCTTTGAAGATTCCGCTTTCAATGTAATTATACAATGTCCTTTCACACTGTTTTACCTCTGGGTGCGCGGAAAGGATCTGATGAATGGACTGCCCTTTCTTAAGCAGGGGAACAAGAATTTGGGCAATGGAGTCACACTCTCCGGTTGTGAGGTTGACGCCCTCGCGGGTCTCGACAAGATCATCGTGGTATTTCTTATCAGCGGATACCGCGTTGTAGTAATACTTATCGAGATGGCATCCGGGGCTGTCCTTGCATTTGTTGCAGGCTCCCGGAGATTTGTCACGGCGATTACATATGGGCTCTTCATAGAAGACGCATTTTTTAACGCAGGGCTTTGTTGGGCAGGTGCGCATTTTGGTGCACACAATGGGATGATTAAACGGATTGCGGGGTTTAAATCTGCGGTGCTTCCTGATTTCCTTTGCGACGGTGGTGGCATCTTTTCCGATGGTCCGTGCAATGGATGATTTGGTGGAATTGTTTTCAATTCCAACCTGGATGATCTTTCTGTCCTCCAAAGATAGATGAGTATTGTCATGAAGCAGTTGTCTCTTCATAATCATTGGCCTCCTTTGGCGGTACACCTTCATTATGAACTGTGGAACCTGGATTTGCAATCTTATTCTGGAATTTACCGTAAGACTTACGTCCAATGAGGTCGCTTGACTCTGGATGTTACTTTTTCTATTCACGAGCGGATGATTTGCATCTGCCCCTGCATTTTTCCATTGACAGGAGGAAAGATCTCGTCTATGCTTGAACTGGCAGGAAATTGGGCCGAAAGATTATGTGGGCCCAATAAACAGCTAAACGGTGAAGATCACGGCAGATCCAAATAAACAGACAAATGGCGAGAGATTATGTACAGGATTAAATAAACAGGATGGGAAGAATAAAAGTGGACAGGAGGAAACGCGGGGATGAATGCATTTGATATCATCGGCCCGGTGATGATTGGGCCTTCCAGTTCTCATACTGCCGGCGCTGTACGGATTGGGAATGTTGCCCGCAATATATTCGGGAAGCAGCCGGACAAAGCGGAGATTCGTCTTTATAATTCCTTTTCCGGGACAGGAAAGGGCCATGGTACGGATAAGGCATTGATTGCGGGAATCCTGGGTTATGCTCCGGATGACGGCAGAATTGCAAATGCCTATGAAGAGGCAAAGCAAGTGGGAATGAAGCCGGTGGTTCGGTTTTTAGGGGATAATCCTTCATTTCATGTCAATACGGCGGAGCTTTTTTTGCAAAAGGGGAAGGATAAGATGAGGATTACCGGAAAATCCGTTGGGGGCGGACGAATTGTAATCACCCGGATTGGCGAATATGAGACGGAATATACCGGGGATTATCCCTGTCTGATGACCGTTCACAGGGATGTTCCCGGTGTAGTCTCAGAGGTGACCGGTTATCTGGCAAGGATGAAGGTGAATATCGCCTTTATGCGATTGTATCGAACCCAAAAAGGTTCCAGGGTATTGATGATGGTTGAAACGGACAATCCCATTCCTTTTGAAATAGAGGGACTGCTCTCCAGTCGTCCATATATTGAGAAAGCAGCTATTTTACGTGGAAAGTGAAAGCGGGGAACAGATATGAATCGTCTTGATGAAATGGTGCAGTCAGCGGAGCGGGAAAGCCGTACAATATTCGCTTTGGTAAAGGAGAAGGAAGCACTTTCCATGGGGAAGACAGAGGAAGAAATTGTTTCTGCCATGGAGGAGCGATATGATGTGATGCTTCATGTATACAAGGCAGGCATTGTGGAAGAAATGAGATCCGTCAGCGGTCTGACGGGTGGGGAAGGACACCGCCTGATGCAGTATGAAGAACAGCACAGGGGTGGGCTTTATCCGAGGGCAGCGGCCCGGGCTATGGGAATTGCCAATGTCAATGCTTCCATGGGAAGGATTGTAGCCGCACCCACTGCCGGTTCCTGCGGGATTCTGCCGGCAACCCTGATCTCCCTGGCAGAACAGCATCATAAAAGGAAGGAAGAAGTGGTGAACTGCCTCTTTACGGCATCCTTTATCGGGGAAGTAATCGCAGAAAACGCCAGCCTGTCCGGTGCGGAGGGAGGATGTCAGGCAGAATGCGGCAGTGCAGCAGCCATGGCTGCCGGGGCTGGTGTGGAGCTGTGCGGCGGGACGCCCGGGCAGGCAGCCGATGCCTCGGCTTTTGCCCTGGAAGCGGTTATGGGCCTGGTTTGTGATCCCGTTGCCGGGCTGGTGGAATGTCCCTGCATCAAGAGAAATGCATTTGGCGCAGTTCAGGCTCTTCTGGCGATTGACATGGCTCTGGCCGGCATAAAAAGCGTCATCCCGGCAGATGAGGTGATCACAGCTATGGGAGAAGTGGGCCGATCCATGCCGGAATCCTTGAGGGAGACAGCAAAGGGAGGCATTGCCGCTACACCGACAGGTAAAAAGATCGCAGAGCGCCTGACGAAATCCAGCAATCCCCATTCCAGGCTATCATAAGACCTTGTGTCGGAGCTTTCCATTGATCCTCGGGGAGGGAATGAACCGAATGCAGCATTCATAAATTCAGCAAAATGAATTCGGCACAGTCATTTCTTGACATCTTTTCCGCCAATGGATACAATGAAACAAAAGAAGAGTAAATCAGGAGGCAATGTTTTGGGAAAAAATCTCACGCAGAAAATAATTGAAAGCCATCTTATTTCCGGGGAAATGACTGCCGGTAGGGAAATCTCCATTCAAATCGATCAGACACTGACCCAGGACTCAACAGGCACGATGGCCTATCTTCAGCTGGAAGCCATGAATGTTGGAAAAGTAAAGACGAGAAAATCCGTGGCTTATATCGATCACAATACTCTGCAGGAAGGATTTGAAAATGCAGACGATCATAAATACATTCAAACGGTAGCGTCCAAACATGGCATTTATTTTTCCCGTCCGGGCAACGGGATTTGCCATCAGGTGCATCTGGAGCGGTTCGGCCGTCCGGGGTGGACTTTACTGGGTTCGGACAGCCATACACCAACCGGCGGGGGCGTCGGCATGCTGGCCATCGGTGCCGGCGGCCTGGATGTGGCTGTTGCCATGGCCGGCGGTCCCTATTATCTGACAATGCCCGGAGTCTGCCGGATCCTGCTGAAGGGGAAGCTTCCGCCCTGGGTATCTGCCAAGGACATTATTCTGAAAGTGCTGCAGATGCTCAGCGTCAAGGGCGGCGTCAATAAGGTCATTGAATATGCCGGCCCCGGTGTCGCTTCCCTGACCGTGCCGGAGCGGGCCACCATTACCAATATGGGAGCGGAGCTGGGAGCCACCACATCCATTTTCCCAAGTGATGAGAATACCAGGGAGTTTCTGCGCGCACAGGGCAGGGAAGAGATGTGGATGCCCTTGGAGGCAGATGACGATGCGGTATATGATGAGGAACTGGAGCTCGACCTGAGCACGCTCGAACCTCTGACGGCAAAGCCACACAGTCCGGACAATGTCGGGACGGTGCGGTCGGTGGGGAAGATCCGGGTAAACCAGGTGGCCATTGGCAGCTGTACCAACTCCTCTTATCTGGATTTGATGAAGGTGGCTGCAATCCTAAGGGGAAAGACTGTCCATCCCGATGTCAGTCTGGTGATTTCCCCGGGTTCCAAGCAGGTGTATACCATGCTGGCGGAAAACGGTGCATTGGCGGATCTGATTGATTCCGGAGCAAGGATTCTGGAATCCGCATGCGGTCCCTGCATTGGAATGGGGCAGGCTCCGGCATCCAATGCCATATCCCTGCGGACGTTCAACCGCAACTTCTACGGACGAAGCGGAACGGTCAGCGCCGGCGTATATCTCGTCAGCCCGGAAACTGCAGCCGTGTCCGCCCTGACTGGTGTGCTGACGGACCCCCGCGAGTGCGGGGAGCCTCCGGTGATTCCCATGCCCGAATATTTCAGGGTGCACGATAACGGGATCATTCCTCCTGCGGAGGATCCGGATTCCGTAACGGTGGTACGCGGCCCCAATATCAAGCCCTTTCCGCTGAATAGGGAACTGAAAGGGCTTGTGAAGGGTACGGTGCTGCTGAAAATGGAGGATAATATCACTACGGACCATATTATGCCGTCCAATGCAAAACTGCTGCCGTTTCGTTCCAACATTCCGCATCTGTCCAATTATTGCCTGACTCCTGTGGATCCCACTTTCCCCGAACGGGCAAAAAAAGCGGGTGGCGGGTTCCTGGTGGCAGGACAGAATTACGGGCAGGGGTCCAGCCGGGAGCATGCAGCGCTGGCTCCGCTGTATCTGGGGATCAAGGCGGTGATTGCAAAATCCTTCGCCAGGATTCACCGATCCAACCTGATCAATTCCGGCATTTTGCCTCTTACCTTTGCGGATCCATCGGACTATGACCGGATCGATTCCGGGGATACCCTGGTAATTGAGCATACGGTGGAGCAGATTCAGGCAGGAGACAGGATGGTTGTACACAATCCAACCAAAAATCTGGATATTGTTACGGAAATGCCTTTGTCGGATCGTCTGAAAAAGGTTATGCTTGCAGGAGGGCTGCTGAACGAAACCAGAAAGAAAGTATGAAAATATCATAACAAAAGCATCGTGTGAAAATATCGGGCACTAGGTTGCAGAGGAATCCTGAAGCTTCATCCAATCTTCATAGGCAGCATTCAGCGAAGCCCTTGCCTCGTTGTACTCCTGCTGGACCTCCAGCATTTTGTCCGCTTGCTGATACAGCTCCGGATCGCATAACTGCTTTTCCAGTCTTCCGGTCTTTTTTTCCAAAGTATTGATCCGTTCTTCCATATCCTTCAGGCGCTGTGCAGCAGCTTTTTTCTTTTGTCGTTCTTCCCGTTCCTTTTTCTGTTCCTCTTTTCGGGCTGTCTTCGTTTTTTCTTCCTTCTTCGTTGCCGGAGGGGACTCCTGAAGTTCCTGTCTGGTTCGGATTTCGATATAATCATCATAGTTGCCGGGATATTCCGTTATCCCGCTTTTTTTAAATAACAGAATGCGGCGGACAATCCGATTCAGAAAATATCGGTCATGGGAGATGACCAGCAGGGTGCCATCATAATCTTTCAGCGATTCTTCCAGTACTTCCTTGGACGACATGTCCAGGTGGTTGGTGGGTTCGTCCAGGAGGAGAAGGTTTTTTCCTGCCAGCATCAGTTTTGCCAGCATGACGCGTCCCCTCTCCCCGCCGCTTGCCTGACAGATGGTTTTATGGACATCGTCTCCCTGGAAAAGGAACAAAGCCAGGGTGTTCCGGATTTGTGTTTCCGTCTTCTGTGGAAAGGCATCCCACAGTTCGTCCATAATCGTATTGCCCGGATTCAGACTGTCCTGTTCCTGATCAAAGTAACCGATGTCCACCCCGGTGCCGAAGCGAAACTTCCCGGCGGAGGGGGTCAGCTGGTTCAGCAGGATCCGGAACAGGGTGGTTTTCCCGATGCCGTTGGGGCCGATGATCCCTACCCGGTCTCCCTTTTTCAGGGAAAATGACACATTTTCAAATAATGTTTTGCCGGCAAACGCCATCTTCAGGTTTTCAGCAGTCAGGATGTCCTTGCCGGAATGTTGGTCGGCATGGAAGGATATCCGGATCTCTTTCTGCTGCCCCGGCTTTTCCACCGGTATCATCCGGTTCAGGGCTTTTTCCCGGCTTTCCGCTGCTTTAATGCTCTTTTCCCGGTTAAAGGAACGGTATCGCCGGATGACAGCCTCCTGGCGTTTGATTTCCCTTTGCTGCAGGCTATATTCCTTTTCCTGTGTTTCCTGCTTTTGATGCTTTTTCCGGTGATAATCACTGTAGTTTCCATGATACAGGGTACTCCGGTGATGTTCCACTTCGAGGATGCAGTTACATAAATGATCCAGAAGGTACCGGTCATGGGAGATCAGCAGGATGGTGCCGGCATAATCCCTGAGGAACGTCTCCAGCCATTGGGTGGCGTCCAGGTCCAGATGATTGGTGGGCTCGTCCAGTAAAAGCAGGCTTGGTTTCCGGAGAAGCAGCCTGGCCAGGGCCACTCTTGTTTTTTGACCGCCGCTCAGCTGCCGGATGGGCTGGTCAAAGTCTTCCACGGAAAAGCCAAGTCCGATGAGGATACCTCTTATTTGGCTTTCATAAAGATATCCATCTTTCGCCTCAAATTTCTCCAGCAGGGAGGCATATTCCCCGGAAAGGGAGATATAATCCGGATCGTCCGTATTGGTGTATTGAGAGATGGCTCGCTCCACGGAGTGCAGTTTCCTTTCGATTTCCAGGGTGCTTTCATAAACGGTAAGAGCCTCTTCCCATATGGTTCGGGAGGAGTCCGCAGCCTCGTTCTGTTTCAGATAGCCGATAGTTAGATTTTTTGCCGTGTAAAGGCTGCCGCTGTCCGGGGAAAGCTCTCCGGTAATCAGTTTGAACAGAGTGGTTTTGCCGGCTCCGTTTGTTCCCACGATGCCCAGGCGGGATCCTTCCGATACAGAAAAGCTGATATCGCTCAGGACAGTATTCACTCCGAATGATTTTGAGATTTTGTCACAGGATAATGGTATCATAAGGTTCTCCTTCCATGCTTCTAGACTATTCTATCAAAAACAGCCGGGATTGAAAAGATCTGAAGGTATGCTGTTGAATTATGCCGACAGGCAGATGCTGTCTTCCGAACTTCGGATACTGCTGCCAATTCGTGATCCTGCTAATGATTGACATTGGATTGCCGGGAATGGTAGAATTAAATTGTAGAAAAATTAACGTAATGAGAGGGGAGGGATTCACAATTGGCAAAGCAGAAAAATTATGTTTCGGAAGCGGTGATGCGGCGTATTCCAAGATACTACCGTTATTTAACAGACATTGAAAAAATGGGGACGGAACGGATATCCTCCAGGGAACTCAGTCAGCGTATGAGATTAACCGCTTCTCAGATTCGACAGGATTTCAATTGCTTTGGTGGATTTGGGCAGCAGGGTTATGGCTATAATGTCAGTGAGCTCCGGCAGGAGCTTCAAAAGATATTGGGCCTGAATATGGACCATCATGTCATTGTGATCGGTGCGGGGAATCTTGGACAGGCCCTTGCCAATTATAACGGATTCAAAAAAGATGGTTTTCTTGTCGAAGGGTTGTTCGATATCAATCCCAGGCTGATCGGAATTTCCATCCGGGGCATCAATATTTATGATCTGGATGATCTGGAGCGCTTTACAGATCAAAATCCGATCCAGATCGCTGCCATTTGTACTCCCAAGGAAAAAGCCCAGGAAGTTACGGACCGGGTTATCCGCAATGGCATTAAGGGAATATGGAACTTTGCGGCGGTTGACATTACCGTTCCGCAGGACGTGGTTGTGGAGAATGTCCACCTGAGTGACAGTCTTTATACGCTTTCTTTTCGGATGAATGATTATTGATGTCCGCTGCTATTTCAAAAATTACATTGACCGGATGAATAGGGACATAGCCCCTTTGGCGGATCAGGGAGGGGCTTTTCCTTATTGAACGCAGTTTTGCTTTTCATTTCCCGCAAAGCATATTATAATAAAGGAAGTTTCATGAAGTTTCATGATGAGGTGATAAGTTTGTATCCATTGTTTTTTCGCCCTGTTTATAAGGAAAGAATATGGGGCGGCAGAAAGCTGTCAGAAAAATATCATAGAAATCTGCCCGACGGCAAAATTGGAGAGAGCTGGGAGATTGCCTGCCTGCAGAACGGAATGGGCATCATTGTGAACGGTTCGCTGAAGGGGTTCAGCCTGAAGGACGCCATCGACAAATATGGTGAAGAATTGCTGGGATCTGCAGTTTATCAGGATCCATACCGCAGGTTTCCGCTTTTGATCAAGATTCTGGACGCTTCGGATGTTCTGTCCGTTCAGGTTCATCCCGACAATCAATACGCTGCCCTGCATGAGAACGGAGGATCGGGCAAGACGGAGATGTGGTATGTGATTGATGCCGAGCCGGGAGCCCGGCTGGTGTACGGCGTACGCCGGGGAATCTCCAGAGAGGAGTTTCGCAGCAGCCTGGAGCAGGGGAAGCTGGAGGATTGTCTCAGGGAGCTGGAGGTAAAGCCAGGTGATGTGCTGTACATTCCGGCCGGACTGGTACATGCCATAGGGGCAGGAATTCTGATTTGTGAGATTCAGCAAAGTTCTGATACCACTTACCGGGTTTACGACTGGAACCGGGTGGATGCGGATGGCAGGCCCCGGCAGCTCCATAAGGAAAAGGCGCTGGACGTGATTGACTTTGAAGGCAGGTATACCAGGACCGCTCTGTCGGGATTGACTCTGGAGGAAGAAGGAGGCCGACGTACTCTGTATGTAGCCTGTGATTATTTTGCCATGGAAAAGCTGGAGATAGACGGAAGCATGAAGCTTTACCTGGACGGCAAACGGTTTCAGACCCTGACCTGTGTGGAAGGATCCGCTGTCATTCAATATGAAAGAGGTTCGAAAAATCTGGCATCCGGCAGTTCGTGTCTGATCCCGGCTTCCCTGAATTCTTTTGTCCTGAAGGGGAAGGGCACGGTGATCCGCGCCTATGTGCCGGACAAGGAGAGCAATGTTCTGGATCCGCTGAGAAAACGGGGCTATACGGAGGAGGATTGGTCCGTGATAGCGGGTTTGTGACAGCAGCAGCTTTAGGATAGTGGAATGAATCAGACGGCAGAACCGTTTAGGAGGATGATATGTCGGATCAAGAGGACAGAAAAGACTTTATCGAAGGGGAGTATGAGGTGGTGAACGAAAAGGACGCCCGGGAAGATCCGGGCTCGGGAGGATATTATTCTCCGGGTTTTCTGTATATGGATTCCCGTCCGCCTTATGTGACGTATGTTTTTTTGGGACTGAACATCGCCGCATACCTGCTGATGCGCATTGCAGGGGCGTATTTTAATTTAAATCAAAGTGAGCAGCTGCTGGTGTTTGGAGCAAAGGTCAATGTACTGATCGCCCATGGGCAGTATTGGCGGCTGTTGACTGCCATGTTTCTCCATGTCGGCCTCCTTCATCTGCTTTTCAACTCCTATGCGCTTTATGTATATGGTCCGGTGGTGGAACGATTGTTTGGCAAGGCAAAGTTTGCGCTGATTTATTTGTTGTCCGGCCTGACGGGAAGTCTGTTCAGCTATCTGTTCAGTGACAACAGTGCGGCAGGGGCTTCCGGCGCCATATTCGGACTGCTGGGATCCCTCCTGTATTTCCGGCAGCGGAACAGGGAAGTGTTCCATCGTGTGTTTGGAACGGGTCTGCTGATGGTCATTGGCATCAACCTGTTTTTCGGAATGGTACAGCCGGGGATTGATAACTGGGGACACATCGGCGGATTGGCAGGCGGTTATCTGGTTGGGAATGCCGTCGGACTTTTCCGGGAAAGCGGATTTCAGATGAAAAAGCTGCTGACCTGGGTTCTGATCGCCTTGATTTTTCTTTTTGGCTTGTGGTATGGCGGAGAAAAATATAGGATAGGCAGCTATCCCCGTCTGCCAGGATCCCCCGTACCCGAAGCACCACAGCCGGGGAATAGGAATACCCTGCAGCGTGAGGCTCTTCCAGACAGAGGCATCGATGCGAAGGCTGCTTTGACAATTCATGGATTAACAGAAAAGGGGAGAGAGGTGCAGGGTGGAAAACGTTTCCATTATAAAATGCGGGGACTACACGTCGGAACAGGTTTATCAGGCGGTGTCCCGAAGCATTGGGCTTCTGGGCGGTATGGATCATTTTGTGAAGCCGGGCGAGAAGGTATTACTGAAATGTAACCTGCTGATGAAAAAGAGTCCGGAGGAAGCGACGACGACCCATCCGGAAGTGGCGGCGGCTGTTGCCAGGCTGGTCCGGGAGGCCGGTGCCGTTCCAGTTCTTGCCGACAGCCCCAGCGGGCTTTTCAATGTGCATGCCCTGAGGGTGGTTTACCGGGGATGCGGAATGGAGAAGATCGCCCGGCGGGATCATGTTGCGCTGAATGAAAACGTCGGGGAAACGGAGGTTTTCCATCCGGAGGGAAAGATTATCCGAAGTCTGACGGTGATGGAGATCCTTCAGGAAGTCGATGCCGTGATAGACATTGCCAAGCTCAAGACCCACGGCATGACGATCTATACCGGAGCAGTAAAAAATCTGTTCGGGGTGATCCCAGGGACGGCAAAGGCGGAATATCATCTGCGGATGAAGCGCCTGGAGGACTTCTCCAATATGCTGGTGGATATCTGCACCTATGTGAAACCCGTGCTTTCCGTTATGGACGCAGTGGTTGGAATGGAAGGGCAGGGACCTTCCGCAGGGGATCCCAGGAAGATCGGAGCGATCCTGGCAAGCGAAAGTCCCTTTGCACTGGATGTGGCGGCCTGTTCCATGGTGGGGATTGACCCGGACGCGGTGTGCACCATCCAAAGGGCACGGGAAAGGGGACTGTGCAGCAGCCGGCTGCAGGATCTGACATTGCTTGGCGATCCCATGGAGGATCTGCTTGTGCGGGATTTTCGGATACCGGAACACAAACATGTGGGCATGGTGGAACAATATTTCGGCAAGGACAGCCGGATTGGCCGGTTTATTAACTTTCATTTCGGCCCCAGGCCGGTTTTTCTCCAGGAAGGCTGCATAGGGTGTGGGAACTGCGCAGGGAACTGTCCGCCAAAGGCCATCACCATGGTGAACCACAGGCCGGAAGTCGATTTGAAAAAATGTATCCGATGCTATTGCTGCCAGGAGCTGTGCCCGCAGAAAACCGTTGCAATCAAACGCAGCTGGTTGTTCCGGATCTTTCAGTAAAAAGGTCCGGAATATTCCTTAAGAATGCCGTAAGGCTTATGCTCAATGATAGGATCCCGGATTTATTGGTTCCATGAGTGCATACAGAAATTTGAAACTTTTGGCATCTGTACAGCGGGTTATATCCGATAAAGACATACGCAATACATTGGTTCAGGTCGGATTGGATCCGGACAGCCGGAAGCCGGTACGCAAATATTCGCTGGGCATGCGTCATCGTCTTGGAATTGCCCAGGCCATTATGGAAAAGCCCAAATTGTTGGTGCTTGATGAGCCAATGAATGGTCTGGACAAGCAAGGCGTTACGGAAATCCGGCAAAATGAACTGAAAAGTTCATGAAAATAATACTAAATAATGCCGCTGTATTCTTTAGCTACCGGTGTAGCCCCACCGTGGCAAGGAACTGATCCAACCCATTCCGGCCGTCGGACGTCACCTTGAATACCCCGGCATCGGTAAGTACCTGCTGACATACGGCTCCCACCTCATTTTTCAGTACGGACTCTGCTTCCGGTTCGGACAGGCTGCTGCCGTACTGGCTTATCAGCTCCCTGATCCATGTGCTGTGGGAATGCAGCGGATGCTCCGGATCGTCCAGGCGATCCACGCTTTCCTTTGCCGTTCCGGTCAGGTGTTCCTTCAGGCCGCCCAGCTCTTTCTGCAGCCGTCCCGGCAGGATGAACAGGCCCATCACTTCGATCAGGCCGATATTCTCCTTCTTGATATGGTGCAGCGCCGGATGGGGATGAAAGATCCCCAGAGGGTATTTCTCACTGGTCCGGTTGTTCCGGAAGACCAGGTCCAGTTCAAAACTTTCATCCGGTTTCCTTCTGGCAATGGGAGTAATGGTATTGTGGGGAATATGATTTCCCTTCGGATCGGTGGTGAAAGCCAGGATCTCACGTTCCGGATCGGAATATTTCCTCCAGGCGGTCAGGATCCGGAAGGCCAGATCTCCCAGCTTTTCCGGATCGGAGCTGAGCAGGCGAAGCGTGGACATGGGCCAGCGAACCACAGCTGCCTGAACATCCGGGAACCCGTCGCAGACAAGGGAATATTCCTCATGTGCTTTTTCCATGGGAAAAACGGAACGGCCCCCCTGAAAATGATCGTGGTTCAGGATGGATCCGCCGACAATGGGAAGATCCGCATTGGAGCCGATAAAATAGTGGGGGAAGATGTCCAGGAATTGGAACAGGCGGTCAAAGGTCTCCCGGGTCAGCTTCATGGGGACGTGCTTCTCCTTCAGGACAATGCAGTGTTCATTGTAATAAACATAGGGGGAATACTGGAAGTACCAGGTTTCCCCGCACAGATCCAGGGGCAGGGTACGGTGCGTCTGGCGGGCAGGATGATCGATTCTCCCTGCGTACCCTACATTCTCCGGGCAGAGCAGACATTTGGGATAGCCGGATTGAGGAGCGCTTTTGAGTGCAGCGATTTCCCTGGGGTCTTTTTCCGGCTTGGTCAGATTGATGGTGATGTTCAGATTGCCAAAAGAGCTTTTATAATCCCATTTCCGGTTTTTTGCAATACGATCCATTCTTATGTAATCGGACTTTCGGCACAGACAATAAAAATAATCCGTTGCGGCACGGATGCCATCCCTGCGCTGAAAATCCTTGAATTTACGGAGGATCTCGGACGGCCTGGGCAGAAGCAGTCCCATAATACGGGTGTCCAGCAGATCCCGGAAGGTCTGCGTGTTTTCCTCCAGAATTCCTTTTTCATAGCAGTAGTCCAGGAACTTTTCCAGAATCGGTGTGGCATACTCCGGCACCCTGGTTTTGTCCCATACCTCTTCGGGATGGGACAAAGGCTCTCGGATTTCAAGGAAATCCATCAGCCGGTTTCGCATGAAAACCACATCGCTCTCTTCAATCAGCTTATTTTGCACGGCAAAGTGCAGCAGTTCCTCCATTAAAACCGATCCACGATCTTCATCAGCGTTCATAACAGTCCGTACACCTCTTCTTGATTAGTCTCTTTTTGTTCCAGTTTATACTATGCAGCCGGAAGGAATCCTTTCCTGTCCGGCTGCAAAAATGGTCCCGGCATCCGTTTCATTCATTCCAATAAGGGTTCAGGTGCAGTGTTCCGAAGGGGCGGACATTTAAAATGGTGACCGCTTTGTCTCCGAAGATTTTCTCCATTTGTTCCACATACTCGGCGAGGCAGGAGTCCGGCAGATAAACCTGGATGGTTCCGGCAAATCCCCCGCCGTGTACCCGGCATGCGCCTTCTCCCTTTTGCCGGATGAAGTTTTCCGTTACCGCCAGTGCCAGGGGGACTCCCTGTTCCTGCGGATTCTGATTGGAATAACAGTTCTGGAGAAACCGCCAGGAACTGCTGCCGGATTCGTTGACCATATCCAGGAAATCCCGGAACCGGTCTTCCTCCAAAGCTCTCGCCTGACGAACGACCCTTTGGTCGTCGCCAAAGAAATGCATCGCCCGTAGGATCGCCCGGTCGCCCACCTTTTTCCGGAGAGTCGGGATGTTTTCGATCAGTTCCTCCATGGTCAGCTCCCGCAGAACCTTTTTTCCCAAAGCCTCTGCCACCTGCTTCATTTCCCGGGGAACGTCTGCATAATCCTGAGTCAGATCGGCATGATTCCCGCCGGTGTCCACAACCAGCATGTGGTATCCGTGGGCTGCCGGATCAAAATTGATCTTGCGGATGGCAGGTCTCTCGTTGTCCTTAAAGTCTATGGTTATAAACCCGCCAACGGCACAGGCCATTTGATCCATCAGTCCACAGGGCTTCCCAAAGAAGATGTTTTCCGCATATTGACCAACGACGGCCAGCAAAGCAGGTGCCAACCGGTCATCGTTGTACAGGGCATTCAGAATGGTCCCCAGCAGGACCTCTATGGAAGCGGAGGAGCTGAGGCCGGAGCCTCTGGCGACCGAACTGGCTACATACGCCCGGAATCCGCCGATGGAAAAGCCAAGCTGACGGAACCGGGCAGCAATTCCACGGATCAGGGCCGTCGTGGTTTCCTTTTCCTCCGGTATGGGTTCCAGGGTGCTTAAATCCGCCTGAAATACCTCAGGATAACCTTCGGAACAAATGGTGATTTTGTTGTCCCTGGTTTTTTCTGCTGTGGCAATGGTATCGAAGTGCACCGCTGCGGCCAGGACATGGCCCGCATTGTGGTCCGTATGGTTGCCGCCCACTTCGGTACGTCCCGGTGTACTGAACAGATGAATCGGGGCCGACGCATCCGGGAACTGTTCCTGATACGTTTCAATCAGCTTTTGATAACGGGTTATCTGTGTACGTACTGTCTGTTCCTTTCCCCCGTATAATTTGGCAAATAGATCCTTCGTTTCTGTACTTTCCAATTGAGCATGAATATTCTGAAAAGAAAAATTCTCCTCGTGCATGTGTGACTCCTTTCCCGGCATTGGTTCCCTTGCTTTAGCTATTAATTCCTTTTGATTTTACAGAAAAGCGGCAGCTTTTCTGATTACTTTACGTTTCAGACTCCATTTCGTCGTTTCGTCAACATTATATCAAAAACTCCTGCTTTTTGCATTATCGTTATTCTGCCTGCGCTACTGTTATTTTTTTTCCTTTTTTGGGTTACGCTATGCCGGAACTGCTTTATATATCTTATAGATGGATTTCATGAAAGGAGGATCTGTTTTATGGCAGGCAAGGAAATAAATTCGGATAAGGTCTCCATTATCGGAGCAGGTTATGTTGGAGCCACGACAGCTTTTGCACTGATGACGGGCGGAGTGGTTTCGGAAATTGCATTGATCGATGTCAACGAGAAAAGGCTGGCAGGGGAAGTGCTGGATTTAAATCATGGGATTTCCTTTGTACCCCGGGTCCGCATCCGGAAAGGGACATATGAGGACTGCGCGGACTCCAATATCGTAATTATCACGGCCGGAGCAAGTCAGAGACCGGGCGAAACCCGGATGGATCTGCTGAAGCGCAATATCGATGTGTTCCGGCAGATCGTTCCCGGAATTGTGGAGCAAAACCGGGACTGTATCATATTGGTCGTCACCAATCCGGTGGATATTCTGACCTATGCCACTCTGAAACTGTCCGGCCTGCCGGATCATCAGGTGATTGGTTCCGGCACAGTGCTGGACAGTGCCCGGCTCAGATTTCTTCTCAGTGAGCATTGCCATTTGGCACCTCAGAATGTTCATGCCTATATTATAGGCGAGCATGGGGATACGGAGGTTCCGGCGTGGAGCATCACCAACATTGCCGGTCTGCCCATTGAACAATTTTGTAAGCAGTGTGGCAGAAACTGTGCGGAGAAGGAAAGGGAAGCGATATTTGAGGAGGTAAAGAACTCCGCTTACCGCATCATTGAAGGGAAGGGCTCCACCTATTACGCTGTGGCCCTTGCGGTACGCCGGATTGTGGAAGCCATCCTCCGGAATGAGAATTCCATTCTGTCTGTCTCATCTCTGATGAAGGGGCAGTATGGGGTGGAGGATGTGTGCCTCAGCTTGCCATCCGTGGTCAATGAGAAGGGATTGTCCCGCATATTGGAGCTGCCTCTCGGCGAGGAGGAGATCGAAGGATTCCGCCATTCCGCCGGAGTTTTGAAAGAGTTTCTGAAACAGATCGAAATCTAAAACTTCCTGTGGAGGAATCAGGGCAATTGGTTACTTGCATTATTTACCCCGGCAATATCATCGCCACATAGTTCAACTTTGCTTAATAACTCTCTCTATTTCTGCTGTTCTCTTCTATATGGCAATACAACATTACCGGCTTTTAAAAACTGTCGTTTTGGTATAAGATAATAGTGGGGAGATACCATGAAGAGAACAGTTTTTTTGGTGGATATGAATGCGTTTTTTATCAGCTGCGAGACGACAAAGAATCCGGAGCTGGCGGGACGGCCCGCCGCTGTGGCCGGAGATCCGAAAAACCGAAGCGGGATTATCCTGGCAGCCAATTATGAAGCCCGGAAATATGGAGTGAAAACAACCATGCTTCTGCATCGGGCGAGAAAGCTATGTCCGGATATCCTCCTGGTTCCCCCGGATCATGCCTTTTATGAAAGGAAATCCCGGGAGGTTATGGAACTGTTGTCCCGTTATTCCCCGGTGATTGAGCAGAACAGCATTGACGAGGCATGGCTGGATATGACGGGCTGTGAAGCGTTATTCGGTCCCCCACTGGAGTCTTCCCGCCGGATCATGGCGGAAATCCGGAGAAAGCCGGGTCTGATGTGTTCCATTGGGATTTCGGAAAATAAATTCCTGTCCAAGATGGCTTCCGATATGAAAAAGCCCATGGGTATTACGGAGCTGTGGAAGGAAGATGTCCCTGAAAAGCTGTGGCCTTTGCCGGTGGGAGCTATGTACGGGGTGGGAACGCAAACGGCGGAAAAGCTGAATGGACTGGGGATTGAAACCATCGGACAGCTTGCACGCTTCCCGGAGGAGCTTCTGAGGGAGAAATTTGGCAAGGGAGGAACGGAGCTGTACCGGCTGGCCAACGGAATCGATCCGTCGAAGGTGACTCCCCATGCCGAGCATGAAATGAAATCCATCGGAAGATCCACCACCCTGAGCTCGGATATCCGTGATATCGCAGAAGCCGAGAAAATTCTCTACCGTCTGGCGGATTCCATCGGCACCTCTGCCAGAAAGCATAAAAAGAAAGGCCGCACCGTGCAGATTACCATAAAGTATTCCGATTTTCATACCATAACCCGGCAGAAAGGAATCCGTGCCACTTACCTTACGAAGGAGATCTATACAGCCGGTACGGAGCTTTTGCGGCAGAACTGGAACCGGAACAAACCGGTGCGCCTGCTGGGCATCAGCATTAGCGGATTTGATGCGGACTCTGCGGCAGATCAGATCTCGCTGTTTGATACACCCGGAGGGGAACAGAATACAAAGCAGGAAAAGCTGGAGAGGACAGTGGACCGCATTCGGGAGAAACATGGCGTTTTTGCCATTCGCCCCGCCATATTATTTGATGACAGGGAGGACGAACCGGATACATGAATTCCTTTGGCTTCTTTTATATTGAAAAATAGGGCTTTTCCGACTTGTCTCCCAACATGTTTTTTCGCCTGTTTTCATAAGATTGTAAAAAGGGGCGTGTGAGACATGAAAATAGGATTTGCGCAGACAAAAAGCAGGGAACGGTTTTCGGAAAACCTGGAGGAATGTCTGGACTTCATGACCTTAGCCGGAAAACTGGGAGTGAATCTTCTTTGCTTCCCGGAGATGCATTTAACGGACTTTTTCCTGTCCCGTGCGGATCATCATTATCCGTTTCAGTATGCGGAAGGGATCCCCGGTCCGACAGTGGAGCGATTTCAGAAAGCTGCCAGAGAGCAAAAAATGGCAGTCGTCCTGAACTATATGGAACAGTTCAACTATGAATATTACAGCTCCTCTCCCGTCATAGACAGTTCCGGCAAGCTATTGGGGGTATCCCGTATGGTACATATTCCCCAGATCATGGGATATTGTGCACAGAGCTACTTTACACCAAGCTGCGGGGATTTTCAGGTATACAATACGAAATTCGGAAAAGTGGGAGTTCTGGTTTCCTTTGACCGGCATTTTCCGGAAGCGACGCGTGCCCTGACATTGCGGGGAGCTGATATTATCCTGATTCCCGGCTTTATCGCGGAAGGACAGGATCCGGATATGTATCGGGCGGAGCTGCGGACCATTGCCTATCAGAATTGTCTGTATGCCGGCATGTGCAGCCGTGTGGGAGAGGAGAACGGGACCCGTTTTATTGGAAAGAGCATGCTAGCCGATCCGGATGGGGACATTCTTGTGGAAGGATCCGCGGAATCTGAACTGGTGGTGGCAGATATTGATCTGGCTGCGGCCCGGCGCCGGCATAAGGAAAACCCCTATCTGACTCTTCGACGGCCGGACGAATATTTATATATTGTGCGAAACTGCTGAACAGACTGCTCAGCCGTGATCCTGCCGCTGTGCCGGAAAAGCATGTCAACATGGATTGCGTTGATTGTTGAAACAAAAGAACCGGAAACGGTGAATTACAGAAAGCGGGAATTTTTCATGTCATTGAACATTGTATTGGTGGAACCGGAGATTCCACAGAATACCGGCAATATTGCCAGAACATGTGCAGTAACGGGAGCGGTCCTTCATCTGGTAAAGCCTCTTGGCTTTTCTCTGGAGGATCGCTATTTGAAACGTGTCGGTCTGGATTACTGGCACTTTCTGGACATCCGACAGCATGAGTCACTGGACGATTTTTTCAGGGATTATCCTACAGGAGATTTCTATTTTTGCACCACCAAAGGTGAACGTTCCTATACGGAGGTTTCCTATACGGAAAACAGCTTTCTGTTTTTCGGCAAGGAAACGGCGGGCCTGCCGGAAAACCTGCTGGCTGCCAACTATGATAAGGCCATTCGGATTCCCATGATCCCCGGCGCACGGTCCCTGAATCTGTCCAATTCGGTGGCAATTGTTTTGTATGAAGCCATGAGACAGCTTGATTTTACCGGATTGAAGCGGGAAGGCGCCCTGACCGGGAAAAGCAGCATATGGCATGAGCCGGTATAATGCAGCTATTTCCAATGTTTCATTGACATTTCATAATTTTAGGGTATATTACCAAACGGTTAAGATGCGGATGGGATAATAATTATTTAAAGAAAGCACTTGAATTATCATATAAAGGAATATAGAGGATGCGATTGCTCTGCCAACCTGTGCGGCACTATTGAATTTTCATTTGCGGTATAGTAAAATAACATTGACAAGGGGTTAACAAGAGGTGTCATGCAGATTAATTAGAAGGAGTGATCCTATGAACAAAAAAACACTGGAAGATGTTCCGGTAAGCGGTAAGAAAGTTCTGGTACGTGTGGATTTCAATGTTCCACTGGATAAAGAGCACAATATCACCGATGATACCAGAATCCGCGCTGCGCTTCCCACTATCCGGTATTTACTTGATCATAATGCGAAGGTGATTCTGATGTCCCATCTGGGAAGGCCGAAGGGAACCGGCTTTGAACCGGATTTCAGCATGGCCCCCGTGGCGAAGCGGCTGAGTGAGCTGTTGGGCATGGAAGTTCATGCGGCGGAGGATGTCATCGGGGACAGTGCAAAATCGCTGACAGGAAATATACAGGAAGGCGAAGTGGTACTGCTTGAGAATCTTCGCTTCCACAAAGAGGAAAAGAAGAACGATCCCGGATTTGCCAAGGAGCTGGCAGGGTTTGGGGAGGTTTACATAAATGACGCGTTTGGCACAGCTCACCGCGCGCATGCTTCCACGGAGGGCGTAGCTCATTATCTGCCTGCTGCTGCCGGGTATCTTATGAAAAAGGAACTGGATATTCTGGGTGCGGCTCTGGACAATCCGGAGCACCCGTTCGTGGCAATTCTGGGCGGCGCCAAGGTTTCCGACAAGATCGGCGTGATCCGCAACCTGATCAATAAGGTGGATACCCTGATCATCGGAGGAGGGATGGCTTACACCTTTTTCAGGGCAATGGGTTATGAAATAGGGAAATCCCTTCTGGAGGAAGACAAGGTTGCATTGGCAGAAGAACTGATGCAGGAAGCAAAGGACAAAAATGTGAAATTGCTGCTCCCTTCCGATACGGTGATCGCAGAGGAATTCAGCAATGATGCGAAAAATCGGGTCGTCTCAAGCGATGCCATTCCGGCAGGCTGGCAGGGACTGGATATCGGCCCTGCATCCGGGAAAGAGTTCGGAAGGGAAATTGAAAAAGCAAAACTGGTGGTTTGGAACGGTCCCATGGGGGTATTTGAAATGCCGGCTTTTGCAAAGGGAACCGAAGCGATTGCCGATGCCATGAGCCGATGTGACGGGACGACAATTATCGGCGGAGGCGATTCCGCTGCAGCCGTAAAGAAACTGGGCTATGGCGACAAGATGACCCATATTTCCACCGGAGGCGGTGCATCCCTGGAGTTCCTGGAAGGCAAGGAGCTGCCCGGTGTTGCGGCACTGAACGATAAATAAAGGAGAGTGCGGTTATGAGAAGACCGATTATCGCAGGAAACTGGAAAATGAACAAGACGCCGGACGAAGCTGCCGCCATGATAAAGGAGCTGGTTTCGCTGGTAAAGGACGCAGAGGCAGAAGTGGTGATCTGTGCGCCGTTTCCTGACATTGCAGCTTTGAAGAAAGCAGCAGCGGGGACCAATATACGGGTCGGTGCGCAGAACATGCACTGGGAAGAGTCCGGCGCCTTTACAGGAGAGGTCTCCCCGACCATGCTGAATGCGTTGGGCGTTGAATATGTTATCATCGGGCATTCGGAGAGAAGGCAGTATTTTGCCGAGACCGATGAGACCGTCAACAGGAAGGTTCATTCTGCCTTTGCCCATCATCTGATCCCGATTATCTGCGTCGGCGAGACATTGTCGCAACGGGAGAAGGGTGTTACCCGCTCCTGGGTGGAAGGACAGGTGAAAGCTGCGCTGAAGGATCTTTCGGTGAGGGACGTGAAGAAATGTGTCCTGGCTTACGAACCCATCTGGGCGATCGGAACCGGAAAGACGGCTACCAGCAAGGATGCCAATGAAGTGATCGGATATATCCGGAATACTGTGGCCGGGCTTTATGGAAAGGAAGCAGCGGATGCCATACGGATTCAATACGGCGGAAGCATGAAGCCCGCAAATGCCACTGAGCTGATGGCCATGCCGGAAATTGACGGAGGCCTGATCGGCGGTGCCAGTCTGAAAGCAAAGGACTTTTCCGAAGTTGTCCATTACCGGAAACATGCGGAATAAAGTCGGGGGTGCGGGCTTCCTGAGAGAAAAGGAATCGAGGAGGACGATATGGCAAAGCAAATGACAGCCCTGATCATCATGGATGGTTTCGGACTCAGTGAAAACAAAAAAGCCAATGCGGTACATATGGCAAAGACACCGCATCTGGACAGGCTGTGGGGCAGCTTTCCCCATGTGCCGATTCATGCAAGCGGGTTGGAGGTAGGTCTCCCGGAAGGACAGATGGGAAATTCCGAAGTTGGTCATCTGAATATCGGTGCCGGACGGATTGTTTACCAGGAATTTACCCGGATTACAAAGGCAATTCACAATGGGGATTTTTTTGAAAACAAGGCCTTTCTGGACGCCATGGATCATGTAAGGAAGCATCATGGCAAACTTCATCTCATGGGACTTGTTTCGGAGGGCGGTGTCCATAGTCACATCGAACACCTGTATGCCCTGGTAGAGCTGGCAAAGCGTCAGGGGCTGCCGCAGGTATACATCCATGCATTTATGGACGGCAGGGATGTTCCTCCGTCCAGCGGGAAGGCTATTATGGAAGGATTGAATTCCAGGCTGAAGGAAATGGAGTTCGGGAAGGTGGCAACTGTATCCGGAAGGTATTATGCAATGGACCGGGACAAACGCTGGGATCGGGTGCAGAAGGCTTACAATGCCCTGGTACTTGGAGAAGGGGAGCAGGCGGAAAGTTCCGTGCAGGCAATGGAACAGTCCTATCAGGCCGGAGAGACGGATGAATTTGTCCGACCCACCGTGATAACGGAAGATGGAAAGCCAGTGGCAACCATTGACAGAGACGATGCCGTACTGTTTTTCAATTTTCGGCCGGATCGGGCAAGAGAGCTGACCAGAAGCTTCATCGAGCCGGAATTTCATGAATTTGAAAGGAAAAATGGTTATTTTCCGGTTCATTTTGTCTCCATGACCCAATACGACGAGACGTTTGAGAATCTGACGGTTGCCTATCATCCGCAGACACTGATCCATACATTCGGGCAGTATATCAGTGAAAAAGGCAGGACACAGCTGCGGATTGCGGAAACGGAAAAATATGCCCATGTTACATTTTTCTTCAACGGAGGGGTGGAGGCTCCCAATCCCGGAGAAGACCGGGCCCTGGTTCCATCCCCCAAGGTTGCCACCTATGATCTGCAACCGTACATGAGCGCACCGGAAGTAACCGAAGAAGCGGTAAAGAGGATTGCCTCCGGAAAGTATGATGTGATGATCCTGAATTTTGCCAATTGCGATATGGTCGGCCATACGGGGGACCTGAAAGCAGCCGTGGAAGCGGTGGAAACGGTGGACGCCTGTGTGGCAAAGGTGGTTGCAGCGGTTCAGAAAACCGGCGGTGCAGCTCTTATCACCGCGGATCACGGCAATGCGGAGCAGATGATTGATCCCGCCACCGGAGCGCCCCATACTGCGCATACCTCCAATCCGGTACCCTTTATTCTCGTGGATGAGCGGAGGAAAGATATCATGCTGCGGGAAAACGGATGTCTGGCGGATATTGCACCTACGATGCTTCAGTTGATGAATCTTGACAAACCGGTTGAAATGACAGGCGAAAGTCTGATCAGATAACGAAAGGAGAAAAAAGCTTATTATGATGAATATTGAAGATGTACTGGCCAGGGAGATACTGGATTCCAGGGGAAACCCAACCGTGGAGGTGGAAATTTATCTGGAAGGCGGTGCCGCAGGACGGGCAGCCGTACCATCCGGTGCTTCCACAGGTGCTTTTGAAGCTGTGGAGCTTCGTGACGGGGACAAGGGAAGGTACCTTGGCAAGGGCGTGGAAAAAGCTGTTGACAATGTAAACAATGTCATTGCTGAAGAAATTATCGGCATGAATGCACTGGACCAGGTGGGAATTGATAAGGCGTTGATTGAGCTGGATGGCACACCGAACAAGGCAAAACTCGGTGCGAATGCCATACTGGGCGTTTCCCTGGCCGTTGCAAAAGCTGCAGCAGAGCAGCTGGGCCTTCCCCTGTATCAGTATCTCGGCGGCGTAAATGCCAAGGTGTTGCCGGTACCCATGATGAATATCCTGAACGGCGGGAAGCATGCAGACAACACCGTGGATATTCAGGAATTTATGGTGATGCCGGTGGGAGCAAAGAGCTTCCATGAAGCACTGAGGATGTGCGCTGAGACCTTTCACAACCTGAAATCCGTTCTGAAGGACGCCGGCTACAGCACGTCCGTAGGAGACGAAGGCGGGTTTGCCCCCAACCTGAAGACCAATGAGGAAGCCATTGAGGTCATTCTCAAGGCAGTGGAGAAGGCAGGCTACAAACCAGGTGACGATATCCGCATTGCCATTGATACGGCAGCCAGTGAGCTTTATCAGGAGGACGGCAAATACCACTTCCCGGGAGAAGGCGTGATACGGACAGCAGAAGAGATGGTGGAATATTATGAAAAGCTGGTGGACAAATATCCCATCATTTCCCTGGAAGACGGCCTGGCGGAAGAAGACTGGGGCGGCTGGAAGCTGCTCACTGAAAAACTGGGCAGAAAGATTCAACTGGTCGGCGACGATTTGTTTGTCACCAACACGGAAAGACTTGCAAAGGGGATTGAGAACGGGACCGCCAATTCCATCCTGATCAAGGTCAATCAGATCGGAACCCTGACCGAGACACTGGATGCCATTCAGATGGCCAATCGTGCCGGTTATACTGCAGTGGTATCCCATCGTTCCGGTGAAACGGAAGATACCACCATTGCTGATCTGGTTGTGGGTGTGAATGCCGGACAGATCAAAACCGGCGCACCTTCCCGGACAGACCGGGTTGCCAAGTACAATCAGCTGCTTCGCATTGAAGAGGAGCTGGGCGATGACGCACAGTACCTCGGACTGGATGCATGGTATAACCTGAAAAACAAATAAAATTTTCGGAAAGCCCGAAAAAGAGTGGAACGGAAACGATTGGAAGCAAAAGGGGGGGCAAAATGCCCCCTTTTTGAATGTTATTCTTGCTTTTCTGATGTTCCTATGCTAAAATATTACTGCTGACTACATAGGGAGGGATATGGATGGGTGCGCTGAGAATTACATTGACGGTTGTATTGGCTATTATGGAGTTGTTTTTAATAGTAGTGGTTCTTTTGCAGGAGAGCAAGACCCCGGGAATATCCGGGACGATCTCAGGTGGAGCAGAGACTTTCTTCGGAAAGCACAAAGCCAGGAGCTATGAAGGAAAGCTTCGTCTGTTGACGAAAGTTTCGGCGATTGGATTTATTGTGCTTGCGATTGTTTTGTCAATCCTTCAATAAGTATGGATATGCGGCAGGGGGAAAAGTCCTTTTGCCGTATTTTGGTTTTGCGTTGCACTGTACTTTTTATTCTGAGTTTACCGCGTTTTTGTTCATCGTCTTTGCTTTCACTGTTATGTACTATCATTTGTTGATGTATTACTCTCCGATCGTTCTCATTGGATACATTTTTGCTTAATATTGCCCTGGGTGGTTATCCTATAAACAGAATAGCTTTTAAGCAGAATGGATTGATGTATCATTCATGGAAGCTGCCTGTCCGGATGGTATGTTTTTTCGAACAGTTTTTGAAGGACTCCCCAATGAGTTTATTGGGTAAATAATTAAATAATAGAGAAAGTATGGAAGAGGAGGAGCTTTGACAAGAAGTGATTCCGATTAATTTGAATTTGGAGGAATGGAATGATTTTAAAGGAAAAGGAAGAAAGAAAAATGGAAAGAAAGGAGGACGGGGATAAGGAAGAAAGAATTATGAGTCTGTTGTCTTCCGGAGAAGGGATCCCCCTTTATCCGGATCAGATGATGAAGGAATTGAAAGTTCCGGAGTCTGAGGAAGGCGTCTTCCTGGATCGGCTGGATGATATGGCGCAAAGAGGCTTGCTCATCCAAACCAAAAAGAAGAAGTATGCCCTGCCGGAGCTGCTTGGCTATCTGACGGGTCGGCTGCAGGGAAATGCCAAGGGCTTTGGATTTCTGATCCCGGACAGTGCCGGGGAGGAAGACATATATCTTTCGGCTGAGAATCTTCACGGGGCAATGCATCACGACCGGATTATGGTCCGACTGCTGAAAAACGACGGAAAATCCAGGGAAGGAGAGGTGGTCCGGGTTCTGGAGCATGCCAATCAGACGGTCGTCGGGACATTTGAAAAAGATCGGCGTTTTGGATTTGTTGTACCGGACGACAAGAGAATTGGTCAGGATATTTTTATTGCGAAGGATGACATCAATGGCGCCAGGGACAATTACAAAGTGGTTGCCGAGATCCTGAAGTGGCCGGACAAGCGCCGAAATGCGGCAGGGCGCATTAAGGAGGTGTTGGGGCATAAGGACGACGTGGGGACGGATATCCTGTCCATCATCCGACAATACGAGCTGCCAGAGGATTTTCCTGACAAGGTGATCCGGGAGGCGCAGCAGATTCCACAGACTGTACCGGAAGAAGAGATCCGGAGAAGGAAGGATTTGCGGAATATGCGGATGGTGACCATAGACGGTCCCGATGCAAAGGATCTGGATGATGCTGTATCGGTTGAACCGCTGGACAATGGCAATTTCCTGCTGGGAGTGCATATTGCCGATGTGAGTTATTATGTGAGGAAAAACAGTGAGCTGGATCGGGAAGCCTATGCCAGGGGGACCAGCGTCTATCTGGTGGATCGGGTGATCCCCATGCTGCCAAGGGAACTGTCCAATGGCATCTGCAGCCTGAATCCAAAGGAAGACCGGCTTGCCCTGTCAGTGCTCATGGAAATCGATCATAGGGGAAAAGTGGTGGACCATCGGATTGAAGAAAGCGTGATCCGTTCCTCGGAACGAATGGTCTACGAGGATGTAACCAAAATACTGGAAGAAAATGATCCGGAATTGATGGAACGATATCGTCCCCTGGTCAACGACTTCCGCAATATGGAAATCCTGAGCAGGATCCTTCGGAAGAAACGAATGCGCAGGGGCAGCATTGATTTTGACCTGGATGAAGCAAAAATCATATTGAATAAGAAAGGAAAACCCGTTGATGTCCGGCCCTATGAACGCAGCATATCCAACCGGATCATTGAAGAGTTCATGCTGGTCTGCAATGAAACCGTGGCGGAGTATATGACGGGGAATGAAGTCCCTTTTCTGTACCGGATTCATGAAGATCCCACGGCGGAGAAGCTGGAGGAATTCAATGAACTGATCCATAACTTCGGATATCATCTGAAGGGGAGCGGAGAAAAGATCCATCCCAAGAGCCTTCAGAATTTGCTGGAAAAAGTTCATGGAACCAGGGAAGAAGGCATCATCAGCGCCGTTATGCTTCGTTCCCTGCAGAAGGCGAGATACAGCAGCGAAAATGCAGGGCATTTTGGGCTGGCTGCCAAATATTATTGCCATTATACCTCCCCCATCCGCCGATACCCGGATTTAGTCGTTCATCGGATTATCAAGGATTTTATTCATAAACGGATGGATAAAAAGCACAGGGGAATGCTGGCCGGCAGTCTTCCGGAAGCAGCAGATCACTGTTCCGAACGGGAGAAAGTGGCCGACGAAGCAGAGTGGGCCACGGAAGATCTGAAAAAGGCTGAATTCATGGCGGACAAGATCGGGGAGGAATATGACGGCATTATTTCCGGCGTAACGAACTATGGCATCTACGTGGCGCTGGACAATACTGTGGAAGGCCTGATCCGGATGGTTGATCTGGACGATGATTACTATGTCTATGATGAAAAACATTATTGCCTGATTGGTGAACACCGGAGGAAGACCTATTATTTGGGGGACACCATTCGTATCCGGGTGTCCCATGTGGATCTTGCCGCCAGGAATGTGGATTTTGTTCCGGCATAGAGCACCGGAAAGCGCATACAGAGGCATGTTGATGGCTTGGCCTGGCTTTTTCGTTCGTTGACAGATATCCGGAATTATGTTATAGTATCCAATGTTAGCGGCAGAATATTGCTGATTTTATAATGTTGGTTCCGATGAAGGTGGATTGATCATGGCAGGGGATGGAATCAAGATAATTGCACAGAATAAAAAGGCTCGCCATGACTATTTTATCGAGGAAACCTACGAAGCCGGCATGGTATTGATCGGCACAGAGGTGAAATCCATCCGTCTTGGCAGGGTGAATCTGAAGGACAGCTATGCCGATGTGAAGCAAGGGGAAGTTTATGTGCACAATATGCATATCAGTCCCTATGAGCAGGGTAACATTTTTAACCGGGATCCGCTGCGGGACCGGAAGCTACTGCTGAACCGGCGGGAAATCAACAAGCTTATCGGCTATATTCAGCAGAGAGGCTATTCCCTGATTCCGCTGCAGATTTATCTGTCCCATGGCCTGGTCAAGATGCAGCTGGCAGTTTCCAAAGGGAAAAAGCTCTATGATAAGCGCAGGGATATGGCAAAACGTGATGCGAAGCGTGACATGGAGCGGGCCTTCCGGGAGCACCAGAAGCTTTAAATATGGGGGCGTACTGGATTCGACGGGGATAGTAGAAGCGCGAGAAGCGAGCCGCGGATTTCGGGGCCGCGTCAACAACCTGAAGCTTAAACACAAACGCTAATAACGATAATAATTTAGCACTCGCAGCTTAAACGCTGTGACGTTCGCCCTGTAGTTCCCGCGCTATAGGTGCCGGGCGACGATAAGGCGGGGAACCAGCCTGCTTAAGCTTTGCAGCAGGTGGGATTGATGAAGCTACTGAAGCCCGGATCCTGTCAGTGGGAGCCGGGTGGAGGGAATGTCAAAATGCTGACTGCGCTCGGAGATGCTTTCGCCGATATATCTTCGGACAGGGGTTCAACTCCCCTCGCCTCCACCATCATAACCCCTGCCCATATTGATTATTACATTGATATCAATATGGGCAGGGGTTTTTATTATTTTATCAACGGATGCAGACAGGATGTGAAGTAGGCTTTGGCATTGGCGCAGTTCCGGGCGAAAAATATACCATCCTGCCCGCACAGGCTACAGGAATCTTTGCAAGCAATGGAGCCGACTGGACAACGCCGCAAAAATATTTCCCCCTACCAGCTCGAAATGGGGTACAAAGGTTTTTCGCTTTGTCTGTGAACTGATTGAACCGGTAGACAGTGTGGAAACCTCTGTTATTTTCCTTTCAGCCCTACTGTTGTTTGAAAGGAAAATGTTATGGGCAGAAATTCAGAGAAGGCTGCACTTATGACATGATTGTATCACCCCAATAGAAGTGATATACTTATTATGGATATATGAAGTGGGTTTACAGGCTTATTGCCTGACGTAAGGGGTTTGTTGGCTGGGATATCCAAATAATAATAAGCGAGGTGCAAAAGCATGAATCTGGAACAAGCAGAAAGAATGAGCAAGGGAAAGGGATTTATTGCGGCGCTCGACCAGAGCGGGGGCAGCACACCCAAAGCACTGGCAGCATATGGGATCCCGAAAGGTTCGTACTCCGGAGAGAAGGAGATGTTTGAACTCGTACACAAGATGAGGACAAGAATCATAACGAGTCCGGCATTTACTTCCGGGCATATTCTTGGCGCAATTCTTTTTGAGCAGACTATGGAAAGGGAAGTCGGGGGCATGCCCACGGGGGATTATCTCTGGGAGAAAAAAGGCATTGTTCCGATTTTGAAAGTGGACAAAGGTCTTGCAGATCCTGAAAACGGAGTGCAGCTGATGAAGCCGATCCCTGATTTGGATAAGCTTCTGGAGCGCGCGGTAAAGCATCATATTTTTGGCACCAAGATGCGTTCTGTGATAAAAAGCGCAAATCCGAAGGGCATTGAACAGATCGTTGATCAGCAGTTTGAATATGGCAGGCAGATTTTGGATGCCGGCCTTGTCCCCATTCTGGAGCCGGAAGTGGATATCAAGAGTCCGGACAAGAAAGAGTCGGAGAGGCTTCTTCGGGATGGTATCCTGAACGGACTCAGGAGCCTGAAGGAGAACGGGAAGGTTATGCTGAAGCTGTCGATTCCAACAGAGGATAATTTCTATGCGGACCTGATTGAGCATCCCCGTGTTATGCGCGTGGTAGCACTGTCCGGGGGCTACAGCAGGGAGATGGCAAATGAAAGGCTTGCCCGGAACCACGGGCTTATTGCCAGCTTCTCCAGGGCATTGTCGGAGGGGCTTTCCGCCAAACAAACCGATGAAGAGTTCCATTCGATGCTTGCTGATTCGATAGAGAAGATCTATCATGCATCCATATCCTGATCCGTAAGGAGACAGAATAACAAATTTGGAAGACCAATAAATTGATCAATGAAACAGGAACAGATCAGGAGGGTGTTACGCCAGTGACCTGACTTCCCTCCTGGTCTTTATACTGTCTATCTCTATACAGCATGTCAATATATTATGCTATTTACCGATAATAGTATAAAGAAAATCAAAAAATACATAATGCAGCATAATGCAGCAATAATGAGTGCAGGACAAAGCATATTCTATGGCCTCCTAAACCCTTTTTGAAAACAGACGATATATAAGTATTAGAGAGTTACAGGAGAAATATGGGGGGCTTAGACTTACATGAGGCATCAAAACATCAACATCGTAGGTACGGGCATTTATCATCCGAGGCATCGGGTTGGCAACCAATATTTCATTCATCATTTTGAAAAAATGGGTAAAGACGTTTCCGGTTTATTAAAACATTTGGAGAGGGAATACCGGTATCTGTCAGACGATCCGGATGAAACCGCAGTCACAATGGGCTGTCATGCATGCCTGGCAGCTTTGAAGAATGCAGGCATCGGCATGGAAGAGGTGGATTTGCTTGTTTTTGCCACAGATACACCGGAATTTACCTCCCCGACCAATGCCATCAAGCTGCTGGACATGCTTGGCGGACCAAATATACAAATGGCATATGACACCAATTCCAACTGTCTGGGCATGATAACGGCTTTGGACCAGGCCAGCCGGATTCTGATGACGAACAGACGATTTCACAAGGCTTTGGTCGTCGGCTCCATGTTGTTCAGCTCGGTCAGCAGCAGGAAGGATGTGGTCTCCTATTCCAACTTCGGGGATGCTGCCGCAGCTGTTGTTTTGAAAAAAGAGGAAGAAGATGAAAAGAGGGGATTCTTGGATTCCGCTCATTACACACAGACTTCCGAATGTGACTGCATACGTATGCCCAAGGCAGGGTTCTCCAAAGTTATTCGGGATGGAGTGGAACATGACGAAGATAAGAAATGGTATTGGGAACCATTCGATGGCAGTTTTATTTCCGATATCTGGGAAAGACTCATTCGGGAGCTTACGGAAGACTATCATTTGAAGCCTTCGGATCTTGGACATCTCATTTTTTCCCAGTTTACCGTGCCGGATACCAGGCGAACGCTGGACAAGCTGGGTATTGGTTATGACAGGACGACATACGTGGGAAAGGAATATGGATACACCGGGACAACAAGCCCGGTTTTGGCATTGGACCGGGCCCTGAAGACGGGAAAGATCCATAGAAAAGATTATGTTACAATTTGTTCCATGGGATCCGGCACAACGGTCAGCGTTCTGCTGTTCCGGTTTTGACAACTTTCCGTATTCTGATATTTGCGGAAGAACCGGATTACGTTGTTTCAAATAATTACAAAAGGCAGGAGAGAGGAAAATGGCAAAATATCAAAAAAACAAGGCAAATTACGAGATGAATGTGGATCGGGTAAACAAGGTCCTGCATTTAAAGGCAGATGGATTTTTCAATGAAGAAGACGGAAAATCCTTTCTGGAGGACTACGACAGGATTGTCCAGACCTTTCCCACGAAAGAGTATGCTCTCATCATCGACGTACCGGATTTGAAGCCATCCGGCAGTAAGGTTGCAGAAATGCTGGGGACTTTGCTGCAAAGATATATGAGTGTTTCCTTCCGGAAAAGATATTTGATAACCAAAGGGAATACCATAACTGTTATGCAGTTCAAAAGACTGGGTCAGCACATTCCCGGCTGGAAGGATGGAGTGGAGTATGTAATCGATTACGCGGAAGCAATGCAAAAATCCAGAGAATAGGGATGGACTGGGAAGCCATTTCTGTTGTATACAGGAATGGCTTTTTTTCAAAGTAGTTTTTGCAGATGGATCCCATCGCAGGCACAGGTGCCTGTCATATATTTACATAAAATAAAGATGCTCTTTTGTTCCTGCAGATTCGCTATTCCAAATGTTTTGTGATAGAATATGTGACGGTAAAAATATAAAAAAGGATGCGAACATTTTGAAGCTTTCACAAAACCGCGATATGGACATGTGTAATGGACCCTTATTCAAAAAAATGCTGTTGTTTGCCCTGCCCCTTATGGCAATGAATGTTCTGCAGCTGCTGTTCAATGCTGCTGACATTATCGTAGTCGGGCGCTTTTCAGGCAAGGAAGCAATGGCTGCAGTTGGAGCCACAGGGTCTCTGATCAGCCTTCTTGTCAATTTTTTCATGGGATTGTCCGTTGGTACCAGCGTTATTGTTGCCCAGGAATATGGCGCGGACAGGCCGGATTCCGTAAGCCGGACGGTTCATACTTCCATTGCCATCAGTTCCATCGGCGGGATCATTGTCATGGTTTTGGGGCTCATTCTCTGTAAGCCATTGCTGGAGCTGATGGGCACTCCGGAGGATATTATTGATCTGTCCACAACTTATATGAGGATTTACTTTCTCGGACTGCCGGCCAGTATGGTCTTTAACTTCAGTGCGGCAGTTTTGCGTGCCATAGGCGACAGCCGGCATCCAATGTACTATCTTACCATTGCCGGTATTGTCAATGTGATACTCAATTTGTTTTTTGTGCTGGTGGTGCATATGAGTGTTGCAGGCGTCGCATGGGCTACGATAATTTCCCAGTACATTTCTGTGGTTCTGATTCTTCTCTGTTTGTACCGAAGCAACGGAGCCATCCAGTTTATGCCCCGGGAAACACGCATTGACAGGGAGCAGCTGAAGGAGATTGTGAAAATCGGACTGCCGGCAGGCTTCCAGAATTTCTTGTTCTCTCTTTCCAATGTGACCGTTCAGTCTGCCGTGAATTCCTTCGGGTCCACCATGGTGGCAGCCAATTCCGCGGCCAGCAACATCGAAAATCTGGTGGGAACCACGATGAATGCCTATTATAACTCTGCCATTACTTTTACCGGTCAGAATATGGGAGCGGGGAAGTATAGGCGGATCGATACCATAGCAAAGGTTTCCACGATGTTTGTGTTTGCTACCTGGATTCTTTTAAGCGGTGGCATCATACTGTTCGGAAAGCCATTGCTTCATATATATACGGCTGATCCGGAGGTGATCCGTTTGGGAAATATACGTCTGAATATCATGATGGCCGTATACTTTACCTGCGGTATCATGAACGTGTTTCCAGGCCTTACCCGCGGGATGGGCTACTCCATTCTTCCGATGCTCTGTACGCTGATCGGGGCCTGCATCTTGCGAATCGTATGGATTTATACTATTTTTGTATGGAAACCGACGATCATGATGCTTTATGCCTGCTATCCGGTTACCTGGGCCCTGGCCGGGCTGGGGCAGGTTGCCAGCTTCTTTTATGCGAGACATCAGATACACAAACGGGGATCCTGTGAACCCGCCGGCAATGAAACAATATAAATTTTGAAAAAGGTGTTGACAAGCGTCCGGCATTTCCGTTATAATAAGCATGTTGTCCGGTTTTGCGGGAATGGCGGAATTGGCAGACGCGCTAGATTCAGGTTCTAGTGAGGTCACACTCATGCAGGTTCAAGTCCTGTTTCCCGCACCATATAGGAGAACATGAATTATAATGCTTTTAAAGCGAAAGGCCTCTGGTGATCAGGGGCCTTTCTTCCAAAAACACTCCATTTCCGGGAAAGATTTTTTGGAGGTGAGTGTTAACGATGATACAGAGGGATGTTTTCCATGGAAGGCATGAAGGCGGAGGCACCGGTTTATCAGAAGATTGCTGCGGATATTGCAGCAAAGATAATGGACAAGCGTTACCATGTAGGAGAAAAGATATATGCCAGGTCATATCTTGCCAGTCAGTATAATGTTTCTTCTGAAACCGCCCGGCGTGCCATTTGTGTCCTGTCCGACCTGGAGATTGTTGACGTAACGAAAGGCAGCGGCGTGATCATCAGGTCGTATGACAATGCCGTAAAATTTGTCCACCAGTACAATGATATTCAGTCATTGAATGATTTGAAAAAAGACATTATGAAGAGCATCCAAAAGCAGAAGGAAGAGATGAAGACTCTGCAGAAATCCGTTTCCAGCATCATAAGTCAGACGGAACGATTTCAATCTTTTAATCCGTTTATTCCATTTGAGATTGAGATTACGGATCAGACTCCCTTGTTGGGAAAATCCATATCGGAAATGAATTTCTGGCATCACACGGCAGCTACCATTGTTTCCATCAAGCGGAACGGGGCGTTGATGATGTCTCCCGGTCCCTATGCGGTTTTGAAAAATCAGGATGTGCTGTATTACTGCGGGGAAGCGGGCTGTCGGGAACGGGTAAAAAACTTTCTCTATCCGCATGGAAAAGCAACATAAAGAAAAACAACATAAAGAAAAGCAACATAAAAACATAAAATAGAAGGCATCCAAAAGCATTTCCTGCATTTTGGATGCCGGGCGGTTCCGGATGAAATGCGCCTCTTGTTCCTCTTATTCCAGCAGGCCTTTTTCCTGCAGAAACTGTTTGGCAACTTCCTGTGTGCTTTTTCCTTCCACGTCCACTGCATAGGTCAGGTCGACCATGGTTTCGTTGCTGAAGATTCCGCCAAGTTTATTCAGGGTTTCCTTCAGATTGGGTGCCTTGTCTTTGTACCGCTCAAACAAATCTTTCCGTACAAGCAGTGCGCCGTTGTATTCCGGGAAGAAGTTTTTATCATCCTCCAGCACTTTAAGATGGGCCTTTTTGTTCAGACCGTCGGTAGCATATACTTCTGTCACATCGATACTCCCATTTTCCGCTGCGGAGTATTTCAGCCCGATATCCACCGGCTTGCTTTCCCTGAACTTCAGCCCATAGAATTTAACAAAAGGATTGAATTTCATACTGCCTTCCTCGCTGAAGAACTCATGTTCTGCCCCAAACACCAGCTTGTCGGCCACCGGGACAAGGTCGCTGATCTTCTCAAGGTCATACTGGTCTGCGATTTTCTCCGGAACGGCAATGGAATAGGTGTTATCTGTACCAAGCGGATCCAGGAGCATGACGCCCTTTCCCTTTTCTGCGGTCTCATTCACAAAATCATACAGGGTCTGCCCTTCGGGAATATCCTTTGTATCCATTTTCAGATAGGTGGTAAGCAGCGTCCCATCGTAGCTGTTCATCAGGTCACAGTTGCCCCTGACCAATTCATTGAAACCGTTGACAGGAGAGATTTCGTCCTTTATGAGCACCCTGGCATCGGTATCCTGCTCCACCAGCATTTTTACCATTTGATGAATCAATTTCATTTCGGAAAATTGACCATCCATAATGATGATTTCCTCCCCGCCTCCCTTTCCCGAGGAGCAGCCTACGACTGAGAGTATCAAAAGTAAACATGTTATGGCAGCTATCTTTCTTTTCATACGGTTCTCCTTTCCGAATGACCCGTGCTGTCTTTATTATACGTGTTGTCAGTCTTTGTCATTTTCCTTTTCATGTTCCTGGTTCAACCCCATTACTTTTATTACTTGTACTGCTTGTTTTGGATTCCTGTCGATTCAGCCGTTTTTCAACGGCAGCCATGACACTGTCAAATAATACGGCCATGATCATCAGGGACAGCGTTCCGAATAAAATCATCCGCATGTTTTCAATGCGAATGCCCTGGTAGATAACGGAACCCAGTCCGCCTCCGCCTACAAACGTACCAAAAACAGCTACACCGACTGCTGTGACAGTGGCAATCCGGATCCCGGTAAAAATAACCGGGAAGGCGATGGGCATCTCCACATGGATCAGCCGATACCATCGGCTCATTCCCATGCCGGTGGCAACTTCCTTAATGGCAGGATCGATATTTTTCAGGCCAAGGTAGGTGTTACGTACAACCGGGAGCAAGGAATACAGAATCAGCCCGATGATGACGGTTGGTTTCCCGGCGCCCAGAAAGGCCATCAGGATGCCCAGCAGAGCCAGAGCGGGAATCGTCTGCAGAACATCCGCAGTCCATAAAATGACGGAGCGCACGGAATTTTTCATATAGGCCAGAATACCGAGGGGCAGACCAATGATGATGGTAAGCAGTACCGAAGTCAGGACAATGTAAAGATGCTCAAGAACTATGGACAAATTCATCGGATCTCCCTCCTTAATCCCTTTGGAATGACCTTTTTCTGTATCCAGTCAATGATCCGTCCCAGCCCCACTGCAAGAATGGCAGCTGGAATCGCACCTGCAATAATCAGAGTATTGTTGTTTGTACTGACACCAATATAAACAAAATCCCCCAGACCTCCCAAACCGATCATGGAAGCCAGGACTACCCAGCTTACCGTATATACCGTGGACATACGCAGTCCGCCTATGATTTCAGGGAGTACCAGGGGAAGCTCTACCCAAAAAAGCGACTGCAGGGAAGACATTCCGCAACCCTTTGCGGCTTCCTTGTATTCCTGGGAAACACCGATCAATCCGGTATAGGTGTTTTTCAGCACGGGGAAAATGGCATAAATGGTGAGTGCAATAAATACAGTAGCGGGCACCATTCCGGTATACAGAAAAAGGATTCCTATGAAGACAATGCCGGGGATGGTCTGTACTACGGAAATAATCGGAAGAACGTATCTGGATATTCTGGGAAGTCTCGACAAAAGGATCCCCAGGGCCAAGGCGATGATGAAACCAATGGATACGGAAACCAGCACATAGACCAGATGAATCCCGATGGCGTTCCATAGCTTGGTCCCGTAAAGGCGGAAAAAGTCATTCATTGTTATCCCCCCACACCTCACTTGCCAAAGCCTTGGACATACTGGTTTTGGTAATCATACCGGCCACTTTTTTATCATCTGTCAAAACAAACACATACCCTGCCTGTTTGCTGTTGATGATGTCGAAAGCGGCTTTTGCCGGAGTATTCTCTGTCACGGTGGGGAAGTCCCTGGTAATCAGGCCTTCGATGGAATCGCCTGCCCTGCCGCGCTCGTTGATGGTATCAACCAGCAAAACACCGATATAATGCCCCTGCTTATCTATAACGACAAGGGAATCAATATCCAGGTGGTTCATCCGACTGACACATTCCAGTGTTCTTTTGTCCTGGGTGACCTTTGCCACCCTGGTTTTCATCAGGTCGGAGCATACCAGCTGATTCCGGGAAAAATTGTGAACGTGTCTGCCCATGAATTCCCCGACCGTATCGTTGACCGGTGCCCGAAGCATTCCCTCCGGAGAGTCTGTCTGCAGAATCCGGCCGTCGCTCATAAATACAATGGTATCTGCCATTTTCAGGGCCTCATCCATATCATGGGTTACAAAAATAACGGTTTTCCCCAGCTCCTGCTGCAGAGTTTTGACTTCATCCTGGAGGGAATCCCTTGTAATGGGGTCCAGGGCACCAAAAGGTTCATCCATTAGAATAATGGGGGGTTCAGCTGCCAATGCGCGAAGTACGCCGATACGCTGTTGCTGTCCGCCGCTCATCTCATTTGGATATTTATGGGCATACTCATCATAGGGCAGTTCCACCAGTTCCAGAAGCTTCTTTGCTCTCTGATGCCTTTTCTCCTTATTCCATTTCAGCAGGCGCGGCACCACACAGATGTTCTCTTCCACTGTCATATTTGGGAAAAGCCCAATCTGTTGGATGACGTATCCGATGTGGCTGCGCAGCTTTTCCGGGTTCATATCCATGATGCTCTTTCCGTCTATGCTGATACTGCCTGAGTTCATTGGGATCAGACGGTTCAGCATTTTCAGTGTTGTCGTCTTTCCACAACCGGAAGGGCCGATCAGCACTACAAATTCGCCATCTGATATGGTAAGGCTCAGGTTTTTTACAACTTCGTGTTTTCCATAGGATTTACTGACATTCTTATACTCAATCATATACTCCCTCTTTTTCTGCTTCCATCCGTTTGTTTGTTTAGATTCTTCCATATCATCAGATTTTATCCCAAAAGGAATCCAATGTTCTGAACATAAAAAGAAGCAACTTGATGTAATTAACAGATTGCTTCTTTGTACGGTTTATTATGATAGCAAAATTAGATGGAGTTGTCAAATATATTCGTGGAAAAGACAACATCCACCTGCTGCAGGGAATAGGGAACTTTCATTGTGCAGACAGGGATTTTTTAACAAAAAAGCCCCCGCAGGAAAATCGCAGAGACTTTTTTAAATGCATTCATGGAGTGAATTTCATTGAAATATTGAAACCAGGATTAAACAAAGAATTTGATGGACATGATGGCAGCCATGATAAATGTTCCGACAGTAGGCACTTTGCTCCGGTCTTTGGTAAAGGCATACTGCACCAGGGCAATCACCACATGAACGACAACGCCCAAAGCAACTCCCAGGACGAAGTCCCCGGTAAATGCGGTGGTCAGGAGCATAAGGGCCAGCGGGGTCCATTCCATGGGAGTAAACTCCACATCCTCCAGAACCTCCATCATGGAAGCGCCAATCAGGATCAGGACGGGGGAAGTGGCTGCACTTGGGATCATCAGGAATAGGGGGGAGAGGAACATGGAGAGCAGGAACATCCCTCCGGTCACTACGGCGGTCAGGCCGGTCCGTCCGCCTGCCTCAATTCCGGCAGCGGATTCCACATAGGTTTGAACGTTGGTGATGCCAAACATCCCGCCGATGGAAGTGCCGACAGCGTCTGTCAGAAATACGCGGCTGATACCCGGAAAATTTCCGTCCTCATCCAGCATTTTGGCTTTTCCGGCCAGACCCAGTGAGGTACCCATTGTGGAAAAGAAGTCGCTGAGCAGAAAGAACATTAAAATGGGTATGTTGGCAACCTTGAAAACGCCTTTTACATCCGCCTTGAAGGCAACGTCCCCCAATGAACTTAAATCAAAGCTGACGATGGAATGCGGAACCTTGACGACTCCCATGACGACTCCGATTCCCGTGGTCAGAAGAATGGAAATCAGATAAGCCCCGCGAACCTGATATTTTTTCCCCTTGATTTCAATCCGAAGGTAATTCAGGATCAGGGTAATGGCAAGCCCGATAAAGGCAAGCCGGACAGAAGGCTGGGAAAGATCGCCCAGGCCGGAAAAATCCTTTTTGACGATTCCTGCGTTGGAGACGGCCAGCCTGGCAAGAAAGATTCCGACGGCTGCGCCGATGCCAACTTTTATATTCTTCGGCATGACACGGACCATGTCTTCCCGGACCTTAAACAATGTCAACAGGATCAATATAGCGCCGGTCACCACGAACATGCCGACACCGACCTGCCAGGTGGACTGACCGGGAGCAACCAGGGAATACGCCATGATCGCATTGGAGCCCATGGCGGGTCCCAATGCAAAAGGCACCCTGGAGTAGAAGGCGGACATGAGAGTGAAGATGCCGGACATCAGGGCAGTCGCGATTACGACGCCCTCCGGACTCATCCCCACATCTGCCATCATGGAGGACTGGACGGAAAACATATAGGCCATGGTTGCAAATGTTGTGATTCCCGCCACAATTTCTGTTCTTACATCGGTTCCGTGCTTTTTCAGTTCAAAATAGTTCTTCAACATATTGATGCACCCCTGTATCCAGTGATCGAACCCGGATCAATTTTCTCTTGCTTGGAATTTTCCTACTTTTCATTATCCGTTTCATCGAATATGGGCAAGAATGTCTGGGATGGTCCGTCCACCAGCCCCTTGTCGGAAAGGAGGGTCCCCGGCAGGACAACCAAAGCCAGTGAGGTAATCCTGGGAAATACATTCTTCCCGCCGCTGACTTTGCAAATGGCCTGGATTGCCTGACCCACCTCAACAGCCAGCTGTTCCACCGGCAGGGGAGACATCAGTCCGGCGACCGGAAGAGCCGCTGTGGCCAGGGCCGAGCCATCGGAAACGACCGTAATCCCGCCGCCTGTTCGGCACAGTTCCCTCGCTGCTGCACAGGCATCCTCCGGATTTTTGTAAACCACGCAGAAATTATGCGAATCGTGGGAGATGGTTGAGGCGATGGCTCCATGCACCAGGCCAAAGTCCCGTACGACTGCAATGGTCCGGTCTCCGCTTCCGTGACGGTTGCAAACAGCGGCAAACGCCAGATCCGGGTCCTTGCTGATGTCCACTTTCCCATCCTGAATGGGCAGCGTTTCCCAGACGGCTTTGTTGAAGGCTCCGCCCTTGTATTTGCTTACGATCACATTGGTCCGGACGCTTCCCGTTTTTCCATCCGGCGCGTGCAGCACAAAGTCTTCCGGAGAGGTAATGCGGTCCATATGCATGGTGTTGGGGAAAGAATGGGGTTTCTTTTCTTCCCATTCCCGGGGAATGTATTTTCCGTGCTCTGCCGTCAGCTGCCCCTGGGTGAATACAGCAAGGGGCTTTTCACCGTCCAGATCTTTTACCAACTGCATATCGGCAATATAACCGGGGCAAATCGCTCCCAGATCGGAAAAGCCATACTCACGCGCCGCATTCAGCGTGGCAAACCGGATGGCATCGATGGGATCGGTGCCCAGCCTGATGGCTTTCCGGACCACACGGTTCATATGACCGGTCTCCAGAATATCCCTGGCATGGACATCATCGGTACAGAAGGAGACGAAATCGGTATAGCGCATCCCTTTGATTCCTTGAAGGGATTCCTCGAGAAAGTCGGACAGGGAGCTGGACTTCATATTGACATGCATTCCGGCACGCAGCTTCTGTCTGCACTCCTCAGGGAAACGGCATTCGTGATCGCTGATGGGGCCGGCGGTGGTGTAGGCCTGCATGTCTTTTCCCATCACGCCGGGAGCATGTCCCTGCAGGAATACATCACGCTTCAGACCTTCTGCCAAAATATCGTGCATCCGCTTTTCATCTTTTATTACATTGACATAGTCCATGACTTCTGCAATGCCGATCACACCGGGGGTATCCAGCAGATCTGCAATCTCTTCCGCATGGAAAGCAGCTCCGCCTCCCTCCAGTGCCGGAACGGAGGGGACACAGGACGGGGCCAGAACATATTGGCGCAAAGGCGTATTTTTGGCGTTTTCCAGCATGAACTTCACGCCCTCAATTCCCATGACATTGCCAATCTCGTGAGGATCGGTTACGACGGTGGTTGTCCCCCATGGAAGGACTGCCCTGGCAAATTGCTCCGGGATCATCATTGTACTTTCCACATGCATATGCGTATCAATGAAACCGGGGATCAGGTATGCACCGTTTCCCTTATAAGTGGTTTTGCTTTTCCGGTCATTGGTTTCTCCTTTTTCCCGGACCCGGACAATCATCCCGTCCAAAACATCCACGGAAGCAGGATAGATCTCACCGGTTACGACATTCAACAGCCGTACATTTTCGATGGTCAGGTCGCATGGGATTTTTCCCATGGTGGCTGCGACCAGACGGCTTCTGCTTTTTTGCTTTGCAATTCTCAAACGGTATCTCCTCCAATTTATGAAAATAAAAAAAACAAATAAAAAAAGACAAGGTATCGTGTTCCTTGTCTTTTCATTCCCGGCATTATGCTACCACGGATTCCACAAAACGATTCTGCCTGTATCAAAGCAATCTGTCCGATGCCTTGGCAAGCAAAACATATCGATATGCCATACAGAAAATAGAGTCCCAAAACGTGAAGGATATATCTGTATCCATCGATACAAAATTGCAGGATTCTCCATGAGTATCTTCATGCAATACGAAAAAGAACACCATAGCGTAGGCAATTTACGGTTGCCACGTAGAAACTTCCACACCGTATTAGTGGACTTATATGGGTATCAACTCTTCGACAATATTCACTTTTTATAAATCAAATTATAACATCCCCGGGGGATAAAATCAACCAGTTTAATCATGGAATTAATTGTAAGTTAGTAAGCAAAAAACTTTAAAGGATAAGCGCAAAAGAGAGAATAGGTCCATAAAGGACTATGTTTTTTTGTCTTTGTTTAAACCGGACCATTGTGGTTATCTATTAGATATCAACAATGAAGGAGGAAACAGAATATGAATTTAAAAGGGAGCAAAACAGAGAAGAATCTTCAGGCAGCGTTTGCCGGGGAATCCCAGGCAAGGAACAAATATACCTTCTTTGCATCTCAGGCGAAAAAGGACGGATATCAGCAGATCGGGGCAATTTTTGAGGAAACAGCCGGCAATGAAAAGGAGCACGCAAAGATCTGGTATAAAATCCTGAATGGCGGCGGGATGGGATCCACGGAGGAAAATCTGAAGATCGCAGCTGAAGGGGAACATGGTGAATGGACAAGCATGTACAAAGGCTTTGCCGAGGAAGCAAAGGCGGAGGGCTTTGATAAAATTGCGGAGTTGTTTGAGAAAGTCGGAGAGATTGAGAAGGAACATGATGAGCGCTATCAGAAGCTCCTGAAAGCCCTTCAGAACAATACGGTTTTTGAGAAGGACGGGGAAGTATATTGGAAATGCCGGAACTGCGGGTATATCTACAAGGGGAAATTCCCGCCGGAAGTATGCCCTGTATGCAGTCATCCGAAGTCTTTCTTTGAGCTGAAAGCAGAGAATTACTGATATTCGGAATATTCGCATCCGGCTTTTCGTTTTATTTTGGCGAAAAGCGTAGGGATGCTGACAAATGAAGTCCTGTTTAATAAAAAGTTGTCTCAGCGAAGTTTGCAGGCTGAGACAACTTTTTATTTTGGCATTTCAGGAGATTTCCTGTCTGTGAGCTGTTTTGTCTTTCATTTTGTCAGAGGGAGCATCTGCTATCTCTGGCTTTTATCATAGGGAATGCCTTCCGCCCTGGGAGCTCTGGATTTTCCGGAGGTAAAAGCCAGGACGACCATGGTTGCAAGGTAAGGCAGCATTTTATAATAGGTCTGATTGATGTTCAGGGCCTTCAGGAACGGAATCAGGGAAACAGAATAGGCCAGGGTACGGAGAAAGGCAAAGAACAGGGATGCCAGGAAAATCCGGATGGGCTTCCATTGCCCGAAAATCATAACCGCCAGTGCCAGGAAACCGAAGCCGGCCACGCCGGTATGCCCGTTGGTGTTTCCGTCCATTACTCCCACAGCGTAAAAAAAGCCGCCAATTCCTCCAAGTATACCGGAAATACCGACGCCTGCATGCCGCATGAGCATCACATTGATGCCGACGGAGTCCGCCGCATGGGGATGTTCGCCGCAGGCACGGAGACGCAAGGCAAATCGGGTTTTATAGAAAAGGATGGTGGATAGCACCAGGAACACGATGCCAATGGGGACGGTAAGATAGGTATTTTGGAAAAACAATTTTCCGACGGCCGGTATCTCCCCCAGATGCGGTACCTTCCGAATATAAAAATTTATGTCGGTGGTTACGCCGTCGCTGTTGAAATACATTTTTGAGAACAGCAGGACGACAGCGGGGATCAGCATGTTCAGAGCCGTTCCGGTAATGGTCTGATCTGCCCGCAGGTTCACGGCAGCCAGGGACAGCAGCATGGAATACAGGAATCCGAAGACAGCCGCCACCATCATTCCGAGCAGGAGGATCAGCTGCGCATTCATCCCGGTTTCCTGAACGGAGTAGACAAAGAGGCAGCCGGTAAAGGCGCCCACCAGCATAATTCCTTCCAGAGCAATGTTGATGACTCCGCTGTGCTCGCTGAACATGCCGCCAAGTGCCACCAGGAGCAGCGGAATCGCTACCGGAAGGGTGCCTTGAACCAGATAATACAGGGTATCCAAAATTATATCTCCTCCTTCCGGACCGACTCACCGGATGAATTTGTACCCGGGATCCTGCCGGCACGGCTGTTTTCCGCTTTCTTGCCCCGCCGTTTTTGAAACATTCTGCCGATGGCTGTGTTCATCAGCATGGCAAAGGCGGAAAAATAGATAATGACGGCGATTACAATATCAATGATCTCCGGCTTATAGCCATACAGGCTTGCCATGGTACCGCCGCGCTGGATATGGGAAATAAACAAGGCGGAAAAAATGATCCCGATGGGACTGGAATTTCCAAGCAGGGCGACGGCGATTCCGTTGAAACCGTTGGAGGCAATCACGTTGATTGGCTCATAAGTCATGCTGCTTCCCGAAATGGTGGATGGTGCCAGAATGGAAAAGGCTCCTCCCATTCCTGCCAGGGCTCCGGCAATGGCCATTGTCGTGATGATGTTGCGCTTTCCATTCATGCCGGCGTAAACGCTGGCATATTGATTGAAGCCCGTTGCCTTCAGTTCATAGCCAAAAATGGTTTTGTTCAGTACAATATATAAAAGTATGGCCAATGCAACGGCGATGAGAACCGAGATGTTGGCATTGGAATTTGGGATGCCCAGGGAAGGAATCTGCGCGGAGCCAGGCAGATAAGCCGTTCGTGTTTTCGAAGAAACATACATAACGGAATTCCCCCGGATCAGCATGTCCACCAGGTACATGCCGATATAGTTGAACATGATGGAGGTAATGACCTCATTTACATTGAGCAAGGCCTTGAAAAGCCCTGGAATCAGCCCCCAGAGCAGCCCGCCGGCCATACCTGCCAGAATACAGACCAGCCAATGGATCTCTTTCGGCATGTCCCACATAAATCCCGCATAGAGGGCAAAGAACATTCCCATGGTATACTGACCGGAAGCGCCGATGTTGAACAGACCCATTTTGAAAGCAAAGCCCACTGCCAGACCGGTCATTAAAATAGGCGTCGCAAAGTACAGCACATCACCGATTCGTTGAAAGCCGCTGGTCAATACGGTGAAAAAACCCGGAAGGGCATTTGTCGGGCTTGCGAAAGCCATAACGAGGAGGCCGAACAGAAGGCCCATGAGAATGGCCAGCAGTGCAGCCGTAAAGGAGGAGAAACTTTTGCTTTTTCCTGGCTTGCTCCAATCAAATCGCATAATCCATCTCCTTTGCCGTGTTGCGTTTGGCGCCTGACATATACAGGCCCAGTTCTGAAACGGTAACGGACTTCGGATTCAGATCGCCGACGATTTCTCCTTCGTACATGACAAGAATGCGGTCGCTTAAATCCATCACCTCATCCAGGTCATAGGAAACCAGCAGAATTGCTTTTCCGGCATCCCGCTCTGCCACCAGTTGCCTGTGGATATATTCAACAGCGCCGATGTCCATGCCCCGGGTGGGCTGAACTGCCACCAGCAGCTCATGATCCTTGTCCATTTCCCGGGCAACGATTGTCTTCTGCTGATTGCCTCCCGACATGCTGCGCATCATGGCAACCGGCCCCTGTCCGCTTCGGATATCGTACTGTGCGATCAATTTTTCGGCATAGGAACGGATCGGCTTCTTTTTTATCAGGCCCCCATGCTGGAATTCTGTCTCCCAGTAACGCTGCAGGATCAGATTTTCCTCCAGGGTGTAATCCAGCACCAGACCATATTTCTGCCGGTCCTCCGGGATATGACTCATTCCCGACCGGGATCGGGTGCGGATATTGGCTTTTGTAATATCCCTTCCGCAGAGCCGGATGGTGCCGCTGCTGAGCTTTCCCAAACCGGTCAGGGCAGAAATGAATTCTGTCTGTCCGTTTCCGTCGATCCCTGCAAGGCATACAATTTCACCGGCCCGAACCTCGAAGGATACGTTCTTTACCGCATTGTTCCTGTGAACTTCGGAAGGTGCGGTAACATGGTTCACAGAGAGTACCGTGCTGCCGGGCCGGGCTGCTTCCTTTTCCACCGTGGAGCTGACATTTCGTCCAACCATCATTTGAGACAGCTCTTCCCTGGATGTTTTTGGAATCTCCACGGTGCCGACGCATTTTCCCATGCGCAGTACTGTACAGCGATCCGCTACCGCCATGATTTCATTCAGTTTATGGGTGATGAACAAAATGGATTTGCCGGACCGGGCAAATTTCCGCATAATCTCCATGAGATCATTGATTTCCTGGGGAGTCAGAACGGCAGTTGGTTCGTCAAAGATCAGAATATCATTGTTTCGGTACAGCATCTTCAATATTTCCACTCTTTGCTGCATGCCCACTGTTGTTTTTTCAATCTGTGCATCCGGATTCACTTCCAATCCATATTCCCCGCTCAGTTTCAAAACCCTTTCCCTGGCTTCTTTTTTTTGCAGGAAGCCCATTTTGCAGGGCTCCACTCCCAGAATGATGTTCTCCAGGACCGTGAAGACCTCCACCAGCCTGAAGTGCTGATGTACCATGCCAATGCCCAGGGCGTTGGCATCATTGGGGCTGTTGATCCGGACGGCTTTTCCGTTTTTCCGGATTTCTCCCCCTTCTGCCTGGTACAGCCCGAACAGCACACTCATCAGGGTGGATTTACCGGCACCGTTCTCTCCCAGCAATGCATGAATTTCACCTTTCTTCAGACGGAGGGTAATATCATCGTTTGCAACGATGCCGGGAAATCTCTTCGTGATATGGAGCATTTCGATAATATAGTCTTCCATAGCGACCCCTTTTTCCTTGTCGTATTCCTATCTTACTTCCACGGTGACTTTTTTCAGATTCAGGCCGCTGGTCAGTTCTTCCGCAGTGGCATATCCGTCGGCATCGGCAACATCGATGGTCCGGACAGGTTTCACATCGCCGTTCTTCAAGGTTGCAAACACTTTTTCATAGTCTTCCTCTGTAAACTTGTTGAACCGATCAAAAGCATCGGCTTTTTTGTCCCCGATTACCGTCGTGGGAAGTCCCACTCCGTCATTGGTTGCATCGAAGGTTGTGGTTTTGCCGCCGAAATCATCCCAACTGTCCGTCTTGTAAATGGACTCCAGCACCTGCTTCACGGAAGAGCCCAGACCTTTCATGGCTGACGTGATGACCATATCGCTGTCATACCTCTGATCCACATCCACACCAATCATTTTTTTATTCGCTTCGGAGGCAGCCGCAATTACGCTCTTGCCGACGGAACCGCCACAGCCGAAGATGACCTCCGTTCCTTCCTGATACATGGTCTTTGCGGTAGCTTTATTGGTATCGGTCTCCGCAAAATCGCCGGTATAGTGATAGGTAACGGAAACGGCACCGTCCTTCATTCCCAGATCCTCTGTTGCGGCTTCCGCCCCCTGCAGATATCCGTATCCGAAAGCCTGTACAGGCGGCACTGGCATTCCGCCGACGAATCCAAGACTGGTATAACCATCCTGGACGGCAGCGTATCCTACCAGATAACCGGATTGTTCCTCTGCATACACAACGCTGGCCACATTGGATTTGGTTTCGTAATTCTGGTCCGGATCGTGGGGAGAACCATCCAAAAGGATGAATTTCACTTTGGGGTATTTCGTCTGTGCTTCGTAAATCGGCACTTCAAACAGGTAGCCGGGCGTTACGACCACCTTGGCGCCGCCGGTGACTGCCAGGTCGATGGCTGCCAGATAGCCGGCATCAGATGCTTCCTCGGGTTTGAAATATTTTGCCTTGACATTGTTTTTTTCGGAAAAAGCGGTTACGCCTTCCCAGGAACCCTGATTGAAAGATTTGTCGTCAATGTTTCCTTTGTCCGTAATCAGTGCAATTTCATACTTTCCGGATTTTCCGGAACCGCCGGTTTGGCTGGAACAGCCTGTGGAGAGAGTAAATACAAGCAGAGACATCAGTACAAGAGCCAGTGTTCTTTTCACAGTTCTTTTCATTGATATTTCCCCCTAAATGATTTTAAAATTGTGGTAGAGTATCTGTTGTCAAATGATATTCTATCATTATCAGACAGTTTTAACAATTTCCCTGCGCAGAGTGGATAGCGTCAATTTACTGTAGGGAAAGAAAGAATAGAGACATCCTGAAATATTCTTACTAGCAACAGTGGTCTTGATTGATTTCATTAATTTTAACAGCAATCAATCTTGTCAGCTGCATTTATTCCACGATCTGCTTGACAACGAGCCTCTGCCGGTGTGGCTTACGGCAGATGTCGGCAGCAGCCATCTCTAACAGCGGGATAGGCTTTGGAGCGGTTGCTGCCGTACCTCAATGCTACCACACCGACTTCTCGTTATCAAGCAGCTTTCGCGGCATAAACGCTTGATCTATGTCGTCCCGGCTATTAAAAACGCCATAACGAGCTTTATGAAGGGCCTAATAGCGTATTCCGGCCATACTCCTCATCTCATTAAACAGCCCTGTCTTTTTCCCCATGGTAATTACAGTTGGGCTGCTACTCCATGAACCAGCATATCTGCTTTCTGATGATTTCCTTACTTCCTTGATTAATTCATCCTGCAATTCATGTTTCCTGTTCTCCTTCTCCTTAAGCTTCTGTGCCATAACCAGGTCATAGATCCTGCCGCCATTTTTCTTATATACGATAAGTTTGGACATCCTGGCAACACCTTTTTCAGACCATCCCTTAGGCCTGCTGCTTAGCCTGCTTGAAAACACATGGCTTATATGACCTTCGGCACTGCATCCTATCAGTTCATAGTCCTTATCAGCCTTTATTTCTATTCCATGCCAGTTATTCAATATGTACCGTCTGGCATCCTTAACTGCCTTCCTCTTCGTTTTGGAAACCGTTCGTTTGAGGATCTTCTTGAAAACATCCTTGACCATGTCCTTGTCCGGCCAATCCAATGCATCCTTCAACTCCTGATAGATGTCTCCATCGTTTAAGTGTGCAGTCGCAGTTATCATATATTTCTTAAGATGAAAATTGTCCAGCACAAACTTGCTTTTGGGAATCCAGTCAAGCCCGGCCTTAATCCATGATGCCCCATCCCCGGAAAGGTATATGGTTTCAATGAAATCCATGTTGTACTGCTTGTCTATATATTCTATGACCTCCAGCCACAGATCCTCACTCTCATCATACATGCCGCCAAAATATTTAACGTTTTTAAGCCTGGTCCTTGTTTGGCTGCTTTTTTCGGGATCTACGCCTTCATGAACATAAACCAGCCTGGGCATAGCTATCTTGCTTTTATCGTCTTCTCCCTGCAGGGAAACATGATCTTCATCTGCTTCAACATACAGTATCCTGACATCCCTCTTCTTGTCCACCTTATGCTCATGTTCGCTGATCTCAAGGTTATGTATTTTATCCATAACAGCCTGCTTGCTTATTTCATCCATATATCCGGCTCTTTCTCCACCTTTCCTGTAGCTGCTGTCTATGGCCTCTTCCACCACATTGATCACCACATCTGCACTCACTCTGTCATGTGGCTTAAGACCAACAAGCTCATCAACGAGATATTTCCTTTTGCCACCACTCTTTGGCTTAAAATACGTTCTATTATACTTGATCGTTCCAAAGGTCGTTAAGATCCCTGTCTCATCTTTCCTGACAATCTCCCAATTGTTTTTCCTGACCCCGGACTTTCGAAGCTGTTCATCCATCCCCTCAAGAGTCTCCACCAGTATATTCCGACCAAGTTCAAACAGATCCTCCTGCAGCCCCAGAGTCAGTTCTGCCAGATCCTTACCTTCCCTTAAAAATTCTCTTACCTTATTTTCTGTTTTTCTTGCAAACTCGTTAAAATCTTGTATACTGTACATGGAAGGTGACACCCTTTCTTAATATTTTTGTGATGATCAATATTTTAGCAGGATGTCGCCTTCTTTTCAATCCTTATGGTAATTTATTACTCTTAATCCCTACGGTAACTTTACGCTAACCGCAGAGTGTTCTGCGAAATCCCTTGCCTTGATGATTTTAACGATTCGGCTGGTACCCAGCCTGGAGGCTCCCAGTCTCAAAAAGTCCTCTGCGTCCTTCAGGGAAGAGATGCCTCCGGCTGCCTTGATTTTTACGTGAGGGTTTACATGCCTTGCAAACAGGGCGACATCTTCCTTTGTCGCTCCGCCGATAGAGAAGCCGGTGGAGGTTTTGATATAATCCGCGCCGGATTTGGATACGATTTCACACATTTTTATTTTTTCCTGGTCGTCCAGCAGACAGGCTTCGATGATGACTTTGAGGATTTTCCCTTCACAGGCCATTTTCACTGCCTTGATTTCCTTCAGCAGGGAATCGTATTTTTTGTCTTTCAGGCATCCGACATGAATCACCATGTCAATCTCCTCCGCTCCGTTGTGCACGGCGTCGGAAGCTTCAAAACATTTTACAGCGGTGGTCGCATAACCGTTTGGAAATCCGATGACGGTACAGATGGGGATTTTGCCATCCACATATTCAGAAGCGGCCTTTACATAAGCCGGAGGAATACAGACCGAAGCGACGCCATATTGCATCCCTTCGTCGCAGAGCATACGGACTTCTTCCCAGGTGGCAGAGACCGAAAGCAAAGTGTGATCCACTGCCGACAGAATTGTTTGTTCGTTCATTGCATTCATCCCTTCTGATTTTGATTTTTATGGATTGTGATATCTGGTTTGCGGTCTTCCATGAAGGATGAAAATAAAAAGTTCCCCAATCATCATATCATATTTTCAGACAGACTGCTTACTTTTTTAAAAAGAAAAAAGTTTGGGATGGATCGAATGAAAAAGCCCCTTCACTCATTCTCAAAAGCGTTGTCCGGTGATATAATGGTCAGCAACGAATATTGACGGAAGACTTCGGGGACAGGCACTCACAGTGATCCCAAAGAATGGAGGATTTATGCAATGGAAACACAGCCGGATTTGCAGAATATGCAGGATATAATGAAGAAATCGTATTCGCCCAAAGAAATCAAAATCAGAAGGAAAAAGGTATCCTCCTTTCTTTTGACCGAATCGGAGCAAATAAAGGATTCATCCATATGCGCCATTTCCAATACGGATCTGCGTCTTTTATTTGATTTATACGATCGAATTTTTCTGAAGAATTGGTTTGCGGGGAACTACAGGGGAGAAATTGCATTTTCCTTTTCCCGCCGGATGACCAAAAGCGCCGGCAAGACATTTTACCGGAGAAGTTCCGATCCGGTCCGGCCGGAGAACCTGAAGATCGAAATCCGCTTAGGCACTGATTTTTTCTTTCAGTATAATGCGATTGAAGGCAGCAAGACGGTCTGCGGAATCCGCACAGATTCTGCTCTGGAAGCACTGCAGCTTGTTTTTGAGCATGAATTATGCCATGCCATGGAGTTTATCCTGTTCGGGGAATCCAGCTGCAGCAGACAAAGATTCCAGGTATTGGCCAATCATCTGTTTGGCCATACGGAAAGTTATCACAGACTGCCAACCCAAAGGCAGATTGCCGACCGGAAGTTCGGGCTGCAGATAGGGGATGCCGTATCTTTTGCTGACGGGAAAAAGGAGCTGTCGGGGGTCATTTACAACATCAATAAAAGAGCGACTGTTCTGGTGCAGGATCCGGAGGGAGGCTTGATCGACCGGCATGGGAACCGTTATACGAAATATTATGTTCCGCTGCCACTTTTGAAGCGCTGATTTCCAGTCTGCCGGTTTCTGCTGACAGGAACATTGCTTACGGCCTGTGTTACAGCTTATAGCTTGTATGAATATACAAATTTGAGAATTTTCATTGACAAGAAGAGCTGCATCGCATATAATAGCAAAATAAATACAAAGAAAAGGCAATGACCAGGAAGCAGTAACGGCAGCCTTTGTCCTTGCAGAGAGCCTTCGATCGGTGGGAGAAGGCAGGATACAAGTGCCGCGAATTCATCCTGAGAGCCGTACACTCAAAGGCACTGGCCCGGTAGGCTGTACCGGTTTCCGCCCGTTAGCGCGGAGGGGCAATGAAATTGTTGCTCACTGAGATTGTTGAAAATAGCAATGAAGACAAGGTGGTACCGCGAAGGAAAAGTCGCCCCTGTTATACAGGAGCGGTTTTTTTATATCCGGATTTGGGAATATGCCGGAGTCTTTGCCATACAAGAAATACAGTCTGCAAGTGTTTTGGAAGTGGGACCGTTTCAATTCAATAAAGGAGGAAGAAGCATGAAAAAGGCAGGGAGAATCGTATCCTTTCTGTTATCAGCAATGATGATTCTGATGGTTGTGGGCTGTCGTGCCCAGGACGGCGCAAATACCGGAAACGCAACAGGGCAGAAATCATCTGTGAATGCGGAAAATACGACAGGATCAAAGCCGTCTGAAAGTCCGGGAAATACACCAGGCAAAAAATCATCTGAAAACGGAAAAAAGAGAAAGCTGAAAATCGGCATCATTCAATATACGGAGCACGTCTCTTTGGATACAGCCCGGGAAGGTTTTCTGGATGCTCTGGAAGACAACGGGTATCGGGATGGCAGCAATATTACCGTTGACTTCCAGAATGCGCAGGGAGATCCTTCCAATCTGTCCACGATCAGCGATCAGCTTGTCAGTACCAAGGCAGACCTGATTCTGGCGATTGCCACACCTGCTGCACAGTCCATTGCCGGCAAGACCACGGAGATTCCTGTTCTCGCCACTGCGGTTACAGATTTTGCAGACGCAAGGCTGGCAGACTCCAATAAAGTACCCGGTGGAAACGTCAGCGGAACATCGGATAGGAACCCGGTCCGAAAGCAGATCGATCTGTTGCTGAAACTGGCGCCGGATACCAAAACCATTGGTGTGATCTATGCGTCCAATGAGGATAACTCCATACTGCAGGCATCCCTGGCCAAAAAGGCGGTGAAAAAACTCGGCCTGAAATATGTGGAAACCACTGTTTCCAATACCAATGACGTACAGCAGGCAACCCAGTCCATTGCAGATCAATGTGATGCAATCTATATTCCGACGGACAATGTCCTGGCTTCTGCCATGCCGACGGTTCATGGTGTGACTGCCCGGACCAAAACCCCGGTGGTCTGCGGGGAATCCGGAATGGTAAAAAACGGTGGACTGGCAACTCTGGGAATCAATTATCATGATCTTGGATATCAGACCGGGGAAATGGCCGTCCGGATCCTGAAAGGGGAGGCGGAGCCGGCCAGTCTGCCGATTGAATCCGCCAAAGATCTGGATTTTTTCATCAATGGCAAAGTGGCGAAGGAAGTCGGTGTGAAGATTCCGGAAGATCTTCAGAAATACGTAAAGTAAAGAGGAGGGGATTGTATTGGAGATTGTATCGGGAGCCGTTTCTCTTGGATTGCTATGGGCGGTAATGACCATTGGGGTGTTTATCTCTTACCGGATCCTGGATATTGCGGATCTGACGGTGGAGGGAAGCATCGCCATGGGCGCCGCCATAGCGGCCCGTGTAATAGCAGCAGGGGGGAATCCCTATATTGCAACATTGCTTGCTTTGTTGGGTGGGATGGCAGCCGGCCTCTGTACCGGACTTTTGCAGACGCGTCTGAAGATACCTGCACTTTTGTCAGGCATTCTGGTCATGATTGCCTTATGGTCCGTCAACCTCCGTATCATGGGCAAGTCAAATATTTCCCTGCTGCGGATGGAGACGATATACACGGCATTTGAAAACATGGGCTTGAATGGGACGGCTTCCATTACCGTACTGGGGCTGCTGTGTGTTTTCCTGTTGATCAGCGTCCTGTATTGGTTTTTTGGAACAGAGGTCGGCTCCGCGATCCGTGCGACGGGCAGCAATCCCCACATGGCAAGAGCACAGGGAATTAATACGGATACCATGACCTGCCTGGGTCTGCTGATCAGCAACGGACTGGTGGCAGCCAGCGGAGCATTGATTGCGCAAAGCCAGAGTTATGCGGATGTACAGATGGGAACCGGTGCTATTGTGATCGGACTGGCTTCGGTGATTATCGGGGAGGTATTGTTTCGTGGGAAAAATTTTTATACCCGCCTGATTTCCCTGGTGCTGGGAGCGGTAACCTATCGGATGATCATTGCCCTGGTGTTGAAGCTGGGTATGCCGGCCAATGATCTGAAGCTGTTTACCGCTGTCACAGTAGCGGTTGCGCTGTCGCTTCCGGCTTTACTGCAGCGCTTTCGTCAGAACCAGAAATCACATGGGAGGGTGGAGTAAATGCTGTCTGTTGAAGGAATCTGCAAGACATTCAACCCTGGGACGATCAATGAGAAGGTCGCCTTGCGGAACGTCAGCGCCGAATTGCCGGAAGGGGACTTTGTCACCCTGATCGGCGGCAACGGGGCGGGAAAATCCACTTTTTTGAATGCCGTGGCCGGTGTGTATGGTGTGGATCAGGGGTCCATCCGGATAGACGGGAAGGATGTGACCCGGCTTCCCGAATACAAACGGGCAGCTGTCCTGGGACGGGTATTTCAGGATCCCATGATGGGGACAGCGGCGAATATGGAAATCGGGGAGAATCTGGCCCTTGCTTCCCGGCGCGGGGAGCATCGGGGACTGAAATGGGGCATCCGCCGCAGGGAACGGGAGACCTATCGGCAGCTGCTCCGGGAACTGGAGCTGGGACTGGAGGACCGGATGACGGTTAAGGTTGGCCTGTTGTCCGGCGGACAGCGGCAGGCACTGGCACTGCTGATGGCTACGCTGAAAAAGCCGAAAGTACTGCTGCTGGATGAGCATACTGCGGCACTGGATCCCAAAACGGCGGAAAAGGTGCTGGAAATCAGTGACCGTCTGATCTCTGCCCACCATCTGACGACGTTGATGGTCACCCACAATATGAGGGATGCCATCAAACATGGCAATCGTCTGATTATGATGCATGAAGGGCAGATCGTCCTGGATATTAAAGGGGCAGAAAAGAAGAATCTCACCGTTGAGGATCTCCTGGAACGTTTTGGGAGGGTCAGCGGGGAAGAATTTGCCAATGACCGCGCCCTGCTTTCCTAATTGTCCGGAAAAGCATGGAATTGCCGGTTCCGGGGTGTCAAAGGGACAGGGTGGGTATTGACAAATCAAAGCTCCGGACTTATGATATAATTTATATAATTGTAAACATACTTATTTACTACGAATTATTCAGGAGAGCGAACATGAAAAAACAAAAGAAAGTACAAAAAAGAGTTTTGGCGATACACGACATCTCCTGTGTTGGGAAATGCTCCCTCACGGTTGCCCTGCCCATTATTTCGGCGGCCGGCATTGAAGTCAGCGTGATTCCCACTGCAGTGCTGTCAACCCATACCGGCGGGTTCACCGGCTATACCTTCCGCGATCTGACGGATGATATCCTTCCCATTGTCAGTCACTGGGAGTCCCTGAACCTGCAGTTTGATGCCATTTATACCGGCTATCTGGGTTCCTTCCGACAGCTGGATATCATGTCTGAGGTATTTCAGCGGCTGGGAGCGGATGGAGCGATGAAGCTGGTGGATCCTGTCATGGGAGACAATGGAGTACGGTATCCGGCCTTTTCGGACACCTTTCCTGCAGGAATGCGAAAGCTTTGCGGAAAGGCAGATACGATTGTTCCGAATATTACGGAAGCCGCCATGTTGCTGGATGAGCCCTATCAGGAGGGACCCTATACCCAGGATTATGTGGAGCATCTGCTGAAAGGTCTGGGGGAAATTGGGCCGAAGCAGATTGTGCTGACCGGTGTGTATTTTGATGACCGGCAGCTGGGCGCAGCAGTCTATGACCGGGCCACCGGGGAAATCGATTATGAGTTTGCGGATCGGATCGAAGGGTATTATCACGGCACCGGGGATGTTTTCGGCAGTGCCCTGGTTGCTGCTTTGATGCGCAACTGCGAATTGAAAAAATCGGCTTCCGTTGCAGTGGACTTTACGGTCCGGAGCATCCTGCGTACAAAGAAAGCCGGGACCGATATCCGTTTCGGGGTGGACTTTGAATCCGGCCTTGCTGGGCTGGCACAGCAGCTTGGCAAGGCGGGAACCGATCCGGCGGGAGATCCGGGGGGAAACAAAGAGCAGGAATATGGGAAGTGACAGAATGAGCAGCGGAAATCCAATTATTCGGATAGAAGGATTGAGTAAAAAATTCAAAGGTGCCAATGGCGATATTTCTGCCCTGGAGGATATCAATCTGGAAATCCGGAAGGGAGAAATCTTCGGAATTATCGGTATGAGCGGCGCCGGGAAGAGTACCCTGGTGCGCTGCGTGAATTTTTTGGAAAAGCCAACGAAAGGCAAGGTCTATTTTAACGGACGCGATCTCTCCCGGCTGACCAAAAAGGAATTGTACCAGGTCCGGAGATCCATCGGAATGATATTCCAGCAGTTCAACCTGCTGATGCAGCGTACCGTAGCCGGCAATGTCTGCTTTCCCCTGGAGATTGCCGGAGTGGATCGAAAAACGGCAGGAAAACGTGCGGGGGAGCTGCTGAAGTTGGTGGGGATATCCGAGAAGGCGGATGCCTATCCGTCCCAGTTATCCGGAGGACAGCGGCAAAGGGTGGCGATTGCCAGGGCTCTTGCCACCAATCCCAGGGCGCTTCTCTGCGACGAGGCAACCAGTGCCCTGGATCCGGCGACAACACGTGGGGTACTGAAACTTCTGCGGGACATCAACCGACGTCTGGGCATTACGATTGTCGTGATCACCCATGAAATGAAGGTCATTGAAGAAATATGCAGCCGGGTTGCCATCCTGGACAGCAGTCATATTGCAGAGGTAGGCAGTGTGGAGGAGATCTTTACCAGGCCGAAGACATCAGCAGCCAGGCGTCTGGTGTTTCCCGGGGATCCCTCCATGGGAAAACTTTCCGGTACCCGTTGCTGCCGGATAGTATTCAACGGGAATTCTTCCTTTGAGCCGGTGATCGCGGAAATGGTGCTGGATTTCCGGCAGGTGGTGAATATTCTGTTTGCCGATATGAAAAACATAGATGGAAAGGCGTTCGGACACATTGTCATTCAGCTTCCGGACAATGACCTGGTTGCGGATCGGATGATGGAATATGTTCGGTCCAGGGGTCTTGCGGCGGAGGAGGTGGAAGGGTATGTTTGATATGGAAGTGTTCCGCATGATCGGTTCCGGGCTGCTGGAGACCCTTTATATGGTGCTGGTTTCCACAGCAATGGCTTACGTGCTTGGTCTGCCTCTGGGCATTGCACTGGTGGTGACGGACAGGGACGGAATCCGGCCGATGCCGCATGTGAACCGGATCATCGGCCTAATTGTAAATATACTGCGTTCTGTTCCGTTTCTGATTTTGCTGATTGCTGTGATACCGATTACCAAGAAGATCGTAGGAACGACCATCGGCCCCAATGCCACTGTAGTTCCGCTGGTCATTGCTTCCGCACCGTTTGTTGCCAGGGTTGTGGAATCCTCTCTGAAGGAAGTGGACAAGGGGGTCATTGAGGCAGCGGAGTCCATGGGGGCTTCCCCCTGGAAGATTATTTATAGGGTGATCCTTCCGGAAGCCCGGCCTTCGCTGATCGTGGGGGGCACCATTGCGGTGACCACCATTCTGAGTTACTCCGCCATGGCCGGTATCGTTGCCGGCGGCGGACTGGGGGATATCGCCATACGATATGGATATTACCGTTATCAGACCAATATCATGCTGGTCACTGTGGCGCTGCTTGTCATCATCGTACAGGTTCTTCAGGAAATCGGGATGAAGCTGGCGAATATCGGTGACAGAAGAAATGGATAAGCATTCCTGCAAGAAATATGAAACCGGAGGTTTTCTACATGAAACGAACTGTTATCTTTACTCTGACAGTGATTCTGACCTTGTCCCTGTTTGCCGGATGTTCCAAACCTGCGGACGACAAGAAAATTGTGGTGGGCGCGTCACCGACTCCTCATGCAGAGATACTGGAGGTGGCAAAGGAGATATTGGCAAAAAAAGGCTATCATCTGGAAATTAAGGAATTCACGGATTATGTACAGCCGAATCTGACGCTGGATTCCGGAGATCTGGATGCCAACTATTTTCAGCATAAGCCCTATCTGGATGATTTCAACAAAGAGAACAAGACCAACCTGGTTTCCATGGCTGCCATTCATTATGAGCCATTTGGAATTTATGCCGGAAAGACGGATTCCCTGGCTGATCTGCCGGACCATGCCCGGATCGCGGTTCCCAATGATGCAACCAATGAAGCCAGGGCCTTGATTTTGCTGGAGTCCCAGGGGCTGATCAAACTGGATCCCGATGCCGGATTGAAGGCAACGGCCAGGGATATCACGGAGAATCCGAAGAAAATTGAAGTGAAGGAAATCGAGGCGGCGCAGCTGGCCCGTTCCCTGTCGGATGTGGATATGGCGGTCATCAACGGCAATTATGCCCTTCAGGCAGATCTGAATCCTGCAAAGGACGCTCTGGTACTGGAAAAGGAAAATTCACCCATGGAGACGTTTGCCAATGTTCTGGCAGCGCGGAAGGGAGATCAGGACAGTGAGAAGCTGAAGGCGCTGGTGGAAGCTCTGAAGAGCGAAAAAGTAAAGAAATTCATGGAGGATAAATATCAGGGCGCTGTTGTGCCGGTGAATTGATAAACGAGCCAAAGGAAAAAGCCGTATCTCACGATGGAGAACGGCTTCTTTCATTTTATGACAGGTTTCTTCATGGTTCTGCAGTTCTTTAAGCTTCTGGCCTGAGGTCTGCAGTCCTTCAGAAACGGGAGATTCCTCCGTCTCTTTTATCTGGCTGCCTTCTGAAGCTGTTTGCGCTGATCAATGGATGCATATTCCCTGTGCGGCGCAACGCTCCTATAGGAGGGACGGATGATTTTTCCTGCATTGATCAGTTCCTCCATGCGATGGGCACTCCATCCTGCAATACGGGAAATGGCGAAGATCGGAGTGTACAGCTCCAGCGGCAGACCCAGCATGTGATAAACCAGGCCGCTGTAAAAATCCACATTGGCGCTGACGCCCTTATAAATTTTTCTTTTTTTCGCAATCAGTTCGGCAGCCAGGCGCTCTACCAGGGAATACAGCTGAAACTCCTCGGTTCGTTCCTTTTCCACACTCAGACGCTTGAGGAAGCTCTTCAGCATGTCTGCTCTCGGATCGGACAGCGAATAGACAGCATGGCCCATTCCATAGATCAGGCCGGTTTTGTCAAAGGCTTTTTTATCCAGAAGAGCGCTCAAATAATCGGCGACCTGGCCATCGTCTGTCCAGTCGGAGACATTCTTCTTCAAATCCTGGAACATCCGGACCACTTTGATATTGGCGCCTCCATGCTTCGGCCCCTTCAGGGATCCAAGGGAGGCTGCCGTGGAGGAGTAGGTGTCGGTACCGGAAGAGGAAACCACATGGGTGGTGAAAGTGGAGTTGTTTCCACCTCCATGCTCCGCATGAAGAACCAGGGCAATATCCAGTATCCGCGCTTCTGTTTCGGTGTACCTGCTGTCCGGGCGCAGCAGATACAGGATGTTCTCCGCCGTGGACAGCTCTGGCTGAGGGGTGTGAATGAACAGGCTCTGTCCGTCATGATAATGGCGGTATGCCTGATAGCCGTATACCGACAAACAGGGGAAAAGGGCGATCAGCTGAAGCGACTGTCTCAATACATTGGGGATGGAAATATCGTCGGCATTGTCATCATAGGAATACAGGGTCAGTACGCTTCTTGCCAGCGTGTTCATCATGTCATTGCTGGGAGCCTTCATGATAATGTCCCGGACAAAGCTGGTCGGCAGGGTACGGTAATGTGCCAGAAGCTTTTTGAAGTCCTTCAGCTGCTCCACGGAAGGCAGTTCGCTGAACAGCAGCAGGTAAGCGGCCTCCTCATAACAAAAGTATCCCTTTTGGATGGACCCTTTTACAATTTCTTCAATATCGTATCCTCTATAATATAATTTCCCCCGGCAGGGTACGCTTTTGCCGTTTTCATCCCTGGTCCGGGAAACGATTTCGCTGATTTCCGTAAGGCCGGTCAGAACTCCGTTTCCCTGTAAATCACGCAAGCCCCGTTTCACATCGTATTTCGCGTACAGTGATGGATCCACGTGGCTGTTTTTCAGACATAGTTCTGATAGATTCTGAATCTCCGGTGTGATTTCAGAAAAATGTGTTTTCGCCATATCCATCTCTCCTTTCCTTCTTTTCATTCAAACAGGCAATATGATCAGCGGGCTCTCAGGCCCAACTAAAAAACAGTCCGGAACAAAGGCCCATATGCCTTGGAAAGCTATTGCAGAATCGTTGTCAAAAAGGGAGCCAATGACAGAAACATGACAGAATAAGCCTCGTCCCAAATGCTGGATAATCTTCATTTTACCATTTTACAGATTCCATGTCAATTCATTATTCTGGAAATCCTGGATTGTCATATATCTGCCCTGCCCGGGATCCCAGGCACATCCGGATGGGGTCAGCGGAAAGAAAATAGCACTTGTATTACACCGGCTGCCGATATAAAATAAAGGAGGCTTACAACAAAAACAGGAAGGAGAGGCATTGATATGGCAGTATTGGTAACGGGGGGTGCCGGCTATATCGGCAGTCATACCTGTGTACAGCTTCTGGGAGCAGGCTATCAGGTGGTTGTCGCAGATAACCTGTACAACAGTAAAAAAGAAGCGATTTACAGGGTGGAACAGATTACCGGGAAAAAAATAACGTTTTATGAATCGGATCTCTGCGATCCGGATGCAGTACATAGGATTTTCGAACAGGAAGACATAGATTCCGTGATTCATTTTGCAGGTTACAAAGCGGTGGGAGAGTCTGTAGCAAAGCCTCTGGCCTACTACCGAAACAATCTTCTGTCCACCATGGTCGTACTGGAGGCCATGAAGGAGTTCCATGTCCGGAATTTTGTATTCAGCTCCTCCGCAACGGTATACGGAAAGCCACGTACCGTACCGATACGGGAGGATTTTCCCACTTCTGCAACCAATCCCTATGGGCAGACGAAACTGATGATCGAGAGAATCCTGACGGATGTTCAACATGCCAATCCGGAAATGAATATTGCCATTCTCCGGTACTTCAATCCGATAGGTGCTCATGAAAGTGGACGGATCGGGGAGGATCCCAACGATATCCCCAACAATCTTGCTCCGTACATTACTCAGGTGGCCATTGGAAAGCTGGATAAGCTGAAGGTGTTCGGCGACGATTATGAAACAGCAGATGGAACCGGCATCCGGGATTATATTCATGTTATGGATCTGGCAGACGGACACATCGCCGCATTGAAAAAGTTGAAGAAGGACTGCGGCCTTGTGGTTTACAACCTGGGAACCGGAACAGGCTATTCCGTGCTGGATATGCTGCATGCGTTTGAAAAGGTGGTTGGACAGCCGATTCCCTATGAGATTATGGGGCGCAGGCCCGGGGATATTGCGCAGTGTTATGCGGACCCCTCCAAAGCGGAAAAGGAATTGGGCTGGAAGGCTTCCCGTTCTCTGGAAAAGATGTGTCAGGACAGTTGGAACTGGCAGCGGGAAAATCCTGATGGATACGGTGAGGAGTAGGGGAAACCGGATTTTGCAGTGAAATAACAGACAATCGATTATCATTTTTGGGGGGGCTCGAGGTAGATGAATCATCCGAACAGGACCGGAGGGGCTGCAGCGGGTAGTCCGGTTACTCTGGTTGTAATGGCCGCCGGTATGGGAAGCCGATATCATGGATTGAAACAAATTGATCCTGTCGGGAAAAGCGGCGAGATCATCATGGATTTTTCCCTGTATGATGCCTGGAAAGCCGGTTTTCGAAAAGTGGTCTTTATTATAAGCAAGGATGTGGAAGCGGATTTTCGGGAGACAATCGGTGATAAAGTCTCCCGGTTTATGGAAGTTCATTACGCTTTTCAGAGCATGGAGGATCTGCCGGAAGGATACGATGTGCCAGGGGGCAGGACAAAGCCATGGGGGACTGCTCATGCCGTGTTTTCCTGCCGGCACGTGGTCGATGGCCCCTTTGCGGTGATCAATGCAGATGATTATTATGGGAGAAAGGCCTTTCGGCTGATCCATGATTATCTGGTTTCCATGAAGGAAGGGGAAACGAAAGGCGAAACATACCGCTATGCCATGGTTGGCTATACCCTGGAGAACACCATGACGGAAAACGGATCTGTTGCAAGAGGGGTCTGTACCATTGATGAAAATGCCAATCTTCAGGACATTCAGGAACGGACCCGGATCGAAAAAAGGAACGGACTGTCCCGGTATACTGAGGATGGGGAACGTTGGATCACCATTCCGGAGGGAAGCATCGTTTCCATGAATCTATGGGGGTTTGGACCCAGCTTCCTGAAGGAATTGGAACGAAACTTTCCTGCCTTTCTGAATAAAATACTGAGGGAGGATCCGCTGAAAGGGGAATTTTTCCTCCCAAGCGCAGTGGATGTTCTGTTGAAAACCGGAAAAGCATCCGTAAAGGTATTGCATACGCCGGATCGGTGGTACGGAGTAACCTATCGGGAGGATAAGCCTGCATTGGTGAAGGCTTTAACCCATATGCAGGAGACGGGCGTTTATCCGGAAGAATTATGGGAGGATATTGGGGATGAAGGAATTAACTAAGGAAAGAGTTCAGTCAGCCGCAGAGCATTTTCAGTTTGAAGGGCGATTTTCGGAAGCCATGTCCTATGGCAGCGGGCATATCAACGATACCTTCGCAGCCCGGTTTGAGCGGCCGGACGGCAAAAGCCGGCCCTATGTCCTGCAGAGGATCAATACAGAAGTCTTTCAAAAACCGCTGGAGCTGATGGAGAACATTGTGCATGTGACGGATCATATCCGGAATACCGTGACCCAAATGGGAGGGGATCCCTTTCGGGAGACGCTGACAATCATTCCTGCCATCGATGGCCGTCCGGTTTATTGCGACAGGGAGGGGGAGTACTGGAGAGCCTATCTTTTTATTGAGGGGACGGTTTCCTATGATACAGCAGAAAGTGAACAGGATCTTTACCAATCCGCTAGAGCCTTCGGCAAATTCCAGCAAATGCTGGCTGATTTTCCGGCGGAAACCCTGTATGAAACGATCCCGGACTTTCATAATACACCGGATCGGGTTTCCAAATTCAAGGATGCACTGGACAGGGATCTGCTTGGCCGGGCAAAGTCGGTGCAAAAGGAAATTGATTTTGTATTCCGTCACGAGGAAGAAACCCATCGGCTGGTGGATCTGCAGAAAACAGGCAGGCTTCCCCTGCGGGTCACTCATAACGATACCAAGCTGAACAACGTTCTCATCGACCGGAAAACCGGGGAAGGCGTCTGTATTGTGGATCTGGATACGGTGATGCCGGGACTTTCCCTTTATGATTACGGGGATTCCATCCGTTTTGGAGCAACTTATGCAGCGGAGGACGAACCGGATTTGTCCAGAGTGAATTTTGATCCCGGCTTATTTGAGGCTTATACAAAAGGATATCTGGAAATCGCGGGAGGAGTGCTCACGGACTGTGAGATTGAAAACCTGCCCATGGGAGCCAAGCTGATGACGCTGGAATGCGGGATCCGCTTTCTGACGGATTACCTTTCAGGGGATACCTATTTCAAGACCGACCGGGAGGGGCAGAATCTGGACCGCTGCCACACGCAGTTCAAGCTGGTTTCTGATATGGAAAAGGAATGGAAGACCATGGCTGACATTGTACAGAGGTGTACAAACTGGCTGGTTTGAACGAAAACGGAAAAGTGAAAACCGAAAGGCAGAAAAAACAGCTGCTGCATGGACAGAATGCAGCAGCCCTTTTTTATTCACTTAAAAATATTCTTTTCAAAAAATATGGAAAAATAAAAGGAAATTGATGACTTTTTATCGAATAGTCCAATTATCATAAAAAAATCACAAAAAATGAAAAGGCATTTCCGCCTTTTGAAGTATCGTTTGATACGACAAAAAAGAGGGAATTTCCTTTTCTGACCAATCACAGTCTATGACAGAGAGGCGATGGAATATGTACGATATCAGGGAGAAAACGAAGGATTTGTTTGCGTATCGGCCGCCGCTGACCAGGGAAGCGGATTTTGATGTCTTTTGGAGGGATACCATTGCCGCTTCGGAATCGGTGCCGTTGAATCCGAAGATGGAGAAGTACGGGTATCCCAGTCCTTATGTGTCCGTTTATTCAGTGGAATACAACGGGTTTGATGAGACCGGAATACACGGGTGGTATCTGGTACCCGAATTTGTACCGAAAGAGAATCTGCCCTGCCTGATTCATTATCATGGCTTTTCCGGAAACCGGGGAATGCCTGCGGATTTCATGCAGTGGATCATGATGGGAGTGGCAGTGCTGTCTGTGGATTGCCGGGATCAGAGCGGCGTTACAGGCAACTGTGCAGACTATTCCGGCGGATACACAAAAAATGTGGTATGCAAAGGCATCCTGGATAAAAACGAGTACTATTTCCGCGCGGTCTATATGGACTGCAAAAAAGCAATCGACTTTGCCTGTTCCCGGCCGGAGATCAATCCGAAGAGGATTGCCATGGAAGGGGGCAGCCAGGGCGGGGCATTGACCATGGCTGTCTGCGCATTGGATTCCCGTCCTGCCCTTGCTCTGGCAGATGTGCCCAGCAACAGCAATCTGGAGAAAAGAGTGGAAGGGGCACACGGTTCCTTTTCCAGTGTAACGGACTATCTGAAGCTCTATCCGCAGCATACAGAGAAAGCTTTTGAGACACTCAGCTATTTTGATACCATGAATCTGGCTTCCCGGATCCAGTGCAGGGTACTCGCATCGGTGGGACTACAGGATTCCACTTGTCCCGCAAAGCTCTATTTTGCGACATACAACCGGATTACAAGTCCGAAGGAAATCCGGATCTATCCCTTTAATGCCCATGACGGCGGCAGGGGAGTCCAGAACGAAGTGAAACTGAATTACCTGGCAAAATATCTTTGATATACTTTTTCTGTTTATCACAGTAAAGCCATGATGAATTTAGATGAGGAAACGCAGCACAGGCTCTTTGAGTATCTGGTTGGCCTGAAAGGAAGCAAAACCATCGTTATCCTTACCCATGACAATGTTTTTGATGCTGTGGCAGACGATATTATCACGATTTCAAACTACTCAATTGCGACGGGTCAAGGATCCGAAACCGTGGTATAGTCAGGATGTTACTTTTTCTATTCACGGTCAAAATTTATTTTTCAAAATTGATGAAAACCTATTGCTTAAAAAAATGAATCATGCTATAATCAGTGAAATTAGTTTACCACACGGTTTGGTCATATAGTATACCTGTAAAGTGCAGCTTCGGCTTTTTATACTTTCACTTTACAGAAAAGTCATATTATATGGATAGGTATAATATATATAATCAAATTACGGTTCTTCCCCGGATAGTCCATAGGGCGAGGACGGGCACAGGGGAAGGCAAAAGCGATATCACGCAGGACAGTGGAAATTTGGGAACGCAGGTTTCGGATCGGATTGTTTCAAAAAAGTAAGGGCAGAGGTTTTAGGCAATGCAATCCTGCATTGCCTTAACAATATATATATAAAAGCATTCGGAGATACCGAAATGCGGATAAGGGAGGAATATTTTATGAAGAGAAGACTGGTATCCATTCTTCTGGTTGTATTTCTGCTGCTTTTGGCAGGATGCGGGAGGGGCAGTGAGACCGGTGTGGTGGAGAAGTCCGCCAAGCCAACAAAGGCATCGGATCAGGCGGACGATAAGGCGAAGGACAAAGACGAAGGGGAAAAGGCAGAAAATCAGATTGTCGTGGGGAATACCACGGAAATGTCCGGTGACTGGATTCCCTATTGGCAGAACAACGCAGCAGACAAGGATGTTTATGAGATGATTACCGGTCAGGGTTTGGTGGAGACCACCAAGGACGGGAAGTTTGTCATCAATGATACGGTTGTGAAAGATCATGAGATCAAGGAAAACGAAGATGGATCCAAAACTTATGTCTGGACCATCAACGATGGCCTAGTATATGACGACGGATCCCCTATCAACGCGAAGGATTATGTGACGTCTTACCTGTTCTGGTCTTCTCCTCAGGTCGGGGACGCCGGCGCAGAGAACTCCTATGGATATTATCTGAAAGGATGGAAAGAGTTTTCCGGTGGAGAATCCAAGGTGTTTTCCGGTGTCCGGCTCACCGGTGAGAAAACCTTTGAAGTCACCCTCTCCGCAGACGAGCTTCCTTACTTCTATGAGCTGGATGCAGTGGCCGCCAAACCGACGAAGCTGTCCTTCTGGACAGACGATCAGGTGGACATCAAGGACGACGGCGAAGGATGCTACTTTACCGACAACTTTACAACGGATGCCTATAAGGAGAAATTCAATCAGGCGAGAAGGGCGATCCCCCGTCCTTCCAGCGGAGCTTATGTTCTGAAAAGCTATGATGAATCCTCCAAGACAGCGGTGCTGGAAATCAATGATAAATATCCTGGAAACCGTGAAGGGCAGAAGCCTTCCATTCAAAAAGTCATTATGAAGAAAGTAAATCAGGATACCCAATTTGATGAGCTGTCCACCCACGCTGTAGATCTGTTGTTCCAGGCGGCAAGCGGGGACGATATCAATGCCGGGCTGGATCTGGTGCAAAAAGGCGGATTTGCTTATACGAAGTATCCCCGTTCCGGCTATGGCATGATTCAGTTTTCCTGCGATTTTGGTCCAACCCAGTTTGTGGAGGTTCGTCAGGCTCTTGCACACCTGCTGGATCGGAATGATTTTGCCAATTCCTTTACCGGCGGCTTTGGCTCTGTGGTAAATGGCCCTTATGGGGAGTCCATGTGGTTTTACCAGGAGACCAAGGCGGAGCTGAACGAAAAGCTGGATCAATACGCCTATAGCCTGGATAAGGCAAAGGAGCTTCTGGAGAAAGGCGGATGGATCTATGATGAAAAAGGCAATAAATATCAGTCCGGCACCCGCTACAAGAAGATGGACGACGGAAGCCTTATGCCTCTGGTCATTAATTGGGCTTCTTCCGAGAAAAATGATGTTTCCGAGATGCTGGTGGTAAAACTGATGAAAAATCCGGATGTGGCTGCGGCAGGAATGGAAATCCATCAGACCGTGATGACCTTCCCGGAGCTGCTGAACTGGCTTTACCGGGACGGTTCGGAGGATGCAAAATATGCAGTTCCCACCTATCATATGTTTAACCTGGCATCCGGCTTTACTCCGGCATATAATCTTATGACCCAATACACGAATGATCCCAAATTCCTGGAACAGGGCACCAATACCAACTTCATCAAGGATGAAAAGCTTGCCAGGCTGGCAAAGGACATGGTGAAGGTGGATCCGGAAGACAAGGAGACATACAAGAAGAACTTTGTGGCCTTTATTCAAAGATGGAATGAACTGATGCCGGATATTCCGCTGTACTCCAATATCTATCATGACTTCTATGCTGAGAAGCTGAAGGATTACGAAAAGAACGACTTAATGGAACTGGTGGATGCCCTGCTCTATGCCCACGTGGAATAAGGATAGGCAGACAGGTGTTTATCTCCCATAGTCGCTGGAAATAGGGTATTGGCATCAATACCCTATTTCCAGTATTCATTTTTCGATTGGTTTGAGCTTTTATCGGAAAGAATCGTTTCAGAATCATCGAAATAGGAGGAAGTGATTTACAGTGGGGAAGTATGTTGTAAAAAGAGTCCTGTATATGATATTTGTTTTTTTTATTATGTCCTTTGTTCTGTTTTCCCTGTATAATATGATCCCGGGGGATCCGGCCCGAAGCCAGCTGGAGATGGTGAAGAGCAAGTTGGATCCGCATGAATATCAGGTCCGGTATCAAAAGCTGCGGGCGGATTTGGGACTGGATGATCCCATTCCGATTCGATATGGAAAATGGATGGGCAGTATTCTGCAGGGAGACTTCGGAAAATCCTTTATTTATCGGCGCCCGGTACTGGATGTGGTGAAGCAGCCGCTGAAGAACACCATATTCATCAATGTGTTTTCTGTCATTCTCGCATTGGCCATTACCATTCCTTTGGGAATTCACTGTGCAGTGAAACGGAATTCCCTGTTTGATAAGGTCGTACAGGTTCTGACCATCGTCGGATACAGTATTCCGGTCTTTATCATCAGCCTTTTGTTCATCTTCCTGTTTGCCGTCGTTCTGCATTGGTTCCCGGTAAGTGGGATGAGCACGGCAGATTTCAAGGGTACGCCGGTTCGGTTGTTTCTGGACAGGCTGTGGCATCTGGTATTGCCCCTGGCGGTGATGACCGTCGGCTCATTGGGAGGGATGACAAGGTATGTCCGCGCTGCCATGTCGGATGCCCTGAGCATGGATTACATCAAGACGGCAAGGGCCAAGGGCCTGAAGGAGAAGGTCGTCATTTATTCCCATGCATGGAGGAATGCCCTGCTCCCCGTTATCACATTGATTATCGGATGGTTTCTCAGTATTTTTTCCGGTTCCCTGGTGGTGGAAACCATGTTCAACTGGAACGGGATGGGAAAGTTCTATATGGATTCCCTGAACAATCAGGATTATAATGTGGCGCTGGCCATTCAGATGTTTTATATTGTTGTTTCACTTGTGGGCTATCTGATCACGGACCTGAGCTACGGATTGGTTGATCCAAGGGTCCGGGTGAATCAGTAATGGGAGGTATTGCAAAATGAGCATAAATGTAAATGGTGAAACGAGAAAGAAAAAGCCCGGTTTCCTGCGCCTCCTGTTTGCAAAACTGTTTCAGGGGAAAAAGAAAATGTCCATATTGGAAGAGGAGCAGCTGCAAAGCCCGTTTCGAACGGTTCTCAACAACTTTCGGGACAATAAGGTTTCCATGTCCGCGCTGATTGTTTTTTTAATGATCTTTGTTGTTGCTCTGGTTGTTCCCTATTTTCTTCCCCTGGATTTGTCCTATTCGGACACCAGTCAGCAAAATCTGCCTCCCGGCAGGAACATGATGAGTTATCCGAGAGGCTCGAATGGAAAGGTATCAGTGATATCCACCGGCCCCTCCTTTTCGGTTGGGGCGTCTACGGATGGCAAGCTGTTTATCTGGGGGAAAACCGGGATCACCAGTAAAATTGATGTAAAATATGTTCCGGCCAACATGGGAAAGATTGTAGACCTTGTTGCCGGATACGATCATATTCTGGCGTTGAACGATCAGGGAAAGCTTTTTGCCTGGGGCAATGGCAGGCAGGGGCAAACACAGATTCCACCCGACGTGGAGCAGCTGGACGACATCCGGGAAATCAAGGCAGGGAATCAAAGCTCTGTGGTATTGTCCGAAGATGGAACCAGTTACTTTTTTGGAAATGACATGAATAATGACTACAATGCCTTTCACCCATATCAGGGTCAGCTGGCTCAGGTGGAGCTGACCTCCGATGCTGTTCTGGGGAGGACGACGGATGGGAAGGCCGTGTATCTGGGCTCCATGAAAAACGGATATTCCGAAATCCCGAAGAATATGGGCAATGTTACGGATATTGCCGCCACTTCTTCCACCATGGCTGCAGTCAACGATCAGGGGGAAGTGTTTGTATGGGGCAACATTTCGCAGAAGTGGAAGGAAAACCAGGTCCCGAAAACAAAAAGCAGGATTGTCGCCCTGCAGGGCGGTAAAAATCATTACACCGCCGTTACTGAAGACGGGGAAGTGGTTGCCTGGGGAGCGGATCAGTACCATCAGGCAACGGTGCCGAAATCCCTTCAGGGAACAAAGGTATCCGCGGTTTATACCGGATTCTTTCAAAATTATGCCATTACCAAAGACGGCAGCATCAAAACCTGGGGATTGAAGGGGTACCCGCTTGGTTCCGATGAAATGGGAAGGGATATCCTTACAAGATTGGTGAACGGCGGGCGCATGTCCATCATGGTAGGCGGTGTGGCGGTTATCATTTCCACCATTATCGGCGTTCTTATCGGGAGTATATCCGGCTATTTTGGAGGAAAGATCGATACTGTCCTGCAGCGGATCACAGAGATGATCGTTTCGCTGCCGTTCCTGCCCTTTGTCATGATACTGTCCGCATTGATCGGGAACTCCATGGGTTCCAATCAAAAGGTGTGGCTCATTATGGTGATACTGGGTTTTTTGTCCTGGCCCAATCTGGCCCGGCTGGTGCGCGCACAGGTGCTTTCCGTGAGGGAACAGGAGTACGTAGTTGCTGCCCGGTCGGTGGGAGTGAAGAAAAGAAATATTGTATTTAAGCACATTCTTCCAAATGTCATATCCGTCATACTGGTTTCGGCAACCCTGGATTTTGCCACCTGTATGCTCACTGAAGCAACGTTGTCCTTTCTGGGCTTTGGTGTTCCGGCACCGCAGCCGACATGGGGGAATATGTTGTATGGCGCAAACAGCAGCATCGTGATACAGAATTATTGGTGGAGATGGGTGTTTGCCTCCATTGTGCTGGGGATATGCGTGATCTGCATAAATCTGATCGGCGATGGTTTGAGAGATGCCATTGATCCGAAATCTCAGGAAAGGTAGGGGGGCTGACAAATGGCATTATTGGAAGTAAAGGATCTGCATACGTACTTTAAAACAAAACGTGGAACCGTAAAGGCAGTAAACGGTGTGTCCTATTCCGTGGAACCCGGCCGGACCCTGGGAATTGTCGGGGAGAGCGGCAGCGGGAAAAGCGTTTCCGCCATGAGCATAATCAAGCTGCTGGACGGCAACGGATATATCGACAGCGGGGAAATCCTTTTTGAAGGCAGGGACCTGGTCAAGGTCCCGGTGAATCAGATGTCCGGAATTCGTGGAAATGACGTATCCGTCATATTCCAGGAACCCATGACGTCGCTGAATCCGGTGTTTACCGTGGAGAGACAGGTGGGAGAACCGTTTATGATCCATCAGGGGCTGACGAGAAAGCAGGCGTCCCAAAAGGTGATCGAGGAATTATCCCTGGTAAAAATACCAAACCCGGAAGCAGTAGCAAAACAATATCCCCATCAGCTCTCCGGGGGCATGCGGCAGAGGGTGATGATTGCCATGGCTCTGGCCTGCCGGCCCAAATTGCTGATTGCGGATGAGCCGACCACTGCACTGGACGTAACCATACAGGCGCAGATATTGAAGCTGATGAATGAACTGAAAAGTGAAATTGACACCTCCATTCTGTTCATTACCCACGATCTGGGTGTGATCTGTGAAATGGCGGATGATGTGGCAGTGATGTATTGCGGGGAAGTGGTGGAGTATGCTTCTGCAAGAACCATTTTTTCAAAAACGCCGCACTTTTCTCACCCCTATACAGAGGGACTGATGTTTTCCATTCCGAGACTGGATATGCCGGTGGGCACCAGACTGGAAGCCATACCGGGGTCCGTACCCCATCCATTGGATCTTCCGAAAGGCTGCAAGTTTGCTCCCAGATGCAAATATGCCACCGACCGGTGCAGGGAAAAGCCGCCGGAACTGACGGAAGTTGAGCCGGGTCATACCGTACGCTGTTTCTATCCCGATATGGAGGTGAGAACCAATGGATAAGATGAAGGAGAAGACGGATCGAAAGGTTTTACTGAGAATAGAACATCTGAAGCAGTATTTCCCGGTAAAAAAGTCCAGTGTATTTTCCGGAGAACGGTTGTATGTCCGGGCAAACGACGATATATCCCTGGATATCTATGAAGGGGAGACCCTTGGTCTGGTGGGAGAAAGCGGATGTGGGAAATCCACGCTGGGACGTTCCCTGCTTCAGCTGTATCAACAGACCGACGGCCGTACGATGTACTACGGACGGGATGTGGATGAACTGGCTCCCAAATATGTGATGCATATCCTGAGTCATCTGACCGAAGAACGCAGGAAGATGGAAGAGCAAAAGAAAAAGGCAACAGAGGCAAGGAAACATTATGAATCTTTGCCGGATGGAAGGGAAAAGCAGGAAGCCTGGCTTGGTTACCGGAATGCCCATAAGACAGCACGGGATACCTTTCTGGATATTGTACAGCTCATCGGTGGTTTCTTTGTGGCGGAGGATTTGTCACCGATATCGGAAATCCTGGTGAAGGAGTATCAGGAAAGCGTAGCGGTGCGCAGACGGAAGGACCGGCTCAATATGGACCGGCTGGAGCTGGCTGCGCTGGAATCCACGTTAAAGGATAAGGGAAAAAGTGAAGCGGAAATCAAAAAGGATACGGTGGACAACCGGAAAGCCATTGATCAGAAGGAAAGCAGGCTTGCGAAGGAAGAAGCCGTACTACAGGAGGTACGGAACCGGATATATAAAATGATGGAACAGTACCGGTCCCATCCGGATTTTGAGAAATACGAGGCATACCGGGACAAGGGGATCAACCTGACCAGACTGACGGAAGAGGAGATGCGAACACTCCGGAAGGACCTTCAGCTGATCTTCCAGGACCCTTATTCTTCCCTGAATCCCAGGATGACAGTGGGGCAGATTATAACAGAAGGCCTGCTGGCTCATAAGATGTTTCACAGAAATGATAAAAAGCTGCAGGGTTATGTGATGGATACCATGGAGAAATGCGGGCTGGCTCCCTATTTCATTCATCGTTATCCCCATCAGTTTTCCGGCGGTCAGAGACAGCGTATCGGCATTGCCCGGTCCGTCGCCCTGAATCCGAAATTCATTGTATGTGATGAAGCCGTATCTGCGCTGGATGTATCCATACAATCCCAGATTATCAACCTGCTTCTTGATCTGAAAGAGCGGCAAAATCTGACCTATCTGTTTATCTCCCATGATCTCAGCGTCATCAAGTATATCAGTGATCGGGTCGGGGTGATGTATCTGGGCAATATTGTTGAACTGGCGGAAACGAAGGAACTATATGATGCGCCCATGCATCCCTATACGGAAGCGCTGCTTTCTGCCATCCCAACCACGGATATAGAAGATAAAAAGAAAGATGTTATTCTGGAAGGAGATATACCAAGTCCCATTCATCCCCCGGCAGGCTGTAAATTTCATACCCGATGCCGGTATGCAACAGAAATTTGCAGCAAAAGGGTACCTGAAATGAAAGAAGCAAGGCCAGGCCATTTTGTGGCGTGCCATCACCGTCTGAATCAGGGAAATGGATGAGGAATAAGTGGATCCCGCATTTTTATCCGATTGAACTGTTCGGCAGAATCCATTGGAATGAGAGGGAGTAAGGCGGTTTCGATGTCGATATGATTTTACAGAGTAAATTGGACCGGGCCATGGAATGGCTGAAGGATCAAAGCAAAAAGCCGGACGGCAGGAAGGAAGGAAAAGAAGAACGGGAAGAAAACACCCTTCTGGAAAAGAAGGATGTTTCTGCTCTGATCCTTTCCGCCCTGTGTGTATTCGGGCCGATTCTGCTGGTGCTTCTGGCAATCGCGCTGTGGGCTTATCGATAAGATAAGGGCTGCAGGATGGGAAAGCTGCGGCCGACGTCAGCCAGGATTGGCGAAGTTCAATTTGGCGGTGGACAGCATGAGCTTGATGCGGTTCTCCTGATTGATCCGCGTCGCACTCGGGTCATAATCGATGGCTACGATGTTGGCATTGGGATGGTTTTCCCTGATTTTACGGATCATTCCCTTTCCGACGATATGGTTTGGCAGGCAGCCAAAGGGCTGGGTGCAGACGATATTCTCCACGCCGGACGTTACCATCCCCAGCATTTCAGCTGTCAGAAGCCAGCCTTCCCCCATTTTGGCGCCGGTTGAGATATAACCGGAGACCAGGGATTTGATGTGTTCAAAGGAAGCCGGCACCCGGAAACGCTTTTGGGTCCGGACCGCTTCCCTCATCATGTTCTGCATTTTTTCCAGGAATTTTTTCAGAATAAAATTCAGGGTGGCAGCTGCTTTGTGACCGCCATACAGTTTTGCATCGGTCACTCCATTGTCGCAGCTGTAGAGGACAAAATTGAGGAGCCCCGGGATTTCCACTTCCGTGTCTTCCTTCAGAAGAAATTCCTCCAGATTATTGTTTCCCAGGGGAGAATACTGCATATAGATTTCCCCCACGATGCCCACACGGATCTTTTTTTTATCCTGAACGGGGATAGATGCAAACTCGGCCGCAATTTGATCCATATTCTTTTTTACTTGTTTGTTGTTCAGAATGCTTTTTCCGCTGAGCTCACGGCTTAGTTTCTGAATCCATTTTTCGGTCAGCCGGTCAGCAGCCCCTGTATGAACTTCGTAGGGGCGGACCTGATTGGAAACCAACATGAGAATGTCTCCATAAAGAACAGCATAGACCAGCTGAACCAGCATTCCCGGTGTGATCTGAAATCCGGGATTTTTTTCCATACCATTCATATTGAAGGAAACCACTGGTATCTTTTCCAAACCGTTCTTTTTCAGGGCCTTTCGAAGCAGATAGATGTAGTTGGATGCCCGGCAGCCGCCTCCGGTTTGGGTAATAATGAGGGCGATCCGGTCAATGTCATATTTTCCGCTCTGAATGGCATCCAGCAACTGTCCAATGACCAGAAGGGCAGGATAGCAGGTATCATTATGAACATTCTGAAGCCCTTCGTTTATAATCTGCGGATGGGTAGTGCGCAGCAATTCCATATGATAGCCGAACTTGTCCAATATATTTTTCAAAAAAGTAAAGTGAATGGGAAGCATCATCGGCATCAGGATGGTGTATTCCTCTTTCATTTCCTTTGTAAACAGCAGTCTGCCGTCTTTTGCATATTCCAGTTTACTCATGGATTCACCTCTGACAACTCACTGTCCGGAGACAGTCTCTCTATTGTATTTATAATGAAACAGCTGCAATCAGACTGCGCAGACGGATCCGGGCAGCTCCGAGATTACTGATTTCATCAATTTTGATCTGGGTATAAAGCCGGGATCCATCCTCCAGGATCCTGCGCACTTCATCGGTGGTAATGGCGTCCAGCCCGCAGCCGAAGGAAACCAGCTGCACCAGCTGCATATTGCGGTGCCGGGTTACATACTTTGCAGCGGCATACAGCCTGGAGTGATAGGTCCACTGATTCAGGACATCCATCTTTTCCTTTTCTTCCAGGTAGCTGATGGAATCCTCCGATACGACCACCAATCCCAGGGAATTGATCAGCTGATCCATGCCATGATTGATTTCCGGATCAATGTGATACGGCCTTCCTGCCAGGACAATCACCTGGTAACCATTCTTTTCTGCGAACTCCAGCGCTTTTTTCCCGTAGGAACGAACATCTTCCTGGTAGTGGGAATATTCTGCATATGCCTTTTCGGTTGCTGCCTTTGTAATCTTTTCCGGCACTCCAAATTCCTTTTTGAAATACCGGCCGGCTTTTTTTACAAATTTTTTCGGACTTGACAACGAAAAATAAGGATTCAGGAAGTTGATCTGTTCCAAAGCGGAGATATTTGCCTTGATCAGCTCCGGGTAGTAGGCGACGACCGGGCAGTTGTAGTGATTGTCTCCTGCATGTTCATCAAAGTTATACGTCATGCATGGATAGAAAATCGTGGAAACTCCCTTCTCCAGCAGCTGTTCAATGTGTCCGTGCATCAGTTTGGCAGGGTAGCATACCGTATCGGACGGAATGGTATGCTGTCCTTTTGTATAGGTTTTACGGGTGGTGGGACCGGAAAGTACGACTTCAAATCCCATCTCCGACAGCAGGGTATGCCAGAACGGGAGATTTTCGTACATATTCAATCCCATGGGAATGCCAATCCTGCCAAGAGGCGCTTCTTTTCCGGGCTGATATTTCTTCAGACGCTCCAGCTTAAACCGATAGGCATTGGGCAGCTCGGTTTTCTTTTTCTTTCCAAGAGGCCGGTCGCACCGGTTTCCGGAAATATATCGTTCCTTTCCGCTGAAGAGATTGATGGTAAGCTTGCAGTGATTGGTACAGCCGTTGCAGGTGGCGGCCTTTGAGGTATGGGTGAATGCGGCAAGCTCCGCCGGACCCAGGACATTGGAATGTTCTCTGCCCAGATCCTTTGCATGGAGGGCGGCGCCAAAGGCTCCCATCAATCCGGCAATGGGCGGCCGGGTTACCTGCTTTCCGGTCTCCTGCTCAAAGCTGCGGAGGATGGCATCGTTCAGGAAAGTCCCTCCCTGCACTACAATATGGTTGCCCAGCTTATCCGGAGAGGAAATACGGATCACCTTGTACAATGCATTTTTAATAATGCTCATGGCCAGGCCGGCGGAAATATCCTTTATATCCGCACCGTCTTTCTGGGCCTGTTTCACGGAGGAATTCATGAATACGGTGCAGCGCGATCCGAGATCCACCGGATGCTCTGCAAACAGGCCCAGTTTTGAAAATTCGGAAATCGAATATCCCAGCGCCTGGGAAAAGGTATCGATAAAGGAACCGCAGCCGGAGGAGCAGGCTTCGTTCAGCATAATGGAATCAATGGCGTTGTTTTTTATTTTCATGCATTTGATGTCCTGTCCGCCGATATCCAGGATAAAATCCACCTGTGGATCATAGAATCGGGCGGCAAAATAATGGGCAACGGTTTCGACGATGTTTCCGTCCAGATGGAAGGCATTTCGGATCAGCTCTTCCCCATAACCGGTGGAGGCGGCAGCACGGATCCGGATCCGGTCCCCGCAGAGACGGTAAATGTTTTTCAGTTGTTCCTTTACCAGGGGAATCGGTTCCCCATAATTGGACTGATAGAAATCATACAGGATGTCACCGTCCGGTGTGATCAAAACCAGCTTGATGGTGGTGGAACCGGCATCGATGCCTAGATAGGCGTCTCCCTGCCATGTCCGGATATCAAGGTGGTCCACCCTGTCCTTGCTGTGACGGGCATAGAATGCCTGATAATCTTCCGGGGAATCAAACAGGGGAGGGGCGCATTGGATGGCACTCCGGTTGTACTGCGCCCCGGAAAGCTGATCCATGAGCTCTTCGTAATCCATGGTGGCGGTGTTTTTACTATACAGAGCAGCGCCCAGCGCAACATAGTACTCTGCATTGTCCGGAAACAGGGCGTGTTCGTCATCCAGGGACAGGGTATCGACAAAGCGCTCCTGCAGGCCCTTTTGAAAAGTCAGGGGGCCGCCCAGAAAAGCGACTTTTCCCTTGATCTCACGTCCCTGGGCCAAACCGGCAATGGTCTGATCCACAACGGCCTGATAGATGCTGGCAGCGATATCGGATTTATTGGCTCCCTGATTCAGCAGGGGCTGTATGTCGGATTTGGCAAAAACACCGCAGCGGGATGCGATATTGTAAATCTTTTGATGCCCGGCGCTCAGTTTGTCCAATTCCTCCAGGGATACATTCAGCAGGGAAGCCATCTGATCGATGAAGGCTCCTGTGCCGCCTGCGCAGCTGCCATTCATTCTCTCTTCAATTCCTCCGGTCAGGAAAAGGATCTTTGCGTCTTCTCCGCCCAACTCGATGACAGCATCCACGTTTTCCTGAAAGTTTTCCACGGCTATCTGGGTGGAAAAAACCTCCTGAACAAATTCCAGCCGGGCATCCCTGGACAATCCCAGTCCGGCAGATCCTGTGATGGCGACCTTCAGACGGTTCCCTTCCAGCAGATCATCAAGACCTTTGAGAATCTGCATGGTATTTTCCCGGACCTGTGCGTAATGCCTTCCGTAATGCTTGTATATGATATTGCTTTTTTCATCCAATACAACGACCTTGACTGTGGTGGAACCGATGTCAATCCCGATGAAGCAGTTCATCTTTTCACCTTTTCTTTTATCAATGGTTTATTGAAGTACTCACCTAAGTATTCAATTATATATTGTATACCAAACTTTATCAACACCCAAACAGCCGGTTTTGTATGAATGCCAGGCATTACAGCATTACAGGGCGTTGCGCCTGCTGCGGTATCCGGGGCCATGCTGTGGGGAAACTGTCATATTCTCCTTTTTATCGAATAGATAATAATAGAGATAGGAAAGGGGGAAGACCAATGCCCAGACCGAGAACACTCAGTTACGCGTTGAACAAAAAAACAGACAAGTTGTTGAAAGTGTATCGTCAAAAAGCGACGGATCTGGCTGTCATGATACCGGTTGGACTGGTCGCTGCCCTGTTATGGGGTTATTTCCTTGGAAATATGGACTATTATATGAACAGCTGGTTCTCCCTTCCTGCTGCGGCTCCCAATGGCGCTCCCCTGCCTTCCTGGCTGGAAGCGGTTTATTTCCGCCTTCTGCTGGTTACCACCGTGATTTTCGGCTGCATGTATGCATTTTGGAACAGGCATAATGAGAAATACAAAAAATACAAGAAAGAGATTCTGGAGATCCTGGAAGTAAACCCCTGTGAACACAGAAGCCCGTGTTCCTGTAAGGACGACTACTGCCGCTGGCTGGAAAAGGAAGAAGGAGTGGATTTACTATAGTGAAATAGACAAATAAGAATATTTGTAAGGATTTTTAACACTTCTACTATTTTGACAATAGAGAATAGCTGCACTCCGGGCTACAATAAAATTGGGTTTTTGAATTCACAGGAGTTGATCACATTGGATCTGCAGCATCGTTTGGTACGTCAGGCTATTAATATAGCGGTCAGCAAAGCCATGGAGGATATGAAGAGCAGTACGAAGCGAAGTACCAGGAATCTGGTGGATCTGGGGCTGCTTTATGCCCAGACAGAGACGCAGAAAAATTTTTTCAGCATTGCCAAAAAAATCATTTCCAGTCCCCAGACTCCGTACCATATTCTTATTTCCAGTATGATCACCGATGTGAACAATGACACGATCAGGAAAGTGGGATTGAATCTGGGATACAGCAGTTTAATCCACGGAGCCCGCAAGCTGAAAAAGAGATGGAAAAGCACAGGGGATTTGGCTCCCTGGCTGATCATTTTTGACCGGAGTGAGCCGGATCCGGACTTCTTTCCCAATATGGACCGTTGTATTCAGGAACTCCGGGAACTTGGCATTTACTCCTATATCGTCTGCCTGCATGACACAGGGGACGTTTCCAGGCTGTGCGACATTGTGGAGCGGTACGATGAATGCATGTTTGCCCTGAAGGTGCCGCCCGACGTCATTACAGAGGAGACGGCGGATATCGTGGGCAGGAGAAACAATATGATTGTTTCAGTGCAGGCAGAGGGCAGCGATCTTCAATGGAAGGGCAGGGGAACAGCATTCCACCTGCTGCGGTGCAACCGGTGTCTCTATGGATTCCATGTAAATTACAACGATAAGACAATGATTCCGGCAGTTGCCCCGGAGTATGTCCGGTCCGCCATTGATTCCGGCTGTTTCTTTGGAATATACGTTGCGGAAGAGGGCGTTTCGGACGAATGCAGAAAGTCCGTTTATCACTTTGCACGCAGCACAAGAGGGGAAAATGGCCAGCCGCTGCTGACGATGGAGTGGTATCGGGATATTCATGACATCACAAAGGCCATTCTCTCCGGGGAGGGGTATCGGAAGGTGGATCTTTCTGCCCGGAAGACCAATCAAGTGTATCTCAGTACGACGTAAAGGACTTCAGTCCTTTTCTTTTTTTGTCATTTTTGTTATTTCTTTTCCGGACGATTTTTGGATTTGGTCCGCCAGTTCATGAAGGACGCTCCCATCAAAAAAGCTACGGATCTTCTCTATGAATTCCGCAGGATCTTCTTTCATGCCCTCATTGGCCCAGCGGATAAGAAAAGCAACAAAAGCAGTAGCAAAGAACGATACGAAAAATTCCCATTTATCACGGTCGTACTTCTCCGGGGGCGGGGAGTTTTCAATCGCAGATATGGCAATATCCCTGATGTAAGTATTCAAATACTCAGGGAAGGAATTTTGCCCGGTGGTGTTGAGTGCATTGGTATAAAATGTTTTGTTTTGCTGCATGTAGCAGCAAAGATCCTTCAAACCATCCGTCCAGTTCTCAAGGGAATCATAAGAGGTCATAAACCGGGTGGTCTCCGTGTAGTAGATCCAGTTCATCAAATCGTATTTATCTTTAAAGTGGTAATAGAAGGACTGCCTGGTCAGACCGCATTCGTCCACAATATCGCGGACGCTGAGTTTATTGAAAGACTTTTTCGTCATTAATTTTTTCAGGGAATTCGCAAGGGCAATCTTTGTTATATTTGCATCCGGCATTGCAGCAAACCCTCCTGCTTTTCCCTCTTCTGCCTGCAGCAATCTTCGGTCATTTATTATTTCCTTTCTTCCCTGATCAAATCAGGACCTCTTCCTAAAGTATAGCAGGTATTTGAGACAGAAACAAACTGTATCCAAAAAAAATATAAAAATTTTAATCCTGAGGAGGAATTATTATATCTACGTCGAATATACTTATTAATGTAACAAAATTGTAATGTATTCGAAACATGGATGTAACACAGATTACGGATGGTACACGGATTGGCAGTGGTGTAACCATAGGACACAGGTATGACGAAGGCAGCGCAAGTCATGAATACATCTTGAGACACGGGTGCAGTAAGGTAGAAATGTTACAGGGGTTTATTCCAGTTGGGAGGGGGTCAATCAAATGAAAAAATCCAAAATACTGCTTCCTATTACAATGTGTATGTTCACAGCAGGGACGCTGACATCTTTTGCTCCTGCCGAGCGCATGGTCAAGCAAAAAGAGAACGCCGGGGTCTATGAGATGTATGTCAATGATGTGTCGGTCGGCGTGATTCAGCATGCTGCCAGGGGGCTGGATTATTACGACGATGTGCTGAAGGATTTAAAGGAGAAATATCCGGACAACGTTGACATTATCTCTGATGTCCATTTCAAGAAAGTGGACGCCGGAAAGGCGGAGGATGTCAGTGAGGACAAGATGGCAGAGAGCATAGAGAAGGCTGTGGATATTGAGACAGAGGCCTTTGCGATTAAAGTGAACGGGAATACGGTATGCCATGTATGTTCCAAAGAACAGGCAGATCATATTGTAAACGCAATTCAGGCACCTTTTGTGAAGTCCATCGAAACCGCGGCGAATGAGGTACAGGAAGTGAAGTTTGCGGAGAATGTGAAGATCGAACCGGAGAAAGTTCCTTATGATAAAGTGACGGAGGAAAAGGAAGCAACCGATATGCTCCGTCAGAACAAGGAAGACAAGAAAAAATATACGATTGTGGAGGGAGATTCCCTGTGGACAATAGCCGCCGCCAATCAGACCCATGTCAACGATATTCTGACATTGAATCCGGGGCTGGACGTTTCCAATCTCAAGCCGGGGCAGGAGATTGAGCTGTCCGCTGAAAAGAAACTGCTGTCCGTTGTGACAAAGGAAAAGTCCAGCTACCAGGAAGAGATCCCGTTTGGCACGGAGGAAAAAGAGGATAAGAGCATCCCCGTGGGAAAATCCAGGACCGTTCAGGAAGGCCGCAACGGGAAAAAGGAAATTCAGGTAAACATTGTCCGGGAAAATGGCAATGAGGTCAGCCGGGAGATCCTGGGAGAAAACGTTGTGGAGCAGCCGGTCAGCAAAATTATAGCCAAAGGAACGAAAAAGCCTAAGCCCGTTGTGGTGGAGGATGCTTCGATGCGGAGAACCTCTGCAGGGAAATCTTCCAGAAAAGCCCGTACCTCTGTTGCCAGCTATCAGGCACCTGTGACAAATCGAGGAGCCGCCCGGGGATCCGCAACGCAGAGTGCAGTGGTTGCATTTGCCCGGCAGCAGTTGGGAAAGCCATATGTATATGGAGCAGGTGGTCCCAATGCCTTTGACTGTTCCGGATTTACCTCCTATGTATACAGTCATTTTGGGTATCAGCTGAACAGAGTGTCCGGGGCACAAGCTGCGGATGGCAGATCGGTTTCCAAAGCAGATCTGGCTCCCGGAGATATTCTGCTTTTTTCCAGAAAACCAGGCGGCCCGATAGGCCATGTTGCAATTTATATGGGAGGCGGCCAGCTCATCCATGCATCGAACAGTCATAAAAAAATCATAACGAAAGGTCTCAACGGATCTTATTTTTCGAAGAACTATAAAGGGGCAAGGCGCATTCTGAATTAACCGGGAAAGGCCGGGAAAACAAATAAAGTACATAGAGTCCGGGGATACCCCCGGGCTTTTTCTTTGCCCGGCCCTGCAGGCGGAATTCCAGTCTGTCATGGATTGTATTCTTATCTTTCATTTTCATTGGGCTAAACACGAATCCGACGGTTTGTGCTATAATAGAAACCGATATTATTAAAGCGGTTGGGATGAGATAGTTTGTTTTCACGAGAATCTGCATTGTTCGGGCAAAAGCGAAAGAGTTATAAAAAATATTGGCTGATCCTGTTGCTCCCTCTCGGATGGCTGATCAACGTCCTGTCCAGGGAACACAGTCTGTGGACTGAGAAGTATTACTCGGGAGGGATATATAAAGGGATATCCTGGCTGATCGGAAAATTGCTGGGGTGGATTCCTTTTTCCGTGGGAGAAATGCTTGTGGCTGCACTGTTGCTGATTGTCCTGTGGAGACTGGCAGTTCTGATCCGGGGAATGATCCGGGACCGCCGGGGCCGGTGGACCCGGCTGCGGAACTTTGTACTCAATGCACTGTTTGCAGTCAGTTTGCTTTATTCCCTGTTTCTTGTCCTTTGGGGATTCAACTATAATCGCCTGAGTTTTTCCGAAATTACCGGGCTGGAAATTCAGGCGTCATCCACGGAAGAGCTGGTTCAGTTGTCGCAGAAGCTGGCAAAGGACGCCAATACCCTTCGAAAAGACGTTTCGGAAAATCCGTCCGGTGTGATGGTACCCTTTGGCGGCGCAGAAGGGGGCTTCCGGCGATGCTACAGGGGATACGAAGCGGCTTCCCGTTATGTGCCGGAGCTGAAGAGTGTCCGCAGCAGGCCGAAACCGCTGCTGTTCTCTCCTGTCATTGCCTATACGCATATCTGGGGGATCTACTGCCCGTTTACCGTGGAGTCCAATGTCAATATGAAGATCCCGACTCCCATGATTCTGTCCACCATGATGCATGAAACGGCACATCAGCTGGGATTTGCCAGGGAAGATGAGGCCAATTATATTGCCTATCTGACCTGCAGTCTTCATCCGGATGTGGACTTTCAATATGCCGGTGCACTGTTTGCCCTGGATTATACCCTGGATACGGTTTATGGACTGGACGAAAACGCGTATCGGGATCTGTATAACGAACTGGATCAGAGCGTTCGGAGAGATCTGGCCGAGAGCAGCAAGTATCAGGAAAAATACGACGGTCCCATCCGGAGGGCTTCCTCCCGGTCCAATGACCTGTATCTGAAAGCCAATCATCAGGAGGATGGGGAACGCAGTTACGGCAGAATGGTAGATCTGCTGCTGGCACAATATCGCTGTGAAAAGGAAAACTGAGGTGATGGGAATTGGAAAACCTGGCAGGGAGCGGCTGTGAGGCAGGAATTTCCCTTTTGGAGAGGAAGCCACTGAAGGAAATCGAGCGCAGCATCGTGAAGGAATATCGGAAATACCTGTGGGCAAAGTTCAATAAAGCCGTACGGGATTATAAACTGGTGCAAGAAGGGGACCGGATCGCCGTTGCGGTTTCCGGGGGGAAAGACAGCCTTCTGATGGCAAAGCTGTTTCAGGAAATGGAGAAGCACAGGGTCTGTCACTTTGAACTGGAGTTTATTTCCATGGATCCGGGCTTTCATGAGACCAACCGGCAGTTGTTGCTGGAGAACTGTGAGTATCTCAATATTCCGGTGAAGTTGTTCGAAACGGATATCTTCCGGATTGTGGATCACATTGCCCGGGATTATCCCTGCTATATGTGCGCACGGATGCGAAGGGGCGCTCTCTACGGGAAAGCACAGGAACTGGGCTGCAACAAGCTGGCACTGGCACATCATTTTGATGATATCATTGAGACGACGCTTTTGAACCTGTTTTATGCCGGCGAATTCAAAACCATGCGCCCAAGACTCCGGGCCCGGCATTTTGAGCACATGGAATTGATCCGTCCCATGTGCTATATCCATGAGGAAGACATCAAAAGATTCACTTCTGATAACGGGATTCCCGCCATGAACTGCGGCTGTGTGGTGGCAGCAAAGAAGACATCCGGCAAGCGCAGGGAGGTCAAGGAGCTGATCGCAAAGCTGAAGGAGTCCAACAGCGGGATAGACCAGTCCATCTTCAAATCCGCCCAGAATGTCAACCTGGACTCCCTGTGGGGCTGGAAGAAGGACGGCGTACGTTTTTCCTGTCTGGATGGATTTGAGGACAAGAAGGGGAACGACTTGCCGGGAAATTGAGAAATACCGGCAGGAGAAATCTAATTTACATTATAATTATCAGCATCATTTAGCTGGGAGGCAGAGTCGAATGAAAGAGAATGCATTGGTTTTGTTTCAGGGAGACAGCACTTCGGACTGTGGCAGAAGCCGGGAGGATGATCACTATCTGGGGACAGGATATCCCTATATGGCAGCGGCCTGGTACGGCGCACTGCATCCGGGGAAGAATGTGCGGTTTGTCAATCGGGCCATCAGCGGCAACCGATCCATTGATCTTGTGAACCGGTGGCAGAGAGACTGCCTGGATGTGAAACCGGATGTGGTGTCCATATTGATTGGCATCAATGATACCTGGAGAAGATTTGATCGGAAAGATCCCACTTCTGCGGAAGTCTTTCGGGATCACTATCGCAGGATTCTGTCGCAGGTCCGGGAGCATCTGGACGCCGATATTATTTTGATGGAACCTTTTTTGCTGATGGTAACGGAAGAGCAAAAGACTTCCTGGCGGGAGGACTTAAATCCAAAGATCGATGTCGTCCGGGAGCTGGCAAGGGAGTTTGACGCCGCACTGGTACCGCTGGACGGGATTTTTGCCGCCGCTTCTTCCCGAAAGGATCCGCGGTTCTGGGCGGCTGACGGGGTACACCCAACGGCGGAGGGACATGCCATGATATGCCGGCATTGGCTGAAGGCTGCAGAGTCTTTATAAAGGGAGGTTGGTAACGGGAGGCCTTTGACAGGCCTTCCTGCCATTTTTGCCTCTTATCAATCTCATGGCTGAAGGATTTTGGCGCAGCATCCGGCATGGGAACGGAGGAACAGCGGAATGGAAAAGGTGTGAATGGAAAAGGTAGAAAAGGAAGGTGTAGTTCTGGATAATCCATTCAGTATTTGATATAATGGAAATAATTTCGTACCGGAACATGATTTATTCTACATATATCGTCAGTATATCGGAAACGGTGGTGGTTGAATTGGCGAAGGAAGCGGTGGAAGCCATCCGCAGGGCAGAGCAGGAAGCCGATCAGATCGTGAAGGACGCGTCGGCAAAAGGTGCTAAAATGATTGCGGACGCCAAAAATGAGGCGAATGGCAGATATGAAAAACGAATCAGTGAAGCAAGGGAAAAAGCCCGTATTGATCTGGAGGCAGCAGGGCAGCAGGGAGCGGATTTGATTACAAAGACTCTGCGTCAGGCGGAAAAGGAAACGGAATCACTCCGAAAATCCGCTGAGAAAAAGGAGCAAACGGCAATTCAATGGATTCTGTCGAATATTCTGTGATTCCCTGTACCATTGCGGATCAGAGAAGGATTGGATCTTAAGGGAGGCAAGGTTCCATGGCAATACTGCCGATGAAGCATATTTCAATGATTGGATTGAAAAAGGACCGCAGAGCGGTGCTGGATGTCCTGCAGCGCTGCGGCACGGTTCAGATCAATGATATCAACAGGAAAGATAATGCGTTTTATAAATATGATGTTTCCTCTGAAAAATTGCTGCTGGAAAAGCAGGCAGCAGTCGTGCAGGAAGCTTTGGAGATATTGGACCGTCATGTACCGGAAAAGAAACCCATGCTGAATGTACTGAACGGGAAACAGGAGCTTTCCCGAAAGAGGTATGAGAAACTGGACGGGGAACAGGAAGAGATCCTGGAGACAGCAAAACATATCCGGGAATTATCGGACACCATTTCAGAATACAGGGCAGGTATGGAGAAGCTCCAGGTACAGATGGATTCTTTGGTTCCCTGGAGCAGTCTGGATCTTCCCCTGCAGTTTCGGGGAACAAAATCGGTGGCTGCATTTATCGGGTCCCTGACCGGTGAAATGTCCCGGGAAGAACTCCTTGCGTCCCTGTTCGACCGGCTTCCGGCGGTGGATGCGGTTCATCTGGAAATCGTCAGTTCGACCAGGGAACAGGTCTGTATTGTTTTGCTCTGTCTCCGCAGGGATGCCGGCCCGGTTGAAAATGCACTGAGAAGCATGGGGTTTGCCTATCCATCCGCATCCGTTCCGACTCTCCCCATCCGGCAGATGCAGGAATGGAAGGAGAAGAAAGACAGGTTGGAGAAAGCCCGGGATACGGCAGAGGAGGAAATCCGGGACTTATCCGGGCAGCGTGACAGTCTGAAGGGAATGCTGGACTGCTATGCCATTAGAAAGGAAAAAGCGGATGTCGCAGGGCGATTGCTGCAGTCCCGGCATGCTTTCTTTCTGGAAGGTTACATTCCGGCGCGAAAGGCGGACACTGCCGCTGCCATTCTGAATGAACAATTTGATTTATTGGTGGAATATGAAGATCCCTCCGGGGATGCGGACGTACCGATTCTGCTGGAAAACAACAAGTTTGCCGAACCGGTGGAAGGCGTTTTACGATCTTTCAGCCTGCCGGGAAAAGGGGAAATCGATCCGACGTTTTTAATGGCAATCTTCTATTATATTCTTTTCGGGCTGATGCTGTCCGATGCGGGGTATGGTTTGCTGATGGTACTCGGCTGCGGATTCTGCCTGCGGAAATACAAAAATATGGAACCTGGAATGCAGAAAACCCTGCGTATGTTCTTCTTCTGCGGTATCTCCACAACATTTTGGGGCGCCATGTTTGGCAGCTGGTTTGGAGATGTGACGAAGATCGTATCGACTACATTTTTTCACAGGACGGTTTCCGTCCCGCCTCTGTGGTTTGAGCCTGTCAATGACCCCATGCAGATGCTTGTGTTTTCCATGGCAGTTGGCGTTCTTCATTTATTCACGGGCCTGGGAGCCAAATTGGTTCAATGTATCCGGGCGAAGCAGTACAAAGATGCCGTTTATGACGTTCTATTCTGGTATCTGCTGGTGGGCGGGCTCATTGTTGTCCTGCTTTCCAGCTCACAATTTGCCGGGATGTTCGGACTGAATTTTGTCCTGCCTTCTGTTGTGGGAAAAGCAGCGGGCAGTATCGCCGCAGTTGCCGGCGCGGGAATTATCCTTACAGCAGGAAGGGAATCCCGCAACTGGTTCAAGCGTATTTTGAAAGGCCTTTATGGATTATATAATGTAACCGGTTATCTGAGCGATATTCTTTCCTATTCCCGCCTGCTGGCCCTTGGCCTTGCCACCGGTGTCATCGCAACAGTGATTAATCAGATGGGCGCCATGTTTGGCGACAGTGTCATGGGTGCGGTGCTGTTTACGGTTGTTTTTCTGATCGGTCACGCTCTCAATATGGCCATAAATCTGCTGGGGGCTTATGTACATACCAACCGGTTATCATTTGTTGAGTTTTTTGGCAAGTTTTATGAAGGCGGGGGAAAGGAGTTTACTCCCTTTGCTGTTCATACGAAATACTTTGAAATTAAGGAGGAAACATGATTATGGAAAATATGGGCGTGTTTTTTGCATTGCTGGGTGCAGTACTGGCGGCAGTTATGTCAGGCATCGGCTCCGCAAGGGGTGTGGGAATGGCTGGTGAGGCAGCTGCTGGTGTAGTTACAGAAGACCCCAGTAAATTTGGAAAGGTCTTGATCCTTCAGCTTTTGCCTGGTACACAGGGAATTTATGGCTTGCTGATCGCCTTTATTACTCTGACACAGATTGGGATTCTCGGCGGTTCTTCCGATGTTTCCCTCTACAAGGGACTGCTTTATTTTATCGCCTGTCTGCCAATGATATTTGTAGGCTATTGGTCTGCCATTCGTCAGGCACGCGCAGCCGTTGCCAGTATTGCAATGGTTGCCAAACGCCCCGATCAATCCGGAAAAGCCATTATTTTCCCGGCAATGGTGGAAACTTATGCGATTCTTGCTTTGTTGATCTCCATTCTGGCGGTTACCGGGATTGGTTCCGTGAATATATAACAGGCATCAGAGATTGGAGAAAAATATGTCAGGCTTGGATAAAATACTGGCTCAGATCTTGTCCGAGGCCCGCAGCACTGCCGATGCAAAGATCGCATCGGCACAGCAGCAGGCGGAAAAGATCCTGAAGGAAAAAGAAGAAGAAGCAAAAAGGGAATGCGGGCGGATTGCCCGGCAGTCTGCGGTGGAGCAGGCAGACAGGATTGCCCGTGCGAAGTCTTCTGCATCCCTGCAGAAGCGAAAGACCATTCTGGCTGCCAAACAACAGATGATCGAAGATGTGATCCAAAAGGCGAGGAAGGCTGTTCTGGAGAGCAGCGAAGACGAGTACTTCAGGCGAATCCGGGAAATGGTGGAACAATATGCTCTGCCGCAGGACGGGCAGATCCTGTTCTGCTTAAAGGATCGGGACCGCCTTCCTTCCGGTTTGGAAGCTTTGTTGAATCAGGCCATTTCCGCCAGGGGCGGTTCCCTGAAGATTTCTCAGGAAACCAGACCCATAGACGGAGGCTTTGTTCTGGTATACGGCGAAGTGGAGGAGAATTGCTCCTTTGAGGCTTTGTTTGAAAGCAGGCACGATGTCCTGCAGGATAAAGTCCATGAATTCTTATTTGCCTGATACCGGGAAGGAGGAAATACCATGGCGGAAGAGCTTTATACCTATGCCGTTGCACGAATTCGTTCCAGGGAACTGCTTCTGCTGAACTCCGATTTTATAGAGCAGCTGATGGCGGCGAAAAGCTATGAAGAATGTCTGCGTCTGCTTACGGAAAAGGGGTGGGGCGGGAAAGGCCACACCGACGTGGAACAGATGCTTTCTGGGGAAAGGAGCAAAGCCTGGGCACTGATGGAGGAACTGGTGGAGGATATGTCGGTATTCGACATACTGCGATATCCCAATGACTATCAGAATCTGAAGACGGCAATCAAGCTGGTGTATGCAGGGAAAGAAGGACAATCTCCGTTTGTCCGACACGGGACTGTGAATTCTGCCACAATTATGAAGGCAGTTCAAAGCCGGGATTTTTCCCTGCTGCCGGAGAAAATGCGCGATCCCGCCGGAGAGGCCTATGAGGCATTGATGCACACCGGGGATGGACAGCTTTGTGACAGAATTGTGGACAAGGCTGCCCTGGAGGCCATTCATCAGGCCGGGACAGCCCAGGGCAATGAATTTCTCGGACGATATGCGGAACAAACGGTGGCCCAGGCAGATATCCGGATTGCAGTGCGTGCATGGAAAACCGGCAAATCTCCGGAATGGACCCGCAATGCGCTGGCAGCCTGCGATACCCTGGATGTCGAAGCTCTTGCTTGGGCTGCGGAGTCCGGGTTGGAGGAGATTTGTGAATATCTGCGGCATACCGTATATGCAGAAGGAGTTCCGGACCTGGAAAAGTCCCTTTCCACCTTCGAGCTGTGGTGTGACAATCATCTGATTCGGGAGATCCGTCCTGAGAAATATCATTCCTTTACTGTCAGTCCGCTGGCAGCTTATCTTCTTGCCAGGGAAAATGAAATAAAAACGGTGCGGATTATCCTGCTGGGCAGACAGAACCATCTTTCAAAAGAATCCATCCGGGAAAGGATACGGGAAATGTATGTATAAGATAGCAATAATGGGCAATTATGACAGTATTTATGGCTTTGCGGCACTAGGACTGGATATTGTCCCGGTGGCAGAACCGTTTGATCCGGAGGCAGCCGGCAGAAAGCTCAGGAAGATGGCCGGGAAAGATTATGCAGTCATTTATATTACCGAATCCCTGGCAGCGGTATTGGAAGAAGAAATCGATTCTTGCCGGATGGAAAAGCTGCCTGCGATTATTCCCATTCCCGGGGTATCCGGCAATAACGGGATGGGGATCAAAATGGTAAAGAAATCAGTGGAGCAGGCGGTCGGTACCGATATTGTCTTTCAGGATAAAAACCAGCGTTAGCGAACGGAAGGAATACAGCAAAGAAGGTGGACCAGAAATGAGCAAAGGTACCATAAAGAAAGTTGCCGGGCCTCTCGTGATTGCAGAAGGCATGCGGGATGCAAATATGTTTGATATGGTCCGTGTCAGCGATCGACAGCTGACCGGAGAGATTATAGAGATTCATGGCGGGGAAGCTTCCATACAGGTTTATGAGGAAACTTCCGGTCTGGGGCCGGGAGAGCCTGTGGAGTCCACCGGGTCTCCCATGAGTGTGGAATTGGGACCCGGTCTGATTGGAAGCATCTATGACGGCATTCAGCGTCCTTTGGATAAAATCATGGAACAGACCGGAAACAACCTGAAACGTGGGGTGCAGGTGCTGTCTCTGAACCGGGAGACAAAATGGCATTTTCAGCCTGCCGTGGAAGTCGGACAGGAAGTTGTTCCCGGGGATATTGTTGGCACGGTTCCCGAAACGGAAATCGTGCTTCATAAAATAATGGTTCCGAATGGCGTATCAGGAAAGGTCACAGGGATCGCGGAAGGTGATTATACCGTTGCGGATACGATCGCTACAATAACCGGATCGGATGGTACCGGGCACAACCTGTCCCTGATGCAGAGATGGCCGGTCCGGGAAGGCCGGCCTTATCAGGAAAAGCTTTCTCCGGACATGCCGCTGATCACCGGCCAGCGGGTGATTGATACCCTGTTTCCCATTGCCAAAGGCGGAGTTGCTGCAGTCCCCGGACCGTTTGGCTCCGGAAAGACGGTAGTACAGCATCAGCTGGCAAAGTGGGCGGATGCCGACATCGTAGTATACATCGGCTGCGGGGAGCGGGGAAATGAAATGACGGACGTCCTGAATGAGTTTCCGGAGCTGAAGGATCCGAAAACCGGCTATTCCCTGATGAAGCGAACCATTCTGATTGCAAATACTTCCGATATGCCGGTTGCGGCGCGAGAGGCTTCCATCTATACCGGGATCACCATGGCCGAGTATTACCGCGATATGGGGTATTCGGTGGCATTGATGGCGGATTCCACTTCCCGCTGGGCGGAAGCGCTGCGTGAAATGTCCGGTCGATTGGAGGAAATGCCCGGCGAAGAAGGGTATCCTGCTTATCTTGGCAGCCGTCTTGCCCAGTTCTACGAACGGGCAGGGTATGTCAGAGCCCTGGGGAAAGAGGGACGAAAGGGAGCCTTATCGGTGATAGGTGCCGTATCTCCTCCCGGAGGCGATATATCCGAACCGGTTTCCCAGGCAACGCTTCGGATTGTAAAGGTGTTCTGGAGCCTGGATGCGGATCTTGCATACCGTCGTCACTTTCCGGCGATCAACTGGCTGACGAGTTATTCCCTGTATGTCGATACCATGGGAAAATGGTTTAACGCCAATGTAAAAAACGACTGGATGGATTTGCGGGCGCGGCTGATGCGTTTGCTGCATGATGAATCGGAGCTGGAGGAGATCGTCAAGCTGGTGGGCATGGATGCATTGTCTGCAGGCGATCGTTTGAAACTGGAAGCCGCCCGGTCCATTCGGGAGGACTTTCTCCATCAGAATGCCTTTCATGAAACGGATACCTATACCTCTCTGCAGAAGCAGTATCAGATGATGCATCTGGTTTTGGGGTATTATGATGCGGCTGTTTCCGCACTGGAAAAGAAAGCGAACATTGAGGACCTGGTTCGGTTGCCGGTGCGGGAGCGGATTGGGCGGTTCAAATATGTAGCCGAGGACAAAACTGACGAGGAATACGATCAGATCGAACAGATGCTGTCGGATGAGATCCAACAGGCCATTCAGAAGGAGGACTTATAAATGCCAAAAGAGTATCGAACCATAGAAGAGATAGCGGGTCCTCTGATGCTGGTGCGGAACGTGTCCGGCGTTACCTATGATGAATTGGGAGAAATTGAACTGAGCACCGGAGAAAAACGACGCTGTAAAGTGCTGGAGGTGGATGGCAGCAATGCTCTTGTACAGTTGTTTGAAAGCTCCGCCGGCATCAATCTGTCCCAGAGCAAGGTACGGTTCCTGGGACGCAGCATGGAGCTGGGTGTTTCCAGAGATATGCTGGGGCGTATCTTTGACGGGCTGGGGCGTCCCATAGATAACGGTCCGGAAATCCTGCCGGACAAACGCATGGATATTGATGGCCTGCCCATAAATCCGGTTGCGCGCAGTTATCCCCAGGAGTTTATCCAGACCGGGATCTCTGCCATTGACGGGCTGAACACTCTGGTACGGGGACAGAAGCTGCCGATCTTTTCTGCATCGGGGCTGCCCCATGCCAATCTTGCAGCGCAAATCGCACGCCAGGCCAGGGTGCGGGGAACACAGGAGTCCTTTGCAGTTGTATTTGCCGCCATTGGCATTACCTTTGAGGAGGCCAACTTTTTTATCGAAAGTTTTCGTGAAACCGGTGCCCTGGACCGGACGGTTCTGTTTGTAAATCTGGCCAATGACCCGGCCATTGAACGGATCTCCACCCCGAGAATGGCACTGACGGCAGCAGAGTACCTGGCATTTGAAAAGGGTATGCATGTCCTGGTGATTCTGACGGATATTACGAATTATGCAGATGCCCTGCGTGAAGTATCCGCTGCACGCAAGGAGGTTCCGGGCAGACGGGGGTATCCCGGCTACATGTATACGGACCTGGCGTCCATTTATGAGAGGGCCGGCCGTCAGAAAGGCAAACCGGGATCCATTACAATGATTCCCATATTGACCATGCCGGAAGATGACGAGACCCATCCGATTCCGGACCTGACCGGATATATTACGGAAGGGCAGATTATACTCAGCCGTGACTTGTACCGGAAGGGAATCACGCCTCCGATCGATGTACTGCCATCGTTGTCCCGTCTGAAGGATAAGGGAATCGGGGAAGGAAAAACACGGGCAGATCATGCGGATACCATGAATCAGCTGTTTGCTGCCTATGCCCGGGGAAAAGAGGCCAAGGAACTGATGGTGGTACTTGGCGAAGCAGCCCTGACGGATATTGATAAATTGTATGCGAAATTTGCCGATGAGTTTGAAAAGCAATATATATCACAGGGATACCAGGTCAATCGGGATGTGGAAGAAACGTTGGATCTCGGCTGGAAACTGCTTCGCATTCTGCCCCGCAGTGAACTGAAACGGATCAATGATCAACTTCTGGATGAATACTATGATGCATCTGACAAGTAGGGAGGGATATTTTTGGCTGCCGCTCATGTAAACCCAACACGTATGGAACTGACACAACTCAAGAGAAAGCTCGGTATAGCCATGAGAGGACATAAGCTGCTGAAGGACAAAAGGGACGAATTGATGCGGCAGTTTCTGGACCTGGTAAGAGAAAACAAAGTCCTGCGGGAACGGGTGGAGCAGGGTATTCAGTCCGCCAACAAAAACTTTGTCCTGGCACGGGCGGTGATGTCGGACGAAACATTGAAGACTGCGTTTCTGGCGCCCAAACAGGAAGTCTTTCTGGAGACAGACGTAAAAAACGTCATGAGCGTGGAAATTCCGCAATTCCATTATAAAACACGCACATCCGATGCCAATGATATCTACTCCTATGGGTTTGCATTTACCTCTGCCGACCTGGATGACGCTGTGAAATCCCTGGCGGACATTCTGCCGGATATGCTGAAACTGGCAGAATGTGAGAAAGCCTGTCAGATGATGGCCACAGAGATTGAAAAAACCCGGAGGCGGGTAAACGCGCTGGAGCATGTCATGATTCCTGAAATGCAGGAAAACATCCGGTATATCACCATGAAGCTGGATGAGAACGAGCGCAGCACGCAGGTACGCCTGATGAAAGTGAAGGACATGATGCTGGAGCAGACACATCATTACAGCAGCCGATATGACCGACAGGCAGCCAGGGATGAAGCGGGACAGGAATCATAGCATCCAAATAGTTCAAATAACAGGAAAGGAGCCTGTCCTTTAGGACAAGCTCTTTTCCTGTTTTTGTTTTCCTTGTTTTCCTTTGTGATGAACCAGTTGAATCTTCCATGATGAGAGGATATCGATTCCGATTTCTGAATCTAAAACGCTTACTTCAAATAACCCATGGGATTGACAGGAGTCCCGTTTACCCGAACCTCGAAGTGAAGGTGCGGCCCGGTAGAACCTCCAGTGCTGCCGACGAGAATGACAGTATCACCCGCCTTCACCTTCTGTCCCACAGAAACCTTTATAGCGGATCCATGAGCATAGGTGGTTGTAATCCCGCCGCCATGATCCACCGTTACCATGTTTCCATAACCTTTTTTACGACCATTATCGTGTTGGATAAGAATTACCGTACCATCCGCTGCGGCTTTGGCAGGGTGTCCGGCAATGCCGCCTCCGGATATATCCATCCCTTTATGTAGTTTTTCTACTCCTTCAATAGGATGATTGCGCCATCCATATGGGGAAGTAATGGTGTAAAAACCAGGTGCCGGCCAAGCCAATCTGCCTCCCGTGTATTTGGATCCAACGTTGTTGACACCACTCCCTGGTCTTTTCACGGAACCCCGGCTGGCTTGCCGCTGTTGCTGCTGCTGCTGCTGTCTGGCCAGGACCAACCTTCGGATCTCTTTCTCCAGGTTTTTGGACTCTGCTTCCATTGCATCCAGGTCTTCACTGATCTTGGCCTTTTCGGCGTCGAGCTGAGTGATCAGCCTTTGCTTTTCGTTCTGCGTCGCTTCGATATCCTGCTTTTGCTTTGCAATCTGCGCTTTCGTGTTCTGGATTTCCCTTTCCTTTTGCTCCAGAGCAGCTTTCTGACTCTCTATGCCACGCTTGCATTGCTCAATGTTGGCTTTTTGATCTTCACAAGCCTCTTTCTTCTTTTTCACTTCATCCCGGTACTGAGTCAGTTCATCAAATACGCCCTGATCATAGGAGAACATTTTGGTGATCATATCCACCCGATCCATCAGATCGTTCAGGCCTTTGGATTCAAACAGCAGTTCCAGGTAGGAAGAGTTGCTGTTCATATACATGGCTCTCATTCGATCTGCATTGAGTTGCTCCTGTTCCTCGGCTTTTTTAATGGCCTGATTCAATTCTGTCTGAAGCTTGTCCAGATTTTTCCTGGTGTTCGCCAGGTTGTTCTCTGTGACTGCCAGCTCCTGCTTTTTGGCGGAGAGCTCGCTCTGTGTCTGGTTCAACTGGTTTTCCACTGCGGACAGTTCCTTCTGTTTTTCCTGCAGGCTCTGATCAACTTGCTTCAGCTGATTTTGCACGCTGTTTTGCTGATCCCTGACCTGATTCAGATTCTTTTTGCTATCTGTAATGTTCTTATGTACATCATTCAGCTTTCCCTGCTTTTCGGTTATACCGGAAGCAAAGGCCGACGCTGCCATGGTCATTACAAGAATAGCAGCCAGAAATGGAATAAGGAATTTTTTTCTCACAGAATCACCCCGTCATGGATTTTAAGCAAATGTGACAAAAGTATTAAAATTCATTTGCTTTCTTGTCATTATACTATATCTTAAATAATTTGTATAGTATAAAATGAGCTGAATATGACGGAATTTGTTGATTCCACATGCTGTTTTCCCTATAATATGAAGTAAGGGTCGAAAGGTATAAGATATGAAGCGTATTTTATTTTACCTGTCATAAATTAACGGAAAAGGAGAGAACAGAATTTTGGGTACCTATCGCAGGGAATTGGGGAAATGGGGGGAGGAGCAGGCTTGTCAGTATCTCATCCGGCAGGGCTATCGGATTGTATATCGGAATTATCGATGCCCCTTTGGCGAGGTGGATATTATTGCATCCGGGGAAGGTCAACTGGTATTTGCTGAGGTGAAGACCCGGACATCCACGGCTTTTGGTACTCCTGCCCAGGCGGTAAACCGGAAAAAGCAGTCCAGGTATCGAAAAGCCGCGTTATGCTTTCTTCAGGACAGGCACTGGAAGGATACGTCCTGTCGTTTTGACGTCCTGGAGGTCTTTGCCCGGCCGGATTCCTCTTTTCAGATCCATCATATCCCCAATGCATACGGGGTATAAACTGCTTCCTTTTTCCATATCATAAAGACAAATCTGTAAGGTCCTCTGCAGGAAACAGGGCTGCTCCGGCAGCCGTGGCATACTCCGCATGATCGGGCATGTGAAACCGTACCTGGTACAAGCCCTGCAGGGAGTCAAAAATAGTCCGGGACTGGGGGACATTGGTCAGATTCCCCGTTAATACAATATCCTTTGTATTGTGTATGCGGGAAGCAAACGCGGCAATGGTTCCGATGGTCTGGAACACGAGGTTGATAATTCCAAGAGCGGTATCCGACTTGGTGGCCAGATCGCTGATTTTCCCGAAATTGGATGCCGTGCTTTCCTGCGTCAGGCTTCCTACCGGATCCTTCGTGATATCCCGGATCAAAAGATCGATATGCGACAGATCTCCGCCCTGAGCCATTTCGATCAAATCATCAAAATGCCGTATATTGAGCATTTTATTGGAGAGGCCCAGAAGGGTTCCTCCGCCGACGCCGGTACCGCCGATATGTTTTTCCCCGTTTTTATCGGCAATGACATAAGCCGTGCCGGTACCCATGCTGACAATGATGGCCCGCTTCAGGCTGGTCAGAAACAGTCCGCCCTTTCCGATAGCCTGGAACTCATTCACCTTGCCGGTGGGAATCCCGTATATATTATCGGACAGATATCCGGAACCTGCCCCGGTTACCAGGATCCGGCTGATATCCTTCAGGCCCAGCTTGTTTTTGCTCATGAATTTGCCGAAAGCGCCATATACGGATGCAATGGCATCGTTGGCCTTGACCAGCATGGGGCTGATAATCCTGTTTTCATGCAATCCGACAATTTTTGTTGTACTTCCGCCGACATCGATTCCAATAATTCTTGACATATGATTACTCCCTGATTATTTTCCTGTATTTGTTGTAAGCCATCGTAATGGCCATGGTCAATATACCGGCAAGAACGGCTTCTGCGATGGCATTTGTCGTCAGCACGGAGAGCAGCATTGTCTTGAAGGCAACCCCCAGCCTTTTTGTCACTTCCCGGGCATATATCAGATAAAGCATCAGGAATACCAGTCCGGTATTCACTGCACTGCCTGCAACGCCTGCGACAAAGGCAGACGCCGGTGCTTTCAGAGCCTTACAGAGCATCCGGTAAACATAGCAGGCCACCACTCCGACCAGCATCCGCGGAAGTACGGAGACGAGCGGGTTGATAAACAGGGGATCGATAACGCTTACCGGCCTCGTCACCGCATGAATCAAAGAGATAATACCCATCATCGTTCCAAGAATCCATCCGGCAACCGGGCCCAGCAGGACCCCTGTAATAATGGTGGGGATATGGACGACTGTTGCACTGATCGAACCCAATGGCAATGCACCCAATGGCGTCAGGTCCAATACAATGGTAATGGCCAGCATTAAAGCAAGGAAGGTGAGATTTTTAGTATCCTTTAGTGATCGGCTCATAAACCATTCTCCTTTTAAAATGATATATTTATGATATTCATATTATCATATCATAGTTTGGATTCCCGGTAAATTCTATTTTTTCTTCCCGGTAAATAAGGATCAAACCGATCAGGCTTTGGAGACTTTAAACAGGGATCGGAAAAAGTCTGCAATTCCCCGGACCAACTTTGTTATGAAACCGATCTTCTCCACTTTTTTGGTTGTACTGATATCTGCCGTTGCCAGGACATCCCTGCCCAATCGGACTTCTGCCTTTCCCACCGTTTTACCGGCTGCAACAGGAGCCAATATCGGCTGATCCGACGGTACCGCAGAGATTTTGATATCTGCCTTGCGGGACTTCGGAACAGCTGCTGTTATGGATTCATTGACCTTTACCGGCACCGTGGTTTCCCTGCCGTCCCGTATCGGGATTTTCCCGATTGTTTTCCCTTCTTTTACAACTTCAGTCAGTTCAAAATTCCGATATCCAAAATCCAGCAGTTCTTTCGAAGCCGCAAGCCGTTCCTTTTCATCCCTGGTTTTCAGCACAACGGAGATCAGCCGCATATCGTCCTTTTTTGCTGTACCTACCAGACAGAAGCCGGCTTCCTCGGTCCAGCCGGTTTTCAGGCCATCTGCGCCGGGATAATTTTCGAGAAGGGGATTGCGGTTCTTCTGATAGATCCCGTTGAAGGTAAATTCCTTTGTGGACTCCAACTCCAGCACTTTCGGATAGTTTGTGATCAGATATCCGGCCAATATTGCAATGTCATGGGCACTCATGTGATGCCCTGCTGCCGGCAGACCATTGCAGTTTTTGAACTCGGTATGGGTCATGCCCAGTTCCTTTGCGCGTTTGTTCATCTGCCCGACAAAGACTTCCTCGGATCCGTAAAGATGTTCTGCAAGGGCAACACAGCCATCATTGGCGGATACGACGGAGATTCCGGTCAGGATGTCCCGCAGCGGTACTTTGGATCCGACATCGAGGAACATTTCCGATCCTTCCATTCCGGTTCGCCATGCTTTTTCGGAAACCGTCACCGGATCCTCCAAGTGGGCGCTTCCATTATCCAAAGCCTCAAAACCCAGCAATAAGGTCATGATTTTGGTGATGCTGGCCGGGGGAAGAGGGGTATCCGCATTTTTTTCGTACAATATTTGCCCGGTGGAGGCTTCCATTAATATGGCAGACTCTGCGGCACTGTTGAATGTGTCCTGGGCGGAGGCGGGTGAGGTAACGCTCAGGAACAAAAGCAGGACTGCCATTCCAACCCAGCCTGCCTTTTTCTGTTTCTTCCCTTGTTCCTTCATTTTCATATAATCCTCCATTCTATATGGTTCATTTGAGTTTTGTTTCATGATAATGATATTATACGACATTATCGTTTTCCACGCGAGGTACAAATTATTGCGGATATGGTTTTTTACGTGCCGGGAAACACATCCACAGGCAAATATCGAAAATCAAAAATTTATTAAATGGAATAAAGAGGAAATATAGTGAAGGATTTAAAATATAATCATGCAAAAACAGGGATAAACCTTATTGACTTTTCTGCCCGGATATGATAAAATATTTATCACAATGGCGTACTCAATGGAGAGTATTCTTCTCTTCTGATGCGCCTTTTTTTATTGCTCATAAGCTGCATAAACTGAATGAATGAAAAGGTAAAGATGCAGAATGGAATGGAAGCCAAATAAATGGAAACATGGATTTCATGCAGATGGCAGGGGCCGGGGGGATGGACATGAAAAATATGGCAGATACAAATTGCAAAGGACTGTATGATGCCACGCAGGAGCACGATGCCTGCGGGATCGGATTGATTGCAGACAGTAAGGGAAGAAAAACCTGCGGGATTGTAAAAAACGCCTTGAACATTCTCGTAAACCTGGGTCACAGGGGCGGAACCGGAAGTGAGCCCGATACCGGAGATGGAGCAGGCATTCTGATTCAAATTTCCGATGTGTTTTTTCGGAATGTCTGTGAGGCAGAGGGTATCCGGCTGCCTCAGGCCGGGGATTATGGGACGGGCATGGCTTTTCTCCCTGTCCGTTTCCGTCAGAATTATGAAACGGGGCTGGAATCCATTGTAAAGCAGGAAGGGCAGAATTTTCTGGGATGGCGTACGGTGCCGGTGAATCATGCAGTTCCGGGGAAAACGGCCAAAGCCTGTCAACCTTGTATCCGTCAGGCCTTTATTGCCAAAGGTGCCAGGACAAACCGGGGGATGGATTTTGAACGCCGGCTTTACATTATAAGGAAAAGGGTGGAAAAGGAAGTTACGGGCCCCGGCAGCGCTGCCGGGGATGGGATTTATCTGGCCAGTCTGTCCTCCAGGACCATTGTCTATAAAGGGATGCTTCAGCCTGCCCAGCTGCCGCGGTTTTATCAGGATTTATCAGATGAGCGCATGGTTTCCGCCATTGCCCTGGTGCATTCCCGATTCAGCACCAATACGTTTCCCAGCTGGGAAAAGGCTCACCCCAACCGCTATACGGTGCACAATGGAGAGATCAATTGGATGCGGGCCAGGCAGGCCATGTTCTCTTCCGGTATCTTTCGGGGGGAGCTGGAAAAGGTGATTCCCGTTCTGGATGAAAGAGGAAGTGACTCCTCCATGCTGGATAACTGTCTGGAGTTCCTGTATCACTGCGGATATTCCCTTCCGCATGCCCTCATGATGATGATCCCTGAGCCGCGGTCCGGACAGGAGAGAAGGACTCCGGAGAGAGAGGCATTTTACCAATACCACAGTTGTCTGTCCGAACCCTGGGACGGTCCGGCTGCCATCTGCTTTACCGACGGAAGGCTGGCCGGAGCGGTTGTGGACCGAAACGGGCTGAGACCGGCGCGCTATACCATTACCACAGACGGAATGGTGGTACTGGCTTCTGAAGCCGGTGTCCCGGATATCGGGTCCCGGGACATTCTAAAGAAGGGAAGGCTTGCGCCCGGCGGGATGCTTTTGGTGGATACCGTGAACGGCCGAATCATTGAAGATGGGGAAATCAAGGAAACGATTGCCTGCCGGCATCCTTACGGGAAATGGCTCCGGGAATCCATGACGGAACTGGAGAACGGAAAGGCCGATTCCGCAAACCGCCGGTCCGGGAAGACGATGGAAGGCAATTTGCCGGTCCTGCACAGAACATTTGGCTACACCAGAGAGGACCTGACCGTCCTGCTGGATCCAATGGCAGTTGCCGGAGCCGAGCCGGTGGGATCCATGGGGGATGACACGCCGCTGGCAGTGCTGTCTTCCCGCCCGCATCTGTTATATGATTACTTCAGGCAGCATTTTGCGCAGGTTACCAATCCGCCGATGGATTCCATCCGGGAATCCATCGTGATGTCCGAAGAGACGCTGCTTGGTTCGGAGGGAAATCTCCTGGAGCCGGGTCCTGCGGCTTGCCATCGGATCCGGCTGAAAAGTCCGATCCTGGTTCCGGATCAACTGGAAAAGCTGAAGCGCATGGAGAGGGAAGGGTTCCCTTCACGGGAATTTTCCATCCGGTACCCGGTCCGGGAAGGCGGAAGCGGTCTGGAAAAGGCCATGGAGCAACTCTGTCGTGCAGCGGAAGAAGCGATCCGGGAAGGCATAAGCATCCTGATATTGAGCGACAGGCATACGACAGCGGAGGAGGCTCCCATTCCCGCCCTGCTGGCGGTTTCCGGTCTGCATCATGATCTGATTGAAAAAGGGCTGCGTACCCGGGCCAGCATCATACTGTCTTCCGCAGAGCCCAGGGAGGTGCATCATTTTGCGCTTTTGCTGGGGTACGGTGTGGATGCCGTTTGCCCCTGGCTGGCATTGGAGACCATTCAGGACAGGGCTGTGCGGGGCCTTCTGAAGGGAATGGAATACCCGGAGACGAAGCGGAATTATATCCATGCCCTGCGGAAAGGGATCCTGAAAACCATCTCCAAGATGGGAATTTCCACGGTACAAGGCTACCGGGGAGCCCAGATATTTGAGGCAGTGGGGATCAGCAGCAATGTGATTGCAAAGTATTTCGCCGGGACCCCGTCCAAAGTGGAGGGCCTTACCCTGGATGAGATTGCTGCAGAAATCCGCATGCGGCATTCGGCGGCTTATTCTGTTTCCGATTCCGGAGAGGAAGCCCTGGATCCGGGCGGCATTTATAAATTCCGATCCGGCGGGGAGGATCATCTGTATCGTCCGGAAACGGTGCGTATGCTTCAGAAATCGGTCCGAACCGGGGATTACGGCCTTTACAAAAAGTATGCGGCATGTGTCAGCGATTCTTCAGAAAAAGCCAGCACCCTCAGGGGGCTTCTGGAATTCCGGACGGACAGGGAACCGGTCCCCATAGAGGAAGTGGAACCGGTGGAATCCATTGTAAAAAGATTCCGGACCGGAGCGATGTCCTATGGATCCATCAGCCGGGAAGCCCATGAAGCCCTGGCGGTTGCCATGAACCATATCGGCGGAAAGAGCAACACGGGGGAAGGAGGGGAAGATCCAGGCCGTTTCCGTCCCGATGCCAACGGTGATTTACGCTGCAGTGCCATCAAGCAGGTTGCTTCCGGGCGTTTTGGAGTAACCGGCGGGTATCTGCTTCACGCCAGGGAACTGCAGATTAAAATAGCCCAGGGGGCAAAGCCGGGAGAAGGAGGGCAGCTGCCCGGATCCAAGGTTTATCCCTGGATTGCGGAGGTACGGCATTCCATTCCAGGCGTGGGATTGATTTCCCCGCCGCCCCATCATGATATTTATTCCATTGAAGATCTTGCCGAACTGATCTATGACCTGAAAAATGCAAACCGGGATGCCCGGATCAGTGTCAAGCTGGCATCCGAGGCGGGAGTCGGGACCATTGCCGCCGGTGTCGCCAAGGGCGGCGCCGATGCTGTGGTGATAAGCGGTCATGACGGAGGAACCGGTTCTGCTTCGAGAAGCAGCATTCTGCATGCCGGGCTGCCCTGGGAACTTGGGGTATCGGAGACCCATCAGACACTGATCCGAAACAACCTGAGAAGCCGGATTGCGGTGGAAACTGACGGCAAGCTGATGACCGGAAGGGATGTGGCGGTGGCAGCTCTTCTTGGTGCGGAGGAGTATGCCTTTGCCACGGCTCCGCTGGTTGCTCTTGGCTGTGTGATGATGCGTATCTGTCATACGGACACCTGCCCGGTGGGAATTGCCACACAAAACCCGGAACTGCGCAGGCGGTTTTCCGGGGAATCGCGGTATGTTGTGAACCTTATGCGGTTTATTGCGCAGGATCTGCGGGGAATTATGGCAGGACTGGGATTCCGTAAGGTTCATGAAATGATTGGCAGGACCGATTTCCTGACGGAAAGGAAAGACAAAGGTATCCGGAAGACCAAAGGGATGGATCTAAGCGCCATTCTGTATTCACCAAAGGTTTCTTCGCATCAGGAAAGGTACTGCAGCAGCCCCCGGAAAACGGATTTTTCTGATACACTGGACTGCCAGATGCTGCTGCCGGCCTGCCGGCCGGCACTGGAGGGAAAAAGGAAAATATGTCTTTCTCTTTCCATCCGGAATACGGATCGGGCTGTGGGCACCATTCTGGGCAGCGAGGCAGTCCGGAGATACGGTGCGGAGGGACTGCCGGACGGTACAGTGGAGCTTCATTTCCACGGCTGCGCAGGACAGAGTTTCGGAGCTTTCCTTCCCCGGGGAATCACGATGATTCTGGAGGGAGATGCCAACGATTATGTCGGCAAGGGCCTTTCCGGGGGAATCATCGCCATCCGTCCTCCCAAAGAGGTGTCCTTTTGTCCTGAAGAAAATACCATTCTGGGGAATGTTGCATTCTATGGCGCCACCTCCGGGGAAGCCTATATCCGGGGCGGCGCGGGAGAACGATTCTGTGTACGGAACAGTGGCATGAAAGCCGTTGTGGAAAATGTGGGGGATCATGGCTGTGAATATATGACCGGCGGAAGGGTGGTTGTCCTGGGCAGGACCGGGCGCAACTTTGCTGCCGGTATGTCCGGCGGGATTGCCTATGTACTGGATGAGGAGGGAGACTTCAGGAACCGCTGCAATCCTGGGATGGTGGATCCGGAAAGCATGACGGAGGAAGAGATCCCTGAAGTCCGTGAAATGATCGAAAAGCATGCCAGGTATACCGGCAGCGGAACCGCATGGAAGGTCCTGTCCCAATGGGACAGGTATCTGACCTGCCTTGTAAAAGTCCTGCCGCGGGCTTCCTACAGGATGCGAACCTGATATTTGCGCAGCCAGGTATCCACCTGAATCAGGTAGGCAAAAAGCTGGGGCCCCGCCATAAGCTGTCCGAACCAGGGCTTGCCGTAATCCGATTTCTTTTGGGCAAGGGACAGGACGGCATCCCGGTCAAGCAGCTGCAGAAGGGGAGAACTGCGGTCGTTCAGGATTTCCCTTGTCATGGAAAGGACCGCCTTCTCGTAGGAAGGATTATGGGTTTTGGGATACGGGCTCTTTTTCCGGTACAGGACCTCCTCCGGCAGAAGGCCCTCCATTGCCCTGCGGAGCAGGCCCTTTTCCATGCCGCCCATATTTTTCAGTTCCCATGGAATGTTCCAGACATATTGTGCCAGCCGGTGGTCACAGTAAGGGACCCGGACTTCCAGTCCATGTGCCATGCTCATGCGGTCCTTCCGGTCCAGCAGGGTGGACATGAACCAACGGATATTCAGATAGAAGATTTCCCTTCTGCGGGCTTCCGAAGGAATTTCGCCCGGCAAACGCGGGGTTTCAGCCAGGGTTTCGTTGTATCTTTTTCGGACATATTCCTCCGGGCGGATAGCATCCAGGACTTCCCGCTTCAGCATCCCTGTCCGCTCCTCTACGGAAGGGATCCAGGGAAAGGAATTGCTGCTTTGCATACTTTCATTATGGAACCATGGATAGCCACCGAAGATTTCATCCGCACACTCCCCGGACAATCCGACGGTTGCCTGTTTCCTGATTTCCCTGCAGAACAGCCATAAGGAGGAATCCACATCCGCCATTCCGGGGAGATCCCGGGCTTCGGTCGCGGAAACAAGTGCCTGAGCCAGTTCCGGCGTGTCCAGTTTGACAGGGTGATGGTTTGTGCCGAACTGTTCCGAAACAATCTTCACCCAGTGGGCATCGGAATTGGGCTGAAAACGGCTGGGCCTGAAATAAAGCTCATTGTCCACGTAGTCAATGGAATATGTGTTCAATCCCTGGTTTTTTGCCTGGAAATGTCTGGCAGCAACCGCCGTAATGATACTGGAATCCAGCCCGCCGGACAGAAAGGTACAGACCGGAACATCTGCAGTCAGCTGACGCTCGATGGAATCCAGGACCAGTTCCCGTACGGTCTCCAGCGTTTTTTTCGGGCTGTCGGTGTGTGGCATGCTCTCAAAGTTCCAGTAACGGTGCCGGCGAATCCCTGACGGATCGGCGAACAGGGTAAACCCCGGCCGGACTTCGTATACGTCCCGGTATATTCCGTTTCCCGGTGTCCGGGAAGGACCCAGTGCGAAGATTTCTGCCAACCCTTCCGAGTCGACGATAGGCTCAATCTGCGGATGTTTCAGCATCGCCTTCAGTTCGGAGGCAAAAATCAGGGAATTCCCCCGCCGGGCATAAAACAGCGGCTTTACACCAAACCGGTCCCGGCACAGGAACAGACTTTTTTCCTTTTCGTTCCATACTCCAAAGGCATAAATGCCATTGATGCGCTGCGCACAGTCCGGTCCCCATTCGATATAGGCTTCCAGCAATACTTCCGTATCGGAGTTGCTGATAAATCCATGACCAAGGGAACGAAGCTCACTGCGTAACTCGGAGGTGTTATATAATTCCCCGTTGTAGACAAGGACGAATGTCTGGTTTCCCCTGTGCCGGACCATGGGCTGTCCTCCGCCTGCCGGATCCACGACGGCCAGCCGCCTGTGCCCCAGCAGGGCATGATCCGAGCACCAGTATCCAAGATCGTCCGGTCCCCGGGGAAGAAGTTCCTCTGTCATTTTTTCAATCACATCCCGGTATCGGGAGATGGGATCGGCTGTATTGATCCATCCGGTGATTCCGCACATAGTTTCACACCTTTCCTTTTGAGTTTTTCCGGCGCTGTCTTTGCATCTGCTTTTTCGGCTGGAAAGACTCGTATACAAATGCAGTAACAATACTATTCATATGCATATTTATAAACCTTGTGAGCGTAGCAGGTTGTTATTTTTTATAAAATGCAGCATGGAAAAATAATATTGCAATTTTGTTGAATTTTTTTCAAAGAGGCATTGACGGGAAAAATTGTCCCGTGCTATAATTTTTAAGGTGAAGTGAGATTCGGATTATCGGATCGGGAATTCATAATAAAAGAATGAATTCAGAAGTTACCATATTGCAAAGGCGCAGGTGGCGGATGAAATGGGCGTACTCAATGGGGAGCAGGTTTCTCCTGAGTTCGCCCTTTTTACTTTTCCCTGGCTCCTTTAAGGGAAGAGCTGCCTGTGAGGGAAGGGCAATCCTGTCTTTCCTTACCATGCAGGAAACGGTACAATTGGGAAAGGATACTTTTATTCTGCAGGAAACCTGGAAAGCGGGAATGGGAGGAGAACATGATGACAATGGAGAGATTGATGTTACCGAAGGGATACCGGACGTCCCTGAATGTTCCGGAAACGGAAAAGGCGATCAAGTCGCTGAAGGATTTCTTTGAAAACCGTCTGGCGGAGGAGCTGAACCTGGTTCGGGTTTCCGCGCCGCTTTTTGTAACACCGGAATCCGGCTTGAACGACAACCTGAATGGGGTGGAACGGCCGGTTGCCTTTGATGTCCGGGCTCTGGGAGGGAAGCAGGTGGAAATCGTCCACTCCCTGGCAAAGTGGAAGAGAATGGCCCTCAAACGATATGGACTTCATCATGGCGAAGGCCTGTATACGGATATGAATGCCATTCGGAGAGATGAAGAACCGGACAATCTGCATTCCTTTTATGTGGATCAGTGGGACTGGGAGAAGATCATCCGAAAGGAGGAAAGGACGGAGGGAACCTTGCGGAATACGGTAAACAGCATTTACAGGGTTTTCAAGGATGCGGAGGAGTTTATCTGCAGCAAATATTCGCAGCTGCACCGCCTTTTGCCGGATGAAATCACCTTCCTGACCACCCAGGAGCTGGAGGACCGGTATCCCGGCCTGGACCCGCGGCATCGGGAGGACGCCATTGCGAGGGAAAGGAAAGCCGTATGTCTCATGAAAATCGGGGGCTTGCTGAAATCCGGCATCCGCCATGACGGAAGGGCACCGGATTACGATGACTGGGAGAGGAACTGCGATATCCTTTTCTGGTATCCGTTGCTGGACTGCTCTTTTGAAGTGTCTTCCATGGGAATCCGGGTTGATGAGGAAACATTGCTGAGGCAGCTGAAACTGGCCGGCTGTGAGGAGAGAAAGGATTTGCCGTTCCATCGGGAGCTTTTGAACGGGGATTTGCCCTGTAGCATAGGCGGAGGCATCGGTCAGTCCAGGATCTGCATGTACCTTCTGAACAAAGCCCATATCGGAGAAGTACAGGCCTCCGTATGGCCGGAAGAAATGTTGAAAGCCTGTGAGCGTGCAAATATCACTTTACTGTAAAAAGACAAAAAACAGGGGAAAGGGGATAGAATATGCCCGATCATAGCAAGGAAGATATTTTAAGAATGGTAAAGGAACAAAATGTGCAGTTTATCCGGCTGCAGTTTACTGATATACCGGGGACACTGAAGAATGTTGCCATTACCTCAGATCAGCTGGAGAAAGCACTGGATAATCAGCATATGTTTGACGGATCCTCCATAGAAGGTTTTGTACGGATTGAGGAATCCGATATGTATTTGCGTCCGGACCGGAACTCTTTTGTTATTTTTCCCTGGAGACCGGACAGCGGGAAGGTGGCCCGGCTGATTTGTGATGTCTATCGTCCGGACAGTATTCCTTTTGAGGGCGATCCAAGGTATGTCCTGCGAAGAGCGGTAAAGAAAGCCAGGGAGCTGGGATACGAAACGCTCAATGTGGGTCCGGAATGTGAATTTTTTCTTTTTCTTACGGATAAAGAGGGAAATCCCACCACGATTACCCAGGACAAAGGAGGGTACTTTGATCTGGGGCCGGTGGATCATGGTGAGGATGCACGAAGGGAAATGGTGCTGATGCTGGAGAAGATGGGATTTGAAATTGAAGCTTCTCATCATGAGGTGGCACCCGGACAGCATGAAATCGACTTCAAATACGGAGACGCCCTGACGGCGGCGGATAATATCATGACATTCAAGATGGTGGTCAAGGTGATTGCACAAAAAAACGGTCTGCATGCGACCTTTATGCCAAAACCAATTTCGGATATCAACGGCTCCGGTATGCATACCAATGTTTCCCTCTTCCGGGATGGGAAAAATGCTTTTTACGAGGAATCCGACCCCATCCAGCTGAGCCGGGAAGCCCGTTGGTTTATCGGCGGTATCTTCCGGCATATGAAATCTATTACGGCGATCACCAATCCCATTGTCAATTCCTATAAGAGACTGACTCCGGGATACGAGGCTCCGGTGTATATCGCATGGTCAACTCAGAACAGAAGTCCGCTGATCCGTATTCCGGCTGCCCGGGGAGATGCCACCCGTATTGAGCTGCGCTGTCCGGATCCGTCCTGTAACCCGTATCTGGCTCTTGCAGCCATACTGAATGCCGGTCTGGACGGCATCGTTCACAAAATGGATCCGCCTCCTGCCATGGACCGGAATATTTTTAAAATGACGGAAGAGCAAAGACTGGAAGCGGGGATTGACTCTCTTCCCGGCGATTTGATGGAGGCGATCGGGGAAATGGAAAAGAGTGATTTCGTACGGGAGACTCTTGGAGATCATGTATTCCGCAAATATATCAAGGCGAAGAAGAAGGAATGGAATCAATACCGGACAAGTGTTTCCAAATGGGAAATTGACAACTATCTGACGAAGTATTGAAGTATTAAGGAAACACAACAAGTATTAAGGAAATGAAGCAGGGTATCTTAACGGTATCCGGGCGATATCATAAGGGAGGCAGGAAAGATGACGGATACGATGAGGGAAGTCCTTCAGTTTATACAGGAGAATGACGTAAAGTTTGTCCGGCTGGCGTTTTGTGATATATTTGGTATGCAGAAAAATATTTCCATCCTGCCGGATGAATTGGAAAGAGCATTTCAATATGGAATATCCTTCGATGCTTCCGCAGTACCCGGATTTATGAATGTGGAACAATCCGATTTGTTTCTTTATCCGGATCCGGCGACGCTTCATATTCTGCCATGGAGACCGCAACAGGGGCGGGTCATCCGTTTCTTCTGCGCGATACGTCATCCGGACGGAAAAGTATTCGAAGGGGATATGCGCAGTCTTCTGAAACATGCGGAGGATCGTGCCCTCCGCATGGGATATCTTTGCAGGATTGGAGCGGAATGTGAATTTTACCTCTTTCATTCTGATGAAGATGGAAGTCCAACGGAGCTCCCGTATGACAACGGCGGATATCTGGATATTTCGCCGCTGGACCGCTGTGAAAATGTGAGAAGGGAGATTTGCCTGACACTGGAGCAGATGGGGATCCAGCCGGAGAGTTCCCACCACGAACAGGGCCCGGGACAAAATGAAATTGATTTCCGATACAGCGGCGCCCTGTCTGCCGCGGATAATCTGATTACCTTCAAATCCGTTGTAAAGGCAATTGCGGAGAAGAACGGACTCTTCGCATCTTTTCTGCCCAAGCCGATTATCAACCGGAGCGGAAGCGGACTTCATGTGAATATTTCCCTTGCCAAAGCCGGGGATCGGAACGGTAGCTCCATGCCGGGCAGCGATGGCTTTCTTTCCGGTATTCTGGAAAGAGCCGTTGAGATTACGGCGTTTGCCAACCCTATCCCGAACTCCTATGCCCGACTGGGTGGTTTCGAAGCCCCCGGATATGTTTCCTGGTCCCGTGAAAACCGTTCCCAGCTGGTCCGGATTCCGGCTACCACCTGTGAGGAACGCAGAAGAATTGAGATTCGGTCTCCGGATCCATCCTGCAACCCGTATCTGGTTTTTGCCCTGCTGATCCACGCCGGTCTGGATGGAATGGAAAAGAAACTGGTTCCGCCGAAACCGTTGGATTTGAATCTTTATAAAGCGGATGCGGATATTTTGGAGGGATTGCCGGCCCTTCCGGCTAATTTAAAGGAAGCACTGGATTTTGCCGGGCAAAGTGAATTTATACGCAGAATTCTTCCGGGGAAGACCCTGGAAAAATATCAGGATATCAAGTTGACGGAATGGGATGCTTATCGAAAGATACCGGATAGGGAAAAAGCGGACAAGCAAATCTATTTTGGATCGGTCTGATCCGCAACGGATCCGGCTGCCGGTGGCAGGATCATTATGACGTGGCCGGGCGGTGAGTTCGTATATTGGAAAGAGTAAGGCGGAAAGGCGGTGATGGTTTGGATTGCATCCTCATTGTTTCCGGTTCGGAAAAAGGCAGGGCAAAACTTCAGGAACTTCTGGCCATGGATCCTTCCAGCGGGGAAACGATCTTCGTCCGCAACGGAAAGCAAGCCCGACTTTTTCTGATTGAAAGGGATTGCGATCTGTGCGTCATCAATGCACCGCTCAGCGATGAGTTTGGAACGGATCTGGCGGTTCACATTGCCGGAAAGGGCATTTCCCAGGTTCTTCTTATTGTACGGAATGAGCTGGCAGATGAAATCTCGGAAAAGGTTGAAAAATTTGGCGTTTTTGTGATTCCCAGGCCAGTCAGTCCGCCTTTTTTCTGGAGTGCCTACAAGCTGATCACTGCAGCGCACAACCGGATGCTTACCTTACAAAGCGAAAACCAGCAGCTGCAGAACAGGATTGAGGATATGAAGCGGATTGACCGGGCCAAATGTCTGCTCGTTCAGTTTCTAAATATCACGGAGCCGGAAGCGCATCGGTTCATCGAGAAACAGGCAATGGACCGGCGGGTCACAAAAAAGGAGATCGCCGGGGCCATCCTGAAAAAGTATGAAGGCTGAGAACGCAGGAAGTTGATAGTATGGCGGAGGAGAACAGGATATGAAGCGAAAGTTTACAAAAATGCAGGGCCTGGGCAATGATTATATCTATTTCAATTGTCTGACCGAAGATATTTCTCATCCGGAGGCCCTGGCCATCCGGCTGTCTGACCGTCATTTCGGGATAGGAGGGGATGGCATCATCCTCCTCTGTTCTTCGGACCGGGCAGATGTGAAAATGCGGATGTTCAACGCGGACGGCAGTGAAGGAAAGATGTGCGGAAACGGCATACGCTGTGTCGGAAAATACCTTTATGACAACGGGATCGTAACGAAAACAAACCTGGACGTTGAAACACGCAGCGGAATCAAGAAGCTGGAGCTTCATGTACAGGACCAGGTGGTCCGGTCCGTCCGGGTGGATATGGGCAAGGCGGACTTTTCTCCGGAAAGTATCCCTGTCCTGCTGGATGGGAACCATATCATTCACCGGGAATTACTCCTTGCCGGAAGGAAATATTTCATTACCTGCGTATCCATGGGAAATCCCCATTGCGTTGTTTTTGTGGAGGACGTGGATTCCGTTCCCATTGCAACGGAAGGGCCGATGTTTGAAAACGCTTCTGTTTTCCCGGACCGTACCAATACGGAATTTGTCCAGGTCCAAAGCGGCAAGGTGCTGAAAATGCGGGTCTGGGAACGCGGCAGCGGAGAGACTCTTGCCTGCGGTACCGGGGCCTGTGCTTCCGTTGCTGCTGCTGTGGCAAATGGAATCTGCAGCCGGGATGAGGAAATCCGGGTTTGCCTGAAAGGCGGGGATCTTTTCGTCCGATACACAGAGGAAACCGTTCTTATGACCGGCAATGCGGAAAAAGTTTTTGAAGGAGTTGTAAACATATGACGAAGTACATTTTTGTAACAGGCGGCGTGGTTTCCGGCCTGGGCAAGGGGATCCTGGCGGCCTCCCTGGGCAGGCTGCTCAAGTCGAGGGGACTGAAAGTATTTGCACAGAAGCTGGATCCCTACATCAATGTGGATCCGGGGACCATGAGTCCTTATCAGCACGGAGAAGTGTTTGTCACGGAGGACGGTGCAGAGACCGATCTGGATCTGGGACATTATGAACGGTTTATCGATGAGGATCTCAACCGGTTTTCCAATCTGACTTCCGGAAAGGTTTACTGGAACGTGCTGAACAAGGAGCGGAAGGGAGAATATCTTGGCGAGACGGTTCAGGTGATTCCACATATTACAAATGAAATCAAGCATTTCATTTATACTGTATCACGGGGGGACGATATTGATGTGGTCATCACAGAAGTGGGCGGGACCATCGGAGACATCGAAGGACAGCCTTTTCTGGAGGCGATCCGGCAGATTCCCCTGGAAATCGGAAGGGAAAACTGCCTGTTTATTCATGTAACACTTGTTCCCTATGTCAGCGGTTCCAATGAATACAAATCCAAGCCGACCCAGCACTCTGTCAAACAACTTCAGTCCCAGGGCATCATGCCCGATATCATCATCTGCCGGTGTGACCGGAAACTGGAGCAGAGCATGAAACAAAAGATATCCCTGTTCTGCAATGTAAAGCCGGACTGCGTTCTGGATAACACTACCGTGCCGGTTCTGTATGAAGTGCCCATCATGCTGCACAACCAGGGCCTTGATGATATTGTGTGCCGGGAATTGAAGATTCCGGCACCGCCCTGCGACCTTTCCGACTGGACCGGCATGCTGGATCGGATCCGCTGCAGAAGCAGGGAGGTGACCATAGCCATTGTGGGGAAATATGTAAAACTCCATGATGCTTACCTGTCCATTGTGGAAGCCCTGCATCATGCGGGCTATGAAACCGGAACGAAAATCCGGTTTTGTTGGGTGAATGCAGAGGAGCTTGTCACGGAAAACGATGCGGAGGAAAATCTGGCAGGCTGTGACGGGATATTGGTTCCCGGAGGATTTGGCGACCGGGGCATGGAAGGAAAGATTCAGGCGGCAAAATATGCGCGAACCCGTAATGTCCCTTATTTTGGAATATGCCTGGGGATGCAGACGGCAGTGATTGAGTTTTCACGGGATGTGGCAGGGTTGGAAGATGCCAATTCCAGTGAATTCAACCCGGAAGCCCGGGACTGTGTCATCGATCTGCTGCCGGATCAGCAGGGAAATATTCCAAAAGGCGGCACCATGCGGCTGGGAAGTTATCCCTGCCGGATTCTGCCGGACACGATCATGGCCCGGGCCTATCAGTCCGGCAGAATCGCGGAACGTCACCGTCACCGGTATGAATTCAACAATCGGTACCGGAAGATTCTGCAGCAGGCGGGTCTGGTGATCAGCGGTACCTCTCCGGACGGATATATTGTGGAAACTGTTGAAATCCCGCAAAATGATTTTTTTCTGGGCGTCCAGTTTCATCCGGAGTTCAAAAGCCGGCCCAACCGGGCACATCCCCTGTTCCGTGAATTCGTGAAGGCAGCCCTGGAAAGATCGGACAAAGCCCGGAATGCGGGGGAAAACGGATGAGAATCAATGCAAATTATCTTCGGCTGGAAGACAGCTACCTGTTCTCCTCCATTGCGAAAAAGGTGGCGGCATATCAGAAGGAACATCCGGAAAGGGAGATCCTGCGGCTGGGAATCGGGGACGTTACCCTTCCCCTTTGCGATGCCTCGGTTGCGGCAATGGCTTCTGCCGTAAGGGAGATGGGAACGGAGCAAGGGTTTCACGGTTATGGGCCGGAGCAGGGCTATGGGTTTCTCCGAATGGCCATTGCACAGTACTATCAGAGCCGGGGTGTATTGCTGACACCCGATGAAATCTTTGTCAGTGACGGTGCTAAAAGCGATCTGGGCAATTTTCCGGATATTCTGTCTTTGGATAATACCGTATGGATTCCGGATCCAGTGTATCCCGCCTATGTGGACTCCAATATCATGTCCGGCAGAAAGATTCAATACCTGGATGCCAATCCGGAGAATCATTTTCTTCCGATGCCGGTCAGGAACCGCAAAATGGACATCATCTATCTCTGTTCGCCCAATAATCCCACCGGTGCAGTTTATGACAGGGAGCAGCTGAGGCAATGGGTGGATTATGCCCTGGCAAACGGCGCAATTCTGCTGTTTGACGCGGCCTATGAAGCATTTATCCGGGAACCGGATTTGCCGGGAAGCATCTATGAGATCGAAGGTGCCAAAAAGTGTGCGGTGGAATTTTGCTCCATGTCCAAAACAGCCGGATTTACCGGAACACGATGTGGGTATACGGTGGTACCCCGGGAGCTGATTTATGAAGGAGCGAGTCTGAATGCTCTCTGGCTGCGCAGGCAGACAACGAAATTCAACGGGGTTGCCTATATCGTGCAGCGGGGAGCAGAGGCTGCCTTCTCCCCGGAAGGGAGAAGGCAGTGCAAAAGAAAGATTGACTATTATATGGAAAACGCCCGGATTATTTCCAATGATCTGGATGAGATGGGGATCCGGTACACCGGCGGCAGGAACTCTCCCTATATCTGGATGACATGTCCCTGTGGACGGTCTTCCTGGGAGTATTTTGACCTGCTTCTGAACCGTGCCGGTATCGTCGGGACTCCTGGATCCGGATTCGGGGCAAACGGAGAAGGGTTTTTCCGCCTGTCCGCCTTTGGCAGGCGGGAAAACGTGGAAAAAGCGATGGAATGGATGAAAACCCGGATGTGATAAAAACGGGATGTTCCGTCAGGGAGCATCTCAGGCCTGTTTTTCCCCCTGCTTCGCGTCATCCGGTTTAGGCAGGGGCTTCCGGGCAGGCCCGTTGATCACTTCTCCGTCGCAGGTAAACCGGGAGCCGTGACAGGGACAGTCCCAGGAATGTTCTGCGGAGTTCCACTGGACTTCGCACCCCAAATGGGTGCAGGTGGTATCCACCACATGGAGGTTTCCCTGAAAATCCCGGTAAGCCCCGCACTTTTTTCCGTCCGCCTCCACCACTCTGGCTTCTCCCTGCCGGATGTCCGCATTGTCTTCCTTGCCGGCCAGCTTGCTCTGGACCAGCTCCTTTACAACATTTGCATTTTCGGAAACGAACTTTCCCGCCGATGCGGAGGGAGTAAAACGGGACGGCGCAAAAACCGGCGCCCATTCGTTGTCTTTTCCGAGAATGGCGTCCTGCAGCATCACAGCTGCCGCCGTGCCGTTTGTCATGCCCCATTTTCGAAAGCCGGTGGCCACATAGATGCCGGGTGTTTTGGAAGTCAGGGTGCCCACGTAGGGAACCTGGTCCATGGAGGTGTAGTCCTGGGCGGACCACCGGGTAACGACTTCCCGGACCCGGAACATGCGGTCTGCCGTTTCCTTCAGATTCTTATAGTGTACGCCGGTGTCCCCGCCCTGGCCGGTTTTATGGTGTTCGCCGCCAACCAGGATGAGTTCGTTTCCCCCGTCCATGGGCTGTGCCCGGAAGGAACGCCCGGGTTCCTCCGACGAGATGAACATGCCGCCCGGAAAGGAATCCTCCGCCGTAATTCCAAGGATGTAGGAACGAGCCGGGTAAATCCGGCTGAAATACATCCCGTTGCCGTCATAAAAAGGATAATGGGTTGCGATGATAATGTTGGGCGCGGTTACCCGGCAGCCGGTGTCGGTGAGGACGACAGGAGTTCCCTCCGTAAGGAGATCCACAGCTTTGGTGTGTTCCAGCAGGAAGCTTCCGTTTCCCGGGATTTGGTTTGCCAGAGCCAACAGATATTTCAGCGGATGAAACTGTGCCTGGTTGTCAAACCGGAGCGCTGCCTTCACCCTGATGGGAAGAGGGATTTCCTCCAGATATGTTGCGGCAAGGCCCAGTTTCATGGCGACTCCCGCTTCCTCCTGGATTTTTTCGACTTCCTTTTCCTCCTGGGTATAGACGTAGGCAGGCTGCCAGGAAAAATCACATTCAATATTGTTCTGCCGTATGATGGAATCGATGATTCCAATTGCCGCCTGGTTGGCATCCGCATATTGCTGCGCATTTTCCTGACCCATTTTTGCCAGAATCGTCTGATAGATCAGGTCATGCTGGGCAGTTATCTTTGCAGTGGTATGGCCCGTGGTACCGTGCAGGATCCGCTCTGCCTCCAGGACAGCGACTTTCAGTCCGCTTTGTTTCAATAAATAGGCGGAAGTAATGCCAACGATGCCTCCGCCGACGATTGCCACATCCACTTTCAGATCGGTTTTCAACTGTTCAAAATCCGGAAACGGGACGGACGCCATCCAATAGGATTGCGGCGGTTCATTGAACCCGTTTCCCCATTTATGGGAACTCATTTTTATCATCCTCCATTTTTATTTGGTATTATCATGATTTGACCGGATTACTCTATGACCAGAACGGCACCGCTTGCGGGATCCATCCAGTGATAGAGAAATTCCGCGTGGCTGGAGTAATTCCGGACACACATATGGGAACGCGGGAAAGTGCCGATGGTCTGGAGATATTCCTGAATGCCGGGATCCACCTGCCATCCGTTCTTCTCCATGTAATTGACAGGAACGCCGTGGATATAGGCGCCGCCGCAAAAACGGATTGCAAAAGGCGCGTAACCGGCTATTTCATCGGATCCGTCCTTTAAATATTCAAATCGGTCCTTTTTTTCAATGGCCCGATAGGAACCAAGGGGAGTCTCATAGGAAGTGGGACTTTTCAAACCGGTGGTGGCCAGAGTATAGGAAACCATTCGAATTTCCCCGCCGGACAATTCAAATGCCGCCTGATTCTGCTGATCCCGGTCCACAATTATCACATGGGTCACCTGACTCAGGGCATGATCGGGATTGATGTACTTTTTGGGAACATAAAGTTCCTTTCCAAAGGTATTTACGAAAACCCGGTAGAAGTCCCCCGATTCCCCCAGTATCCGGACCAGCATGCCGTCCGGCACATAACGGAAACCGGAATGGGTGTCCGCCCGGTCATATCCGGGAGCACTCTGATAAATACGTATTCCGAATTCATCTGTAGCGGCTTCCTCCTTCTTCGGGGGCGCGCCGTTGGCATTCTTGTAATTGCTGATATGGCTCAGCTTTCCCTGGGATGCCTGCTGCTGCAGGCTGTGCAGGGCGGAAAGCATCTTGTCAAATTGAAATCTCCTTACTATTCCGGCAGAGGAAGGAAGGTATCCGGTACGGATCGACCCGTTTTCCCGGCAGGAAACGGCGTACCAGATATCGGAGTCTTCCGTGGTCTTTCCCCGGACTTTTCGCAGAAGCGCCGGCTTTTCTCCGTCGGAGGCCATGCTTACCACGGCAGCAGCGGGATCCGGACTCTGGCGGATGGGGACTTCCTGTCCATTGGTAATCAGAAAATAATCATAGGTCAGATTATAATTGGTATACCGGAGGCCTTCCCTGATTTCATCCGGCAGTTGGGTATGGTATTCCTGCAGTACCTCCGGACTTTCCACATCGTTTACCCGGCCGGACTTTTCATTTGCCATCTGTTTGATTTCCTTCTGGCTGACTCCGGTATCCTTCTGGGTTGTCTTCATGGATTCGGCCTGATCGGTGATCTGTTCGTCTTCGCTGACGTCCCGGCCATTTACATTTTCCTCCACCGCCTGTTGATCCGATTTTGTCAGACGATCCGATTTCTTCGGTCCGGTGGGGTTCGGACTGCGCCCGGGAGTATTTTGTTCTGGCTGGGTCGTGCTGTTCGGAACAGGCCTTTTTTCCGGCGGCGTGGAGCGCCGATAGGAGCAGGATCCGGCAGCAAGCAAAAAGACGGACAGAAGCAGAGCCGGGAGCTTTTTTTTCATAGCGGTTTCTTCACCAACTTTCCTGTGATTTCCTGTCATCCAAACCGTTCTTTTATCATTTTTCCAAAGGCAAATTTAAATATACATTTCAAAAATCCGGGGAATATGAGATAATGGGGATCAGCAGGAGCATGGAGGTATCATCAGGATTCGCTGAAATATTGCTGTCCGTGCGGAAGTTACAGAAAGCAGGGAGGGAGTTCTTTATGAACCCGAACAGGAAGGTTCTGATTCATTACCTGTATCACAGTGGTTTTACGGTGGAGTACGGGGATTATTTTCTGGTATTTGATTATTACCGGCAGTTTTCCGCTGCACCGGATATCCGGCATGAAATCGCGGCGCATAAGCGGCCGCTGGTCTTTGTCAGTCACAGCCATCCGGATCATTACAATCCGATTATATTTGAATGGAAGGACGAAAGCCCCGATCTGCGATACATTTTGAGCGGGGAGATCAGCAGGCGGGGCGGAGAAGACCGGAAGCGGTGCATCTTCATGAATCCCTGCGAAAGCACCGAAGTGGGTGGAGTTACCATATCCACTTATGGCTCCACGGATCTCGGCGTTTCATTTTTGGTGGAGGTCAACGGCCTTCGGATCTTTCATGCAGGGGACTTGAACTGGTGGTGCTGGGCGGAGGAGTCCACGGCGGAGGAGCTCCGGGAAGAGGAAGAGGCGTTCAAGAGGGAAGTTTCCCGGCTGGAAGGGGGAAAAATGGATATCCTGTTTTTTCCGGTGGATCCCAGACTGGGAGAGTACTATTGGCTGGGCGGGAGCTATATGATGGAGAAATTTCATCCCGGTCTGTTTGTTCCCATGCATTTTGCGGACCATCCGGAGATTACCCGCCGGTTTGCGGAAAAAATGAAGGGAACCGGGGGAAGGATAGCAGAAATCACCCATCCCGGGCAGACCTTTGAATACCGGATTCCCTGAGGGGATGAACAGCTGCCGTAAAGTACAATGGGGGAATTGAAGTTATCAGGAAAAAAATTCATTTGACTCCTGTTGAAAAATCAGTATAATGGAATCGTAAGGCAAAGGAACTTCTGGGATATTCGCATGGTTTCTATTTTGAACCTACGCATTGTGAAAGGGAGTTCAATATGGATATTTGGATATCAGGCCCACAATCTGATTGATCCGGTTTGATTGAGCCGGTATGGGAAGATAAAAGGTATCCTGCGGACACCCACCTATCAGGAGATAGGTGTCAAAATTGAAACGACGGTATCTCGGATATCTTATACGCCAAACTTGTTTCTTGTAATATCAAATCAGGGGATGCCTGGAGGCATTCCCCCTTTTTGTACCACAGGTTCTCAGTTCATTTTACGATTCTCTATCCTAGTCATTCTGCCTGTCATCGAATGGAATCTGATAATTGGAAGCATTTTCTCCCAGCTGGTCATTGTCGAAGGCAGGACGCGGGTACGTGTTGTCTGCCCTGTCTTTATTCTCTTTGTTTTTTTCTCTTTTATCCTTTGGCATACGGAATCTCCTTTTTTTACTGTAGTGGATTTATATTATCCATAATTCTCACAGTTATCCATTCACGAAAACTTTTCTTTTCCAATTTGCCTGATTTTCTTCTTTTATAGCGGATGATACCGCTATTTCCATTAAGAAAAACGCCAATGACAACCTATATCTAGCCAAAATTATATGCTGGATACACATGTCGTAAAGCGACGTAAAGTGGATTGACAGTCTGAATCGTGCATGATAGTATTTTCATCGTAAAATGGTATCGATTTTTAATTATTATATCACGGTAATATATTATTATATCAAAATATAATATTGTTATATTAAAGGAGAGTGAAAAATTTTGAAAAAGTCTTCGTCTGTTTGTGAACCGAATCCGGTGGAGATCATCCGGGTCAAACCAACCCCGGTGATATGGAAGACGGGAATGCAGGCAACCAAAATGACGGTCCGGAACAGCGGGTCGCCATTTTCCGCATGGGTGCGGGTTTCCCTGAAGAATCAGCCGTCCTGTATTGTGCCGGCTGGAAGGATTGCTTCGGGCAGCAGCGTGGTAACGGTGCCGGTAACCGATACCCATGAAATGTTGAATCCCGGAGAAACGATCTCCCTGAGGCTGGAACTGTTCGATGAGGAATCCTGCAGCGGCGGTGCAAAGGCGGTCTATGGGACAGACAAATGGGAGCGCAGCCGCCACTGGGAGTTTTATCTGTCACAGGAAATGCATACGGATCTTGGGTACACCATGTATCCGGAGGATCTGAAAGATACCTATGCCAAATATCTGGATACGGTAAAGGAATACATGAAAAACTCCGATGAGCGTGCGGAGGATGTACAGAAATACAAATATGCCATAGAATCCGGCTATATGATGGGCGAAGCCTATATGATAAAACGAAATGCGGATCAGATCCGGGAGATTACGGATTGGATCCGGGACGGCCGTATGGTCGTAGGCGCCGGGCAGTTCAATTTTACCCTGGAGAATATGTCCACAGAAGGTACGGCGCGGGCGGCTTATTATACCAATCGATTCCTGGTGGATAAACTTGGAATTCAGCCGGGAACCACCCAGAGGATGTTTGATAATCCAGCTTTCAGCAAAAGCTATGTGGATGCTGCAGTGCAGGCAGGCATCCTGTATGGGATTCATTCCATGAACCCCGACCGTTCCCCGTATCACAAGAAAAAGCTGTATGATCTCTTTTATATGGAAGGAATGGATCCTGCCCATAAATTTCTGGTTTTCAATGGCAAATCCTACAGTGATAATCGCGGCTTCGGCGGATCCCACTGGGATATCCGCGGCAGCGTCCGGGATGCTGAAAGAAATCTGCAGCAAATAATGGATACCCTGGAAAGCCGCACCGGAAGGATGCGGTATCCCTATGACAAGTTTCCGTTGCCGCTGGTACCCTATGCTGACAACAGGGAACCCATGGAAGAACAGATCCTCCTCGCCAATCAGCTCAATAAAAAATGGGATGACGCCGGATATGCCTATCCAAAAATAACCGTGGCTTTCCCGGAGCAGTTCTTTAAGGATGTTGTGGCCGAGTACGGGGATTTCATTCCCACGGAATCGGGAACCGAGGAGAACTGGTGGAATGATGGCTGGGCAACAACGGCTTTCGAGTCCGGCATCAGCAAGACCGCGGGAAATCGGATTCCGGTTGCGGAGACTGCGGCATCCTTTGCATCCATGTACACAGGCAGGAAGTATCCCTACATGAAGATATATGAAGCCGTGGAGCGGAATCTGATCTATAACGAACATACCTGGGGCTGTCAGGAATACAACAAGAGCAATCCGCAGTATGACAGGCAGTTCGAATGGAAGCGCGGCCATGCGTTCAGCGCAAAGGTTTTGGCTGAAGAGATATTGGGGGCTTCCCTCAAGGCCCTGGCATCGGACGTGGCCACAGAGGGCAAGGCGATTTATGTCTATAACCCGCTTAACTGGACAAGAAATGATGTTGTTGCCCTTTCCGATCTGTCGGATCTGCCTCCCCGATTTGAGATCAAAGATGGGGACACATCCGTGTCCTACCGGATACAGGATGGTGTCCTGACCTTTGTTGCCGCCGGTGTTCCGGCCATGGGATACAAAATCTTTCGGGTTGTGGAGACGGCGGCAGCACCGGATTTCAAACAAAAAGCAATAACCGGAAGCAATTTTCTGGAGAATGATGCGTTCAGGGTGACCTTTGCGGAGGACGGGACTGTTTCAAGTATTCTTGACAAAAGGAATGGAAACCGGGAAATGGTGGAGAATACTCCTTCTGTCCGGTTTAACCAGTATCAATATTATGATGATTTTGGGATTCCTTTCTCCAATATGGGAGCGGATTTCGGCCCGGATAAATGGAAACGCCATTCGCCCGGGAAAGAATCCGGTCATCTTGAGGTGACTGCATCCGCAATCGGTGTTGCAGCCCGGCTGAAAACTTCCACCTTCCGTGCAGGATCAATTGTTCAGACGGTTACTCTGTACAATGATATTCCAAGAATCGACATTGTGAACGAGGTGGAAAAGGAATCCCTGCCCGATCTCAAATCAAAAGAGGAAGCTTTTTATACCTTCCCCTTCCAGACGGGAAAGGACTATGAGATCCGCTATGACCTTCCTGTCGGAAATGCGGCGGAGGGGGAACAGATTTACGGCACCTGCACGGACTGGTATACCGCCAATAAATGGGTCAGCGTAAAGGACAAAAAGGATCATTACACTATGGTCCTGGCAATTCCGAACACCTCCCTTCTGCAGTTCGGCGAAAGAAGAACCGGAAAATGGTCCTTTGATTACAAATCGTCCGGACCGATTCTCTACAGTTATGTCATGAACAATATGTGGCAGACAAACTTTCAGGGCGATCAGCCCGGCTATACCAGATTCTGTTACTCCGTTTCTGCCAATGAGGACTCCGGAACAGGGGAGAGCGCACGGTTTGGCTGGGAGATCAGCAATCCGCTGCAGGCGACTGTGATTGCAGAGGCACAGACAGGAAAAAGCGCTGATTCGGGCAGCCTGATTTCGATTGACAAGAGGAATATTCAGGTCAGTACGATAAAAGCGTCGGAAGCCAATTCGGACGGAATGATTCTTCGCTTTGCCGAAATAGAGGGAAAGCATTCCGAAAATGTCTCCGTTTCGTTTCCATTCCGCGTATCCTCCGTGACGGAAACGGATATTATTGAAAACGACAAACAGCTGGTTTCAACGGATCGCACCTTTTCCTTCGGACTTCCGGCATACGGCATGAAAACTTTTCGGATCCGCTACGGAGAGATCCCCGCTATGGTGGAGGGAGTCCATGCCGTTTCCACTGCAGCAGGCTCGCCGGGGATGACCGGGAACCGCAGTCTTTCCGCTCCGGAAGGATCTGATACCCCGGATCAGGGAAAGATTCAGGGAACAGAGATCACATGGAAGGCGGCAGACGGCGCGCTGTATTACGAGCTGTTTCGCAGTACGGATCCCAACTTTGTTCCGGGAAGCGGCAACTATCTTTCCACTGCCGGCGATACCGCATATTTTGATGCCCAGGTAACCGGCAGCATGAAGCGACCCTATTATTATCGGGTCCGGGCCGTTGCTGCCGGGGCCAAAGGGTCACCTTCGCCGGCCGCACGACAGACCGTCGGGGAGATTACGGATACGGTTCCTCCGTCGGCTCCGATATTGGGAGCTCAGCCGAGGGAAAGCACACGGATTGATTTGTACTGGACCCCTTCGGCCGACAATATTCTGCTCCATCACTATGAAATTTATCGAAACGGTGAAAAAATTGGGCAGACGGAGAATTCCTACCTTACCAGCTACCGGGACAGGGACGTGAGGCCGGATGCAACCTATCGCTATATGGTGAAGGCAGTGGATACCAGTGGGAATGCAGCGGAGAGCAATAAGGTCTGCGTTACAACAGGAATTTTCACCCATTCTTGACAGCCTTCCTGAAAAAGAGTAGTATAAATATGATTTTATGCGGAAATGGGAGGTGGTTCAGAATGCAGAGGAAAAGAGCCTCCAGCAAGGATGTTGCAAGGGAAGCAGGCGTTTCCCAGGCGACGGTGTCCTATGTCCTGAACGATGTGAAAAATGTAAAAATCCGGCCGGAAACCAGACAGGCCGTACTGGATGCCGTAAAAAAGCTGAATTATCACCCAAGTCATATTGCCAGGGGAATGAAGTGGAACCGATCCATGTCGGTAGGGGTCATCACGGACCGCAGAATTACCAATTATAATTTTATGGAGACGCTGGAGGGGATCCGGGATGGCCTTTCCCAGTCCAATTATTCCATTACCCTGCTTTTTAACAAGTCGGACGACAGCTTCAATATGGAAATACTGGACTATTACAATACCAACCGATTGGATGGGGTGATTTTTGCCTTTGCCACGGTGGATGAACTGTCGAGGGAAGAACTGAATCAAAATGGTGTTCCTTATGTGATTGTGGATTCCCATGTTTCCCATGCCCGGTTTCACGAGATCGGTACAGATCATCTTTGCCATCTCACGGACCTGACGGCCCTGTTCCGGAAAAGAGGGGCGAGCCGGCTGGCCTATACCGGTCCCCGGTGGAAATGCGGGACCGATTTCCGGCTGAAAGCGTTTGAGCAGGCTGTACAGGAAAGCGGGCTTCATAACTTGGGCTGTTTTCTCTGCCCTTTTCGGGATGACCAGATCCGGGATACAGTAGGGGAAATGCTGCGTTCTCCGGAGCGCCCGGACGGGATTATTACCGGCAGCCCGCGTTTTGGCTTTTCCGTGCTGAAGGCAGCGGCGGAAATGGGCAAAAGGGTACCGGAAGACTTGATGGTTGCTTCTCTGGGTGCATCTGCCTTTTATCATTTATGTCATCCGGCCATGACGGCAGTGGAGCTCCCTTTGTATGAGATGGGGCGGCGCAGTGCGGCTTATCTGATGGATCTCCTGAATGACAGACCGGTGGAGGATACTATTATCCTTCCTTCGGAGATCGTCATGCGGGCTTCCTTATAATTTCTTCCAAAAATAATTTTAAAAAACATATACCGGATATTCCATATTCCGCTGGGGATCCGGACGATCCATTGAAAGGAGTTCCAGGAAACATGAAAGCACTCATTATAGGTGCCGGCATTGCAGCCGTATCGGCGATGAAGGCCATCCGGAAGCAGGATCCGGATATGGAAATCACAGTCTACGGAGATGAGGGGTATTTTCCTTACCGGCGGCTTCGGCTGACCAAAGATATAAGCCAGGGGCTTTTGTCCGATGCCCTTTTGATTCAGAAGGAATCCTGGTATTCGGAAAATCACATACGATTTTGCAAAGGAACCGGAGCAACGGGGCTGGATCCCGCTGGGCACCGTGTTATTTTGTCCGACGGAACCGCAGACGAATATTCCGTCCTCCTGTTGGCAAACGGCGCAAGGAGCAACGTCCTTCCCATAAAGGGAATCGGCAGACAGGGGGTATATTCCCTGAGGACGCTTCCGGATGCCTCAGTCATTCTGAAGCAGGCAAAACGATCCCGCCGGATTCTGATCATCGGCGGCGGTGTGCTGGGCCTGGAACTGGCATGGAGCCTGAATCAAATGGGGAAGGAAGTTGTCGTGGCGGAAGCACAGCCCAGGCTTATGCCGAAGCAGCTGGACGAAAAGGCATCCCGGATCCTCCTGAATGTGGTGCAGTCCTGCGGGGTTTCCATACATACGGACACCCGGATAAAGGAGATCACGGGAGATTCCTTCGCAACAGGATTCCGGACGGACAACGATCTGCAGGAACCTTGTGATATGGTGATTCACTCCACGGGCATCCGTCCGAATATTGAGCTGGTGAAGGGAACCGGGATCCGGACCAACCGGGGAATTCTGGTAAACAGTAAAATGGAAACCAACCTTGCGGATATCTATGCAGCCGGGGATATTGCAGAATTCGAAAACCGCGTTGCCGGCTTATGGAACTGTGCTTCCCTGCAGGGAGAAGTGGCGGGCAGCAATATGGCGGGAGCAGAGAGGATCTATCAGGCGCCGGCGGCCGCCACAATCATGAATGCTTTCCGCACCTCTCTGTTTTCCATCGGGCAGGTGGAAAAGAGCAGCTATGATGCAGCCATTACGGATTTTGACTGCGAAAGCAATCGATATCGGAAGATCTGTTTTCGTGGAAATAGAATTTCCGGAGTGGTCATCATCGGGAGCCGAAAGGAACTTCCCGCTCTGAAAAAGGCCATGGAGGAACAGGCCGGGTTCCGTTCCGATGAGCAGAACAGGACCGTATCCGAATTTATGCAGTTTCTTCAGGAACAGCAGCAGGCAAACAAGCCGATGCCGCAATGAAACGTATCAGGGTTCCGATTCGGGAAGCAATTATTGTGGAAGGCATTTACGATAAAATGAAACTGGAGCAGTTGGTGGATACGGTCATTCTTCCAACCAATGGGTTTGCCATATTTCAGGATAAGGAAAGGATGGATGTTATCCGGAAGCTGGCAGAAAAGAGAGGAATCATCCTCCTGACGGATTCCGACCGTGCCGGCTTCCGGATACGCAGTTACATTCAGTCCTGCCTTCCGAAAGAACAGGTCCGGCATGCCTATATTCCGGAAATTGCGGGCAGGGAAAAGCGAAAAATCACTCCCGGCAAGGAAGGATTGCTGGGAGTGGAGGGGGTTCCGGATGAGGTTCTCCTGCAGGCCCTGCAGAATGCCGGATATCGGGCAGCGGGAAAGAAGGGCGGAAGGCTCATCACAAAACAGGATCTCTATCGGGATGGATTCACCGGAAAGCAGGACAGCCATTTGCTGCGGTCCCGCCTCCTGAAGGAACTGGGCCTGCCTTCCCGGTTGTCCACCAATGCCATGCTGGATATGCTGAACGCCTTGTTCGGTTATGAAGAATACCGGACCTTTCTGACGGCTTTCTTTCCCGGCTGAATTCCTCTCTGGATTCTTTTGTCTGACTGGGTCAGCCGACCGGGTCAGCCGATGTAAAGATTCTCCGAAGGGAAGTTGGCGTCGCATGTGATATGGATTCCAAGCTTATGCAAAACGGAATTGTCCGTGGAGGACAGAATATGAGTGGAATGCATTTCGCAGCCGTGAAGCTCTTTCAGACTGGTCAATGCCAGCTGGGCCGTCGGATTGGTGGTAGCGCTGATGGTCAGAGCAATCAGGGTTTCCTCCAGGTTCAGCCTGGTATTTTTTTCGTTGAGAACGTCTTTCCTCAGATTTTGAATGGATTCAATAATGTTTGGGGACAGCAGATGAATGTTATCCGGTATTCCGGAGATCACTTTGATGGCATTTAAAATGACACTGGATGTTGCGTTCATCAGAACGGACTGCTTTCCGGTGATCTGTTCGCCGGTTGCCAGTTCAACGGCAGCGCCGCTCAATACTTTTTTGCCTGTTTTGGAACGCCGGTTCAGGACTTCCCTGGCAGGGACCACGACCCTGCGGTCTTCCGGGACCAGTTTGAAATCCTCCATCAGGACCTCCACTCTGGAGAAGGTTTCCTGATCGGTAAGTCCTTTGGCATATTCCGCCTTGTACCAGAAATAACGGCGGATAATTTCCTGTTTGGCGGCTTCCCGTACAATATTGTCATCGGTAATGCTGAACCCTGCACGGTTTACCCCCATGTCGGTAGGAGACTGGTAGATGGCTTCCCGGGAGGAAACCCTTTCCAGGATCCGTTTCAGTACCGGAAAAATCTCTACATCCCGGTTGTAGTTGACGGAAGTTTTTCCGTAGGCTTCCAGATGGAAGGGATCAATGATGTTGAAGTCCCTCAGATCTGCTGTGGCCGCTTCATAAGCCACGTTGAGCGGATGCTTGAGAGGGAGGTTCCAGATCGGAAAGGTTTCGAATTTGGCATAGCCGCTTTGGATTCCCCTCAGGCTGTCATGATACAGTTGGGACAGACAGGTGGCCAGTTTGCCGCTTCCCGGCCCGGGGGCTGTGACGATGACCAGAGGTTTTTTGGTTTCGATGTATTCATTGGCACCAAAGCCTTCTTCACTCAATATCGCATTGATATCGGAAGGATATCCATGGGTTGGCCGATGCACATATACTTTGATATTCCGGAGTTCCAGCGTGTTTTTGAAAAGTCTGGCTGCCGGCTGATCCTTGTAGCGCGTTATGACGACACCTGCAATATCCAGATCCCATGCCCGCAGGTTGTCAATCAGCTTTAGGACATCCATCTCGTATGTGATTCCAAAATCCGCACGGATCTTGCGCCGCTCAATATCGCCGGCATAAATGCACAATATGATTTCCGCCTTATCCCTGAGATTATGAAGCAATCGGACCTTGTCATTGGGATCATAACCCGGAAGGACTCTGGCAGCGTGATAATCAAAAAAAAGCTTTCCCCCGAATTCAAGATATAGCTTGTGATTGAAATGATCCACCCGTTTCAGTATTTCTGTTGTTTGTTCCTCAAGGTATTTCGTGTTGTCAAAACCTGGTTGAAGCAAAGCATTTAACCTCCTGTAATAAAAGTGAAAAGTAAGAATAATAAAACAAATAAAGCAGCAAACCGATAAAACGCTCAAAAAAATCCGGACATCCTCATCCGACATCCGTTCGTTCCGGACTGCATAACAGCATGCACCATACGGACACAGCAAAATACAAATCCGGACAATGGGAATCCATTGAGAATATCCTGATATACAATATCACATTATACAATGTTTTTCAGACTTTTCAAAAGGAATTATTTTGAATCCTGCATGGAAGGGGACGGCGGAATTATGTAAGGCAAGGCAATACAGCCCTGCCTTTTGCTATTCTTCCGTATTGCAGACACCACCGAAACCCGGGAACAAAATAATCAGCAGCAGGAAGAAAAACAGTAGTTCATTCTGCACTCCGAATCCGCCGCATCCGCATCCGTTTCCCCATCCACCATAGCTGAAAAGCAGAATGAGAAGCAGAAAAAAGAACAGCCAGGAATTAAAACCGGAACCTCTTCCTCCATATCCGTATCCCATGGAATCACCTCATTTCACGAATTGGAGTATGCTGCTGTCTGTTATATAGATATGAAAAATTCCCGCGAAAAGTGAACCCCTGATTTTTTTCAACAAAAGGGAAGCCTTTGCATATGCTGATATCCGGGAATAAAAAAAGTGAAAAACAGAGGCGACCGCAGTAAGGAGTGTGGAAAATGATGGGAGATCGGGAACGGAAAATCCAGGAACTGCTGAAACGTTATCAGGGAGTTCCTTTTGTTCATAACGGACGCACCCTGGAGGGACTGGACTGTCTGGGGTTTGTCATTCATTTTTACAGGAATCTGGGCATCTATCTGCCCAACGGCGATGGAAAGGTGATTGGAGAAGACTGGTATGTAACAGACCCTCAAAGATACATCCGCGGCCTGGGAAGACTGGATGCCATACAGGTTTCCGCCGATGATCTTCAGCCATTGGACCTGGTGTATTTTGCCATTGCCAGGGATATCATCACGCATACTGGGATTATGATCAACCGGCATGAGTTCGCACATATGTCCCCAAAGACGAACTTTCGGATCAGTAAAATGGAACGGCACTGGAAAGCCCGATTTCGGGGAGGCCTTCGCTTCCCGGAGCTGATGACCGATTTTTAGGCAGGTTGGTCCCGGCTTCTGTGAATTTTGGGAAAAAGGGCCTGGATTGACACAGCCCTGCTCACTGGGTATAATATTATCTGTTATGAAATGCGTTGTAAAAAGCCTCAGACAAAGGATGAAACGGAGTAAGGAGTGTTATATTTGCAAACCGATGAATTGAGAGAGAAATTCCTTTCTTTTTTCCGGGAAAGGGGACATGCCGTGATTCCCAGTGCGTCCGTAATACCGGAAAATGACCCGACGGTATTATTCACCACAGCGGGAATGCATCCGCTGGTTCCCTATCTTCTTGGGGAAAAGCATCCCGAAGGAACCCGCCTGACCGATGTCCAGAAGTGTATCCGTACCGTGGATATCGATGAAGTGGGAGACAACAGCCACTGCACATTTTTTGAAATGCTGGGCAGCTGGTCCCTGGGAGATTATTTCAGGAAAGAGGCCATTGCATGGAGCTGGGAGTTCCTGACCTCTCCCAAATGGCTGGGGATCCCAAAGGAAAAGCTGTATGTTACCGTATTTGCCGGAGACGGGCATGCGCCGCGGGATGTGGAATCCTATGAGCTGTGGAAATCCATGGGAGTTGCGGAGGATCATATCTGTTTTCTGCCTGCGAAAAACAACTGGTGGGGGCCGGCAGGCATTACCGGGCCATGTGGTCCGGATACGGAAATGTTCATCGATACCGGCAGGGAAAAATGCAGTCCCGATTGCAGTCCGGCCTGTGACTGCGGGAAATACGTGGAAATCTGGAATGACGTGTTCATGGAATACAACAAAACGGCAGAGGGAACGTTTGAGCCGCTGCTCCAGAAAAATGTGGATACCGGCATGGGGCTGGATCGGACCACAGCGATTTTACAGGGTGCAGAGTCCGTCTATGATACCGATCTGTACCGGGATATCATTGCCCGGATCAGTCAGCTTTCCAACAAAGAGTACGGGCAGGATGCAGAAACCACCAGAGCGTTCCGGATTGTGGCGGATCATATCCGGACAGCAACGTTTATATTGGGAGACGAAAAGGCTGTTACGCCGTCCAATGTGGATCAGGGGTATATCCTTCGGCGTCTGATCCGACGGGCCGTTCGATTTGGACTGAAGATCGGGATTCCGGAGGGCAGCACGCCGGAAATCGCCGATGTGGTGATTCAGCAATACCGTCCTGTATACGGTGAGCTTGGCCGAAATGAAGAGTTCATCAAAAGGGAGCTGGCCCTTGAGGAAAAGCGGTTTCAGCGAACCATTCGTCAGGGCATGAAGGAATTTGAAAAAGTGCTTTTCCAATTGGGCGATTCCTCCAGGATGATTGATGGGCTTCATGCATTCCATCTGTATGATACTTATGGATTCCCCATTGAATTTACGCAGGAACTGGCGGCGGAAAAGGGATATGCAGTGGATATCGAAGGCTTCCGGAAGAGTTTTCAGCACCATCAGGAGATTTCCCACGCAGGGGCGTCCCGGAAGTTCCGGGGAGGACTGGCGGATCATACGGAGGAGACCGCAAAGCTGCATACGGCAACCCATCTGCTCCATGCGGCACTTCGGAAGGTGCTGGGAAAAGAAGTGGAGCAGAGAGGAAGCAATATCACGGCGGAGAGGCTGCGTTTTGATTTCTCCTTCCCCAGGAAGCTGACGAAGGAAGAGCTGTCCGAAGTGGAGCAGCTGGTCAATGAAGCCATTGACAGCAACGTGGAGATTGTCTGTGAGGAAATGCCCCTGGAGGAAGCCAGGAAGTCCGGTGCCATCGGACTGTTTGAATCCAAATATGGGAATATGGTCAAAGTCTACACGATAGGACCGTATTCCAGGGAAATCTGCGGAGGTCCCCATGCGAGCCGAACCGGCGAACTGGGCAAATTCAAAATCAGGAAAGAAGGAAGTTCTTCTGCCGGAGTCCGGAGGATCAAGGCAGTTCTGCAATAACTTCCTGTCCGTTTACTTATCAAATGTTTCCGGATCTTCAATGGCCAATGGCCTGCGGGGATCCGGGTTTTGCTGTTACGAACCGGCGCTTTTCAGGGAATCACGCATGGCTTTTGCAGAGACCCCGTACGCTTTTTTAAAGGCGCGGCGGAAACTGTTGGAATTGTTGTAGCCGACTTCTCTGTAAAGCTCGGAAAGGGGCAGGGAAGACCCCGTAACCAGCTTATGTGCCTTTCGCATGCGGATCTGCTTCAGATAGACCGAAAAATTGCAGCCGGTGCTTTCCTTGAACAAATAGGAGATATAGCTTTCGGACAGGTTGAATTGGTCGGACAGCTTTGTCAGGCAAAGGGAGGAATCCCTGTAGTTTTCCATAATATAGGCTTTCATGCTGAGAATCGTCTGATTCTGGGTGGTGATCCCTTCAAAATAGGTACACAAACTGAGGGCAGTGTTTTCAAGCTGCTTCAGGGACAGATATTCCGCCAGGTGGATATCAACGGTCTGGACCTGTTCCGCACCATCGGGGATCATACAGCGTACACGGAACAGGGTGCTGTGGACAGACAGGAGAAGGCCCTGCATTTTCTGATAGGAAAGCGAACGCTTTTCCAGATTTTCATAGTAGAGGAACTGAAAGATCTCCCGGACCTGGCCTTTATTTCCCGCCGTGATAAATTCCGTCAGGGATTCCGACAGCTGGGACGGGTAGTAATAGATATCCGAGCTTAAATCCAGGGAATTGTAGTCCCGGAAGGAAAGATCTCCGGAGGTATAGCTGGCGGATTCCATGGCTTGCTGGTATGATTTCCATATATTTTCCAGTATGTGGTCCCGGGTCCCCATGCCTGCCATGGTCCAGGTTTCATGTTCTGCAAGCATTTCTTCATGAAAGGCGGCAAATGTTCCGGAGATGGACGCCATCCGTTCTTCGTGTGCCCGGTTCTCTTCTTCACGGAGAAGAATTGCATAATTGTGCTTCTTGGGATGATAGAGGTAAAGAGGCTCGCCGAAATATTTTTTCATGCAGGAAAGCACCCGGGCATCGTATGCGGAGTCCGGAGGGAAGGAGGATTCCCCTGCAGCCGGGTTCCCGTTCTCATTGGTATTTTCCGCTTCCGGCTCCGGATTGTTGGGATAAGCGACAATATACAGGACAAAGTAGGCAATATCCGTTCGGGTCAGGTTCAGGTATCTTTTGATATAGTCCATTTCGTCCGGTGAAGAGATACGATTCAGCATGATATTGCGGATGTAGGAATTCCGTATCACCGGTTCCTGCCTTTCCAGTGTGGACTCCAGCTGCCGGGATCGGGAAAGACTGCTGTCCAGTTCGTCTCCCATCCGGATATAGGGTCGGGTATTGCGTATGCTGAGAAAATAAATCAGCAAAAAACAGACCAGCAGGGTCACTCCGGTAATCAGCAGATACATGTTCTGGTAAGGGCGAAGGGAGTTCTGCATATGAGAGACCGGAATCACATAATAATATTCCCATTTGTTGTTCTTTGAGATACAGCGGACCACAGTCTGTTTTGCGCCGGGCAGGCTCAGGGAGGAAACGGCATTTTGATAGGAGAGGGTTGTCAGTTTTTTCGGATTGAAATTTTTGGAAGGCAATTTCCCCTTTTGATATTGCAGGACATGGTCGGAGTCCAGGACAGCGAGGAAACCATCTTCCTGTGAGAACAGCACGGAAAAATTCTGATCCATTTTATTTTTGTCTATTAGAAAGCCAAGCCTTGCGGGGGTGCGGTAAAAAAGGTAGTTATCCAGGGAGAGCAGGTACAGATAATCCCGATTAAAGGGATTGTAATCGGATAAAGGAAGCAGGGAAGCGTAATTTTCCTCATTGAGGATCATATCATGCCATTTGCCATAATGGCCTTTGCGCAGGCCTTTTCGGATATAGAACAGATTCATTTCGGAGAAACTGCCGGCGGTCAGGACCGAATCACTTTCCGGAAGATAAATAAAATAGGAGCGGATGGGCAGCTGGCGTTCCACAGGTACATAGGAAATGAGCTTCTGCTGCATTTTATAGGACTTTACAAAGAAATCGTCCGAACGGTCCGGGTTTGCCCGGGCCAGGGAACCGAGCTCCATGTCATGGGCAAAGGACAGGGCAAAACCCTGCATTGCGGAAAGATCCCGATCTGTCACATCAACGGCATTGAAAAGCTGGGCTTTGGTACGGCTTTCCTCTGTCTGCTGCAAATCGTTTTTGCTGACTTGATAAAAATAAGTGCTGATAAACAGGATCAGAAGGAGAAGGAAACTGTAGGAAACGGTTAGCTGAAGGGCCAGGCTGTGATGTGACCGCAATCGTTTCCCAAGATCAATCATTGAAATCGTCCCCCTGCGCCATATATTATATAGTGAGACTATCACAATTTCGTAATATTTGCAAGATGAAAGCGCTTGCATCATGGCATTTTCTGCTGCATTTTACAGCTCTCCCAGAAATTCAGGAAAAGATGGGCAAGGTGCAATCCCAAAAACTGCACGCTGATTTTGGCACAGCAGATAAAAAGATTCCCGGCTTTTCAAATAATGTTTCTTGTGAACCTATGGGATGTATGCTACGTTATTCGTATCATAATAATTTGGGAGGGAAAAGTTTATGAAAAGGGTATGGGGTATGTTACTGGCACTGATTCTTTGCATTTCGGCAGTTTCCGGCTGCGGATCCGAAAAAAAGGCAGAGGCGCCGGGCCCGTCGGCAGACGCCGCTTCCAATCCGTCTGATAAGGAGACGGAAAAGGAAACAAAGGGAAAAGCGGTGGAAAAGCCGGAGAAGATCACCATGATGGTGGACGGCACCGTTTTTACAAAGGAAAATGCACAGGATAAGTTCGTTGAGAGCTGGGAAAAGGAAACGGGAATCAAGCTGGAAGTCATTCAGCCGGATCACGATGCCTATTATGATGTACTGGGGCAGACATTTGCCAGCGGTGCCAAGAACTGGCCGGATGTGGTGATTCTTGCTCCCGATTATTATTCCGGCTATGCGCAGGAAGGTGCCCTGTGGGATATGACGGATGCCTGGGAGTCCTCTGAATTGAAAGCTTCGGGGCGAATCAATAATGAGGAATTGATGGATCAACTATATCTGAACGGCAAGCTTTACGGATTTGCTCCGGCACGCGGAAACGGATGCCTTACCTATATCAAGAAAAAATGGCTGGACAACTGTGATCTGTCCGCTCCCACCAATTACGAGGAATATCTGAATATGCTGAAAGCATTCACGGAAGGGGATCCGGATGGAAACGGGACCAAAGGGGATACCTATGGTGTTTCGGCAGCGGGCCTGATCGGAGAGGAACCTCCGTACGTGAATTATTTGCCGGAATTCTATCAGGATGCGTACCCTTCGTTCTATCAGAAAGAAGATGGGAAATGGGTGGACGGATTCACGGAAGATGCCATGAAGCCGGCGATTACCCGCTTGCAGGAAGCATACAAGGCGGGGTACATAGACAAGGAGACGCTTACCAACGGGACAAAGGACTGCCGCAATAAATTCTACGAGGAAAAATTCGGCGCATTTACCTATTGGGCGGGGACCTGGGCGACCAATATGAAATCCAATCTGATCACCAACGAGCATGACGGCGAACTGATCCCCCTTCCTCCCATCAAAGAGGTGGGCAAATATCTGGAACGTCGTCCGCCGGTGTGGTCCATCACCACATCCTGCGAGAATCCGGAAGGTGTATTTCATTATTTCATGGAAACTATGCTGGACGGCGGCCCGGTGCAGAAGCTGTGGACTTACGGTGTGGAAGGGACCCATTGGTCGACAAAAGCGGAAACAGTCTGTGAGAACACATATGAAGACGGACAGTTTCATATGCTGGAAAGTCTCGAGATTCCGGGAACCCAATATACCAAGAATCACGTTGATCCCATGCTGTCCAACGGTGAATTCATCGACGGGGATCCGGGAAAGGACCAGATTGCGGAGGAAGCGCGGGAAGCCCAGGAAATCTTCAACAGCAATTCCAGGCTGGCTCCCATGATGTATTCCACTGAGGAAATGAGCCAGTACAACGGGGATCTCGTGAAGCTGAAGGCTTCCATTGTCGCAGATGCTGTCACACAGGGGGTTTCTGTGGAGGAAGGTTATCAGCGCTTTGAAAAAGAAGGCGGATCCGAATGGTCCGAAAAAATTGTGGATTCCCTGAATAAAGTAAATCAATAGCACGGCATCACGGGAAACGGGATGGAAGAAATTCCATCCCTGTTTCTCAAAATTGGGGGTTTGAAAATGAGGCGGAATCGTTTTACCCGGGCAGAGGCGCTGCCTGCGGGGCATCTTGCTCGGAGAATGCACAAGTACAGGGGATTTTATCTTTTGTTTCTGCCAGTGCTTGCCTTTACTTTTGTGTTTCACTATCTGCCCATGTTTGGTCTCGGGTATGCCTTTACGGATTATCGTGGGATCCATGCACCGCAGTTTGCAGGAATGGAAAATTTCAGCAAGATGTTTTCCTCACCCGGTTTCTGGTCGGCTTTCTGGAATACTTTGTATTTAAGCATTGGAAAGCTGCTGCTCACTACATTTCTTGGTGTTTTGATTTCCCTGCTGCTGAACGAAATCCGGAATGCAGCGTTTAAAAAGACCGCACAAACGATTATTTATCTTCCGCACTTCATGTCCTGGGTAGTGGCTGCTTCTGTTTTTGCCCTGATTCTCTCTCCGTCCCGGGAGGGACTGGTCAATTCCCTGCTGGTTCATATGGGCGTTCTGAAAAGTGGGGAGGAAATATATTTTCTTGGAAACAGGAAGTGGTGGACACCGGTTTATTTTATGGTAAACGTCTGGAAGGATACTGGTTGGGGGACCATCATCTTCCTGGCAACCCTGTCAGGGATCGGGCCGGAGCTCTACGAGGCCGCTACGATTGACGGCGCCGGCCGGTGGAATAAAATGCGGTATGTCACGCTGCCCGCTCTTTCCAGCACGATTGTTACCGTATTGATTCTGAATCTCGCCAAGGTGATGAATCTGTTTGAATCCGTGTTTGTCATGCAGAATGACGCAGTGATCCGGCAGTCGGACGTCCTGCAGACCTATATTTATTCGCAGACCTTCAACAGCGGAGCATTGCCAAATTATGGATACACTACGGCGGTGGGCATTGTCAAATCCCTGGTCGGATGTGTCCTGGTACTTGCCTGCAATCAGGCAAGCAAGAAAGTCCGCGGGCGTGGAATCATATAAGGAGGAGAAGAGGATGAACCGGAATACCACCGAAGCAGGCAAGGTAACACTCGTTCGTCCGGGAAACCGAAGGAAAAAAAAGATTTCCGTTTTCCCGGTCATCAATACGATTTTTTTTATTTTGATCTGTTCGTTTATTATTGTTCCGATCTGGAAAGTACTGACCGACTCGTTTGATATGCAGACCAGCTATGGCATGCGGCTCTGGCCAAAGAGATTCGGATGGGCCGGATATCTTTCCGTGTTTACGAATCCCACACTTTCCAGGCCGCTGATCATCTCGGCTGTGACGACCATTGTGGGAACTTTTCTCAGCCTTACGCTCTGCACGCTGGGCGGATATGTGCTGATTCAGTGGAAAATGCCGGGAAGAGGCGTTCTTTCAGGGATTCTACTGTTCACAATGATTTTTGAAGGGGGCATGATTCCCACCTATCTGGTTGTGGATGCACTGCACATGACAAATTCGCTTTTTTCGGTTATACTGTTACCGGCGATCAATATTTATAATCTGGTATTGATGCGCAACTTCTTTGAAGGGATCCCCCAGGCCATTTCAGAGGCGGCGGAAATCGACGGCTGCACACCGTTGCAGACGTTTTTCAAAATTGTACTTCCGCTTTCGAAAGCGGCTCTGGCATCCATCGGATTGATGATTGCGGTAGGATATTGGAATGATTATACGACGTTCAAGATTTATATCACTAATTCCGACCTGTATAATTTTCAAATGAAGCTGCGCAGTCTGGTTATGGGAAGCGATCTGCCCACGGCATTGGGCGGAGCGACGGATAATGCTGTAAAGAGCGCCTCCGTCATGGTTGCAATCCTTCCATTTATGATTATTTATCCGTTTTGCCAGAAATATTTCATCGCCGGAATCAACATGGGTTCCGTCAAGGAGTGAAAATATTTTATGCCAAGGCAGATTATTGTGGCGGAAAATTCCGGATTTTGTTTTGGGGTAAAGCGGGCGGTGGATATGACTGTTCGCTGCCAAAGCGGCAGCAAAACGTCCCATACCTATACCCTCGGCCCCCTCATTCATAATGGGAATGTCGTCCGGAGTCTGAGGGAGCAAGGTGTCCGGGAGATCGGAGAGGAAGAGATTGGCCGGCTGCGTCCCGGGGATACCCTTGTGATCCGTTCCCATGGAGTGACACCGGATGTTCTGGATCGGATCCAAAAAGGCGGAGTTGACTGCATTGACGCGACGTGCCCTTATGTATCCAGTATTCAGAAGAAAGCAAGGAAATATCATGAGGAAGGCTATCGGATTGTCATCGTGGGGGACCGGAATCATCCCGAAGTCATTGGGATCAACGGCTGGTGCGGCAATACGGCACAGATCACCAGGGACGGGAGCGATTTGAAGGACCTTCCCGACAAAGTCTGTGTGCTGTGTCAGACCACGGAGAAACCGTCCAACTATGAGAAAGCGCTGGAAGTCATTGCAAGGCGAAGCAATGAGGTGCTGGCATTCAATACCATATGCAGTGCAACGAAGAAGAGGCAGGACAGTGCCGATCAGATTTCCCGATCCGTGGATCGGATGGTGGTTGTCGGAGGAAGGCACAGTTCCAACACCAAAAAGCTGTTTGAGATCTGCAGTGCCAACTGTAGGGAGACCGTACTGGTGGAAAACAGTGCGGAACTCCCGGACTGGCCCATCCCCGGGCAAAAGACGGAGAAAGTCGGGGTGGCAGCCGGAGCCTCTACGCCGGATTGGGTGATTCAGGATGTATTGGGCAGGTTAAGGGAACCGGAAACATGATATTGAAGCATAATATTAATTAATATTATGGAAAAAGGATGCAGCTGAAATGATTTCGGTGCAATCCTGCGCTTTTGCAGGCAGGAAGTGAGGGGTAAAAATGGAAAGGGCGCAAACAAGAAAAGTAAGGGTCGGGGATATTTTCATTGGCGGAAATTTTCCCATATCGGTTCAGTCCATGACCAACACGGACACACGGGACGTTCCGTCCACTGTTTCCCAGATATTAAAGCTGGAGGAAGCAGGTTGCGATATTGTCCGCTGTGCAGTGCCGGATGAGGAAGCGGGGGAGGCTCTCCGGAAGATCATTCCGCAGATTCATATTCCCCTGGTCGCAGATATCCATTTTGATTCCGCCCTGGCGTTGCTGTCCATTCGCAGTGGCGTGTCCAAGCTGCGTATCAATCCCGGGAATATCGGAAACAGGGAAAAGATAAGGGCTGTTGCGGAGGCTGCGAAGGGCCGGGGCATTCCCATCCGCATCGGTGTCAACTCCGGATCCCTGCAGAAGGATATTCTGGCAAAATACGGACGGGTCTGCCCGGAAGCCATGGTGGAAAGCGCAATGCGCCATGTGGAGATGCTGGAGGAATTCGATTTTCATGATATTGTTCTTTCCGTAAAGTCGTCGGATGTCCGGGAAATGATCGAATGCTACCGGCTGATTTCCGGGAAGGTGGATTATCCCCTTCATGTCGGTGTGACGGAGTCCGGGACCGTACGGAAGGGAACCATCCGGTCCAGTGTTGGAATCGGTACCCTGCTGGCGGAGGGGATAGGGGATACCATCCGGGTGTCCCTGACCGGAGATCCGGTGGAGGAAGTGCGGGTCGGCAGGGAGATTTTGGCGTCCCTGGGGGGGGTTCGGGAAGGGGCGGAGATGATCTCCTGCCCCACCTGCGGAAGGACCCGGCTGGATCTGGTCCGAATCGCCGGAGAGGTGGAGAAGCGTCTGCAGTCTGTCCATAAGCCCATTAAAGTGGCGGTCATGGGCTGTGCGGTCAACGGTCCGGGGGAAGCGAAACGAGCGGATATCGGAATCGCCGGAGGGAACGGAGAGGGCCTGATCTTCCGGAAAGGGGAGATCCTGCGCAAGGTGAAGGAAGAAGACCTGGTGGAGGAATTGATGAAGGAAATCGAAAAGATGTAGGGCTTTCAATCTTCTTTTTTGCTTTCCAGGATCCAGTAACCGCCCTGTTTGTTGCGGACTTCACAGTTTCCGAAGACAGAACGCAGCTTGTCGGCGGCGGATTTTGCCCCCTGCTTTTTCCGGATGACCAGATAAAGGGCTCCTCCCGGCAGCAGATAATCCATACTTTGCTCCAGCAGGGGATAGACGACCTTTTTCCCGGCCCGGATGGGCGGATTGCTGACGATGGCCTGAAACCTGTCGTCGATCTGGCGGAATCCGTCGCTTATCTGAGCAGAGGCATTGGGTATATGGTTCCTTTCCACGTTTTTCAATGCAAGATCCACGGCACGGTGATTGAGATCCGCCATCGTCACAAAGGTTTCCGGATTGGCGAGTGCAATGCTCAGACCGATCACACCGTATCCACAGCCGAGATCCAGTATGTCTCCGGATAGCCCGGGAAGGGATCGGATGAGCAGTTCACTCCCATAATCCACCTTGTTTTTGGAAAACACTCCGGCATCCGTATACAGTTTCAATGAAACATTGCCGGTGGAAAAGACAATCTCCCGGATATCGTGGGGCGTCTGCGGATTTGACGTATAATAATGCTCCATGGGCTTTCATCTCTCTTTCTTTTACTGATTTTCAAACGCTTTTCAAACGCTTTTCAGCCGTTTGCTGTTTCCGTGTTATTATAGCACAGGGTTGAAGAACAACATAGGGCTTCAGGGTGGATGGAGTTCCCGCCTGTAGCCCGTTCCTCCTTTTCCTGTTTATTCTGTGCGAAGAGCGGGGAAATCATTGACTTTTTTGCCCTGCTCGTGTAGTGTAAACAGTGAGGTCCTGTAATCATTCAAAATAATCAGCGGGGGTGTAAACGATTATGAAGCAAATCGAAATTGGTACCTGTGTACCGGGCGGTCAGGCGGAAAAATGGCTGCCGCATATTGTAAAGTCCGGCTTTGAATGCGTTTCCATCAATTTTCATATGACGCTCGGTGGGGCAAACCTGAAGGAACTGGCTGGCAAAGTCAAGGAGATTCTGGGAGATTCCGGAGTGAAAGTGGCTTCCCTGGGATATTACTGCAATCCCTTAAGCAATCCGGACCAGAGAAAGACGCTGGAACACTGCATTGACCTGGCAGATGATTTTGGCGCACCCATGGTCAGTACCTTTGCCGGGGCACTGGAGGGCCAATCCGTGGAGGACGCCATGCCGCAGTATAAAAAGGTGTTCCGGGAGCTGGGCAAACGGGCTGCGGACCGGGGGAAGAAGATTGCCATTGAGAACTGTCCCATGGGAGGTACCTGGAAGAAAAATACCTGTAATATCGGATTTCATCCCAAAGCCTGGGAAATGATGTTTGAAGAGGTACCGGATGAGAATATCGGACTGGAATGGGAACCTGCCCATCAGATGTATCAGCTGATTGATCCGGTTTCCCAGCTTCGGCAATGGGTGAAGAAAGTGGTCCATATTCACGGGAAAGACGCAACCGTGGACTGGGATGGCATCCGTCGCCTGGGAATCCTGGGTGCAGATGATTTCGTCACGTTCCGTGCACCTGGATTCGGCGATACCAACTGGACGGACATTATTACGATTTTACATACCGGCGGATACGAAGGGGATATCTGTATTGAAGGATATCATGACCCCATCTATGGGGGAGAATGGGAAATGACCAGCCAGCTCCATGCAATGAAATATCTGAAATGGTGTCGCGGCGGGGATTTTGTACCCAATCCCTGGTAAAACAGCAAAGCAGGAAAATGAAATCCATGGCTTTCTGAAATGGGGTATCACTCCCGCCAGACCGCAGATTACGCGGATGGCGGGAGTTTTTTTGCTGGAGTTTTTTATGGAAGAACAGCTGTCTGCCATTTTTTCTCTTTGGTTTCACATGACAATTCCGGTGGAATCCGATATAATGGAGGCAGCAATGATTTGGGGGGAAGGCCAAAGCATCATGAAACGAATCAGTGAGATATTTGACGATTACAACGCAGCAGGCAGCATAGGGGATGCAGTGGTACAAGCAGTTCTCATCCGAAGAAAGGCAAGAGCATTCGAATTGAAGGTCCAATCGGATCAGGAGATCGGATCCGATGAAAGGGAAACTTTGAGCGAATGGATCCGACAGAAATTTGCACTGAATCAGGTTCAAATCCACATTGAATACACCGGAGACGAGGCTGCCCGGATACAGAAAAGGCAGCAGGTACAAAAACAGCGGGCACAGGAGGAACCACCCCAAAAGGCTGAGGCATCGGTTCCGTATGAGACCGTCCGGGTTAAGCCGGCAAAGGTTGCGGAATACCAACAGGGACCGGTGGGACAACCCTATCAGACAGAAAGCAAATCGGCTCTGATTTACGGCAGGAAGACCAAAAAAGCCGCGCCGGTAATCCGAATTGTCGATATTACACCGGAAGAAGGGAAAGTGACCATTGAAGGGGAACCTTCCAATCTGCAGTCCAGGGAGCTGAAAAGCGGGAAAACACTGGTCATTTTTGATTTATACGACGGGTCCAGTTCCATGACATGCAAAGCCTTCCTGAAACCGGGGGAGGACAGCAAGGTGTTGCCCAGACTTCAGAAGGCAAAGGGTGTCCGGGTTTCCGGAAATGCCGGATACAGCAAATTTTCCGGTGAAATTGAGCTGATAGCCTTTGCCATTCTGGAAACGGAAGGCAGGAAAAAGACGGTCCGGCAGGACCATGCGAAGGAAAAAAGAGTGGAGCTGCACTTACATACGCAGATGAGCCAGATGGATGCCGTGTCCAGTGCAACGGATCTGATCCGGAGGGCAATGAGCTGGGGCATGAAGTCGATTGCCATTACGGATCATGGGGTTGTGCAGTCTTTTCCGGAAGCCCATAAGCTTTTGGGGAGGGACAACAAGGATATGAAGATCCTGTATGGTATGGAAGCCTATCTGGTACCGGACAGAAAACCGTCCGTGACGCATCCGGAGGGGCAAAGCCTGGATACGGCCTATTGCGTCCTGGATCTGGAGACGACGGGCTTTTCCCCGATCACGGAGAGGATCACGGAAATTGGGATCATGAAGGTAAAGGACGGCAAAACGGTGGGAGAATTCAACTGTTTTGTCAACCCGGAAAAGCCAATACCGGAAAGGGTTGTGGAGCTCACCCATATCAACGATGACATGGTCCGGGACGCGGAAACCATCGGACAGGTCTTTCCAAAGATGCTGGATTTCATTCAGGGCAGTGTGCTGGTTGCCCACAATGCGGAGTTCGATATCGGATTCCTGAAGCATAATGCCAAAGCTCTGGGACACGAATTTCACTTTACCTATGTGGACACCCTGTCCCTGGCAAAAGCCCTGTTTCCTGATTTTAAAACCTATAAACTGGGAAGGATCGCAAAGAAGCTGGGAATCCGGGTGGAGACCGCCCACAGGGCCCTGGATGATGTGGACACCACCGTTCAGGTCTTTCGGGTGATGCTGGACAAGCTGAAGAAAAGGGGAGCCAAAACACTGGAGGACATCGACCGGTATGCTTCGGATGAGGAGTCCAGAAACGAAGCCTATAAGAAGCAAAGCACCTATCATGCCATTATTCTGGCAAAGAATAACACTGGTTTGAGGAACCTTTATCGGCTGGTATCCTGTTCCCATCTGGATTATTTTTATAAAAAGCCGCGCATTTTGAAGAGCCTTTACCGAAAATATTCCGAAGGCCTCATTCTGGGCACAGCCTGCAGCGAAGGCGAGCTGTACCAGGCCATTCTCCTGGGGAAATCCGATGAGGAGATTGAGGCCATCGCGGAGGATTATGATTACCTGGAAGTCCAGCCGCTGGGGAACAACGATTACCTGGTCCGGACGGGACAGGTGCCGGACCGGGAGTATTTAAAGAAAATCAACCGGAAGATCGTCGCTCTGGGGGAAAAGCTGGGAAAACCTGTGGCAGCAACCGGAGATGTCCATTTTATGGACCCGGAGGATGAGATATACCGACGGATACTGGAGGCAGGCCAGGGATACAAGGATGCGGACAATCAGCCGCCGCTGTATTTCAGGACGACGGAGGAGATGCTGGAGGAGTTTTCCTATCTGGGAGAGGAAAAGGCCTATGAAGTGGTTGTGACCAACACAAACCGGATCGCGGATCTGTGTGAACCGATCAGCCCGATTTCCCCGGAAAAATGTCCGCCTCATATTGAGGGCTGCGAAAAGACCATAAAGGACAGTGCTTTCCGCAGGGCTCATGAACTGTATGGCGACTCTCTGCCGGAAATCGTTCAGTCCCGGCTGGACAAAGAGCTGGATTCCATCATCAAGAACGGATTTTCCGTTATGTATCTGATCGCCCAGAAGCTGGTGGCAAAGTCCAATGAAGATGGATATCTGGTTGGTTCCCGGGGTTCCGTAGGTTCTTCCCTGGTGGCGTTTATGACCGGCATAACCGAAGTAAATGCCCTTCCGCCTCATTATCGATGTTCCAAATGTCAGTATTCCGATTTTGAGGACTATGGGGTGCGGAACGGCTTTGATCTGCCGGACAAGCGCTGTCCCGTATGCGGGGAGCCGTTGGCCAAGGACGGCATGAATATCCCGTTTGAAACCTTCCTGGGCTTCAACGGCGACAAGGAGCCGGATATTGATCTGAACTTTTCCGGGGAATATCAGGCAAAAGCACATAAATATACAGAGGTGATCTTTGGAAAGGGTACCACCTTCAAGGCAGGAACAATCGGTACCATCGCCGAGAAAACCGCTTTTGGCTATGTGAGAAAGTATTTTGAGGAACGGAATATCCATGTGAACAAAGCGGAAATTGCCAGAATCGCCAGGGGCTGTACCGGGGTGAAGCGGACCACCGGCCAGCATCCGGGAGGAATTATCGTTGTTCCGAAGGGGCGGGAGATTTACGAATTCTGTCCGGTGCAGCATCCGGCGGATGACTCGGGTTCCGATATCATCACAACGCATTTTGACTATCATTCCATTGATCAGAATCTGCTGAAACTGGATATATTGGGCCATGATGACCCGACGGTGATCAAAATGCTTCAGGACATTACCGGAGTGGATCCCAGGAAAATCCCCATGGATGACAAGGAAACCATGTCCCTGTTCTCCTCCACCGATGCGCTGGGGGTGACCCCGGAGCAAATCCATTCCCAAGTGGGAACTCTGGGGGTTCCGGAGTTTGGGACCCGGTTTGTCCGGGGAATGCTTGTGGATACCAAGCCCAGGACCTTTGCGGATCTGCTCTGCATATCGGGCCTTTCCCATGGCACCGATGTCTGGCTGGGCAATGCCAAGGATCTGATTGACAAAAGAACGGTTTCCCTGAGTGAAGCCATATGTACCCGGGATGATATCATGATGTATCTGATCCGAAAAGGCCTGCCGTCCAATACAGCCTTTCGGATTATGGAGACCGTACGCAAGGGCAAGGCCCTGAAAGAGCCGAAATGGGAGGAATACGAAGACCTGATGAGGGAGCATGAGGTACCGGATTGGTACATTGATTCCTGCAGGAAAATTAAATACATGTTCCCCAAGGCCCATGCTGCGGCTTATGTCATGATGGCCTTCCGGATTGCCTGGTTCAAGGTCCATATGCCCATGGCTTATTATGCGGCATACTTTTCCATCCGTGCAAAGGCGTTTGATGCGCAATACATGATCTATGGGAGGGAAAAGGCACAGGCAAAAAGAAAGGAAATTGAAATGATGGGGAATGACGCCGGCCCAAAGGATAAGGATATGTATGAAGATCTGGAAATCGTTCTGGAAATGTACGAAAGAGGTTTTCGGTTTCTGCCGATTGATCTGTACAAATCCCATGCAACAAAATTTATAGTGGAGAAAGATGGTTTGCGGCCGCCCTTCAACAGCATGCCCGGCACGGGGACCATTGCGGCGGAAAGCCTGTACCATGCTGCCAGGGAAATGCCGTTTTCCTCAGTGGAGGATGTTTCAAGACGGGCCAGGGCGGGCAATTCCATCATCGATATCCTCCGTCGGTTTGATTGCCTGAAAGGCCTTCCGGAAAGCGACCAATTGAGCCTGTTTGATGTGATGTGACGGCTTCCTGTGCTTTGTAAACAAAGGATGAACATTTCCGGAATAAATAGATTGCAGGGGGGGGCCATGGTATAATAAAAGGGTCGGACAAGATCATGGTTGAAAAGGGGAAGGTAATGGTATGGATGTTCCAAGGGTTATGGTATGCGTTACCCGTCAGAAGACCTGTGAGCGGCTGATCAAAGTCGGACAGAAGCTGGTAAACGGTACCGGCGGAAAACTGACTGTGGTACATGTAACAAAAATCGGGGTTCATGTTCTGGGCAATCCGGATGAGGGAGAAGCGCTGGATTATCTGTTTCAGATATCCAAACAGGCAGGGGCGGACATGACGGTTCTTCGTTCTGAGAATGTTCTGAATACTCTTTTGGACTATGCCAGGAAAAACGACATTACCGAGATTGTAATGGGGGAGTCTCCGGATCCGGGAAGCGGCAATTCGATGATCCAGAACATGGAGTATATGCTGCCGGGCACCAAGTTTGACGTGGTTCCCTCCTGATACCGTTCCTGTCTTGCATTCCGGAGAACTACGGGATTCTGTACCTGTATTTTTATAGATGAAATGGTAAAAGCTCTCTGAGCATCGGATACCGGTGCTTTGGAGAGCTTTTTTCGTTATTTTTCCTTGCTTTTCCTTTGAAGATTTTTGGGAAAGCCGTCTTTTTCTGCTTCTCCTTTGTTTGAATGAATCATCCCATCCTGGGCAAAATGTAGAAAAGAGTGAAAAATGAGGGAGCAGCTTATATGAAGAGAAGACGGATGAAATCGCCAGGGCTTTCCACAGTCCTTGCTCTTGTGTTCTGCGCAGTGATTGTGGCAGGCCTTGCGGCAGCATTGCACCTTCCGGACCGGAAGTCGGGCAGGGCAGACCCACCTGGCCTGAAAGCCTGTTCGTCCATGCCATCTTTCGATGCGGATCGGTCGCCGCGGGCCGGTGGAAAGGCAGTTGTGGTTTTTCTGGATCGGGTTGGACTATCGGATTTAAACCAGGCAAACACCCCCCATATCGATCATTTGATACAGAACGGCGGAATCGGACTGATGACCACCAATACCGGCGGGAACCGATCCCAAAGGGACACCTATATCACCATGGGTGCAGGAACCAGGATCATCGGTTCGGCCAAATCCTCCCTTGCCTTTGATGCAGGGGAGGATTATCAGGGTGTATCTGTCGGATCCCTTTATCAGCAGATATCGGGGAGGAATCCGCCTGCGGAAGCTGTGGTTGATCTGGGCTATGCACAGTCGGTCCGCAACAATTCGAAGAAACCCTATACCGTAACCATTGGTGCTCTCGGTACCGCATTGCGGGACGCCGGTTATCATGCCGCTGCCGTCGGAAACTGTGATACTCCCAATGAATATCATCGCTATCTGGCACCTTTTCTCATGGACGATCAGGGAATCATTCCAGGAGGATCGGTGGACAGAAGCTTTCTCGTGGAAGACAACAAAAGGCCCTTTGGGATCCGTACAGATTATCAGCTTCTGTATGACAAGGTTCAGAAGATATGGGGCGATTCCGACGTCATTGCCATACAGCTGGGGGATACCTCCCGGGCGGAGGACTTCCGGCAGGAAGCAACCGATGCGATGAATGAACAATACAAGAAAACAGCGATTGAAGAAAGCGATGCCTTTATCGGCCGTCTCGCGGACCGTCTGGATCTTTCCCGGGATCTGGTCCTGCTCGTGACCCCTTTGGGACCTGCCCGCGATCTGGCGGAGAACAACCGCCTGACGCCGGTGGTCGCAGCGGGGCCCGGCCTGTCTGCGGGACTGCTGTCCTCTGCTTCCACACGGAGGTCCGGAGTGATTACAAATCTGGATGTCGGAGCAACGGTACTGGATTATTTCAATATTCCCCGTCAGCCGGGGCAGCTGGGATCCGGAATTTTTACCACGTACCCTCCGAAAGGGCCGGCGGACCTGGAAGCATTCAATACGCGTCTGACGGAAATCTATAATCAACGCGGATTTTTACTGCGGAGCTATGTGGTTGTACTTGTGATTCTGCTGATCCTGTCTCTTCTGGTGGTTCTGTTTGCCAGAAGGTTTCTTCCCTATGTGAAAGTCTGTCTGGTCTTTCTGATGGTAATTCCTGTTTCCTATCTGCTGCTGACCTTGTTTCATCAGTCCACCGCTGCCGGCAGCTTTCTGCTGTCCTGGCTTCTGGCGGCGGGAATTACCGCACTTTTCTTTCTGAAAAAGCAGAATACCCTGAATCGGATTGCTGTCCTGTGTTTTGCCATGGCAGGACTGCTGCTGGGAGATCAGCTGACCGGTGCACATCTGATCCAGGGCTCTCCCCTTGGCTATGATGTCATAAGTGGTGCAAGGTTTTACGGAATTGGCAATGAGTATATGGGAATCCTGATTGGATCGGTATGCAGCGGCGCAGGGGTGTTCTGTGAAATTAGGGACAAAAAGGGCGGCAGGCCCATGCGATGGGTTGTACCGGCGCTGTTTGCCCTGACGCTGTTTATTCTGGCGGATCCGGGTCTGGGCGCCAAAGTGGGGGGCATCATTACGGCGACGACGGCCTTTGCCTGTTTCTTTCTTTTGATGCGAAAAGGCCGCATACGGCTCCGGCATTTCATCCCCATTGCCCTTCTGGTTGTCGCACTCCTTACGGGTATTTTTATGTTTGACAGCATGCGGACAGCGGACAGTCAGACGCACATGGGGCTGACGGTGCGTTTGATCCGGCAGAATGGCCTGACGGAACTTCTGTATATTATGAAACGAAAGATTCAGATGAATGTCAAGCTGATCCGCTATACCATCTGGACCCGTGTTTTCCTGCTCTCTCTTCTGGCCATGACCGTACTTATTTTTCGCCCGGTGGGGATCTTCCGGGACATGACCAAAAAGTATCCCAAAGCCATCAAAGGCTTTGCTGCTGCCATTCTGGGCTGTATCACGGCTCTGCTTGTCAATGATTCCGGTATTGTGGCAGCCGGGACAGGGATGATCTACACTGCCCTGCCTGTGCTGCTGCTGGTAATGGATCAGCTTTCCCAGGGAGAAGGAACAGAGGAAGAGAAGGCTGCAGTGGGTAACGGAAGCAGCAGAGGAAGGAACCCGTTATGAAAATCATGGAGCTGGTCCGGAAAGCGGAAGGGGGAATGAAGGAACATGCCGTTCTCCTGATCAGGGGCCTGCTTCAGAGTGGACACCAGGTCATTGTGCTGTGTGATTTTCCCCGGAGTGATCTGGCCAGTCTGGAAAAGGCTGGGGCACAGGTAATTGCATTTCGCTTTCCCGGTACAATACAGCCGTTACAGGATGCCCGGAAGATTGCGGAGCTGTATTCCCTTCTCCGCAGGGTAAAGCCGGATCTGTTGCACTGTCATGGCTTTAAGGCCGGCTTGATTGGCAGAATGGCAGGCTGGATGTCCGGATGTCCCCTTGTTTATACCGTACATAATATGGTATTGCATGGCAGGGGGAAAACCGGCCGCTTTCTTATATGCCGGTTTGAAAAATGGATGGAACAAAGAACCGATGCCATTATTTGTGTTTCCCGGGCACTGAAGGACAGTATGACCGGGGAAATGGGACTGCATCCCGAACCGATCCGGGTAATCCGCAATCCCAGACCGGAGTGGGATACCGGTGATGGAGAGAAGGTAAGAAGGCAGTACGGTATCAGGGGAGACAACATTCTGATCGGGACAGTGGCCCGACTGATCCCATCCAAGGGAATTCATTTTCTGTTGGAAGCGGTTCCCTCTGTACTGGATCGGTATCCCTGTGCCGTTTTGATGATCACCGGTTCCGGGCCGGAGGAAACCAGCCTGAAGAATCTGGCCGAACGTCCTGGAATTGCCGGGCGGGTGATTTTTACGGGTCAGGTTCACAACATATGGGATTATTATGCTGCCTTTGATCTCTTTGTCCTGCCGACACTGTCCGAAGGTCTTGCCATGACTCTGCTGGAAGCCATGTCGTTTGGACTGCCCATCATTGCTTCTGCCGTGGGAGGAACCCCGGAGCTTATCACCCATGGTAAAAACGGTTATCTGATCCAGCCGGGCAGACCGCTGGAAATAAGGGACGCCCTTCAATACTGTCTGGATCACCCTCAGATCGCCATATCGTATGGCCGGCAGGCAAGGGAAGATGTGAGGCATGGCTACAGCCGGGAGAAAATGATAAAAGAAACAATTGCTGTATTGGAATCCGTCCTGGAGAAAAAAAGGCCCAATGCGTAAGAACCAGCAATACAAGATAGTATACCAATGTAAGCTTCGTAAGCTTATTTTTTTCGCTTCTTTTTGCTTTATCTGCCTGTTGCTTTTTCAGAGTTCCATTCCAGGCCTGATTAAGTCCAGCGTAGCAATATAAAAATATTGTGGCAATACAGAAACAAGTAAAGTATCATAAAAAATGTATTGTGCTTATAGTAAAATATATTAAAATGATATTGACATATAAATAAGTATGGTATATTATAAACTCAAGTTTGACAGTAAAAAAGAGAAAAAGGAGCCGTAAGCCTTAGGTATGAGCAAGGTTGCGGCTTTTATCATATGAGAAGAAGTTGTAGTGAAAATTATCTTTTTTTGCTTGTCCTAAACTTTTTTTAATTTCGGATCGGGTAAGTCTCTTCTTTGTAAAATCGAAGCCCATTGCCTTACCGATTGCATCCGTTACATCTGACCTGTAATCAAAAAGATAGATATTTTGGGATTCAGGTGAGCAGGTAATGTTCTTCAGGGCATTGATGATAGCTTCGGGGGAGTACGCGCCACCAAGACGTTTTTGGATCAGTCTGAGGATTACCAGCGATATATAACAAATGAGGAAGTGCGCATGAATCCTGTCTTTACGGGAAACGTACACAGGCCGCGTTTCAAGATCACTTTTTGTAACACGGAAATTATCCTCAATTCGCCAGAGCCCGCGGTACATATCGATGATCCTGTCATCAGAGAATGTGTCGGATCCATCTTCATCGAACAGGTTTGTCACGATGCAGTAATAACCGTCATACTTTTCATCTTCCCTGAATTTCTCCATGTCGATACATGGCCGGCCTTTGGGAGCTTTTTTGATTTCACCTGTTTTCTTATCCACCTTGATATTCTTAACATATCTGAGAGCCCCATAGGACGTGGCCCTTGTGTATGCAGACGGTGTTGAGGCGATACACTGGGCCTTTTTGAGCACAGCTTCCCGTTTCGCTTTGGAGCGGTCCGCATACTTCTTGTTATAGAAAACGATTTGCCGCTGATCCACAAGTACCTTCTTTTTATATGTTCTTCCGCCTTCCTTTAACATATCGACTTCTATCTCCCGCCTGATTACCCGGGACTTGCGCTTGTACTGATCACTGAACTGCTTGTAACCGGATTGATTATTAACATAATCCTTGAATTCTTTGCTTCCTCCCCGGATCGTCTGGCTGAATACGTAGGAGCATTTGCCGCTTTCCAGGTAATAGATGTTGTTCCCGGTATTTTGGGCCGCATCAGCCACTGCGACAACTCTGCCGGATTCATAGGCTCGTACAAGCTCTCCAATCATAGGCCTCAGGTGCAGCTTTTCCGAATTGTTACCAGGGAACAATTCGTAAGAAATCGGAATGCCATCCGCATCCATGGCAAGGCCCAGCTGTACAATGGGATCGGGCCGGTGTTCCTTGGAAGGACCTTTTGCCCTCAGTTCGTCTTCCATATCAATCTCAAAGTAGTAATTCGTCGCATCATAATATACCAGGCTGGTGTCCCGGCTGTATTGCTCTGTAATCCGCTTATGGATTTGAAGCTGTATGGCAGAATCGATCCCTGCATAAAAGCTCAGTGACCGGTATATGTCAATAAGGGAGAAATCATCTTTCTTCTCGAAATCAAAATAGGTGCTCCGATGCTCAAAGGTGCGTTTCTTTGATGCAGGTTCAAGAATCCGCGATATGACAAGCAGTTTCAATATGGTGCTTGTGTTGTAGTCGAAATTCCTGCCTCTCTGCCTGTTGAGAAGGAGCCGGTCCAATCCCAGCTCATAGTAGATCTTTAGAATGGCAATATATCCAAAATTTTTACGGCCGGCTGTATTTTCAGGGAGAACAGTGTCCTTACGTTCTTTTACGATATATTCCGCATCGTTTAAAGCCTTTTCTTTGTTCTTCTCCTCTACATAGGCCTTAAAGTGGGCAATGGGATCATCGTAAACTTTTTGAAGATCATCCAGATACCCGAAGGACTCGACAGTAGTACTGCCTGGATATTTCTTTCCTTTTTTCCGATAGCTTTGCGCCATGCTTAAGTATGTACGTCCAGTTTTTTTGTTTGTTACAGTTTTTAGATACATGACAAAACCTCTCCAAACGGTGTAATATATATCTATTATACCATATATCTCTACGATTGTCTACTATTATTTATCATAATTTTGGTTTAAAAAAAGCCCTGTAGCCTATCGGCTGCAAGGGGTTCAGGAATCGTTGTTCTGTTTTCTACTGTCAAAGAAGCGTGCTTATAGTAAAATATATTAAAATGATATTGACATATAAATAAGTATGGTATATTATAAACATGTTATATATGCAAAGCGGTATGATATATCATTATTAATGCTGAACACAAAAATTGAATGGTGGAGGTGATGGCATAAAATCCATTCCGTCTTTTTATAAAGTATTAAAGAAGGATGTACTGCTGCCAAAGACACCTATACTAATTTAGCATCATTGACATATAAATATAACGACTGTCTGATTTCATGCATCCGGAAACCAATTTATGTGGAGAGGATATAGGATGAATCTTAGAAGGAGGTATTATACCATGAAAAAGAGACTCATTTCCATTTTAATGACGATCTGTCTGTCCATCAGCCTTGCAGCGTGCGGGGGCCCACCTCCGGGAGAAGAGACGGCGGAAACGGCACCTGCAAAGGCAGAGATCAAAAAGGGCGAGAAGGTCTATATCACAGAGGGAGGAATTCCTGATCCGGCTACATTTATCGCGAATCAGCATTCAGAGGCAGGTACCGGAAACTTTGGGGATCTTGCCTACGAGGGCCTGATGAGGTATCAGCGCGGAACCGATGATATCCAGATGCAGCTGGCGGAGAGCTATACGAATGAGGGGAACAAAACGATTTTTAAACTCCGCCCCAATGTGAAATATAACGACGGCGAGCCATTTACAAGTAAGGATATCTGGGCATTTTACGCGATCAACCCGAACACCCCGGTAGAATATCTCAAGAGCGTGGAGACGCCGGACGACTTAACGGTTGAATTTGTCTGGAGAGAACCTGCTCCATCTGAGCAGCTTCGGATCATGCTGATCACGAGGGAGATTCATCATGCGAGATGCCCTTACCATATTTATGGGAAATATGCAGATGAGTTGAGCAAACTTTGGGCAGAGCTTCCGGATCTGACTCAGCAGCAGATCGAGGAAGGCGTGAAGGCTCCATGGGGCAAAGACCGGACGGCGGATCCGAAGACTGCCGCCAAAATCGACGATGTGTATAAACAGTACACGCACCACGAAGAAAAAAAGCACTATGTAATCGGAACCGGTCCTTATGTAAATGTACTGGGACATACCATGAACGAAGCGATCATGATTCCGAATAAATATTACTGGAATAAGGATATAAAGCTCTTTGACAAGATTATCATCCGAAAGACAACGGGCGAGACCAAGGCCAATATGATGATGAACGAAGACATTTATGCGATGGACGGAACGCTGCCGAAGGATATGACGGAGAAAGTTCTCTCTTCCAACAAAAATGTGATTTATTATCCAATGAAGGATCCGGCATGTATGGGTGTTTACTTTAACACAAAGTCCGAGAGAGTTCCGATGGACAAAAAGGAGTTTCGTCAGGCACTCAACTATATTGCAGACCGGGAGGCAATCCGTGATATCGGATCCTACCAGTCGGATACCAATCCATATTCCACTACAGTCATTCCGCCCTCGATGCTTGAGAAATATCTGAATCCGGAAGTCATTGACAGGATGAGAAAGTATTCCACGGATCACGACAAAGCGGCAGAGCTGCTCGAAAGTATCGGCTGTACCAGGAAAGGGGATGAGTGGCTCAGCCCGGAAGGAAAACCAATGAAGATGGTGATCGGAATTGATAAGGGATGGTATGTTGCCACACTGATTGCACCTGCACTGGCAAACCAGTTTAAGAAATTTGGCATTGACTGTGAGGTGAAGGCAATGGACGGCAGTATGTATGGTAAAGCCGCCGACGAAGAGCACCAGTTTGACATGAGCTTTGACTGGATGAATATCGCCTGGACATTCAGCTATCCGTTTTTCAGCCTGTCCGAGTTCTTTGATGCAGGAAATGGAATGTTCAAGAAGATGAATTTTCCATTTGATGAAAACCGTAAACTTTCCACTCTGGAGCTGGAAGACTGGGATGGGAACAAGTTTAATCCATGGGCATGGACACAGGGCATGCTGCGTGAGAGCGATGAAAATGTCAACAAGGACCATTATGAGAGAATGATCTGGGCAACAAATGAAAATGCTTTCGGCATCAACTTCTTCCAGAACACAACCGGGTACTGGGAAAATATGAAATACGTCTCCGGACTTCCCATGCTGGACCGTCTGACCGACGACCGCTGGATGCCGATCCCTGAAACAGAAGAGGACGATATTCAGGTTCGTAATCTGAACGTCGGTCAATCCGGATATATTCGTAAAATGTGGATGCTGCAGCCGCCGGAAGATAAGGAGAAGGATGGAAAATGAAATCCCGATACTACATCAACAAGGTCGGCATGGCAATACTTACCATAGCACTTTGCTCCATTCTTACTTTTGTACTGTTTCGCCTGATGCCGGGTGATATCTTTACCGCGAAGGCAAGGGATATGGCAGTTGAGAGGGGAATTCCCCTGGAGGAGGCCAGAAAACTTGTCGTCAGCAGATATAACTATGACCCGAAGGAACCGATCCCTTCGCAGATGAAGCGCTATTACGGCGCTCTTCTGCGGGGTGATATGGGAAATTCCATGTCGAACTATACGGTAAAAGTTACTTCCATTATAGGCTATTACATGCCGTGGACGTTATTTCTGGTCTCTATTGCCCTCATCCTGAGCTATCTTCTTGGTACGTGGCTGGGAAGTATTATGGCCTGGAAGCGAAAATCCGTGGTGAGTGCACTGATTGCCGCTTATACAACCATTGTAAATGCGATTCCGCCGGCTCTTGTGCCGACACTCGTCCTTGCAATCTTTGCATTTGGATTGAGATGGTTCCCGATACAGGGGGCTTATTCTTCGAATCTGACCCCGGGCTTCAACTTTGCATTTATTAAAGATATGTTCTGGCATGCGGTGCTTCCGGTGTTTGCCTATACCTGCACGCAGATCAATACGTGGGTGATGAATATGAAGGGCAGCTGTGTCAGCGTTATGGCCGAGGATTATGTCTCGGCTGCCTATTCCCGCGGAATATCCAGCAAAAGGATACGAGAGAAATATGTAAAAAAGAATGCTTCCCTGCCCCTTTACACATCACTTGCCATCAGCTTTGGATCCATGCTGGGAGGTGCGACCTATATGGAGGGACCATTTGCCTATCCGGGCATCGGATCACAGCTTGGTGCGGCCCTCGGAAACAGAGATTTTACCGTCTGTCAGGGAATTCTTCTGATTACGACGACTGCGACAGTAGCAGCAAGTCTTGTGGTGGATCTGCTTTTACCGAAACTGGATCCGCGTGTAAAAGCTGAGGACTGATAAGGAGGGGAATGATGAGCGCAGTCAGATCGTTTTTCAAGACGATGTATCAAAACAAACAGGCTTTTATTGGAATGATTATCCTTATAGCCTTTCTGCTGATCGCTACGATTGGGACAAAGGTTGTACCGCTGGATCTCGGAACGGATTTCGAGCATCGGTATCAGATGCCCTCTCCCGCTCATCCGCTCGGGACGGACTATGTGGGAAATGATTTGCTCCAGCAGATTGTGCATGGCACGAAATCGGTGCTGTACATCGGTCTTCTGGCATCGCTGTTCACTGTGGCGCTGGGCTTCTTTCTGGGAGCCCTCGCCGGTTTTGCGGGTGGCATTACAGACCGGATCATCTCGCTTGTGGCGCAGGTTCTGATCAGTGTGCCAATTTTCCCGATTCAGCTGATCATAGCGGTTGTATTTCCAATCAAGAGCACCGTCATGCTGGCAGTCGTTCTCGCGGTACTCAGCTGGGCACAGCTCGCCAGAAATGTCAGGTCAACAATTCTTTCCCTGAAGCAGAGAGAATTCGTCCTCATTGACAGAATTATGGGAATGCCACAGTGGTATATCATATTGAAAGAAATTCTGCCAAACGTGACTTCTTATCTTGCCTCGACGTTCGTGCTGAACACGAATGCTGCCATTGCATCCAGTGTGGCGCTGATGATGCTGGGGATGGCGCCGTATGATGTCACACACTGGTCGATCATCCTCTCCAATGCCACCGCACAGGCGGCAAGCGGCATGAATACGGCAGGAATCTTCAACATGCTGGTTCCGACCTTTGCATTTGTGCTCCTGCAGATGTCTCTGATCTTCTTTGCAAATGGATTGGATGAGGCGCTGAATCCGAGACTGCGCTCTGCCGCGAGTGCCAAAAAAAGCAAAAGGAGGGGTCGTCCGGATGTCAGTCAAAGAACCGTCAACAAGTAATATGAAATCCGATATTTTTGGGGACATCATTCTGAAGATCGAAGATCTGTGCGTCGACTTTCTGCTGCCGGACGGGGATCTTCACGCAGTCTGTCATCTGGATTTTGAACTGCCTGCACATAAAATCACGGGGCTTGTCGGTGAAAGCGGGAGCGGTAAGACAACGCTCACCAGTGCGATTCTTCGTACAGTATCCGCACCAGGCGAGATTACACAGGGGAAAATTCTCTTCGGGAATCAGGATATACGGAAGCTTTCCGAGGAGACACTGCGCAGATTTCGCTGGAATGAGATTTCCATGGTTTTTCAGGCGGCCCAGAACTCTTTGAATCCTTCGATGACCATCCAGGAACAGTTTGTGGAGACAATTATGGCTCACCACAGGAATAGGAGCAACAAAGAGATGATGGAGATATCGAGAAAGCTTTTAAAGCAGGTGAAGCTGGAACCGGAGCGGATCCTGAGATCTTATCCCCATGAGCTTTCCGGCGGGATGAAGCAAAGAGTGATGATTGCATTTGCACAGCTGCTCGATCCGCCGGTCCTTCTGCTTGATGAACCTACCACGGCACTTGACGTGATTACACAGGATTACATCTTTACGCTTCTTGTGCAAATGCATGAGAACATGCATAATACGATGCTGCTCTCCACCCATGATATCGCAATCGTGGCGAGAGTCTGCGATTATATGGCGGTGATGTATGGCGGACGAATTGTTGAGATGGGAGATATTTTCACGATGTTTGAAAACCCGCTGCATCCCTATACACAGATGCTGATCAAGGCAGCGCCTTCCCTTGTTGGAGAATTGAAGGAACGGGTTGCCATACCGGGCTCTGCTCCGGACCTCATGAAGCCACACAAAGGTTGCATTTTCGCTGACAGATGTCCTTACTGTGAGGACCGGTGCCTTACGGAGGAGCCAGGACTTGAAGTGGCCGGAGAAGAGCATCTGGCTGCCTGCCACAGAATTTCCGGAAAGGAGGGGCAACCGTAATGGAAAAGACAACTCCGATTGTGAAGCTATCCCATGTAGAGGTCAACTTTAACAAAAAGACGGGGCTGTTCCGAAAAGCAGATTATGTGAATGCACTGCACGATATTAATTTGTCCATATATCCCGGAGAAGTAGTTGTTCTCGTGGGAGAGAGCGGAAGCGGAAAGACAACGATGGCAAATGTAATCGCCGGCATCGTACATCCAACCTCGGGAAAAGTGTTTTTTAAGGGCACGGAAGTGCCGGAGATGAATCAGGAACAAAAGGAAGAATACCGGAACAACATTCAAATGGTGCAACAGGATTCCTATGCTTCCCTGAACCCGATGCGGAGGATGATTAAAATTCTTGGTGATCCGCTTGTGATCAAGAAGTATTCCGACAAGAAAAATGTGGAGGAAAAAGTCTCTCATTTTCTGAATACCGTGGAACTGACCCCTGCGGAAAACTTTCTGCAGAAATATCCGCATCAGCTTTCCGGAGGACAGAGACAGCGTATGTTGATCGCACGTGCAATCTCCATGAATCCGAAGCTGCTTCTTGCGGATGAACCGGTTTCCATGATTGACGTATCTCTTCGTGTATCCGTGCTGAATCTCCTTGCAAAGCTGAATCAGGAGGACAATATTGCCATCGCCTATATCACGCATGATCTGGCGACGGCACGTTATGTGGGGCAAAATGGAAGAATCGAGGTGATGTACATGGGAGAGATCGTCGAATCCGGACGCCTGCAGGAGGTTCTTTCGCATCCAAAACATCCTTATCTGCGTGCCCTTTTAAATGCTGTGCCGATACCGGATCCGAAGATTGCGAGACAGCCACGGGAGACCAGTATCAAGACGATGGAAGAAATCGAAGGTACTATTCCGTCTGGCTGTCGCTTTCATAACAGATGCCGGTACTGCAAAGAAATATGCAAAGAAAAGAAACCAGCTATGGAGCAGCATGGATCATCCATGGTGGCATGCCATCGCACAGCGGAACTTCCTCCATTTACACTGTATCAGAATGCAAGGGAGGATGCCAATCTTGAAAAATAAAGAAAATAATCACAAAGGCCTGACAGAACAGGATGAGCTCGTGATCCGTCAGACAAAACCGTATCTGTCCGGTTCGATTCTTTGTTGCGTACTTTCCATATGCTGCCTCATTATAACGGGAATACAGCCGAAAGAGCCAGGTTTCTGGCTATGCGTCGCTACGCTGCTGCTGAACTTCCTGTTTATAACAGGAGTTTATAGAAAGACCCGGAAAATAAGAAAGCCATAGCCATTCCACCCGCTTTGATCCCCCAAAATTTGGACGGTAAGGGATATTACAAAACAAACAGTTTTCTTTCAAATTAATATTGACATATCATTTCTATATGGTATATCATATTAAGGATAGGCAATGGCAGGACGAATGTCCTGGAACGTCCAATAGAAATGGGGTGCAGCTTATGAGCGAAGCGAGTTTACCATTGTATCAGAAAATTTATAATGATCTTGTTGAAAAGATCACACAGGGGGATTATCAGGAGGGGGATCGGATTCCATCCGAAAAGGAACTGGCGGAGGAATACAATGTCAGTCGCATTACCAGCAAAAAGGCGCTGGAAATGATGGCGGAACGAAGGCTGATCACCCGGGCACCTGGAAAGGGATCCTTTGTAGGGAACCGGGAATCCTCCGAACCGACCCAAACGGACGAGAATCCGGATCTTTTGGATCCGTCCCAACGAAAGCCGATTTTATTTGGCCTCCTTATGCCCGATTTCAGTGAGTCGTTCGGGACGACCCTGATATCCGGTGCCGAACAGGAGGGCGCCCGGGAAAATTGTTATCTCGTTGTCAAAAAGTCATATGGCAGGCAGGATGTTGAGGAAAAGGCCTTGAATGCCCTGTTGGAGCTGGGAGTGGCCGGCATTATCATTATGCCAGTTCACGGAGAACTGTACAGCCGAAAGATTCTGGAGCTGGCCCTGAACGGGTTTCCGATTGTATCGGTGGATCGGTGCATGAATGGAATTCCCATTTCCTTTGTCGGGACGAATAATAATGAAGCATCGGAAAAAGCTACGGACTTTTTGCTGGATCTGGGACATAATCATATTTCTGTTCTGTCCCCTCCCTATCAAAATACTTCCACGATATCGGACAGAGTGGAAGGTTTCATCAAGAGTCATGCACAGCATGGAATAGAAATTGATGATTCCATATGGCGGACCGACTTGATCAGTACCCTGCCAGGTAAGGATTCCGGCAAGAGCAGGCAGGAGGATATTTCAAAAATCGTGGAACTGCTGCGGGACAATCCCGAAATTACATGCCTGTATGCTTTGGAATACAATATTGCCCTTCTGGCCATGCGGGCTGCAAAGTCCATAGGAAAAAGAGTGCCGGAGGACTTGTCCATTGTATGTTTTGACAGCCCGGACAGTCACTATCAATATGAGTGCGAGGGCGGTTACCGGTTTACCTTTGTCCGGCAAAGGGAAGCAGAAATGGGAGCAACCGCAGTTCGTCTGCTTCTTCGTCAGATACAGGAAAAAAAGGGGCCGGAAAAAATCCATCTGGATGCCGACCTGATAATGGGTCTTTCCACAAAAAAGCGTACCTGAAAAGCAACGATTTATAGGAGGAGCAAAACTATGACATCAACGATTGAACAGCTGAAAGGGGAGATCGATCCGGGGAACATCGATCCGCCATTTCTCATGAATCTGTACCGCAATTGCTTTTACAGCACGTTGGAAACGACAACCGAGATGCTCCCGGACGGAACATCATTTGTATTTACCGGGGATATTCCGGCCATGTGGCTTCGGGACTCCTCTGCACAGGTACGGCACTATATCCCTTTTTCCGTGAAAAATGTTTTGCTGCGGCAAATCATCAAAGGGTTGATCAAAAGACAGATGCAGTACATCCGAACGGATCCGTATGCCAATGCCTTTAACAGGGAACCGGACAATGCGGGACACAAACAGGACAGAACCCAACAGAATCCATGGGTATGGGAAAGAAAATACGAAGTGGATTCCTTATGTTATCCCATTCAGCTGTCTTATCTGTATTGGAAGGCAACCGGGGAAACATCGGTTTTCGATAATGGATTCCGGGAAGCGGTCCGCACCATACTGGAGCTTTGGCAGCGGGAGCAGCATCATTTGGATGACTCCCCGTATTGCTTCGAAAGGGCAGGCGGTTCCCCTACGGATACTCTGCAAAACGGGGGCAGGGGAACACCTGTCCGCTATACCGGCATGACCTGGTCCGGTTTCCGGCCCAGTGATGATGCATGTACCTTCCACTATTTGATTCCTGCCAATATGTTTGCTGTCGTCGCTCTTCGATACATTGAGGAGATCGCACGGGATGTCTGGAAAGACGGGACTTTGGCCGGCTCCGCAAAAAAGCTTGGCAGGGAAATCAATGATGGCATTCAGAACTATGGAATCTTCCCTCATCCGAAATACGGGCCGATCTATGCCTATGAGACGGATGGCATGGGGCACTATAATCTGATGGATGATGCCAATGTGCCCAGCCTTTTATCCATACCTTATCTGCAGTATCAGGCGGCGGAGGATCCCGTCTGCGCCCATACCCGCAGATTCCTGTTGAGCAGGGACAATCCCTGGTTCTTTGAAGGCAGCTGTGCAAAAGGCATTGGCAGTCCCCATACGTCAGAGGACTATATCTGGCATATCGGACTGATCATGCAGGCGCTGACCTCCACAGACGAGGAGGAAATCAGGGAGCTGCTGAAAATGATAGCCGGAACCGATGCGGATACCGGCTACATGCATGAAAGCTTTCATAAGGATGACCCGGGTCAGTTTACCCGGCCGTGGTTTGCCTGGGCCAACAGCCTGTTTGCCGAACTGATTTACCGGATCATGAAGGATGGGAAGCAGTATTTATTTCATTGGTAAGGGGGGAGGAAGTCAGCCGACAATGTGATATCCGGCGTCCACATGAATATTTTCTCCGGTAATTCCCCTTGCCATTTCACTGAGCAGAAACACTGCGGTATCCCCGACTTCTTTTTGATTGGTTGTTCTGTGAAGGGGGGCTTTTTCCTCATAAATTCCAAGTACGGAATTGAAATCCTTCACTCCCTTGGCCGATACAGTTTTGATCGGGCCGGCAGAAATGGAATTGACCCGGATGTTCCCCGGCCCCAGGTCGTTGGCAAGATAACGGACGGAGGCCTGCAATGCAGCTTTTGCCACGCCCATGACGTTATAGTTCCTTATGGCGCGTTCCCCTCCCAGATATGTCAGTGTGAGAATGCTGCCGCCTTCCGGCATAAGCGGCCGTGCCCCGCGGGCAACTGCTGTCAGGGAATAGGAGCTGATATTCTGAGCAAGCAGATAACCGTCCCGGGAGGTATTGTAATAGTGTCCCTCCAGCTCTTCGCTTTTTGCAAACGCCATGCAGTGCACCAGCCCATGCAGGATTCCGAAATCGTTCTGTATGGATTGAAACAGCTGATCGATCTGATCGTCAACGGTCACGTCACAGGGATACAGTGCAATGCCAGGCATATCACGGGTCAGATGCTCAATGCCGCCTTTTGTTCTTTCATTCTGATAGGTAAGAATCAGATTTGCACCGGCTTCTGCACAGGACTGCGCAATTCCCCATGCAATGCTCCATTTGTTGGCAACTCCCATAATCAATATATTCCGGCTCTTCAGCAATTCATTCATCATATATCATCCTTTCTGAACCAACTTTTCTTCTATCATACCGCACCATTGTGCAAAAATCCAGTAGAAAAGGAGCAGCAGGTGGTATTGCAATCAATTGTCAGTTATGTTAAGATACAATTTAGGAAATTTAGTATCCGTTTTCCGATTTTTTTGCAATGGAAGTTAGAGGAATCCCTTTTTGGGTTAAGTGATATACTGAAAGGCAAGATATGAACCGGAGAATTGACGGATCATTTAAGGAGGACATTGTTGGTGAAGGTTACAAAAGAAATTCTGGAGAATAAGAAAGTGAAGCTTGAGATTCACATAGACCCCCAGACATTTGAGAAGGGCATGATGAAATCCTATCTGAAAAACCGGAAAAGCATTTCCGTTCCCGGCTTTCGGAAAGGGAAGGTTCCCAGAAAGGTTATTGAAAGGTATTATGGAGAAGCGGTTTTTTATGAAGACGCCATCAATGTCATCTTTCCGGAAGCCTATGATGATGCCGTAAAGGAAACCGGCATTGAGCCCGTTGCCATGCCGGAGATCGATATTGCGCAGATCGGCAGCGGCAAGGAATTGATCCTGACAGCGGAGGTTGTGGTCAAGCCGGAAGTGGAGCTTGGACAATATAAAGGAATCGAAGTGGAGGATGCCAATCATACGGTATCCGATGAAGAAGTGGAAGAAGCATTGAAAAAGGCATTGGATGACAATGCCCGATGGATCGATGTTATCGACCGGGGTGCAGAGAATGGAGACCGGGCAACGCTGGACTTTGACGGATCCGTGGACGGCAGGGAATTTCCTGGAGGCTCGGCGGAGAAACAGTCTCTGGATATCGGATCCGGGCAGTTCATTCCGGGATTTGAAGAACAGTTGATCGGAATGAAGCCGGAGGAAGAAAAGGATATTACTGTGACATTCCCGGAGGATTATCAGGCTGAGGATCTGAAGGGGAAGGAAGCTGTTTTTCATGTGAAAATTCATGATATCAAGAAAAAAGAGCTGCCGGAGAGAAATGACGACTTTGCGAAGGATACCAGCGAGTTCAGTACCCTTGCGGAGTATCAGGAGGATCTCAGGAAAAAGCTGCAGAAAACTGCAGATGAAAATGCCAGAACCACCATGGAAAATCAGCTGATCCAGGAAATCGCAGATCATGCCAAAGTGGATATTCCGGAGAAAATGGTGGATAATGAGATCGACAATATGGTCCGGGACATGGAATATCGTATGCAGTACAGTGGTGTGAACCTGCAGCAGTATCTGGAAGCCACCCATACATCAGTTGAGGATTTTAGGGCACAATATAAGGAAACCGCATACAATAGAGTTAAGATACGATTGGTGATGGAGGCTGTTACCAGGGCGGAAGGCATCGTTGCGACAGACGGGGATCTGGAAAAGAAGTATGCAGAGTTGGCAGAGCAGTATAAAATGGACACAAAGGAAGTAAAAAAGAACTTCGGATCCAATGAGGAGTATCTCAAAGGCAGTGTTCTGTCTCAAAAGACGACGGACATGCTTATGAAGGAAGCCGTCGTGGTCAAGGGCAAAAAGAATCCGAAGGATGGAGCGGAAGAGGAAGATCACAGGAGTTCCCCGGAGGCTTCTGTGGAGGAAGATGCCAGCAATGCCGGCAAGGAATCCGCCGGCGGAAAATAAGGAGGAATTGAGTTATGAGTCTTATACCGATGGTAGTGGAACAGACAAATCGCGGAGAGCGATCCTATGATATTTACTCCCGTTTGCTTGAGGAAAGAATCATATTCCTGGGGGAGCAGGTTACGGATGTTTCAGCCAATTTGATCGTCGCACAGCTTCTTTATCTGGAGTCTGCCGATCCGGACAAGGACGTCCGGCTGTATATCAACAGCCCGGGGGGATCCGTTTCTGCCGGGTTGGCCATTTATGATACCATGCAGTACATTAAATGCGATGTATCCACCATTTGTATCGGGATGGCAGCATCCATGGGCGCATTTCTCCTTGCTGCCGGTACGAAAGGGAAACGGTTTGCCCTGCCCAACAGTGAAATATTGATTCATCAGCCAATGGGCGGAGCTCAGGGACAGGCGACGGATGTTAAGATTCATGCCGATCAGATTTTGAGAGTGAAGGAAAGATTAAACCGCATTCTGTCCGAGCGCACCGGACAGCCTCTTGAAAAGATCGTTCAGGATACGGAGCGGGATCACTTTATGTCGTCTGAACAAGCTAAGGACTATGGCCTGATTGATGAGATCATGACGAGAGCATAGCGGATAAGAGGTGAAGACATGGCAAGATATGAAGACAAGAAGCAGCTGAAGTGTTCCTTTTGCGGCAAAATGCAGGACCAGGTCCGTCGGTTGGTTGCCGGGCCCGGTGTATATATCTGCGATGAATGCATTGAATTATGTCAGGAAATTATTGAAGAGGAATTTGAGGATGCCTCCGATCTGGAGTTCAAGGACATTCCAAAGCCGGATGAGATCAAGAAAATTCTCGACCAGTATGTGGTAGGTCAGGAGCATGCCAAAAAAACACTGGCAGTTGCGGTATATAACCATTACAAACGGATTAACAGTGATGTCCGGAATGACGATGTGGAGCTTCAGAAGAGCAATATTGTGATGCTTGGCCCCACGGGCTGCGGGAAAACGCTGCTCGCACAGACATTGGCCAGAATACTGAACGTTCCATTTGCTGTGGCGGATGCCACATCCCTGACCGAAGCCGGCTATGTCGGCGAAGATGTGGAAAACATTCTGCTCAAGCTGATACAGGCAGCGGATTATGATGTGGAACGGGCTGAAAAGGGCATCATCTATATTGATGAAATTGATAAGATCGCCAGAAAATCGGAAAATCCGTCCATTACCAGAGATGTATCGGGAGAAGGGGTCCAGCAGGCATTGCTGAAGATCCTGGAGGGTACGGTTGCCAGTGTGCCTCCTCAGGGCGGCAGAAAGCATCCCCATCAGGAGTTCATTCAGATTGATACCACCAATATCCTGTTTCTCTGTGGCGGAGCATTTGACGGAATCGATAAGATCATCCAGAATCGGATTGGTAAAAAGACCATGGGATTTGGTGCAGATATCCAAACCAATGCCAATCAGGATATTGGAGAGATTTTGAAGCACATTCTGCCGGAGGATTTGCTGAAATACGGTTTGATTCCGGAGTTTGTCGGCAGACTGCCCATTATTGCCACGCTTCAGTCGCTGGATGAAAAGGCTTTGATTAAGATACTGCAGGAACCTAAAAACGCTTTGGTGAAACAATATCAGAAGCTGTTTGAGATGGATGAGGTGACTCTGGAGTTTGAAGACGGTGCACTGAACGCCATTGCGAAAAAGGCCATTGAGCGAAAAACAGGCGCCAGAGGGTTGCGGGCTATTCTGGAAGATATCATGCTGAATGTCATGTATGATATCCCTTCCAGGGACGATATTGAGAAGTGTATCATTACCAGGGATACGATTCTGAACCAGCAGGATCCGATCCTGATCCTGTCCGAGGGGGAAAAGCCCCGGAAAGCCCTGAAAAAGCCAAAGGAAAAGAAAGAAACCGCATCATAACGCGAAAGCAGAGGGAGCAGACAGCTCCCCCTTTTTTTTTGCAGATCGACCTGTGGAATGTTCCTCAGATGGATAAAATGCCTTCCGATCCCACATACTATTTTTAAAGTCTGTACACAAAAAGCATGGAAAGGAAGGATGATTTTGGTGAGCGAGATCCTTATCATGATACAGTTCCTTTTTTCTATCATTACAGGACTGTATTTTTTGAATCTGTTGAAGGGACAGCAGGGAAACAAGTCTGCAGTGGAAAAGGAATCAAGAAAGGAAATGGAGAAGCTTCAGAGGATGCGGGAAATATCCCTGAGTGAACCACTCTCGGAAAAGACACGTCCCAAAACCTTTCAGGATATTATCGGTCAGGAAGAAGGAATCAAAGCATTGAAGGCAGCATTATGCGGTCCCAATCCCCAGCATATCATTATTTACGGGCCTCCCGGAGTGGGAAAGACCTGTGCTGCCAGGCTGGTGCTGGAAGAAGCAAAAAAGAATCCCCGGTCGCCTTTCCGGCAGAATGCGAAATTTGTTGAAATGGACGCAACATCGGTACGCTTTGATGAACGGAGCATAGCCGATCCATTGATTGGTTCGGTTCATGATCCCATCTATCAGGGAGCCGGGCCCCTTGGAATAGCCGGTATTCCCCAGCCCAAGCCGGGAGCGGTAACGAAGGCACACGGCGGCGTCCTTTTCCTGGATGAAATCGGAGAGCTTCATCCGATTCAAATGAATAAATTGCTGAAGGTTCTGGAGGATCGCAAGGTATTTCTGGAAAGCGCCTACTATAACTCGCAGGACACCAATATTCCGCGTCATATCCATGAGATTTTCCAGAAAGGCCTGCCGGCTGATTTTCGTCTGATCGGGGCTACAACCCGGAATCCGGATGAAATTTCACCGGCGATTCGTTCCCGCTGTCTGGAGGTGTTTTTCCGGTCCCTGAGTCCGGAGGAAATTGGAACCATCGCGGAAAATGCGGCGCAAAAAGGCGGATTCGGGATCGAAGGCAAAGCGGTGTCCGTATTAAGCGGATATGCCAGCAATGGCCGGGATGCGGTGAATATCGTTCAGCTGGCCGGCGGCATTGCCCTCACGGAAGACCGTACCAGAATCACCACAAAGGATGTGGAATGGGTGATCGACAGCGGAAACTATTCCCCCCGTCCGGAAAAGAAAATTACAGCCGACCCGCAAATAGGATGTGTCAACGGGCTGGCCATATACGGTCCCAATCTGGGTGCCGTGATGGACATTGAGGCAACGGCCATTCCTGTAGCCAAGGGAAAAGGCATCTTTACGGTAACCGGTATGATTGATGAAGAGGAAATCGGCGGGGAAGGCAAGAGAGTCCGCAGAAAGAGTACAGCCAGGGGCTCGGTGGATAATGTCATGACAGTTATCCGAAAGTATCTGAATATCGATACGAGGGATTATGACATTCATTTGAATTTCCCTGGTGGAACACCGGTGGACGGGCCTTCTGCCGGGACTGCGATCCTGACTGCCATATATTCTGCCATCACCGGGAAGACCATTGACAATAAAATTGCCATGACCGGGGAGGTTTCCATTCGGGGAAATGTCAAACCGGTGGGCGGGGTGCCTGTCAAGATCAAGGCAGCTGCTCAGGCCGGTGCGGAAAGGGTACTGATTCCCCTGGAAAACGATCAGGAACAGTTTGAGAATGAAAAGATTCAGGTTCTTCCGGTCAGCCGGGTGGAGGAAGTCATCCGGCTTTCTATGTATCCGTCCGGAGGAAAAGGTTCGCTGCCATCCGTTCAGACGGGAGCCGAATTGCTGACTGCTTCCGGATCAAGAAAGAAAGGCTTCGATTGCACATATTGACATAATTCGGTATAATATGAGGGAAACGCAGTACAGACAGATACAAGGAGTGATTACCGAATGAGCAATGAGCCGGTCAAAAGGCTTCCTTTGCTGTCATTAAGGGGTTTAACGATCTTTCCGTATATGATGTTGCATTTTGATGTCGGGAGACCGAAATCCATTGCCGCGCTGGAAGCGGCAATGGTGAACAACCAGGAGATTTTTCTCGTTACGCAGAAGGATGCAAAGCTGGAGGAACCAAAATCGGAAGATGTTTTTCAAGTTGGGACCATATCAAAAATCAAGCAGCTGCTGAAGCTGCCTGGTGATACGGTCCGGGTGCTGATTGATGGCCTGGAGAGGGGGCGGATCCTGGAGTTTACAAAAGAGGATCCTTATTATGAAGTCGAAGTTGCCACTCCACCAAAATACGAATCCAAAGAAGTAGATCTGCAGCTGGAGGCATTGTCCCGCAAGGTTTTGTCTGTTTTTGAGGACTATGTCAAGTTGGGCAATAAGGTGTCTCCGGAAACCCTCCTGACCGTGGACAATCCGGGGGATCCGGTCCGGCTGGCGGACATCATTGCCGCCAACACCCTGGTAAAGACCCCGGATAAGCAAAAGATCCTGGAAGCATTTCATCCCGTAAAGAGGCTGGAGATCCTGTATGATATGCTGATACGGGAAATTGAGATTCTGAAGATTGAGAATCAGATTGACTCAAGGGTAAAAAAACAGGTCGACAAGGTGCAGAAAGAATATTATTTGCGGGAGCAAATGAAAGCAATTCAGAAGGAATTGGGAGAAAGTGAAGGACTATCCGGTGAAATTGAGGAATATGAGGGAAAAATAGAAAAGGCAGGCCTGCCCGGGGAAGCTCATGAAAAGGCCTCCAGGGAACTGAGCCGGCTGGCGAAAATGGGACCGGGGTCCGCAGAAGGTTCGGTCATCCGGACCTACCTGGACTGGATACTGGACCTTCCGTGGAATACCGAGACGGAAGACAATCTGGATCTTCGCAATGCAGCAAGGATATTGGATGAGGACCATTATGGGCTGGAAAATGTAAAGGAGCGCGTCGTGGAATACCTGGCTGTCCGACAGCTGACGAAAAGCATGAAAGGACCAATCCTTTGTTTTGTCGGGCCTCCCGGTGTCGGCAAGACATCCATCGCCAGGTCCATTGCCCGGGCCCTGAACCGGAAGTTCGTCCGGATGTCGGTGGGCGGGGTACGGGACGAAGCGGAAATACGCGGACACCGGCGTACCTATGTGGGAGCCATTCCCGGCCGAATCCTCGCATCCATTAAACAGGCCGGATCCAGGAATCCGGTTTTCCTGCTGGATGAAATCGATAAGATGGGCAACGACTTTCGCGGGGATCCTGCTTCCGCCCTGCTGGAGGTATTGGACGGAGAGCAGAACAATACCTTCCGGGACCATTATCTGGAGCTGCCTTTCGATTTGTCCGGGGCCATGTTCCTGACTACGGCAAATACGCTGGAAACTGTACCACGGCCCCTTCTGGACCGTATGGAGGTCATATCGGTCTCCGGTTACACCGAAGAGGAAAAGCGGAATATCGCATCCGGCTATCTCATCCCCAAACAGATGAAGGAGCATGGGATACCGAAAAACGGCATCCGTATGTCGAACCAGACCATTCAGGACATCATTCGCTCCTATACCCGGGAATCCGGTGTGCGGGGTCTGGAACGGCAGATTGCAACGATCTGTCGGAAGACAGCACGGAAATTAGTGGAATCGAAAGGCGCAAGCGTCCGCATTTCCGAAAGCAATCTTCATAAATATCTTGGCGTTCCCAGGTTTCATTACGACAAAGTCCCCAGTCAGAATGAAGCAGGAGTTGTAACCGGACTTGCCTGGACTTCCGTTGGCGGAGAAACCCTGTCCATTGAGGTTCTTCCCATGTCCGGCACCGGGAGGCTTGTCCTGACCGGACAGCTTGGAGATGTTATGAAGGAATCGGCACAGGCCGGTTTCAGTTATATCCGTTCCCGGGCGAAGGAGTTTGGCCTGCGGGATGATTTTCATGAGAATACCGACATCCATATTCACATTCCGGAAGGGGCCATACCGAAAGACGGCCCGTCTGCAGGGATTACCATGACGACCGCGGTACTTTCCGCACTGACGGAAATACCGGTAAAAAGCGACGTTGCCATGACAGGGGAGATTACCTTAAGAGGCCGGATTCTCCCCATCGGCGGACTGAAAGAAAAATTACTGGCTGCCCATCGGGCAGGCATCCGGAAGGTTCTGATTCCCCGTGAAAATGAGGAAGACCTGGAGGACATCCCGGACAATGTAAAAAGAAAGGTGGAAATTGTTCCGGTGGATTCCATGGATGATGTGCTTGTCCATGCACTGACCAGAATGCCGGGACCTTCCGACGGTGCAGAAGATGAAAATAAAAAAGGCTGAATTCATAACAAGCGCAATGAGCGCCGCACAGTATCCACGGGGAAGGGATCCCCATATTGCCATGATCGGAAAGTCCAATATCGGGAAATCCTCTTTGATCAATGCCATGACGAACCGGAACAAATTGGCCAGGACCAGCGGCCGTCCAGGTAAAACAAGATTGATTAATTTTTTTCGGATCAATGATTCTTTTTTTCTGGTGGACCTCCCGGGGTATGGCTTTGCAAAAGCAGCCAAATCGGAAAGGGAGAGATGGGGAGCCATGATGGAGGAATATCTGGCAAGGGATTCCCGGCTGAAAGGGATGATCTTCATCGTGGATATCCGCCATGATCCCACCGCAGAAGATATTCAGATGGCGGAATGGATCCGGTATTACCAGGTTCCGGTCCTGGTGGCCGTATCCAAGTCCGATAAACTGGGCAAAACCCGGAGAAAACCGGAGGCGGACCGGGTTATGGGCCAATTGGGATTTTCCCAGGATGTTCCGGCGGTTTTCTGTTCCGCTGTTTCCAGAGAGGGGATAAGGGATTTGCTGCATCAGCTGGATGCCTTCCTGATTTCCTGAAAGCTGCAGCCGGATGTGCTAGGGAATTTCATCCGGCTCCTCTTCCGGATTGATCCGGATACTGATGTTTCCCAAACGGATCTCTTCGTCTTCCTTTTCTGCATTTTCATTTTCAGGCGCATCCGGAGCGGGCCGGTTGCCCTCCGGATTCCTGCCGGTATCCATTTCCGATTTCTGTTCTTCCGTGTCCTGTTTTTCCGTTTCCTTTCCCTCTGTATCCGGGCCTTTGTTCCCGCTTTCCGGATCGGTCGGAGATTTGGAAGCCTCTGCTGCAATGGAATCCTTTGAAGGAGTCTTTGGTCGGACAGGCAAGTCAGAGGAAGGAAATCTTCTGCTTTCCCTTCGGATCTGCTCCATATCAAACGACAGTCTTCGGACCTGCGCATTCACTTGGAAAAAGTTTTTGTCTTTTTGTCGGATATGATCCTGCATCTCATATAGGCTGTGCTGGAAGGCATCCATTCTGGCATTGTTCTGGTCCAGTTTTTTCGATAGCTTTCGGACGTCCTGCTGTACGGAGGTATCCGGCGGGGCGGGAAAGGCCCTCGCTTCCGGATCCTGTTTCTTCCGGTGGCCGGCTTGCTGTGCCTTCTTTTTTCCGTCCGGCCTGTTTTCCCGGATACTGCTGTCCGGGTTTCCGGCAGACCATGTAAAGCCAGGATAGCCATCCCCCAGGTCCATCATCGTATGGGATGCACCGTCCATTGTTTTGGTAATGTGCAGATAGGGAATGAGTTTCTGATCCGGGATTTCGCGGGTAGTCTCCCAGTGCTGGTCCGTCGGTTCCTTCCGGCTGCCCATGCCTTTCTTTCCCTGAATCCAAAAACAATGAGGTCCTCTTTCGGAAAAAATGCACGGAACCTGGACGGGATTGGGGCCTTCCCATATACAGACATCCGGATCGGCAGAGCTCGGCGCCCTGGAATTGGTATCAATTTTTTTGTAATTCAGACGGTATTTTGGATTGGCATCTTCGCACCATATCATATGCAGGAGCCCGTCGGTGTCCACTGTGCCGTTGAAATTGCTGCATCTGTCCGGTTTCTGAAACAGAGTGACAGGTCTCGACCAGATCCGCTGCAGGTTGTCAAACCGGATGAGACAGCATTGCGTGTGGCCCCGGAGGATTTTGGTATAGATACACACTAGATTTCCACTCTTATCATTTGTGACCAGTTGAGGCGTGGCATTTTGATCGGTGAGGAAATGCAGGAGAACCTTGCTTTTCCATCTGCCATTTTCGGAATAGGAATGCACAAAGGATTCCTGTGCCCGTTTCAGCGAGTTTTCAATATAATAAAACAGATGGACATGAGAAGCGTTGGACAGAACCGAAAGCCAGGAGATATCCTCGAATCTGGAGGAAACACGATATACCGTACGCTGGTACCACTGTCTCCCGTCCCATTCATAATAAATCAGCTGCTTTCCCAGGGTATAGGCGAGCAGACAGATTCGATCCTGATTGTCCATGGTAACACTGAAAAAGCGGACGGTTTTTCCGTCAATCGGGATCTTTTCCGACCATTGGCCGTTTTCCCTGCAGGCATACTGTATTTTTTGTTGATCGGAAAGGGTGAAGAACCATTGCTTTTCCAGGGAATCTTCCACGAAATAGGGGAAACTGGTTTTTCTCATGGTGATTTCCTCCTTATCCTCCATACTCCAAACGGTTTCAAAACAATACGTCTGATATAACTTATGAGAGGCCAGTATAAAATATCACTTCAAAGCAGGCACAATCAAATCGATATTCACATATCATGGCTAATGAGAGAAGGGAGTTCTCTCATATTCCATTAGGAAAAGGGGGTTTATTGATGTCTTTTTATTCCTACAAGAATGAAGGAAATCCTCGTTGCCCGGGAAGGATCGGATTTGACGGATTGAAGAACATACTTGAGAAGGTCTGCGTTCAGGTGAACAAAGTCTATGACTCCTGCTTGCAGCAGGAGACAATCAACGATGTGAGGATTGTCCTGAAGGAAGTCTGCAAGAGCCATAAGAATTTCATGCCTCCGTTGACGTTTGTCAGTTGCCGGAGCACGTCGGTAAAGGGAAAACTGGTTGGAACCCGTATTGACAGGCTGCAGGACCGTCCCAACTTCGCCCGTGTCCGTACCAAAGTAGAGATACCGATTGAAGTGGTATTTGAAGACTGTGAAGGACGGCAGGGTACAGGTACGGCCGTTATCACCGTACCCAAGGACGTTGTTCTCTATGTGCCGGATGAGTCTGTGATTCCGTTCCAACTGGAGAGCATTGTAAATGCAATCTGTGTATCCGGACGGTTTATACCGGGTGATACCTTCCGATTTGATGTCGATGTCTGTCTGACCATTATACTCAAGATCATTGCCAAGGTGGAGCTGCTGATTCCCGCATTTGGCTTCTGTGAAATTCCTCCCTGCGAAGAATTCTCGGAATCCGTATGTGACGATATCTTCAATCTGCCTCTGTTCCCTCCTCAGCTGGAAGATGTCTGCGGAGACAGGAACGAACCCAGGAATGAACCCGGGTGCGATCCCGGATGTGCACCCAAAAGAGGCCTCAGCATTCAGAAAGAGGATACCAAGGAATGAAAGCAGGCTGAAATGGGAAACATGGCAGGAATTTCAGCAAATGAAAATTGAGGAATTCCGAAAAAGGGCATGCTATTTCGATAGCTGCTCTTTTTTTTGTGGGCAGCGGGAAAGTCGGATGCACAGCCGGAGATGGCGCAGTCCGGACAGAAGGGAGAAAAGGAAGCGGTTGTCAGGATGCCGGTATCCGGATATAATGGATGGGAGCCTTTGTCAGGGCAGGGCGGGATCAGGCCTGTCTCAGGCGGCAAAGGGGAAAAAGCAAAAATGGTAAATGGTAAGGAGCAGGGGACCGTGAAAGCAAATATACTGGTCGTGGATGATGAACAATCCATTGCGGATCTGATTGAAGTATATCTGAAGAACGAAGACTACAGGGTGTTCAAGTTCTATAACGGACAGGATGCCCTGAACTGTGTGGAAAAGGAATCCGTGGATCTGGCAATCCTGGATGTGATGCTTCCGGATGAAGACGGATTCTCCATCTGCCGGAAGATCCGGGAGAAGCATAACTTTCCGGTCATTATGCTGACGGCAAAAGATGGGGAAATTGACAAAATCAATGGCCTGATGCTGGGCGCGGATGATTATATTACCAAGCCCTTTCAGCCTTTGGAACTGGTTGCCAGGGTAAAGGCACAATTACGGCGGTTCCGGCAATATAACACATCCAAACCGGCCCGGGAGGACCACACCATCGTGTTTTCCGGTCTGGTGCTGGATCAGGACAAGCACATCTGTATGCTGAACGAACGGATGCTTTCCCTGACTCCCATTGAGTTTTCTATTTTATGGGTACTGGCGTCCAACCGGGGGCGGGTGGTCAGTGCAGAGGAACTGTTCCGCAAGGTATGGAAGGACAGGTACTTCTCCAGCAGCAACAATACCGTCATGGTGCATATCCGGCATCTGCGTGGGAAAATGCATGACAGTGCAGAGCATCCGAAATACATCAAAACGGTATGGGGGGTGGGATATAAAATTGAGGAATAAGCCCTTCCGATCAACATTCACCCGAAAAATGATTCTTCGGTGTGTCCGAATGGGATTGCTCGCCTCGCTGGGGTATGTGCTTCTTATCGCTGCTGCATACTTTGTCCTTCACAGGATGATCGTCTGGCAGCCATCTCTGCTTTATGACTTTCTTGAGAGCCTGGAACCATTTGTTACGCTCCTGATTCCGGTGGGCTGGCTGATTCTGATTCTGGCTGTCATTTATCTGCAATGGAAACGAACCGTAGGGTACATTGAGCAGGTCGTGACGGCAAGTGCGGATCTGGTCCGGCCGGACAAGGAATTTGTCCGGCTGCCGGAAGAGCTCCGGGAGGTGGAGGACAGGATGAACCAGATCAAGCGGACCGCATTGAAAAATGAACAGAAAGCAAGGGAGGCGGAGCGGCGCAAAAACGATCTGGTGGTCAACATTGCCCATGATATCCGGACGCCGCTTTCTTCCGTCATCGGATATCTGAGTCTTCTGGATGAAGCGCCGGATATGCCGGAGAAGCAGCGTCGGAAGTACACCGGCATTACACTGGAAAAGGCATACCGCCTGGAACAGCTGATGAATGAGTTCTTTGAAATCACAAGGTTCAATGTCAGCTCCATTGTATTGAACATGGGGGAGATTCATCTGGCTTTTATGCTGCAGCAAATGGCAGATGAATTCTATCCCATGCTGTCCCCGCAGAACAAAAAGGCGGTGGTGCAGGCACCCGGGGATCTTATTTTGTGGGGAGATGCCGACAAGCTGTCCCGGGTGTTCAACAATATTCTGAAAAACGCCATTGCTTACAGCTATGATGGGAGCACCATTGCCATTACCGCCATGGAACGGGAAGGAAAGGTGATCATTCAGTTTACCAATCAGGGGGATCCGATTCCGAAACAGAAACTTTCCACCATTTTTGAACGATTCTTCCGGCTGGATGCCGCCCGCTCCTCAAAAACGGGAGGAACAGGGCTGGGCCTGGCCATCGCCAAGGAAATTGTGATGGCTCACAAAGGCACCATTACTGCGGAAAGCAACGAGACCAAAACCAGATTTACCGTTGTCCTGCCAAACCGCAGGGGAAAGCAAAGAGGCTGAAAGGGGAAAAATGACCTGGCTCTTTGTAGAATCCTAATCATTTCATAAGCTTTTCTTAAGGCTTTGACAAGTTAAAATTCCCATCCGGCCTGTCTGATTTCGATAGAATGAACTATGAAACCGGGCAGGCCATTTATTTTGCCCGCTTCGGGATGAGGAAACAATTGATGCAAAAGGAGTCCTTTTTATGAAGAAGACAGTAGCGATTTTATTTGGCGGAAATTCCACGGAATATGAAGTATCGTTGCAGTCCGCCGGTTCGGTCATTGAGAATCTGGATCCGGAGAAATATCATATCCTGCTGCTTGGCATTACCCGTCAGGGAAAGTGGCTGAAATACGATGGGGAAGTGGAACCAATCCGGCAGGATACCTGGTGGCAGCACCCATCCTGTGTCCCGGTTATCTTTTTGCCGGGTTGGGGAAATCATGGAATATTGGTGCAGGAGGAAGGAAAATGCAAAAGAATCCAGGTCGATGTGGCGTTTCCTGTTCTGCATGGGAAAAACGGTGAGGATGGTACGGTGCAGGGTTTGCTGAAACTGATGGGGATCCCCTGTGCCGGATGCGGCATCCTCAGTTCTGCTCTTTGTATGGACAAGGACATGGCTCACCGGCTGGTTCGGCTGGCAGGGATCCGGACGCCGGATTCCGTTGTTCTGCATTCCCAGCTGCCGGATGCGGAGCTGCGGGAACAGACATCAGGGCTTTCTTATCCTGTTTTTGTAAAGCCGGTCAATTCCGGTTCCTCTTTCGGCATTTCCCGGGTTTCCGATGGGAAAGGGCTGTTGGATGCGGTGAAAGGAGCCTTTCAATACGACGGCAAAGTGATCATCGAAGAAGCCATTCCCGGTTTTGAGGTTGGCTGTGCCGTTTTGGATACGGATCCCCTTACCATAGGGGAAGTCGATGAAATTGAGCTGTCCCGGGGTTTTTTTGATTATACGGAAAAGTATACACTGAAAACTTCAAAGATCCATATGCCTGCCAGAATCGATGCGGATATGGCGAAGCGGGTGAAACAGGCAGCGGCGGTTGTTTACCGGACTCTGGGCTGTTCCGGTTTTGCAAGAGTTGATTTTTTCCTGACTCCCCAAAATGAAATTGTATTCAATGAAGTAAACACGATTCCCGGTTTTACCACCCATAGCCGATATCCTAATATGCTGAAAGGAATTGGGATTCCATTCGGACAGATGATGGATGAGATGATTCGATTGGCGGTGGAGTCATGAAAACATTTCAATTTGGTGAGAGTTATATTTCAAGTGGAAATCTGATACTGGTCAACCCGTCCCATCCCCTTCCGGACAAAAAGAAAATGGATCGTTTGACATTCCTGGATTCTTCCTTTTCCTGTCAGGGGCAATCCGCATCCGACGGGGAAGAGATCTGTGCAACGGCAGAATCCGACAGGGCCGGCTCTGTTGCCATGGAAAGCCAGGCGGCAGAAATGCTTCTGGAGGTAATGATGCAATTGAATGCAGGGGATAGAATCCTTCCGGTCAGTGGCTATCGGACTTTACAGGAACAACAGATGATCTATGCAGATTCCCTGCGGGAAAACGGCGCAGAATATACCGGCAGATATGTTGCCATTCCGGGATGCAGCGAGCACCAGACAGGATTGGCCATCGATCTTGCTGAGAACCGGGAGGAAATCGACTTTATCTGCCCGGATTTTCCGGATGCCGGAATCTGCAGGCAATTCCGGCAGCTGTCCGCTTCATATGGCTTTATTGAGCGATATCCTGCCGGCAGGGAACAGATTACGCAGATCGCCTGCGAGCCATGGCATTTTCGCTATGTGGGATATCCTCATTCGGAGATCATAAAGGAAATGAATGATACATTGGAAGAGTATATCCAGTATCTGAAATGCTTTTGTCCGGATCATCCTTTGGGATTCCAGTGTGGCCGGTATGCATATGAGATTTTCTATGTTCCGGTCCCGCGGGATCCAGGGCAGCAAGCAGTTGTGGAGATTCCGGACCAGGTCTCCTGTCAGGCTTCCGGCAACAACGAGGACGGCGTTGTGGTAACCTTACGGAGGGATGTATTATGACGGATACAGGAAACGAATGCGACATGGATTCCGGATACCGTGCGGAGGACAGAACGAATCCGGGCAAAGTGGAGTATGCCGGCATTGACTGGTTCCGGCTGATTGCCGCTTTTCTCGTTGTTTCCATTCACACTTCGCCTCTGGCGGACTGGAATCAAACTGCTGATTTTGTTTTCACGCGGATCCTGGCCCGTGTGGCAGTTCCCTTTTTTCTTATGACTTCCGGATTTTTTCTGTATGTGAAAGAAGGAGACGGGGCACTGCCTTTCGGCAGATTGGCTGCATTCCAGAAAAAAACCGCTGTTTTATATGCAATGGCGATTTTGCTTTATCTGCCGCTTACTATCTATAACGGGACCGTACAGGAGTGGAAAGTTCTGCCGAATCTTCTGAAGGACGTTTTTTTTGACGGTACTTTTTATCATTTGTGGTACCTCCCTGCGGCAATCCTCGGTGCCAGCATTGTCTGGCTGCTGCTGAAAAAGGGGAATGCCGGTCAGGCAAGCTTCGTTTGTCTGCTCCTGTATCTCATCGGATTGTTTGGAGACAGCTATTATGGCATATCCGAAAAGATCCCATTTTTGAAAGCGGTTTATCAGTATGTATTCCGGTTCTCCGATTATACGCGCAACGGCTTATTCTATACCCCCATTTTCTTTTTGATGGGTGCGCTGTATGCAAGGCAGGCAAACAGGAAGGAAGGAACACAGCGGTTCCGGCAGGTTTCAGGGAAGAAGTGCATTGCCGGGCTTGCACTGTCCTTTTCCCTGATGCTCGTGGAAGGATTGCTGCTGTATCGTTTTCATCTTCAGCAGCATGATAGTATGTACTTTTTCCTTTTGCCCACCATGTTTTTCCTGTTTCCATGTCTGCTTCTTTTCAACAAGGGAAAGGATTACCGGTCCCTGCGGGATCTATCCATGATCATTTACCTGATTCATCCTGCGGTTCTTGTTGGCATCCGCGGTTTTGCGAAGGCGGTGGGCCTTGAGAGCCTGCTGATTGAAAACAGCTTTCTTCATTTCCTGACCGTCGCTCTGGGCTCTTTTATCGTCGCTGCCCTGCTGGTCCGTATCGGAAATCGCCGACGCGCATCCGCAGATGCCGGTCCCATACACGGAAATCCGGATCGGTTTCCGCAGACAGACGGGCATTTACGTTCTTCCGACAGGGGACGCCGGGACCGGGCGTGGATGGAGATCTGCCTGTCCAGCCTTCGCCAAAATGTGGAAGCCTTTCGGAAAATCCTTCCTGACGGCTGCCGGATCATGGCCGTCGTAAAGGCAAACGCCTATGGGCATGGAGCTGAGCAGGTATCTGCTTATCTGAACCGCATCGGCGTGAATACGTTTGCAGTTGCCACCATTGATGAAGGAATCAGCCTTCGCAGGCAGGGGGTGAACGGAGAGATTCTCATCCTTGGCTATACCCCTGCGGAAAGAGCCTCTGAGTTGTTTCGTTACCGGCTGTCCCAGACTGTGGCGGATGCGGAGCATGCAATGGAACTGGACCGCTTTGGCAAGCCGCTGCCGGTACATATCAAAGTGAATACCGGTATGAACCGTCTGGGGGAGAGCTTTCGGCATGAAGAGGAAATCGCCTCTGTCTTTGACTGTAAAAACCTCATCATTGAAGGCATTTTTACTCACCTTTGTGTAGCCGACAGCCGCAGGGAATCCGATATCGATTTTACCAACCTGCAGATCCGCTGCTTTTATCAGCTTCTGTACCAATTGAAGTCAAAAGGGATTCCTCTCCCCAGGACACATGTGCAGAGCAGCTATGGGGTGTTGAATTATCCGTCGCTTTCCTGTGACTATGCCCGAATCGGCATCGCACTTTATGGTGTCTTGAGCACGCCGGATCCCCGGACAAAATGTTCCATGGACTTAAAGCCGGTTTTGGCCCTCAGGTCCAGGGTAACTCTGGTAAGGACCATTGGCCCGGGAGAAGGGGTCAGTTATGGCAGGGAATTTATTGCACAGAAAAAAACGACGGTTGCCGTAATCTCTGTCGGTTATGCGGATGGTTATCCGCGGGCTCTTTCCGATGGGAAAGGGCAGGTACTGATTCATGGGCAGCGTGCATCGATCCTCGGCCGCATTTGCATGGATCAGCTTATGGCGGATGTGACGGGAATCCCGGGTGTGAAAAGGGGAGATGTGGTCACACTGATCGGAAGGGATGGCATGGAAGAGATTACAGCGGAAGAAGTGGCGGAAAATGCCGGAACGATCACCAACGAATTGCTCAGCCGGCTGGGAGATCGTCCGGAACGGATTATCCTTGATTCATAAAAGGGCATCTCAGAAAAGAGATGCCCTTAAGGTGTATTGCCGTTTGGAAAACAGCCGGATATCCGGAAGAACCAGACTCCGCTGTCATCAAACCATTATGAAAAAGATGCCGATTCCCCGTACGATCAAGGCACATAACCATGCGATGACACATTGGCCGATCACAATTGCAGCTGCCCATTTCCCGCCCAGTTCCCTCTTGATGGAGGCAACAGCTGCGACACAAGGCGTGTACAGCAGACAAAACACAAGCAGTGCAGCCGCAGATACCGGGGAAAGCACGGACAGGAGGACTTCCTTGCTTCCAAACAATACCGTAAGAGTGGATACCACACTTTCCTTTGCCATAAAACCGGCAATCAGCGATGTCACAATGCGCCATTCCCCGAATCCCAGCGGGCGGAAAATGGGGGACAGGAGACCTGCCAGTGCAGCCAGAATGCTGTCCTTTGAGTTCGTAACGACATTCAGCCGAAAGTCGAATGTCTGCAGAAGCCACACCACGATGGTCGCAACAAAAATAACGGTAAATGCCCTCTCCAGAAAATCCTTTGCCTTGTCCCAGAGAAGACGTACCACATTTTTGGCACCCGGCATGCGATAATTTGGCAATTCCATTACAAAAGGCACGGCCTCTCCCTGAAACACTGTATTTTTGGTCAGCAGGGCAACAAGGACGGCAACCAGAATTCCGAGGAAATACAGGCCGGTCATGACAAGACCGCTATGCTTCGGAAAAAAAGTGTTCGTAAAGAATCCGTAAATTGGAAGCTTTGCCGTACAGCTCATGAAAGGAGTCAGCAGAATGGTCATTTTGCGATCCCGCTCGGAAGGAAGGGTGCGGCTGGCCATGACCCCCGGAACCGTACATCCGAATCCAATCAGCATTGGCACAATGCTTCTGCCGGAAAGCCCGATTTTTCGAAGCAATTTGTCCATAACGAAGGCAACCCGAGCCATATAGCCGCTGTCTTCCAGAATGGACAGGAAGAAAAATAAGGTGACGATAATGGGAATGAAGCTCAGGACACTGCCAACTCCGTTGAAAATTCCGTTAACGATGAGAGATTGCAGGACATTGTTGATATGACCGGCTGTCAGAGCCGAGTCCACTACTCCGGAGAGCCAGTCAATGCCGGATTCCAGAATGTTTTGCAGAAATGCGCCGATTACATTGAACGTGAGCCAGAATATCAGCCCCATAATTCCGACAAAGGCAGGGATTGCGGTATACTTGCCGGTAAGAAAGCGATCGATCTTCCGGCTTCTTTTATGCTCCCTGCTTTCTTTCGGCTTTACCACTGTTTTGTCACACAATGCCTGAATGAAGGAGAATCGCATATCTGCGATTGCTGCCGCATGGTCCAGCCCACTTTCCTTTTCCATCTGAAGGATAATATGATCCAGGGTCTCTTTCTCATTTTGTGTCAGATTCAGGGCTTTGCGAACCGTGGCATCTCCCTCAACCAGTTTGGTTGCGGCAAATCGCAGCGGGATTCCGGCGGCTTCCGCGTGATCCTCTATCAGATGCATAATGCTGTGCAATGCCCTGTGAACCGCTCCGCCATTTTTGTTTTTGTCACAAAAATCAATTCTGCCAGGTTGCTCCTGATATTTTGCAATATGAATTGCATGTTTTATCAGCTCATCGACGCCTTCATCCTTGGATGCAGATATGGGAACAACGGGAATGCCAAGGGTTTCCTCCATCTCATTGATATCGATGGTGCCGCCGTTGCCCCGTACTTCATCCATCATGTTCAAGGCCAGCACAATTGGTACATTCAGCTCCATCAGCTGGAGGGTAAGATACAGATTGCGTTCAATATTGGTGGCATCCACAATGTTTATGATTCCGGTTGGTTTCTGATCGATAATGAATTGTCTGGATATCATTTCTTCATTGCTGTATGGTGATAGGGAATAGATTCCCGGCAGATCAGTTACGAGGGTTCCCGGATGGTCTTTGATGGGTCCGTCTTTCTGATCAACGGTAACGCCGGGGAAATTGCCGACGTGTTGGTTGGCTCCGGTTAACTGGTTGAACAGGGTGGTTTTCCCTGAATTCTGATTTCCTGCCAGGGCAAAGGTGAGTTTTGTACCCTTTGGCAATGGCTTTTCCTTTGCTTTTACGTGATATTTCCCGCTTTCCCCCAGTCCGGGGTGTACGATACGGTTTCGCTCCAGTGTTGTTTCATGCTTTACCGCCCAATGCGTTTTCTGTTCCGGAGTTTTTTCCGTTATCCCTATTTTCTGGGCATCGGAAAGACGCAGGGTAAGTTCATAGCCATGAATCAATAATTCCATTGGATCGCCCATTGGTGCAAATTTCATAAGCGTCACTTCTGCACCCGGTATGATTCCCATATCCAGGAAATGCTGCCTGAGTGCACCTTTCGCGCCTACCGAGGTGATCACTGCTGTTTTTCCGAGCTCCAGATCCCTTAATGTCATAGATCTTTTCAAGTCCTTTCTCTCAGGCTTCTGTCAATATCCTCTTCCTTTTCTCTGCAAGACCCCATATAAGCAAATCTCACATAAGTTAGTAATCACTAACAATATAATTATGCTACGTCTTCCACAGACATTTGTCAAGTATTTTGAGGGCGGCGCGGATTTCCTGTGCCTGTATTTGTAAGAAAGGATAAAGGTTTATGGAAGCAGCTTCTTTTAAAACAAAGCTCAGTATGATTTGCTGCTGGTATCGTAAATTTCTCCCAGGGCGGTACCATTCGCAGGCGTTTGACCCAGATAACACATCCTGGTCCAAAGAATACAAGGGCAGAAACGGACGTTCTGATACAAGCAAGAAAAGGAGTAGCTTTACTAAAGCTACTCCTCAATATGGTGCCGAAGGCGGGACTTGAACCCGCATGGTATTGCTACCACTGGATTTTGAGTCCAGCGCGTCTGCCAATTCCACCACTTCGGCGCATCTGTGTAATGATAACATGAAATATGATAACATAATCCATATCGGAATGCAATCTGTTTTTTTGTTTTCTGTGCGGAAGCCTGTTGGGAAGTTGGGAATGGCATTGAATTCTTCATAAAAATATGTTAAAGTCAAAGTAAGGGATAGAAGGAAAGGACAGCAGAAGGTGTTGGAACAGAAGCAATGGACAGAGGGGACAGAATGAATAAGGTATTGATGATCATAGACGGCAACAGCTTATTGCATCGGGCATTTTACGCGCTTCCGGTTCTGACCAACAAGAAGGGCGTTTTTACCAATGCGGTATATGGATTTTTAAATATGCTGTTGAAATTGATAAGCGACTATAAGCCGGATAGCCTGGCTGTGGCATTTGATAAAAAGGCACCTACCTTCCGGCACAGGGAATACAAGGCCTATAAGGGCACCAGGCAGAAAGCACCGGAGGAGCTGGTGCCTCAGTTTGAGCTGGCCCGGGAAGCCATGAGGCAGATGGATATTCCCATTTATGAGCTGGACGGCTATGAAGCGGACGACATACTGGGGACCCTTTCCAGTTCCTGCAGCAGTCCGGATCGGGATGTTCTGTTGGTTACCGGGGATAAGGACGCCCTTCAGCTGGTATCCGCCAACACCAATGTCTTGCTTACCAAAAAAGGCATCACTGTGCTACATCGATACGATGAGAAGGAAATGAAGAAGGAATATGGTCTGACGCCGCTTCAGTTCATTGATATGAAAGGGCTGATGGGGGACAAATCGGATAATATTCCGGGAGTGCCCGGTATCGGGCCCAAGACGGCGACCAGACTGCTTCAGCAATACGGCACTTTGGAAAATGTTCTGGATCATACCGATGAGATGAAGGGAAAGCTGAAGGAAAACCTGACCATATACCGGCAGCACGCCCTGCTCAGCAAGGATCTGGCCACAATCCGGCTGGATGTGCCCATTGACTGTTCTGTGATGGATCAGCCCCTTGCGATACCAAATTCTCCGGAACTGAAGGATTTTTTGCAGGAACTGGGGTTCAACAGTATCATTGAAAAACTGGGCTTGACAGAAGTGGAGACTGCTGCGCAGGAAGAAGCAGTGGAGGAAACCAATACGTATTCGGACATCTGTCACGCGGAGGAATTTCGCGCCTTTCTTCCGGAGTTGATGAAGCAAAAGCTGGTTGCGGTTACTTTGGACGGGGAAATGCAGGTTTCCTGGGAGCCCGGTCATAATTACCGGCTGCATTGGAAAGAGGATATGCCGGACAGCGATCTGGATTGTCTGGATTATGAGGAAACACTGCAGGAGCTGAAACCCTTTTTTGAAAAGGCGGAGATCCGCAAGGTGACGCATGATGCCAAGAAATTGATGTTGGAGCTTACCGGGTACGGTATTGCAATCCATGGGCTGGAATTTGACACGTTCATCGGTGCCTATCTTCTGGAGCCGACACGAAACAAATATGTGCCGGAACAGCTTCTCTATGATTATCTGAACCGGGACACGGCTTCTGCCGATGCTTCGGATCTACTGGATCTGACGAAGGTTTTAAAAAAGCATCTGGAAGAGAAAGATATGACGGAATTGTATCTGCAGATTGAGCAGCCGCTGATTCGTGTTCTGGCCCATATGGAGCGGATTGGCTTTAAAGTGGATAAAACGGTTCTGCAGCAGCTCGATGTGGAGTTTACTGCGGAAGTGTCCCGGCTGACGGAGGAGATTACGGAACTGGCAGGAGAAAACTTTAATATCAACTCCACGAAGCAGCTTGGTGAAATCCTGTTTGAAAAGCTGCATCTCCCGGTTCAGAAGAAGACAAAGACGGGATATTCCACCGACATTGAAGTCCTCGGGCATCTGCAGGGCAGCCACCCCATTATTGGAAAGATTATGGAGTATCGTCAGGTCATGAAGCTGAAGTCTACCTATATCGACGGACTGCTTACGGTCATTTGCCCGGAAGACGGGCGGATCCATTCCAGCTTCAACCAGACTGTTACGGCGACCGGCCGGATCAGCAGCACGGAGCCCAATTTGCAGAACATTCCCGTTCGTGAAAAAATGGGAAGAAGGATCCGAAAGGTATTTGTGGCAAGCGATGAAGAGCATCTTCTGGTGGATGCGGATTATTCCCAGATTGAGTTGCGGGTTCTTGCACACATTTCCGGGGATCCCACCTTTATGAATGCCTTTATCCGGAATGAGGACATTCATCGCCGGACGGCCGCTGAGATTTTTGGCGTTTCCATGGAGCAGGTTACCGATGAACAGCGCAGCAGTGCCAAGGCAGTTAATTTTGGCATTGTATACGGGATCAGCGATTATGGCCTGTCCAGAAATCTTGGCATCAGCCGCGCAAGAGCGAAAAAATATATTGACAGTTATCTGGACCGCTATCCGAAAGTACAGGAATATATGGCCCGGGTCGTGGAGGAAGGCAAGCAAAATGGTTATGTTACCACTTTACTGAATCGAAGAAGGGATCTTCCTGAGTTGAAATCCAGAAATTACAATATACGAAACTTTGGCAGGAGAGTTGCCCTGAATACTCCCATTCAGGGCACCGCAGCGGATATTATCAAGAAAGCCATGATACAGGTTCACGGAGAGTTGGAGCGGAGGGGACTGTGCTCCCGGCTGATCCTGCAGGTACATGATGAACTGATCATCGATACGTATCAACCGGAGCTGGAAGAAGTCATGGCGCTGGTGAAGGATCAAATGGAACATGCCGTCCCTCTTTCGGTCCCCCTCGTAGTGGATATCAATACCGGGAGAAGCTGGTACGACGCAAAGTAAGGCTGGTGTTTCATGAAAAGAATCGGTCTGACGGGTGGCATTGCAACTGGAAAATCCACTGTTTCCGGGATACTCAGGGAACTGGGGGTCCCGGTGATTGACGCGGATGAAGTGGATCGGCGTTTGTCTGAAAAAGGGAACAAGGTTTGGAAGGCGGTTTATGACCATTTTGGAAGCAGATATTTTCTTCCGGATGGAAAGATGGACCGAAAACGATTGGGAGAAATGGTTTTTTCAGATCGTAAGGCCAGGCAGTCCCTCAACCAAATCACCCATCCCATCATCCAAAAGGAGATGGAGGGCATGCTTCGGCAAATGGAAGAAGACTGGAACCCGCCCATTGCCGTACTGGATGTTCCCTTGTTGATTGAAGTGGGATGGAATCGTTTCGTGGATGAGGTTTGGGTGGTTGCCATACCGGAGGAGCTGCAGATCCGGAGGCTGATGCAGCGAAACGGCATGGCAGAAGAGCAGGCGATGCAACGGATAAAGAGCCAGATGAGCCTGAAGGAGAAATGCAGGTTGGCCGACAGGGTGATTGATAATTCCCGGACCGTACAATACACCAGAGAGCAGATCATTCGGATATGGAAGGAATATAAGGCTTTGGAGGATCAGGAATGCGGACACCGAAAAGGAGCAGGACAGCCGTTATAAGTAAGATACTTTTCTTTTTGGCGGTTGTTCTGATGATATATTTCCTGTTTGGCAGGGTATGGATCAAACATATGAGATATCCTCTGAAATTTGAGGAGGAGATTAAGACCTATTCCGAAAAGTATTCGGTGGATCCCTATATGGTGGCGTCCATTATCTGGGCAGAAAGCAGGTTTCTCCCGGATGCTGTTTCCGGAAAGGATGCCAGGGGATTGATGCAGCTTCTGCCAGGTACCGCGGTGTGGGCAGCAGGGAAAATGGGCCTGTCGGAGTTTGAGGAAGCCATGCTCCTGGATCCGGAGATGAACATCCGGATTGGCTGTTGGTATCTGAAATTTTTGTCTTCGCAGTTTCCTGACAACGAGGAGCTGGTCCTCGCAGCATATAACGGAGGAATTGGAAATGTGCAGGAATGGCTGAAGGATAAAACCTACAGCGGAGATGGATGTCGGCTGGATCACATTCCTTTTCAGGAGACGCGGGATTATGTCCTGAAAGTAAAGAATGCCTGTAAAATCTATCGGGAAACATATCCCTCGTTGGGCTCATCGTCCAATCGGAAAGGATCCAATCAATGAAAAGAGTATTGTCCTGTCTTTTGATATTGCTTTTTCTTTTTCTCACGCCGGGCTGTGACACGGGCGGTGGAGCCCCCTCTGCTTCCCCGGATGCAAGCGCAAAGCCGAAGGAAACAGCGACTCCCACTCCGTCTCCCCAAATGGGCGGGGAGTTGAAGGTTCCGCTGATGGCACCGGATTCCTTTAATCCTTTGCTGACACAGTCCAGGGATATTCTGAACTTTCTGAACCTTATTTTTGAGCACCCCCTTGTACTGGACGAAAAGTCCAGGCCGGCCCCTTCCCTGGTGGAAAAATGGGAAGTTTCCGAGGATGGAAGGACCTGGACCTTTCATGTCCGAAAGGATGTAAAATGGCAGAATGGACAGGCAATGACCGGGGAAGACATTCTTTTCACCTTTCAGGCACTTCAAAGCGGGAAGCTTGGTTCCTTATATGAAAAGGATCTGGCAGGCAATGTCAATATTGTGGAAGCCGGTCTGCGCAACAATGATCCCTATACCTTTTTTGTCCGCCTGGCCGAACCATCCAGTGAGGTTCTGGACATTATGACTTTTCCGGTCCTTTCAAAAAATGTGTATCAATCCCCGGAACTCATGCAGAAGGAAAAGGGAAATTTCTCCATGACTCCGATTGGGACAGGACCTTATCAGGTGGATCTCAGCCAGCCGTACAATGGGACCTCCATGAAGCTGGTTCGCAATGAGGACTGGTGGAATGGCAAACCTTACATTGATTCGATTCTCGCAAGAGTCTGTCAGACGAACGAGGAAGCAAGAGCCGCCCTCGGAAAAGGGGAAATTGATCTTGTGGACACCATGGCCGTTTATGCCAATAACTATTCGGATCTCGATAAAATCACCGGATATAAGTATCTGACCGAAAACTATGAATTCCTGGCGTTGAATTGCAATAACCCGCTGTTCGCGGACAAGAATGTCCGAAAGGCAATTGCCTATGCCATTGACCGGACGGATATCATATCCAGGGTGTATCTGAACAATGCAGAAACGGTTGACGTGCCCATGCCATCCAATTCCTGGCTCTATGACAGTGCATACCGGATCTATGATTATGATGAGAAACGCGCGGCCAAATTGCTGAAGGAAGCCGGATGGACGGATTCCGACGGAGACGGCGTACTGGATAAAATAGTGGAGGGAGAGAAACAGGATCTGGCTTTTACGATTCTTACCAACAGTGATAACGATTTCCGAAGGGATGTGGCAGAGCTGATCAGCAAGCATCTGTCCCTGGTCGGGTTCCGGGTACAGACGGAAGCGGTGAGCTGGGAGCAGCTTCAGAGCGAGAATATGCAAAAGCATAAATTCGATGCCATATTGACCGGTTATTATCTGGATTATGTTCCGGACCTGCGTTTTGCTTTTCACTCCTCGCAGATTGGAAAAGGAAAGAACAACTTCTACCGCTATCAGAATCCGGAGCTTGACAGCCTTTTGGATACGGCAGCAACAGCATATAAGGAAAAGGATAAGAAGAAAGCCTATCAAAAGATACAGGAACATCTGGTGGGGGAGCTTCCGGTGATCAGTCTGTATTTTCGTACCGGGTCCCTGTTGGTCAATAACCGGGTTCATGGTGTGGACAAAGTCCGGGAATTGAATCTGTACAATAATATCAAAGACTGGTATCTTGTGAACGAAAAATAAAGAGAATTTGTTTGGACACACAGGATGCCGGGCCGGGGAAAGAATGGATTTTTTTCTTGACAATCCGCCGGACTATGCTATAATGTTTGTTGTGGCTTTTCAGAGAATGAAAAGCCCATCGTATTGTTTATCATATGCGAGAGTGCTGGAATAGGCAGACAGGCACGTTTGAGGGGCGTGTGTCCATGACGTACGGGTTCAAGTCCCGTCTCTCGCACCAAACCAATATAATCCGAACCTTTTTCCGATAGGAGATGGGTTCGGATTTGTTGTTTTCTTCGAGTATTCGTTTTTCCCAAACGGGGTGAAACAAAGGCTGGAGTCGAAACCGAGAGGGCCGAGGAAGAAACGCAAAAACACGATTTCCTAGCGGCTGAGGATGGGAATATCAGGTGCCATGGATTAGAACACAATACAAAACAGGAGGATATGACCATGAAAAACGCGCTTTCCTGTCTTTTAAAAATTAAAAGATAATTTAGCGGTCATAATTGACACGCCGGGTTGACTGTGGTAGACTTAATTTATACGGTCGACTAAGGTAGACTAAAGCCAAGGAGAATTAATAAATGGAAACACCCAAAATATTTGAAACGGAATACCGTTTTTGCTGCATCATATGGGAGCATGAGCCGATAAACAGCGGTGAACTCGTTCAATTAGCGGCCAGAGAACTCGGATGGAAAAAATCCACGACCTATACAATTATCAAACGGCTTTGCGAGCGCGGCGTTCTGAAAAGCGAGGATGCTATAATCACTTCCCTGTACTCTAAGGAAGAAATACAGCGTCAGGAAAGCCGGGAGTTTCTCGATAAAACCTTTAATGGTTCTCTGCCGGCGTTCCTGGCCGCGTTTGCGGACGGTAAATCCTTATCGGTACAGGATGTTGCCGAGATTCGGAAGATGATCGACAACTATGAGGTCAAATAATATGCGACTGGAAGAATTGTTTGTTAATCTTCTCAACATGAGCATCACGGCAGGCTATGTGGTAGTCGCGGTCATCCTCCTGCGGCTGCTGCTTAGGAAAGCGCCCAGATGGATTTCCTGCGCCCTTTGGGCGCTGGTTGGACTGCGGCTTATACTGCCGTTTTCGTTTGAAAGCGTCATGAGCCTGATCCCAAGTTCTACTACCGTCACGCCAGATATCCTGTATTCAGGGGAACCGGCCATCAGCAGCGGCATTCCCACTGTAAACAGCGTCGTCAATCCGACGATTGCGGGATCTTTGACTCCGGCAGTGACGGATAGTGCCAATCCCATGCAGATCGTCATGACAATTGCAGGAATTGTATGGCTCGCCGGAATGCTTGTGATGATGCTCTACAGCGCCATTACCTATGTCAGACTGCGCCGAAAGGTCGATTCCGCTATTCTTTTCAAAGATAATATTTATGAGAGCGACGCGATATCGTTCCCATTTGTCCTGGGTATCATAAAGCCACGGATCTACCTGCCCTTTGCCGTCGGCGAAGAGGACAGAAACTATGTCGTTTCTCATGAACAGGCCCACATCCGAAGGAAAGATCACTGGATAAAGCCTTTCGGTTTTCTGCTCTTGACGGTTTATTGGTTCAATCCACTGATGTGGGTGGCTTACGTCCTGCTGTGCCGGGATATCGAGGTTGCCTGTGACGAAACCGTCATAAAAGATATTGGCGTCAATGAAAAGAAAGCTTATTCCCTCGCGCTGCTGGGCTGTGCAGTCAAGCGCCGAAACATTGCGATGTGTCCGTTGGCGTTTGGTGAAGTAGGCATCAAAGAAAGAGTGAAAAATGTGCTAAATTATAAGAAACCAGCTTTCTGGATCATTATAGTAGCGGTCATAGCTTGCATAGTCGCCGGGATATGCCTGCTGTCCAATCCAAAAGAGAAGGCTAACACATCCTATGAGCACCCCAATGCGGAGCAGCTTTTTGAGTACCGTACCGCTTATGTTGGAGATAATTCAGCTGTCGGAAATATAATCAGCCTTCTGGAGTTTCCGACCGACGTCAAGTATGACCATATTGAACTGAAAACAAGCGCTGAGCCTTACGGCGTCGATGTATATTTCAGCGTAACGCCCGAAGTCAAGGCCGCCTATAACACATCGGAACCGGATCATATCGACGTTTTCCAAGAGAATGCCTGCATTATGTTTTCTCTGATTGGAAACGCAGACAAGGTCACGTTCCGCCTGGACGATGGTACTGGAAATCCCGCTGACATGCAATTTACCCGCGATTGGGTGGAAAGCATTGTCGGCGCGGATTTGTGGTCGGAAAGCGACTCCGCAGAAAAGCTGGACAGTCTGATTACGCAAATCAATGAACATGTAAAAAGCGCCTATGCTTCCGCTGCGGAGGATATATCCACGGGCCCATTTGTGGAGTATGTGAAAGACACAAACACGGGCCCTTTTGACGTTTACACGAAAGAGAACGGAACCTATATTATGAGCCTGCCCATGTCGTTATTTAATGATTTTCCAGCAAATCACTGGGAACCGGGTTGGATGAATGCCGATGTCTACTGCGGCTCGATTGATAATTTCACATGGGCGGTGGTTTGTACCGGGCCCTCAGCCGGAACTGGAAACGAAAATGTCTGCACCTCGTCGGACGGCGGAAAGACCTGGTGGGTCGGAGACCGCTCCGCAATGTACTCCGGAACGGTGACCGGCGCCGGTTTTGCCTCTTCCAAAGTCGGCTTTATGAGTTACCGCTACTTTGTTGACCACGGGCCAGAAATCAGCCGCACGCTTGACGGCGGAAAAACATGGAGCCGTATGACGGTGGATATCCCTGATTATCTGAAGGAATACAGGATGACGCCCCTCGTTCCCACGTTCACCGGAAACTCTGGCATCTACCCGATTGAGCTCTATGACAACGACGGCAATACCTCCACGGCCTATCTCGCAACGGAAGACGGCGGGATGACTTGGCAATGGAAAGGCAGCGCTCTGGACGAAGCCGTCAGATCGGCCTTTCTAAAGGATAACCAGACGGGTTATCTCAGCGGAGAGTGTGCCGGAGAAGGTCACATTCTTCTCGGACAGAAAGAAAAATCAGGAATTATAACAGTCTATGTCCTTACCATGTACGGTGAATACGGCTTTGAGGACGGGAATTTCGTGAAAGTTTCGGGTAGTGGTATTATTCCCGCCGTATTCACGTTTACGTATTCAGACGGCGGCCTTGTTTGTACGAAAATCGAATATCCGGAAGATGGCCAAGATATGGGGACTCCATCAGAAAATTGTTCCCGTCCGAATACAGGAGTAGGGCTTTATCTCCTTCGGACGGCGACAAGCAGAATTTAAAGTCCCAGGAACGCTCGTATGCGGCAAGCTATATGAAGAAAATCGGCAGAGATGCGGTGATAGGTGATTACGGTGACTTTGAACATACGTTGCTTACCGATGTCGGCGTTTCCGTTGATGTGTCGAATAGTATCAACGACAAGTTATTTGCCAATTATCCCATGTGGATTGGCAACCGTGAGGCATTGGAGAATGGGGTGCGCTATGTATATGAAAAGACTTATAACAAGGCGGCTCACGAAATTGTTTTTACGATATACGAATATGATGCAAACAAAATCGTTGAACGCACCCGGCTGGATTCCATTACAGGCAAAATAACCGAAACGACAAATTACCCAGACAAACAGGAATAGTCGTCTGGATAAAAGTTGCCAGGAATCAGAATGTGATCGAGTCATTGATGAACTGACCCGGCAACTCGCAAACCTCTCCGTTCAGTGGAACAAAGGCCAACTTAAAAAATATTTATAAATAAATCAATATCTTATGTCTATTGCGGGTTGAACAATATCCGATTATTTGCCATACTACTGTGTAGCTTTAATTGGAGGTCTTGATATGGAAATTGTGAGCCAAAGACTACGTGCGCTACGTGAAAGCGTGGGGCTTTCTCAGAATAAACTTGCCGGTATGATCGGAGTTCGCCAGTCCAGCATTAACCGTTATGAAAACGGACAGTCGGTTCCCTCCATTCAAACTTTTCGCTGGTATGCGGATTACTTTGATGTGTCAATGGATTACATCTTTGGACGGACGGACAAGCCGCAAGGCAAGCTTTATAATTACGAACCGCAACTCATACGCGATAAGGCCGAAAATAATCAGGAACTGCGACAGTTCGTTTTGGAGAGGCATGGTCACGAGAAAAAAGCTGTGTCGAATTTGCAAGCGACTGCCTGATTGGCAACACGGAGAGCCTCGCTTTTCATTTGAAGATCGGGTTTGAAGAAGCAGGGCGAACCATTCACTTTGTAAAAAGGCTATAGGAAGGATACTCAAAATGACAAACGCTGATATATTGCGCATTGCGATGGAACAGCATGCGATAGATGCAAACTGTTCGCCCAATGATTTTACAAAAACGGAAAATGTCGTTGTTATCTCTAAGCCAAATGAAAAAGCACGAAGATACTTGAACTTGCCGTTTTTCTGTGACCTTATTACATACGGTTCAAATATCGTCGCTTCCGTTGACGAGCGAGTTTATGACTTTGTGAAGCTATATATAGATACGAAGTATCCACATGGCTGCTTTGAGATGCCACAGATACACCATCTGACAAACGAATTTGTCAAATACGGTTTTTTACCGTATTACCAAGCAGAATACTGGTTGCCGGATGTTGACGTGGTAAAAGCACTTTCGTGCAAATATGAAATGCGGCTATTAGAACGACATGATTTTGCCGATTTGTATCTGCCGGAGTGGAGCAACGCACTGTCCTCAACGCGGCCGCATTTAGATATGCTTGGCGTCGGCGCGTATGATGGCGATAGATTAATCGGTCTTTCCGGCTGCTCCGCTGATTGTGAAACCATGTGGCAAATTGGAATTGATGTTTTGCCGGAGTATCGCCGGCAGGGTGTTGCCGCAGCTTTGACTTCCCAATTGGCAGTTGAAGTGTTTAAAAGAGAAAAGGTTCCGTTTTACTGCTGTGCGTGGTCAAATCTCGGCTCCGTGCGAAACGCTATCAAAAGCGGATTTCGTCCGGCATGGGTAGAGCATACAGCCATTGAAAAAGAAAAGGCATTAGAATGGAATGCGAATAAGCATTTTTCTAAATTGATAACGAATAACACCGATTTTTGGTCTGCCATAGATAAACTTGTATCTGAATCCTAAATCATCATCGACCGCCCAAAAGGCAGTCATCAACCGAAATATCCGACATTGATATATCCTGTCGACTACGGCTATCTCGAAAACACCTCCTCGATGGACGGCGGCGGGATTGACGTTTGGAAAAGCACTGATGGCAATGCAGTTGATGCTATCATCTGCACTGTGGGTTTGATGAAAAGGGACAGCGAATTAAAATCCTCATCGGGTGTAGTGAGGAAGAAAAGCAGCTTGTTTTGGAAGTCCATAACAACAGCGAACACATGAAGGGCATTCTGATACGGAGGAGTGTAGAATGAGAATTGCAATGGTCGAACTGCCGGATGAAATAACGGCAATCACGCTAGAAATAATGCACGCGCTTCCCGCTTGGTTCAGTCCCCCCGGGGACATAGACCGCAAAGCCATTATACATAGAGACTACCCTTTCTTTGCGGCATACAACGGAGACGAGCCTGTTGGATTCATAGCGTTGAAAATACACAATCCTTACACAGCAGAAGTTTTCAATATGGGTATTTTGGAAGCATATCATCGGCAGGGTGTTGGAAGCAAATTGATGCAAGTCGTCGAACGGTACTGCAAGGATAACGGCTATCTGTATTTGACGGTGAAAACACTTGATGAGTACGTTAGGCGAGGGAGAATTGGATTTGCAAAAATATCTTCATTTAGCGGAAAACCATAATTGCCGCATCGTCTTGGAGGTAAAGACCATCGAAGGATTGCGGCGCTCAGTGGAGTGGCTGAAAGAGAGGAGTTTGAAATGATAGCATATCATGGAAGCGTAATGCAGGGGATTTCGGTTCTAAAACCGTTTGCAAATCCCATTTCAAGTTTAGACTATGCTGCAGTTTATTTAACTACATACAAACCTCTTGCCTCAATATATATTTGGGACAAGCCATACAAATGGATGAATTATGGCTTTTCCGAAGAGGGAGTGCCGATATATACAGAATCAAAAATTCTGATTTATATCAGCTCGGCAGTAAAATTGCCAAAGAAGCATTTGATTCCTATTTCGGGCAGGAACTTCTCGGCGACAGCCACACAGCAGGGTGCTACATCCGGTTGTGGCAGTATTGCGAAGAAGTGGGAGCAACAGATATGTTTGACCTTGCGAAGCTGAAAGAACGCTTGCGGGAGCAGGTTCTGAGTTCCTGAATAAAATGAGTCGGCACGGGCAAGATAATGGCACTCAAAAATGACGGACCGAACAGGTGATTTTTTTGAAAAAGAGATTCTATCAGCTGAAAATTATTTTGATGGGCATCCTGACCGGGTTATGCAATGGTCTGTTTGGTGCCGGCGGGGGAATGATTGTTGTACCATCCATGGTGCATTTCCTGGATGTGGATGAACATGATGCCCATGCGACGGCCATAGCTGTGATCCTGCCTCTGGCTGTCATCAGCGCCTTCATCTATTTCCGGAACGGATATCTGGATTTTGGGAAAGCACTGCCGGTTGCCGCCGGAGGAATTCTGGGTGGATTTACGGGCGCATATCTCCTTCACCGTGTATCCTCCTATTGGCTGCAAAAGATATTCGCGCTGTTTATGATTGTAGCCGCCGTAAGGATGATTTTCTGAAGCTGCTTTTGTTTGCAATCGGATTGGTGTCCGGCGTAGTCAGCGGAATGGGGATTGGAGGAGGAACCGTTCTGATTCCGGCGATGATATTTCTGGCAGGCGTGTCCCAGCACAGTGCTCAGGGGATTAACCTTACTGTCTTTATCCCCACGGCATTGGTTGCGATTTGTGTACACAGCAAGAACAAACATATACGATTCCGACTGGCTCTCCCTCTGATGCTGGCAGGGGCGTTCGGTGCCGTTCTGGGTTCCATTCTGGCTTCTTCCATGCCTTCTCGGCTTCTTGGAAAATTGTTCGGGGGATTTTTGCTGGGAATGGGCTTATACGAACTATTCCGAAAAAAGAAGAGTTAAATTGTTAAGTTGTTATTACCATTTCATGTTTTTTATGATATAATGAATACAGATCATTGGATATGTTTCAATAACCTGAAGAGGCCTTGGCTTCTGAGGGTTATTTTCGTATTACAGGGATGTCATTTTTTTAACAAGGCATCCCGGGTATCCCGGCAAGGGGATAAGAGACCGAGTCTGAGGAGAGAGGTGTTCTGTTTGGGGAACAAAATACTGCCGTTTGCTGGGGGAATCCATCCGCCGCACAGCAAGCACAGCACGGAGGGAAAGAAAGTTGAGGTCTGCAAAGCCCCCGATATTGTAAGGATTCCTCTGAAGCAGCATGTTGGTGCACCCTGCGATCCATTGGTAAAGCCGGGTGACAGGGTGAAATGGGGGCAGAAAATCGGCCAGCCGCAGGGCTATGTCAGTGCTGCCGTTCATTCCAGCGTTTCCGGAACGGTTCAGTCCATCGAAGAAGCGGAGCAGCCGGACGGCAGCCGTGTGGAAACGGTTGTGATTCAAAATGATGGGAAGGATATACCGGACCATTCCATCAAGCCAGGTACATTGGAGAGCCTGAGCGCAGAAGAATTGAGAAGTATTGTTATGGAGGCCGGCATTGTAGGAATGGGCGGGGCTGCATTTCCCACTCATGTCAAGCTGTCTCCGCCTCCTGAGAGGAAGATCGACACCGTCATTTTAAACGGGTCGGAGAGCGAGCCTTTTCTGACCTGTGATAACCGGCTTATGCTGGAGCATCCGGAGGATATCCTTTATGGATGTAAGGTTATTATGAAGATCCTTGGGGTATCCAGCGCTTTTATTGCCATTGAGGACATTATGCCGGAAGCCATCCGGATCCTGTCATCCAAGGCGGAAGGAGAAAAGGGCATACAGGTCATCGGCCCTGGGGCGAAATACCCCCAGGGTGCGGAAAAGCAGCTGATCTATGCAATCACCGGACGTCAGGTTCCTTCCGGTGGCCTGCCGATGGATGTTGGTACCGTGGTCCACAACGTGGGTACAGCAGCTGCCATTGCCCATGCGGTACGGACAGGAGAGCCGCTTACCCAAAGGATTGTAACGGTATCCGGAGGGGCGGTTCGGGAGCCAAAGAATCTGCTGGTTCGCATCGGCACTTCCTTCCGGGATGTCATCGATTGCTGTGGAGGATGGAAGGAAAAGCCCGTAAAGGTTCTTTCCGGAGGCCCTTTGATGGGGGTCGCTCAGCATACGCTGGATGTTCCTGTGACCAAGGGGACTTCCGGGATTCTGTTGTTTACGGAAAAGGAAGCCGCCATGCCGGAGGTGTCCAACTGCATCCGATGCGGGAGGTGTGCATCGGTTTGCCCGATCCGTCTGATGCCCCTTTTGATCAGTGCAAATTCGCTGAAAGGCAATTATGAAGAGGCGGAAAAGCTTCATGCCCTGGATTGCATCGAATGCGGAAGCTGCTCCTTTATTTGTCCGGCGACAAGACCGCTTCTGCAATCCATTCTGGTGGCAAAGAAGGAAATTCTGGCCGGCCGGAAAAAACGCGATGCATCGGTTTCCGATGATTTGTCCGAAGGGCGGACGGACAGGAATAAAAGCAACAGGGCATAAAAAGCCGGGTAGAGAAAATCAGCAGTAAGAAGTAAAAAAAGATTAACGAAGAACAAGAAGCATGGATAAAAGAAAGGAGGTTTGGATATGGATTATTTTACGGTTTCTCCCGCTCCCCATATCCGAACGCAGGAATCCACTTCCAGAATTATGCTGGATGTTGTCATTGCATTGATCCCTGCCGGGATTGCTTCCATATATTTTAACGGGATTGGAGTGCTTTGGACCATACTGATCAGCGTAGCCACTGCTGTGCTGACAGAATATCTTATTCAGAAATTTATGAAAAAGCCAATCACCATCAGCGATTTCAGCGCGGTGGTCACCGGGGTGCTGATGGCCTATAACCTTCCGCCCGGTGCACCCTGGTGGTTGGCGGCTATCGGCTCCTTTCTTGCGATTGCGCTGGTCAAACAGTTGTTTGGTGGACTGGGACATAACTTCATGAATCCGGCGCTGGCTGCCCGCGCGATTCTGCTTGCTGCATGGCCGGTACGAATGACGACATGGGTACTGCCGGATGCCGTTACGTCTGCTACCAGTTCCGCCACACCCCTGGCAATGATGGAAGGGACGTGGGCTTCTGCATCAGAGCTTCCCGGCTTTCTGGACGTATTTCTCGGGAATATCGGAGGGTCCATCGGTGAAACATCCTCTGTTGCTCTGTTGATCGGAGCGGTGTATCTTCTTGTGCGGAAGGTCATCAGCTGGCGGATTCCTGTAACGTATATCACCACGACATTTATTCTGACCGCTTTGCTGGGAGGGCATGGCCTGTACGGCGCATTTTATCAGGTTTTTCTCGGAGGCCTGATACTGGGAGCCTTTTATATGGCGACGGATTATTCCAGCTCTCCGATCACCCCAAAAGGTCAGATCATTATGGGAGTTGGCTGCGGTATCCTGACTGCCGTCATCCGGATTTACGGAGGTTATCCGGAAGGAGTCAGCTATTCCATTCTGTTGATGAATGTTGTTACGCCATTGATTGATAAATATACCATGCCAAAAATATTCGGGGAGGGAAAAGCTCATGTCTGAGACGGTTCGGATTGGATTTAAACTTTTCTTGATTACCGCAATTGCAACACTTGCCCTGGCATGGACGCATATGATTACCGGCGAGCCGATCCGGGCGCAGGTGGAAAAAACGGCAACAGAGTCCAGACAGGCCGTATTGCCGGAAGCCGGGGAATTTCAGCCGATGAAGGTATCATCCGGTAAATATCCGTCTATATTGGAAGCTTACAAGGGCCTGGACGGAAGCAGGACCGTGGGCTATACGTTCAAGCTGACCGGGAAGGGCTATGGCGGAGAACTGGAAATCATTGCAGGAATCCGTACGGACGGCAAACTGGAAGGGATCCGTATCCTTCAGAATTCCGAAACTCCCGGACTGGGAGCAGAGTCCCAGAAGCCGGAGTTCTATGAACAATTCAGTGGGAAGTCTGCTTCCAAGCCATTGGAGGATGAGGACATTTCTGCAATCACAGGGGCTACGGTAACAACCAATGCCATTACCAATACGGTGAACACTGCCATTAAATATTTCGATAAGGAACTGGGAGGTGGGAAACCGTGAAAATCAAAGATATTCTGTATAACGGGGTGATAAAGGAAAATCCGACCTTTCGACTTGTGCTGGGGATGTGTCCGACCCTTGCCCTGACAACTTCTGCGATCAACGGCGTCGGAATGGGTCTGGCGGTTGTATTTGTCCTGGCATTTTCCAACCTGTTTATTTCCCTGCTCCGAAACTTTATTTCCGATAAGATACGTATTCCGGCATTTGTTGTCATCATAGCAGCATTCGTTACCATTGTTGAAATGCTGATGCATGCCTTTGTACCGGAAATATATGATGCAATGGGGCTGTATCTTCCATTGATCGTCGTCAATTGCATTATTCTTGCCCGGGCAGAAGCTTTTGCCTTCAAGAACCCGCCGCTCCAGTCCTTTGCGGATGGAATCGGCATGGGCCTTGGCTTTACCCTCTCGCTGACCCTTCTGGGATGTATCCGGGAGCTGATCGGTGCGGGGTCCATATTTGGGATCCCATTGCTGCCGGCAGCGTATGAGCCGGCTATTATCATGATTCTGCCGCCCGGCGCGTTTTTTACACTGGGACTTTTGCTTGGCCTCTTCAATAAAGTAAGCGAAAGAAAAAAGAAGAAACAGCCGGTAACCGAATAAAGAAAGGGGGGTTTGACTGTGGAATATGCAAGCCAAATATTTGTGATTCTATTAAGTTCCATTCTGGTAAATAACTTTACTATGTCAAAGTTCCTGGGCATCTGCCCATTTCTTGGCGTGTCCAAAAGAGTGCCAACTGCAGTGGGAATGGGCATGGCGGTGACGTTTGTCATTGCGCTGTCCTCCCTGTTCACCTATCTGGTGCATTATTTTATTCTGGTACCTCTTCATATGGAGTATATGCAGACCCTTGCCTTTATTTTGGTTATTGCGGCATTGGTGCAGTTCGTGGAAATGGTGCTGAGAAAGTCCAGTCCGTCCCTGTATCAGGCGCTGGGCGTTTATCTTCCCCTGATTACCACAAACTGCGCGGTATTGGGTGTGGCCATCATGAACATTGAGGAACACTATGACCTGTTTCAGTCCCTGGTGAATGGGATCGGCGGAGCTCTGGGATTTACCCTGTCCATTGTTCTTTTTGCGGGAATCCGGGAGAGACTGGAGTTGTCGGATATTCCAAAGCCGTTTCGCGGCTTTCCGATTGCCATGATCACCGCTGGCCTGATGTCCGTGGCTTTTCTGGGATTTCAGGGACTAATAAGATAAGGAGGAATTTTTGATGTGGGAACAATTATTGCTCCCGGTACTGAGTCTGGGTGCCCTGAGTTTTGTTTTCGGAGCGGGACTGGACCTGGCCTCCAAAAAATTTTCCGTGCCGCAGGATGAAAATGTGGACCGGATTCGTGAGGTACTGCCCGGAGCAAACTGCAGAGGATGCGGACAGGCAGGCTGTGACGCTTTTGCGGAGGCAGTGGCGGCCGGAAAGGCACCGGTAAACGGCTGCCCGGTAGGCGGCGCATCCGTTGCGGAAAAAGTTGCAGCAATTATGGGTGTGAAGGCGGAGACAGCAGAGCAGAAGATCGCCCGGGTTTTATGCCAGGGCGACTGCGATCAGACATCCCGCCAATTTGAATACAAAGGGATTGAGGACTGTATAGCGGCAAGTATGACAGCTGACGGACAAAGAGGCTGCAAATATGGATGCCTGGGGTTCGGTACCTGTCAGCGGGTTTGTCCCTTTGATGCCATTCATGTGAATGAAAAGGGGCTTGCAGTGGTTGACCGGGATCAATGTACCGCCTGCGGGAAATGTGTCGCTGCATGTCCCAGGAATATCATAGAGCTGATCCCTGCCTCCAGCGCCGTGCAGGTGGCGTGCCATTCCAGGGACAGCGGCAGGGAGGTTCGGGCAAACTGCAAAGTCGGTTGCATAGGATGCCGGATCTGTGAAAAGGTCTGTCCTTCGGATGCCATCGTTTTTGAGAATAATCTGGCAAAAATTGATTATCGGAAATGCACCGAGTGCATGAAGTGTGCGGAGAAATGCCCGACCGGGGCAATCGCTGTCACACCTGTACTGGTTCATTGATCCCTGTCCGGATCGAAACTGCAGTACAGGGTTCTTGCAGTATATTCAACAGCAGGTAAGGGAAGCCCGCATTTCACGGGCTTTTATCTTTTATGGGGGAGCGGAGTTATGCCACTGCACATCACAGAAAAGCATATCCCGGAGATTTCCGGAAAGGAATCCTGCGGGGAATCCTCCGGATATTTTTATAAATCGGATTCTGCCAGTACTTTACCCTGTCTGCGGAAGGACTGGAAGGGTAAATTTCAGATGATTTATTTGGATCCGCCATTTTTTACAAAGCAGGATTTTTCGTTTGATCAGAGGATAGGAAGGGAAGGGTGGAACGGCAACAGAAAATATCTAATTTCTCTTCCTGCTTATTCCGATCAATGGGAAAACCGGGAAAGCTTTCTTGAGATGCTGCGGCAGGTTTTGATCTGTAGTCAGGAACTGCTGAAACCGGAAGGATCCATTTTCTTGCATCTGGATTACCGATTCAGTTCCTATGCCAGGATTTTGATGGATGAGATCTTCGGAGAGAAAAATATGCTGAATGAGATTATATGGGCGTATCACAGCGGCGGCCGTGCCAGAAAACATTTCAGCCGAAAGCACGATACCATTCTGTTTTATCGAAAATCCGACCGGCATTATTTTGACAGGGAAGCAGTGGGCAGGCCAAGGGGAACGGAAAAGCGAAACAATATGAAACGGCAAACCGATGAGGACGGCCGTGTCTTCTGGTCGGTTCACAGCAACGGCAAAAAGTACTGCTATTATGAAGATTCCCTGGTATATCCCAGTGATGTATGGGATGATATCTCCCATTTGCAGCAAAAGGATCCGGAACGAACCGGATATGCGACCCAAAAACCGGAAGCCTTACTGGAAAGGATGATCCGATCCACCACCCGGCCCGGGGATTGGGTAGGGGATTTTTTTGCCGGCTCCGGCACCACTCTGGCAGTTGCTCAAAAAAGCGGAAGAAGATGGGTCGGTATGGACAGCAGTGGTTTTTCCCTGATTGTCACCCGGAAAAGACTGCTGCAGGCAGCGCAGCAATCCGGAGGGGGATGCATTTCCATAAGCGATCCGGGGTTGAAACCTGTGGAGCAGGGAGAAAGCGGTTTGGAGCTGAAAGTGTCCCGTCAGGAAGGCAAAGGAATTTCATTGCAGCTGATGAATTATCCGTGCAGACGATTTGCCGAAATATTGGATTTTATGGATTATATTGATTACTGGTCGGCAGGAAGGTTCCGGGACGGGACATTTGTTTCCGGGCAATGTGCCTTCCGAACCTCAAAAAATCCGGATCTGGCGTCGACATTGATTCTTCCGGAAGCCGGGGAGGAGAGGGGAACGGACTTGGAGAGCGGAAGGATTGCGGTTCACATCATTGATATTTATGGGAAGCAGTCTTTGATTTTATTGCGGGAGACCCTACCGGAAAGTTTTGCAGAGAACCGGTTTTTGCGATAGAATGAAGTATATTGTAAAAAGCGGCGCAGCCGCTCGGCTTGGACATACAAAAGGAGAGTGGAAAATGAATCAGAAAGCAGATGTGGGAGTGATCGGAGGATCCGGCCTTTATTCCTTACTGGATCACGCAGAGGAAGTTCTGGTTCCGACGCCCTATGGCGCACCCAGTGACAGGATTGCCCTGGGTCAGGTGGGAAACAAAACCGTTGCCTTTTTACCCAGACATGGGAAGGATCATCAATATCCGCCCCACAAGGTTAATTACCGCGCAAATCTTTATGCCATGAAGGAACTTGGTATCCGGAAGGTAATCGCCACAACGGCGGCAGGAAGCCTTCAGCCGGATGTCAGGCCGGGAGATTTTGTTGTATGTGATCAGTTCGTTGATCGGACCTCTGGGCGGCAGGATACTTTTTTTGAAGGACCGGAGGTCGTTCATACCAGTATGGCCTATCCCTATTGTCCGCGGCTGAGAAAGCTAGCCGTTGAGATTGCAGAAAGCAAGGGACTTACCATACATAAAACGGGAACGGTCGTGGTCATTCAGGGGCCCAGATTCTCCACAAAGGCGGAAAGCCGCTGGTTCAGCAGCATGGGCTGGGAGGTTGTCAGCATGACACAGTATCCGGAGGCAGGACTGGCCAGGGAGCTGGGGCTTTGCTATGCGAACATTTCCCTGATTACGGATTATGATGCCGGCCTGGAGGGAAGGGACGACATCGAACCGGTAACAAACGACGAAGTGCTGCGGGTCTTTGAAGAAAACACGTACAAGGTAAAGGATCTGATCCTGACCATGATTACCCGGCTGGATACGGAGTTTCGCTGCACATGTGGAGGGAATGACCAGTGAAGACATTGGAATGGAAGGGAGACCGTCTGGATTTACTGGATCAGACCCGATTGCCTCTTCATACGGGGATCATTGCGTGTACCACCTGTCAGGAAGTGGCGGAAGCGATAAAAGGAATGAAAGTCCGGGGTGCCCCTGCCATCGGTGTAACTGCTGCATACGGTATGGTACTGGCAGCCGGAGCAGCAAGCATGGAGAAGGAACAATTCTTTCAGGATCTGTACCGGTCGGCAGAGGAATTGAAAAGTACGCGGCCCACCGCGGTAAACCTGTCCTGGGCCGTAGACCGCATGGTAAAACTGGCGGAAGATCATCGGGAGGAATCCGTTGCGGGCCTCCAGAGGATTCTGGAACAGGGAGCAGATCGTATGGCGGAGGAGGATGTCCGGGTCAATCGGAAAATCGGCGAAAATGGACAGGCTCTTCTTTCTGACGGAGACGTGGTGTTGACGCACTGCAATGCCGGCGCACTGGCTACCGTGGATTACGGGACGGCTTTGGGGGTGATCCGCGCAGCCTGTGAACACGGGAAAGGGGTATCGGTCTATGCAGATGAGACAAGGCCGTATCTGCAGGGCGCGAGATTAACCGCCTGGGAGCTGATGCAATCCCATATTCCGGTTACTTTGATTACCGATAATATGGCGGGCTATTTTATGAAAAAGGGAATAATCGACTGCGTTATCGTAGGCGCGGACCGGATTGCTTCAAATGGTGATACCGCCAATAAGATAGGTACTTACAGTGTCGGGGTTCTGGCAAAGGAAAACAGCATTCCGTTTTACGTGGCAGCGCCGATTTCCACCATTGATTTCTCCATTGCGTCCGGCGACGAAATCACAATAGAGGAGAGGGAGGAACGGGAGGTAACCATGATTGGCGAAACCAGAATTGCTCCTGAGGGGGTAAAAGTTGCGAATCCGGCATTTGATGTCACTCCTGCTTCTTATATCACTGCTGTTTTTACCGAAAAAGAAGTGATTTTTCCGCCATTTTTGGAGAACCTGAAAAAGTTGAAGCGTTCTGTCTTTTTTGAAAATAGATAATTTCATGGAAATATGGGATAAAGCGTTAGTTTATCAATGAATTACATTTCATAAAATAGATGATGAGTGTCAAAATAGTGACAAGGAGGCGATGGAATGAAAACAAAGTATTACCTGTTCTCTATTTTGGCAATCATGATCACTATGATGCTGGTCGTATCCTGCGCTCCGGCAAGGCGACCCGGTACCACAAGGGCACCCGGTAGTACGCCGGGTACCCGCCAGACAAGGGTAGCTCCCAGGACTGCGCCGAATCGGCCGATTGTTTCCGCTACGCCGGGTCCTGTTACGCCGAATCCTGCCACACCGAATGCTACACCCCGGGACAACAATGCAGGGGATACGCAAAGCCGTGCCAGGGAAATAGCGGATGCAGCAGCAAGACAAAGGGATGTGAAGTCTGCAACCTGCGTCCTGACCGGCAATACAGCTATGATCGGGGTTCAGTTCAACGAACAGTTCAAGGGTAAGATGACGGATGCCATTAAAACAGAAGTCGAAAAAAAGGCAAAAGAGGCAGACGACAGAATTACCAGAGTCGTGGTAACTGCGGATCCCGATATGGTCAGCCGGATACAGGATATTTTCAAGGATATCGGAAACGGGAAACCCATATCCGGATTTACGGAAGAACTGAATGAAATGGTGAACCGTATCGCGCCAAAATAACGAATAAATGCGCACAGCAAAGCGGAGGGAGCTCTTCTCTCCGCTTTGTTATATATTTCAGTCCCTTGTCATGGCTTTTCTTTCCCATTTTCCGATTGGATGCTTGACTATGGGTTTTCAAATTAATATAATTGGAAGGTAAAGGAGTGATATTATGAATCCGGTAGCCTTTTCCATTTTTGGACAACCAATTTATTGGTATGGTATCCTGATTTCTGCAGGAGTATTAATCGGCATTTTTCTTGCGATGCATCACGCGAAAATTTTTGGCATGGACCAGGACTCCATTGTGGATATGGCCCTTCTGGCGATCCCCATGGCAATTATCGGGGCAAGACTGTATTATGTCATATTTGAGTGGGACCAGTACAAGGGCCATCCTTTGGATATCTTCAATATTCGAAAGGGTGGATTGGCGATATACGGCGGTGTGCTGGGAGGAGTTTTAGGTGGCTATCTGTTTTCAAGATGGAAAAAAATAGATTTTTGGAACCTGACTGACATCTGCGCACCCAGCATCATACTGGGGCAGGCCATCGGGCGATGGGGAAATTACATTAATCAGGAAGCTTACGGCGTTGTGGTGAACAATCCGCAATGGCAGTGGTTTCCGGCAGCTGTTTTCATTCAGGCCGATCAGCAATGGCATATGGCAACCTTTTTTTATGAATCATTCTGGAATCTTATTGTATTTTTCATTTTGATGGGATACCGAAGGCACAGGAAAAGAACCGGGGAGGTTTTTCTCCTTTATCTGATTCTGTATTCGCTGGGGCGCATATTTATCGAAGGCCTCCGAACAGACAGTCTTTATCTGGACAATGTTCGTATTTCCCAATTATTGGGTATTTTGCTGGTTGTATTGGGAATTGTCTTATTTGTCTATCGCAGGAAGCACCCTCCTGTCGCAAATGTTTCAATGGAGAATGCGGACCGGACCGGAGATAGTACTTTGTCATCGCAGGATGCGGCAGAGATTCCCGAAAGTTCCACGCAGGAGAAAGCGGAAAAGGCAGAATCTGATTCAGATGATACGGCGGCGAACCAGGAGGAATCCGGCGGGTTCCATCCCGGAGAATCGTGAAGGCAAAAAACATTCAGGAAAAAAGCAGTGTTGGCGTGTTGACATCACTGCTTTTTTTTATGGAAGAGCATGAAAACACGAAGATTGGAAATGATAATATCGAGTCTTGAAAACAAGAAAAAATCCGTTTAGGAAAGGAGTTGTATAAATGGCAGAAAACATGGACGAGGCAAAAAGAGACGAAGAAGGAAAAGGAAAGGGAAGAGGCTGGCTGGGCGCAATTATACACTTTATCGTTGCGGCAATCGTACTTATGATTACAGCGTGGCTCACCCCGGGTTTCTCCAATATGGGATTTGGAACTGCTTTGGTGGCTGCACTTGTGATTGCTGTACTGGATTGGGGGATTCAGCGCCTGTTCAAAATTGATGCTTCTCCCTTCGGCAGAGGAATTGTAGGATTTATTGTATCTGCTGTTATTATTTACCTGACACAATTCTTGGTCCCCAATATGAGTGTTACGGTATGGGGAGCCATCATCGCATCCCTGATCATTGGGATTATTGACGCGATTATACCGGCAAATGTAGTATAGCAAAATGGTACAAGGTTGGTACGAGGTTTCACGGAGGGCAAGTCCTGGATTTATCTGCCCTCCGTTTTTTTGTTGCCTGTTTTATGGATCAACATGGATTTTCAAATATTTTTGGCTAAGAAACCAAAGCCACAAGGATCAAGTTGTTGAAATTGTTTAAATATTCAAAAATGTTATCGGAACGGTTGAACAATCGTTTTGATTCCTATACAATAGGAATCAGAAGCCATACTCTTTCACAGTAGGGTCCAGCGGGTCCACACAGAACAGACGTGTCAGCGTCTTGTTTTTAATTGATTCCTTGTTTTTTTATTCTGTTTATATGGAAAAGGAGGAGATGAATTGAGCAAGAAAATATCAAAAATCAAAAGAATCCAATCTGCAAAAAGAAATATCAGTCCCTTGATGGGACATTATATAATTCCTACGGAACATGCCGTAAAGCGATATCGGGAACGAATCCGGATGATGAACGAAGACAGGGCGCAAACTGCCATTGTGGAAAGTGTAAAGCACAGCCGGATGATTGCCCTGACAAAGTTTGGGGACAGGGAAATCCGGGAAAACAGAGGCGCGGTTTTTGTTTGTGAGCTTCATGGGAATGATATGTATGTGATCACCGTATTGATCAGCCAGGTGGATTTGAGATTTGTCGTATGAGATTTGTCGTATGGGAAACCACCGGTGATTTCAGGCTGTTCCGGGACAGCAGGTTCCTGCTGTCGGCTTTGACTTTGGTTCCGGCTTGTTTTTTTTATATGGTTGTTGTATAATGACTGGAAAATACCAATGGGGAGCGAAGCAATTGAGAAACCTGACTATGATGACGGATTTGTATCAGCTTACTATGATGTATGGATACTATAAGAACAACATTCACCGTAAGCCGGCAGTGTTTGATATGTTTTTCCGCAAGCTCAGTGAATACAGTGCTTATGCTGTGGCAGCAGGTTTGGAACAGGTTATTGATTACATAGAAAACCTGCATTTCGAGGAAGAGGATCTTCAATATCTGGACAGTCTGAATTTGTTTGACCGCGATTTTCTGGACCAGCTCCGGAAGCTGCATTTTACCGGCGATATTTATTCCGTTCCGGAAGGAACGGTGGTGTTTCCCAATGAGCCGATTTTGCGGGTAAAAGCACCGCTTTTTGAAGCGCAGCTGATTGAGACGGCTCTTCTGAATATTATAAATCATCAGACTTTGATTGCAACCAAGGCCAGCAGGGTGGTATATGCAGCACAGGGTGGCAGCATTATGGAATTTGGGCTGCGGAGGGCTCAGGGTCCGGATGCGGGGATTTATGGCGCAAGGGCAGCCATTATCGGAGGATGTTCCGCTACTTCCAATGTCCTGACCGGACAATTATTCAGTATTCCGGTGAAGGGAACCCACAGTCACAGCTGGGTCATGAGTTTTCCGGATGAGCTGACGGCATTCCGTGCCTATGCGGATGCCTTCCCGGATGCCTGTCTGCTTTTGGTGGATACCTATGATACCCTGAAAAGCGGAATACCCAATGCCATTACGGTGTTTCGGGAACTGCGGGAAAAAGGACATGAGCCTGTGGGCATCCGGCTGGACTCCGGAGATCTGGCATACTTGACCAAAAAGGCCAGGGCAATGCTGGATGAGGCAGGGTTTCCGGATACGGAAATCACGGTTTCCAATGATCTGGATGAATATCTGATTTGGGATTTACGCTCTCAGGGTGCGAGGATCGACAGCTATGGAGTTGGCACTTCCCTGATCACCAGCCGGGATTGTCCTGCCCTGGGCGGAGTGTACAAGATGTCTGCCGAAGAGGTGGACGGCAGGATGCTGCCAAAAATAAAAATTTCTGAAAATCCGGAGAAGATTACCAATCCGGGTTATAAAAAGGTTGTACGTATCTATAACGGGAGAAAAAAGTCCGTTGCAGACCTGATCATGCTGGAGGAGGAAGAGATCGACACCGGCAAGCCCCTGACCATCTTTGATCCTGTGGATACCTGGAAGAAGATGACACTCCGGAACTACAGCGTCCGGGAATTGCTGGTTCCTGTATTTAAAAATGGACAGTGCGTATACAAATGTCCGGATCTTCCGGATATTCAGGCTTATGCAAAAAGAGAACTGGATACGCTTTGGGAAGAATATAAGCGGCTTACGAACCCGCACGTATTCAAGGTGGATCTTTCACAGAAGCTATATGATTTAAAGCAGAAATTGTTAAGGCAATATTCCGCTGATTAAGCTGATTAAAAAGAAGGAATAGAAGAAACGTTCGTTTGCTGCCGGGCAGACGGGCGCTTTTTCTTATCTTTTTTTATTTCTCCCATTGAAGGAGGGAATATCGTTTTGCAGACCGCTGACATAGGATACTATGACCACAATTATGGAAATTTAATTTACCTTAAATTTCCTATTTATAAAAGGGGTTGATCCTATGAGGTTTGGTCTGGCACTTTCCGGCGGAGGCATCCGGGGAGTGACTCATATCGGTGTTTTGAAGGCTTTGTCGGAAAACAGCCTGCATCCATCCTGGATTTCCGGGGCAAGTGCGGGAAGTATGGCGGCGGCATTATACGCATGCGGCTACAGTGGTGAGGACATTGAGTCCATCGTACTCCGCCATATGAACAGCAATCTGTTTGATGTGGATTATCCTGGCATCACCGGAGGAATCCTGAAATGGGTTTTTACGAAGGATACCGACTGGGATGGCGTGGTAAAGGGAAAAAAGCTGGAGCAATTGATGAAGGAACTGACCCATGGCAGAACGATGCGGGAGGCACAAATTCCACTTGCGATTCCGGCGGTGAATATCAATACCGGTGTTACGGTTATGTTTGTAAGCAATAAAAGAAGGCTGAAGGATACGGAATATATAATTTACAGGGAGGATGTCCCGATTTATGAGGCAGTCCGTGCAAGCATTGCCCTGCCGGTTGTATTCCGGCCCAAAATGGTCCAGGGTATGCGGTTGGTGGACGGAGGAGTAACGGAAAATCTTCCTGTTCAGGTTCTTCGTCGAATGGGTGCACGAAAAGTGATCGGAGTCAATCTTGGCTACAGTGGACAAAGACGGGGTGAGGTGAACAACCTTCTGGAAATCGGAAGTCAGTCCATTGATATCATGTCCTATTATATTACCAGCCTGAAGACGAAGAAAACCGATTACATCATCAATCCGCATATCTATGACGTGGGAATGACCGATGCCCATCGGATTCCCGAAATGATTCAAAGGGGATATGATGTTACAATCGAAAGCATAAATACGATAAAAAAAGTGGTAAATAGTTGAATTCGACTCCGTTGTTCTACAAAAAATACGGAGTAGCTGTGGTAAAATATTGCAGGAGGAGGGGTACGAATGAAGAAGCAGTTTTCAAATGGCGTTTTCGGTTACGACAAGAAACAGGTAAATCGTTGTCTGGAAGAATTGACGCGGGATTATGAGGAAGAGCTCAGCAAGAAAAAGGATCGTCTTATGGAGCTGCTGGAGGAAAACCATCAGCTGAAGCAAAAAGTGAAAGAGCAAAATGGGCAAATTGCCACCTTTACAGAGAAGGAAAAGTATATTTCCTCTACATTGATTGAAGCCGAGCAACGCTCTCAGGCTATCATTGAGGAAGGCCGCATGAAATCCATGGCGGAAATGGCTGAGATAAATGATGAAAAGCGAAAGTGGCGGGAGAAGTTCCGGGAAGTGCGCGGGGATTTGATTGAACTGGAAAAGGACTTAACGGATATGATGCAAAGATTTCATGATGAGATTAATTATTATACGGCGAAGGAGGTCAGTGAATCCATTCTGGCAGTGGAAGGAACGGCAGAAGAGGAAAAGGAGAATGAGGAAAGAAAAAAAGTGATTGCGTAACGCAATCACTTTTTTTGTGCATCCTCTTCCGAAGACGGGTTTGGATTCATCAATACATGGGCATTCCGCCGCCTGCTCCCTCCTGAGGAGCTGCCGGCTGTTCCTTTTCCGGAATATCAGCAACCAGGCTTTCCGTGGTCAATACCATGGAAGCGATACTGGCTGCGTTCTGCAGGGCGGAACGGGTCACCTTGGTGGGATCCATGATGCCTTTTTCCTGCATGTTTCCGTATTCTGCCTTCAAAGCGTCAAATCCGAAGTTGGGATCCGAATTCTCTTTTACCTTTTCAACGATAATGGAGCCTTCCAGACCGGCGTTGGTGGCAATCTGTCTCAAAGGCTCTTCCAAAGAGCGTTTGATGATGTTGATACCGGTCTGCTCATCTCCTTCTGCCTGAAGAGTATCCAGAGTGGGAATGGCTTTGAGCAGTGCAATTCCACCACCGGGAATGATTCCTTCTTCGATGGCAGCCCTTGTGGCATTCAGGGCATCTTCAATCCGAAGCTTCTTTTCTTTCAACTCGGTTTCCGTTGCTGCGCCGACCCGGATGACAGCTACGCCGCCGGACAACTTTGCCAGACGCTCCTGCAGTTTCTCCTTATCGTAATCCGAAGTGGTTTCTTCGATCTGGGCTTTGATGGATGCCACTCGATCCCTGATCTTATCGGCATCACCGGCGCCTTCCACGATGGTGGTGTTTTCCTTGTCCACCGTTACTGTGTGGGCACGGCCCAAATCCTCTATGGTAGTGTCTTTCAGTTCCAGGCCGAGCTCCTCTGAAATGACAGTACCGCCTGTCAGGACTGCAATATCCTCCAGCATGGCTTTTCTCCTGTCGCCGAACCCGGGAGCTTTTACTGCTACACAGGTAAACGTGCCACGAAGTTTATTTAGCACCAGAGTGGCCATTGCTTCGCCCTCCACATCTTCAGCGATGATGAGGAGCTTTTTCCCTGCCTGCACGATCTTCTCCAGCAAAGGCAGGATTTCCTGAATATTGGAAATCTTTTTATCGGTGATCAGGATGTAGGGATCATCCAGGATAGCTTCCATCTTTTCGGTATCGGTAACCATATAAGAGGAAACATATCCGCGATCGAACTGCATTCCTTCCACAACATTCAGATCGGTGGCCATGGACTTGGATTCTTCCACTGTGATGACCCCGTCATTACCAACTTTTTCCATGGCGTCGGAAATCAGCTGACCTATGGTATTGTCATCTGCAGAAATGGATGCAACCTGTGCAATGGATTCCTTGTTCTGAATCTTCCTGCTCTGTGCCTTCAGGGAGTCAACGGTTTTTTCCACTGCCTTCTGGATCCCTTTGCCCAGGATCATGGGATTGGCGCCTGCGGCTACATTCTTCATGCCTTCATGAACGATGGACTGCGCCAACAGGGTAGCGGTGGTGGTGCCATCTCCTGCCACATCGTTGGTTTTACTGGCCACTTCCCTGACCAGCTGTGCGCCCATATTCTCAAAGGGATCTTCCAGTTCGATTTCCTTGGCGATGGTAACGCCATCGTTCACAATCTGGGGAGAACCATATTTCTTATCCAAAACAACGTTTCTGCCCTTTGGGCCCAAAGTAATTTTTACGGTATCTGCCATAGCGTTGACACCGTGTTCCAGATTCCTTCTGGCTTCCTCGCCATACTTCAATTGCTTGGCCATGTTTCTTACCTCCTGATATTTTTTACTCGACTACTGCGAGAATGTCACTTTGCCTTACAATGATATACTCGGTGTCATCCAGCTTGACTTCTGTGCCGGCATATTTGGAATAGATGATTTTTTCGCCGACCTTGACTTCCATCCTGACTTCCTTGCCGTCTACCATACCGCCTGGTCCTACTGCCAGAACCTCAGCCATTTGAGGTTTTTCTTTTGCGGAGCTGGGAAGGACAATGCCACTTTTTGTGGATTCTTCGCTTTCCAGCATCTTAATGACGACTCTGTCTCCCAATGGCTTAATATTCATGGAATAACCCTCCTTATGTAAATAAAATAGTTTGCTTTGTTAGCACTCGTTTAAGCTGAGTGCTAATCACAATTATTAGTGTATATAAAAGCGAAAAAGATGGCAAATACTATAAAAAGGCAATATGCCCAGTTATCATGGACTACGCCTTGCTTTAAGAATATATCTCCACTTTTCTTCATATATCTCGGTAATTCTATTACATGCTTCATTCCATGAACTTTCCGGTCAACTTCTGTAGAATTCTGGGCAATGCATCCCTGGAATTTCCCCAGGATTTGTCCTGATTGCGGTAATCAAACTTCCGGGTAAACCATTGCAGTTCCTGTTCCAGCCGGTCCATGTTCCGGGATTGGACCGGCAGCAGGTCCTTTAGAAAATCTCCCTGCTGTTTGCTGCTCAGATATTCTGTTGCCATATCCAGCACCAGCGGAAGATGAGAAAAACAAAAGCCTTTCGAGTCGCTCATGGTTTTTCGGAACTCCGGATCCTGCTCCCACAGATGAAGGATGGTGTAGACGTATTGATTCAGCGCATCGTGGATCCGGTCACAGATAATGCATTGATCCCGGTGCTGTTTCATCCAATCGGAGAATGCGTGAATGGCAGCTTCCTGTGCAGATCGTTTACCGGAAGCCTTTTTCAGAAAAGGTATGGAAGCCTTGCCCGGATTCCGCAGTACCTGATCCAGATGGTCTGTCCTTTCTTTCATTTCCCTGTTGGTTTCCAATACATGGGTATGGGTCATCAAAGCCAGTCCCAGTCTGTTTTGTGCATTGTAGAGAAGCCCGTTGTGCCGGGGGCAAAATCCCTTTTTGTTGACTTCAGTCCGGACATCCGGTTCCATAACGGATCCTCCCAGAAAAGAAGAAATATTGAATTTTTCCGATTGCTCCTCCAGTATGCAGAGGGGACATTCTCCGTTGGCCCGGTATGCATCCCAGACAGGAATGGTATCCAGATGGTATTTCATTTCTGACCCTGCCTCCCTGTTGTTAGATTGGATTTCAACCCATGTTATCATATTCTGCCGGATTTCACCATAGATATAAATAAGTAAAATGGGACAAATCCTACAAGGGTGCAGAGGAGGACGGAGGAGGATGAATATGAGATACTCAAGGCTGAAAAAGAGAAGAAGGAAAAAAAGATATGCAAAATTGTTTCTGACAGCATTGCTGATACTGGGGATCCTCTATGTCGTTTCCGCCGGAAAGCTGGGCAAGTTTGTCAGCCGGCTGGTTTCGCCCATTATCAATCAGAAAGATAATTCCGGCGGAACGGATGAGGTATCCAAAGCGGAACCGATTCTGACGGTACCGGAGGATAAGGCGGATTCCAAAGACGGGAAGAAAAAGGATACCAGTAAAGTAACGGAAACCATAAAGGCAAATTCCCTGTCCATGTTTACCATTCAGATGAGCGCCTTTACAGACGAAAAAAATGCCAATGAATTTGCAAAACAGCTGCAATCGGAAGGCGGGGCAGGATATGTGCTGAAGGATGAATTTTTCCGGGTGCTGGCAGTTGGCTTTCAGAAAGAGGAAGATGCAAAAAAAGTCAAGGAACAATTGAAAGCGGATGGAATGGAATCTCATATCTATCCAGTTTCCTCTTCGGGAGCGGACATGAAAATCACTGCGACGAAAACAAATATCAGTGCCATCCGGTCCGCATATGAAATGTGGGAAGAAAAATATCTGGCTCTGGAAAAGGTCATCCGTGATCTGGATTCCGATGCCATTCCTGCAGCAGATGCCTACGGGCAAATGGAAAAGATCAAAAAGGAGGTGACCGAAAAAGAGGATGAGCTGAAAGCCATGAATGCCAGGCAGGACAACAACGCCGTTCTTTCCGGTCTGGTCAGCCTGTATGAAAGCGGCAGCAAGTCCTTTGATGGAATCCTGGCTGAAAAGTCGTCGGATAAGGTGACGGTTTCGTCCAAAATAAAGTATACGCATATTGAAATGATAATGCGGTATAAGGAATATATGACGCAGATAGCCAAATAGATGCAAGGGGATTGGGAATCGGCAGTTTTGAAGAGGAAGGCGTTCTTACTTATCTCATATTGTTGAGATATTCACAAAGATTCCCCATCTCTTCTTTTCAATTCAAGACTAATTTGAAAGGATTTTTTTATTTCCTGTCGGTCTTTTATACAACAGATCGACATATTATTTTTATACTATATAACAGGAAACCCTTTTCTCGCTTTTTTTGTGCTGAATCGTTAAAAATATGACAAAAGCGGTAGAATGTATCGCGGTTTTATGAGATAATGTTATGGTTGTATACGGATTCCTAAAAATGCAACAGGGGAGGGAGTTTTAAATGGCAGCTTCCATACTTCAGGAAGAGAAAGAAAAGGCTTCAGAGCTGCAGCATGTCATCGATGAGTATAAAGGGGAAGAGGGGCCTCTGATGCCCATTTTGCACCGGGCTCAGGAGATTTTTGGGTATCTGCCGCTTGAAGTTCAGGAATATATAGCAGAAGCTTTGCATATTCCGGTCAGTGATATATACGGAGTGGCTACGTTCTATTCTCAATTCACACTGAAGCCAAAGGGAACCTATTCTGTCGGTGTCTGTCTTGGGACCGCCTGCTATGTAAAAGGTTCTCAGAAGATACTGGATGAAGTGATTCAGGAATTGGGCATCCAGCCCGGAGATACGACAGGAGATAACCGGTTTACCCTTACCGCTACCCGGTGCCTCGGAGCATGCGGCCTGGCGCCGGTCATGACAATCAACGATGAGGTATATGGACGCTTGACTCCATCGGATGTCAAAGGCATTCTTGACAGGTACCGAAGCAAATAGCATGGAGGATGTTTCGCTTCATGTTCTGGACATTGTGCAAAATTCCATTGCCGCAGAGGCGTCCCGGATTGTGATTTTCATTCAGGATCGCCCGGAGCAGGATCGGTTGGAGATCCGGATCTGCGACAATGGAAAGGGCATGGATCCGGATCAGGTAAAAAGCGTTTCGGATCCGTTCTATACTACGCGCACAACCCGACGGGTCGGGCTCGGCATTCCGTTGCTCCAGGCATCGGCGGAGGCCACGGGAGGATACTTGAAGATTCGTTCTGAAAAAGGAACCGGCACAGTTGTACAGGCTGTCTTTCACAGCAAACATATTGATTGTCCTCCAATGGGCAGGATGGAGGATACCATGGCGGTGCTGATCTGTTGCAATCCGGACGTACAGTTTCATTACAGTCATATTTTTTCTGACAGGAAGTTTGTATTGCATAGCGGTGAAATTCAGCAAAAATTAGGAGAAATAAGCATTGCATATCCGGATGTCATTATGTGGATCAAAGATTATATTCACAGTGGTCTCGAAGAAATCTACGGAGGTGTTGGAGGATGAAGTCACTGGAAGAATTGGAGGAAGTCCGGCAGAAGGCACTGGATTCCGTAAAGCTGCGAAAAAGCAGGGCGGGTACCCGAATTGTGGTGGGTATGGCGACCTGCGGTATTGCAGCTGGTGCCAGACCGGTATTGCTGTCTTTCCTGGACGAAATAAAGAAGAGAAACCTGGGGGACGTGATCGTTTCCCAGACCGGATGTATGGGCACATGTCGTCTGGAGCCCATGGTGGAGGTTTATCGCCCCGGAGAGGAAAAAGTCACTTACGTGAAAATGACTGCGGATAAGGTAAAAAGGGTTGTAACAGAGCATATTGCAAACGGCCATCCCGTCATAGAATATACGATTGGTTCCGCAGAGTAAATCAATACAGGAGGGGGATTTCAACATGGAATTTTATCGTTCCCATGTTCTGGTTTGTGGGGGAACAGGGTGCCATTCTTCCGGCTCTGCGGATGTGATGAGCACATTTCGGACAGAGCTTGAAAAAAACAAACTGGAAAAAGAGGTTAAGCTGGTTCAGACCGGCTGCTTTGGATTATGTGCAGTAGGTCCGGTGGTGATTGTGTATCCGGAGGGTGCCTTTTACAGCAAAGTAAAAAAGGAAGACGTTCCGAGGATTGTAAGCGAGCATTTGTTGAAGGGCAGAATGGTTACCGATCTTCTGTATCATGACAGGGTCCATGAAGACAATGCGGTCAAGTCCCTGGATCAGGTGGAGTTCTATAAAAAGCAAAAGCGCATGGCATTGCGGAACTGCGGTTTGATTGATCCGGAGAACATCAAAGAATATATAGCCTTTGACGGATATCAGGCCCTTGCCAAGGTTTTGACGAAAATGACGCCGGACGAAACCATTCAGGTCATCAAGGCATCCGGATTAAGGGGAAGGGGCGGCGCAGGTTTTCCCACTGGCCTGAAATGGGAGTTTACCGCCAGGGCCAAAAGCGACCGGAAGTATGTCTGCTGCAATGCCGATGAAGGGGATCCCGGCGCATTCATGGACCGCAGTTTACTGGAGGGGGATCCTCACAGCGTATTGGAAGCCATGGCCATTGCCGGTTATGCGGTGGGGGCAGGTCAGGGCTATATTTATGTCCGGGCGGAGTATCCCATTGCGGTAAAACGGCTGGGCATTGCAATTGAACAGGCAAGAAAAGAAGACCTGTTGGGAAAGAACATTTTTGATACCGGGTTTGACTTTGATATTGAATTGAGATTGGGCGCCGGTGCTTTTGTCTGCGGGGAGGAAACCGCATTGATGGCGTCCATTGAGGGAAAACGGGGAGAGCCGAGGCCCAGGCCGCCTTTTCCGGCAAACAGGGGTGTGTTTGGCAAGCCAACGCTTTTAAATAACGTGGAAACGTATGCCAATATCCCGCAGATTATTTTAAAAGGTGCAGATTGGTTTTCTTCCATCGGTACGGAAAAAAGTAAAGGTACCAAAGTCTTTGCACTGGGCGGCAAAATCAACAATACAGGTTTGGTGGAAGTGCCCATGGGCACAACGCTGCGGGAAATTGTCGATGATATCGGAGGAGGCATTCCCAACGGCAGGAAATTCAAGGCTGCCCAGACCGGCGGCCCATCCGGCGGATGTATTTCTGCGGAGCATCTGGATACGCCCATCGACTATGATTCCCTGAAAAAGATCGGCTCCATGATGGGCTCCGGCGGATTGATCGTGATGGATGAGGACAACTGCATGGTTGATATTGCCCGCTTTTATCTGGACTTTACCGTGGAGGAATCCTGCGGGAAATGTCCCCCCTGCCGGATTGGCACCAGACGAATGCTGGAAATCCTGAATCGGATTACCAGTGGAAAAGGGCAGGAGGGCGACATTGAAAGGCTGGAGGAACTGGGCAGAAGCATTCAGACCTCCGCTCTCTGTGGCCTGGGACAAACCGCTCCCAATCCGGTTTTGAGCACCATTCGTTATTTCCGTGATGAATATGAGGCGCATATTCGGGAGAAGAGGTGTCCGGCAGGCGTCTGCAAGGCATTGCTGCAGATTACCATCCAGGCGGATACCTGCAAAGGCTGCGGCCTTTGTGCCAGGGCGTGTCCTGTCGGTGCGATTTCCGGGGAACGCAGGAGTGCTCATACCATTGATCAGACGAAATGCATCAAATGTGGTACCTGTCTGGAAAAATGCCCTTTCCAGGCAATCGTAAAGGGCTAGAGTTGGGAAAGGGAGTGACAACGATGGAAATGGTAAAGGTAACCATAGACGGTATTAAAGTGGAAGTGCCACAGGGAAGTACGGTTCTGGAGGCAGCAAGGGCTGCCGGCATTCACATACCGACATTATGCTATCTGAAGGGAGTCAATGAAATCGGGGCCTGCCGGATGTGTCTGGTAGAGGTAAAGGGGGCCAGATCCTTGCAGGCGTCCTGTGTTTATTCGGTTGCGGACGGTATGGAGATTCGGACAAATTCCCTGGCAGTCCGGGATGCCAGAAGAACAAATCTTGAGTTGATTTTGTCCGATCATGACCGCAGCTGCCTTACTTGCGTGCGAGGTGGAAATTGTGAGCTGCAGGCTCTTTCCAGGCAGCTGGGAGTAGACGACATCCGTTTCAGGGGGGAGCGGGTCCATTTTGCAGTTGATGATGCCTCTCCTGCGATAGTACGGGATTCCAACAAGTGCATTCTGTGCCGACGCTGCATTTCCACCTGCAGAAATGTTCAGGGGATCGGTGCCATTGGAATGGCGGAGAGAGGCTTTCATTCCGTTGTCGAACCGATATTTGGCAAAAGCCTGTCCGAGGTAAACTGCATTTATTGCGGGCAATGTATTGAGGCTTGCCCGACAGGCGCATTGCGAGAGAGAAATGACACCGGCAGGGTATGGGATGCCATCGAAAATCCTGATCTTCATGTTGTGGTTCAGACGGCTCCTGCGGTACGGGTCGCATTGGGAGAGGAATTCGGTATGCCCGTGGGAACCCGTGTTAGCGGAAAGATGGTTGCAGCATTGCGACGACTCGGCTTTGACCGTGTCTTTGATACGGACTTCGGGGCGGATCTTACTGTCATGGAGGAGGGAACTGAGCTGCTGAACCGCCTGAAACATGCCGGGAAACTGCCTATGATCACCTCCTGCAGCCCGGGCTGGGTTAAATATTGCGAACACAATTATCCGGAATTCCTGGACAATCTGTCTACCTGCAAATCTCCCCACGAGATGCTGGGTGCCGTGATCAAATCCTATTATGCCGAAAAAGAGGGGATCGATCCTTCCAGGATTTTTGTGGTATCCGTTATGCCCTGTACCTCAAAGAAGTTTGAGGCGGTCCGGCCGGAACTGAAAGCGACGGGATATCCGGATGTGGATGTGGTATTGACTACGCGGGAGCTGGCAGGAATGATCAAACAGGCCGGGATAGAGTTTACCGGGTTACCGGATGAGTCTTTTGATCCGATACTGGGAGACTCCACCGGTGCCGGCGTTATCTTCGGAACCACCGGCGGTGTAATGGAAGCGGCCCTGCGTACCTTGTCCGAGGTCGTAACCGGAAGGCCCCTGGAAGAGCCGGAATTTCAGGAAGTCCGGGGCCTGGACGGTGTGAAGGAGATGGAAGTTTCTCTGGGGGGTCAGACGATCCGTGCAGCCGTTGCTCATGGTACCGCCAATGCCAGGAGACTCCTGGATCAAATAAAATCCGGGGAAAAGGAATACCACTTTGTTGAAATTATGGGATGCCCGGGAGGATGCGTGAACGGAGGCGGTCAGCCTATTGTGCATGCACAGCGTCGCATGGATGAGAATGTTGCGGGGATACGCGCTTCTGCCCTTTATGAGGAGGACAGGAATCTTCCCATTCGAAAATCCCATGAAAATCCGTCCATCCGGAGAATTTACAGGGAGTATCTGAGTGAGCCAAACAGCCCGAAAGCTCACGAGCTTCTGCACACACATTATACCGTACGAAGCAGATACTGATGAAACGTGTCCACCCGAGCCATGAAGCCTGTTCCAGATTGCCAGGTGCAGGAACCAGGACAGACAAACAGGATGGAAACAAACCAGTCGCGAGCCGGCTGGCTTTTTTTATTGCCGGTACTTTGGAAAAACGGGATTTTCGTGTATAATCATTCTGATAAGGTTCTGCAGTAATCTCCGGGGAGGGAAAGAAATTGGATCAGACAGACAGAAAGGAAATCATCCGGAAGAGGGCGGAGGAACTGGGACTGGATCCCATTGCGTTTTTGCCGGTCCGGTCTTTCCCGCTTTGGAAAAAGGGAATTCAGATACGCAAATTTTTTGATCCGGACACAGCCGGTTACTGGGAGAAAAGAGGACTTACCCAGGACGCCCGGACGGTACTGCCGGATGCGGGGACGATTATTGCGGCTGCCTGTCCCTATGCTGTGTATCAATATCCTTTTTCCCCGGGCAAAGGGTATTACAGCGCACACTATGCCGCCTATCCGAAAGCAAGAGAAGCCATGAAGGACCTGGGAGCCGTTCTTCAGAAAGACGGATATCAGGTAAAAGTCGATCCTCCTCTGCCGATGAAGGAAATTGCCTATCGCGGAGGTCTTGGAAAATATGGCAGAAACGGACTGATCCACAATCATCAGTCCGGGTCTCTTATGACCCTGCATGTCCTTCTTACGGATGCAGTCCTTCCTGCCGATAATATTGACCCGGGGGAGCTGTGTGATTGCGGGGATTGCCGGCTGTGCATCCGGGCCTGCCCCATGAATGCCATAGCGGAAAACGGTGTAGTGCAGATCCGGCGCTGTCTGCGCTCCTACATGATGTCTCCGGGAATCGTGCCTGTCGGGGTACGGGAAAAGCTCGGGGACCGCATGCTGGGCTGCGAGGATTGTCAGATTGCCTGTCCCAGGAACCGGGAAGGGTACCGTAATGCTGTGGAAGCAGAATCCGGGCAGGAAATCTTTCCAATCCGAAAGCTGCTTTCCGATTATGCTGCCGGTCTGAAGAAATATATGGTGCCGGTTGCGGATACCATAGGGAAAAATTATGCCAGGCCACGTAGAATTCTGTCCATGGCCGTAATTGCCGCAGGAAATTCCGGGGATCTGTCTTATCTTCCCTTGCTGGCTCATACACTTCGCCATCCTCATCCCCCCATCCGTGCCCACAGCGCGTGGGCTATCGGAAAACTGGGCGGAGTGCCGGCTGAAGGTATCCTGAAGGCTGCCGGGGAGGAGGAAAACAACCCGGAAGTACAGGAGGAGATTCGTCTGGCGGAAGATCGGATCCGGCAGGCTTTTCTTTCCAAAAGCGGTTCCCGGATGATTTTACACCGGGATAATCCGTGATATAATGGGAAAAGAGCATACAACAGGAACGTTTGTTCTTTATGGGGAGGACGAAAGGAACTATGACCAAAAGCTACGGAGCAAATGATATACAGGTATTGGAGGGATTGGATGCAGTCAGGCTGCGGCCTGGAATGTATATTGGCACAACCGGTGCCAGGGGCCTTCACCATCTATTATGGGAGATTGTCGATAACGCCGTGGATGAAGCAGCGAACGGCTTTGCAACCACCGTGGAGGTGATATTGCACGACGATTGCAGCGTTACAGTCCGGGATGACGGCAGGGGGATCCCCATCGGGATGCATGACACCTTGAAAATACCAGGTGTCCAGGTGGTATTTACGCAACTTCATGCCGGAGGCAAGTTCAATACAAATAATTACAATTATTCCGGAGGGCTCCACGGTGTGGGAGCTTCTGTAGTCAATGCACTTTCCAGATGGCTGGAAGTGGAAGTGGCCATTGATGGACAATTATATCGGCAGAAATATGAAAGTTATGAGGAAAACGGTAAGATGCAGGTGGGCAAACCGGTTACGCATCTGGAACATGTGGGGGAAACGGAAAAGAAAGGGACAAAGATCCGATTTTTGCCGGATGACCGGGTTTTTCCGGATATTCACATGAATGCAGATGTGATCGCCAAGAGATTAAAGGAACTGGCCTTTCTGAATAAAGGGATTCAATTGATTCTCATAGATGAAAGGAAAGCAAAGGGGAAAAAGGATGTTTTTCATTATTCCGGCGGCCTGAAGGACTTTGTGGAATATTTGAATGAGGACAAATCCGTGATCCATCCGGAAGTGATTTATTTTGAAGGGGAAAAGGAAGGCATCCATGCTCAGGTAGCCATTCAATATACCGATTCGTATACGGAAAGTATTTTTTCCTATGTCAACAATATTCCGACCAGTGAAGGCGGGGCCCACGAAACGGGCTTCAAGACAGCAGTTACGAAGATGTTGAACGATTTTGTACGAACGCAGAACCTGTACAAGGGAAAAAATGGGGGGCTGAGCGGGGAAGACTTTCGGGAAGGTATGACCGCCGTGCTCTCGATTAAGATGCATAATGTCCAGTTTGAAGGTCAGACAAAGACCAAGCTGGGCAATCCGGAGGCCCGTATCGGCATGGAAGCCATCGTATCGGAACAGCTGGGCCTTTATCTGGAGGATATTGATCATCAGGAGACCCTGAAGCTTATACTGGAAAAGGCAATCCGCGCAGCAAAGGTGCGGGAGGCAGCCAGAAAGGCAAAGGATATCACGCGGAAGAAAAACAGTCTGGAGGCTGCGCCGCTGGTGGGGAAGCTGGCCAGCTGTACGGGCAGGGATACCAAACAGAATGAGCTGTTTATTGTCGAAGGGGATTCTGCAGGAGGCTCTGCCAAGCAGGGAAGGGACAGACGGTTTCAGGCAATCCTTCCGCTTCGGGGGAAACCGCTGAATGTGGAAAAAAAGCGTCTGGATCAGGTATTGGCCAATGAAGAATTCCGCACGATTATTTCCGCATTGGGTACCGGTATTGAAGAAGAATTCAAGTTAAGCAACCTGAAATATCACAAGGTCATTATCCTGGCCGATGCGGATCAGGACGGAGCCCATATCCGGGCGATATTGCTCACGTTCTTCTTTCGCTATATGAAGGAACTGATTACCAAAGGGCATGTCTACATCGGACTGGCACCCCTTTACCGGATCGCCGGGAAAAGCCGTGTGGAATATGCGTACGATGATAACGAACTGAGGGAAAAGGTGCAGAAGATAGGAAAAGGGTATACTGTTCAGCGATATAAGGGGCTGGGAGAGATGAACCCGGAACAGCTCTGGGAAACCACCATGAATCCCGCCAATCGTGCCATTGTGAAGGTGGGGATTGAGGATGCGGCAGAGGCGGAGAAACGGATCACCATCCTTATGGGAGACAAGGTCGAATCCCGGCGCAAATACATAACCGCTTATGCGAACTTCAACAAAAAAGACATTATTCAGGAAATGGGGGTCTAAATCATGGCAGGAAAGAAGAAAAAGGAATCGTTTGTACAGGACCCCAGTAAGGTTTTTCGGAAACCTCTGGAGGATGTCATGCACGAATCCATGATGCCTTATGCGGAATATGTCATTATGGAGCGGGCGCTGCCCAGGGTGGAGGACGGGCTGAAACCGGTTCAGCGGCGGATACTTTACACGATGAATGAACTTGGACTGACACCGGACAAGCCCTATAAGAAATCTGCCAGAATTGTCGGGGACTGTCTGGGAAAATATCATCCCCATGGAGATACTTCCGTATACGACGCCATGGTCCGCATGGCCCAGAACTTCAATATGCGGGATCCCCTGGTGGACGGTCATGGGAACTTTGGCTCCATGGACGGGGATTCCGCTGCTGCAATGCGTTACACGGAAGCCAGGATGACGCCGCTTGCCCTTGAACTGCTTCGGGATATTGAAAAAGAGACCGTACCGTTTGACCTGAACTTTGATGATACCCTGAAGGAACCGGCTGTCCTGCCGGGGCGCTATCCCAATCTGCTGGTGAACGGCTCTTCTGGTATTGCCGTGGGCCTGGCTACCAATATACCGCCTCACAATCTCGGAGAGGTCATCGACGGTGTCATTGCCGTTATGGATGATCCGGAGATTTCCATGGATCAGCTGCTTCAAAAGATCACCGGGCCGGATTTCCCCACCGGGGGTTACATTATTGGCAGGGATGGTATCCGAAAAGCCTATGAAACGGGAAAAGGGAAAATCGTTCTGCGTGCAAAGGTGGATATCCGAAAGCTCCCGGGTGGGAAAAAGCAACTGGTCATTACTGAAATCCCCTATCAGATCAACAAAGCTGCCCTGCTGGAGAAAATACTGCATCTCAGTGAAAAGAGAAAAGGCGTCCTGACCGGTATTTCAGATATCCGGGACGAGTCGGACCGTACCGGGATCCGGGCTGTCATTGAGATCAAAAAGGATGCGGATGCGCAGAAAGTACTGAATTATTTGTACAAATATTCCGATCTTCAGACGACTTTTGGTGTGAACATGGTAGCGATTGCAGATGGAAAACCGAGGCAGCTGGATCTGAAATCCATGGTCCAATACTATATCCGGCATCAGGAAACGGTTGTCACCCGGAGGACCCAGTATGATCTGGACAAGGCCAAAGCCCGGGCACATATCCTGGAGGGTCTGATTATCGCCGTTGACAATATTGATCAGGTGATTTCCATCATTCGCTCCTCCAAAAATCCGAAGGAAGCACGCAAAAGGCTGCAGAAGGAATTTACCCTGACGGAGGTGCAGGCGCAGGCCATTCTGGACATGCGGCTTCAGAGGCTGACAAATATGGAAATTCTGAGTTTGGAGAAGGAATATGCCAGGATCCGGAAATGGATGGATCGCCTGATGACGATTCTATCTTCCAAAACTCAGCTGCGCAAGGTGATTCAGAAGGAATTGCAGGAGATCCGTGAAAAATATGCGGACAAAAGAAGAACGGAGATCGTGGAAGATGCCGGCAAAGCGGAAATCAAGACGGAAGACCTGATTTACATTGAAGATATCATCATAGCGCTGACCCGAAATCAGGAAATCAAAAGCATTCCGGCGAAATCATTCCGGCATTCCAATCATGATACGGGAGAGGGGAAGCCCGGGGAGACAAACTATATTGAATTTCTGGTGAACTCCGCCACCCATCACCGGATCCTTTTCTTTACTGATATGGGAAATTGTTACGGAATTCTCGGCAAGGATATTCCGCAGGGAAAATGGAAGGAGAAAGGGGTTCCGTTGGCCCGGCTGTTCCGCGGGCTGGACAGCAGGGAGAAAGTGGTCGGGGTGATACCGGTTTCCGAATTTCAGGACTCCCGGTATGTCCAATTCTACACGGAAGGCGGTCTGGTGAAACGAACCGCATTGGCCGAATACGATTCCCGGAAGGCAAAGCTGAAAGCCTGCGGCCTGAGGAAAGGGGACCGGGTTCTTTCAGCGGAATACAGCGACGGAAGTCCGGATGTCATGATTGTCACGTCCAATGGTATGAGCCTCCGTTTCCGCGGCAGTGAGATAAAGCCCATGGGCAGGACGGCAACAGGGGTTAAGGCAATCCAGCTGAAGAAAAACGACCGGGTCGTTTTTGCACAGCAGGTGGAAAAAGACGGAGAGCTGATTGTTTTGACGGACAGAGGATTTGCAAAACGTTCGCCGATTGCGGATTATGAACGACAGGGCCGTGGAGGGATTGGTTTTCGGACCATTACGTTTGCCCGGAACCGGTCCAACGGCCGGGAGATTATCCGGGCTTTTTACCGGAAGGAGCCCTATGATGTGATCCTGATTCAAAAGGACGGGACAACAACAAAGCTCGACCCGGATCGGCTTTTCATGGAAACACGGGCCGCCAGGGGCCAATCCGTGGCGATGGTATTGATGGATAATGAGATTCAGTTTGCATACCGCAACTATGAATAATAGCTGCCTGTGCTGCCCCATTCCGGTCTGTCCTTTTCTGCCGGAAAGGACAGCCTTTTTTTATATGTCCTGCAGGACGCTGCTGTAAAATAAGTCATAAGCCGGATTGCCCTGTAATAGATTACTAGTAGCGAGGTGTTGTACATGCAAGTTATTTATCTGTCCAGGGCAAAGGGCACCAGGCTGCTGTTGGTGATCTGTCTGGTCATGTTGTCCCTCCTATTTCTTGATAACAGCTATGGGAAGGAGGTACGAAAGACGGCAGCGGTTTTTTTGAATCCAAGGAAGGAGCTTCCCATTTATTCGGTGGAAACGAAGGAGAAGAAGATAGCGATTTCCTTCGATGCGGCCTGGGGAGCCGAATATACCTCAAAAATCATGGATATTCTTGAGGAAAGAGATATTCGAACCACCTTTTTTTTGGTCGGGATCTGGGTGGATAAGTATCCCGAACGGGTAAAGGAGATCGCAGAAAGAGGGCATGAGATCGGCAATCATTCCACAACTCATCCGGAAATGTCAAAGCTGAGCAAGGAACAGATGACTTCCGAGATTACGACCACACAGAAAAAGATCGGCAAATTGGCCGGCAGCCATGCAGTTCATCTGATTCGCCCGCCTTACGGGGACTACAATGACCTGCTGATACAAACCTGCCGCGAGCTGGGCTTCTATCCCATACAATGGGACGTGGATTCCCTGGACTGGAAGGAGGAAGGGGTTCAGCCAGTGGTGGACCGGGTGATGCATAAAGTGAGGAACGGATCCATTATATTGTTTCACAATAACGGGAAATATACGACGGAAGCCCTGCCGCAGATTCTGGATCAACTTTTGAAGGAAGGATACACGATTATCCCGGTCTCCGAATTGATTTATAAGGATCATTACCGCATGGATCATACAGGAAGACAGATAAAGACAGAAGATTGATCCCGAACGGCAGAACAGTTCTTTGCAAAACAGATCGTGCTTGTCAACACCGGAGAAGCAGAAGGGAGAGGGACGTGGAATGACGGAATATACCACGGATAATAATTGGGTTACTCTGGCAGGGAAAGTAAGTACAGCCCTCAGTTTCAGCCATGAGATGTACGGAGAAGGGTTTTACAGTTTTATTCTTGCCGTCCCAAGGCTCAGTAATTATGTGGATCAGCTGCCGGTTACCATTTCCGAACGTCTGATTGGAGGGGTTGATCTGAATGTCGGTGCGGAAGTTTTGATTGAGGGACAGTTCCGGTCCTATAATAAGTTTGCCGATGGTGCAAACCGGTTGGTGCTGACGGTTTTTGCACGGGAAATATCCAACCGGACGGAGGAAGTCCATAATCCCAATCAGATATTCCTGAACGGGTTTCTCTGCAAACCGCCGGTTTATCGAACGACACCGTTCAAACGGGAAATAGCCGATTTATTGGTGGCAGTCAATCGCGCCTATAATAAATCGGATTATATACCGACCATCGCATGGGGAAGAAATGCCAGGTTCTGCCAGGATCTTGATGTGGGGGATCACCTGAAAATCTGGGGCAGAATCCAGAGCAGGGATTATCAGAAGAAGCACCCCACAGGTGAGGTGGAGGAAAGAGTGGCTTATGAGGTGTCGGTATCCAAGATGGAAGTTGCCGGAGAGGAAGAAGAAAGCGGAGAGGATCCACAGCAAAGCGAACCGGATCAAACGGAGCAATAGAGGAAATTAAAAAAGTGCTGTACCAGCACTTTTTTGATTGGAACGCAGCTATTCATTTTATTGTTCTGCTGTGTTAAAATAGAGAAGCAGGCAAACAAATATCGGAATCTCCGACGGAAAGGAGAAATCAGCATTACGGGAGGATCAGAATGAAATACGAATCCAAATTACAGAGTGTACAGATGGATACTTTATTTGATGCGATTTTATGTTTGAAGAATCGGGAGGAGTGTTATCGCTTTTTTGAGGATCTTTGTACGGTCAATGAGATTCAGTCCCTGGCGCAGAGGCTGGAGGTTGCCAGGATGCTGAGGGAGGAATGCACATACCACGAAATTGCGGATCGGACAGGAGCCAGCACAGCCACCATCAGCAGGGTGAACCGATCCCTGACATACGGAGCGGACGGGTACAGCCTGATTCTGGACCGGCTTGGCAAGTAAAAGCATTCCAAAGCAGCTTTGACGTTGAGAACAGCAGAAAGACGTCTTTTTTGTTACTTTTCCTTATTTTTAAGACGGCTGCAAACATGATATAATGGAAGAAATATCAGCATAGGTGTGTGATGGAATGGAAACAACAGATACCGTCCGTAAATATTGCAGCCTGAGGGACCGTATTTTTGAAAGATTATATGATCATCTGAACGATATGCAGCGGCAGGCCGTATTGACAACGGAAGGGCCTCTTTTGGTCCTGGCCGGTGCCGGATCCGGCAAAACGACTGTTCTGACCAACAGGGTTGCCCATATCGTGCGATTCGGGGATGCTTATCAGGGCAAGGCAGTCCCCGGGAATCTCACCGACAGGGATATTGTGGTACTGGAAAATTGTCTGAAGGATCTTTGTGCTGGGAAAAAGCAAATCCCGGAGGAAGCAGAAAATCTTCTTGGTTTTTGCGGGGTTTATCCGTCCGCTATTCTGGCACTTACCTTTACCAATAAAGCTGCCAGGGAAATGAAGACACGGATTACCCGTTTGGTGGGAGAGGATGCTTCCGCGATCTGGATCAGTACGTTTCACTCCGCCTGTGTGCGTATTTTGCGCAGGGACATTGATAAACTCGGCTATACCCGCAGCTTTGTCATTTACGACGATACGGATCAGCTTACCGTCATCAGGGATTGTCTCAGGGAACGGAATATCAATGAAAAGTACTTTCCGCCAAAAGAGGTCCGGGCTGCCATAGGAAGCCTGAAGGATGATCTGAAAAGTCCGGAGGATTATGCAAAGGAGGTAACAGGCCAGTACCGGGAGGAGAAGCTTGCCGGCATTTATTCTGCGTACGAAGTGAGCCTGAAGAAGAACAACGCTCTGGATTTTGATGATTTGCTGAACAAAACCCTGGAGCTGTTTTACCTTCATCCGGATGTACTGGATTATTATAGGAATAAATTTCATTATATACTGGTAGATGAATATCAGGATACCAATTTTGCCCAGTATATGCTGGTTAAGCTGCTGTCTGATACCTGTCAGAATATCTGTGTGGTAGGAGATGATGATCAATCCATCTATCGCTGGAGAGGTGCGGATATCCGCAATATCCTGGAGTTTGAAAAGGATTTTCCACATGCCCGGGTTGTCAAGCTGGAGGAAAATTATCGTTCCTGCCAGAGGATTCTGGATGCGGCCAACCACGTGATCCGCAATAACAGCCACCGCAAGGAGAAAAGCCTCTGGACCCGGAGGGGAGAGGGAGAGCCCATCCGGATCTGCAAAACATTCAATGAGCAGCAGGAAGCAGAGTTTGTCTGTGATGAGATTAAAAAGCATATCAGCACAGGCGGGAGGGCCGGGGACATTGCCATCCTTTACCGGATGAATGCGCAGTCCCGTATTCTGGAAGAAGCTTTCATGAAATATGCGGTTCCCTATAACATTTATGGCGGTCTTCGATTCTATGACCGGAAGGAGATCAAGGATCTCATTGCCTATCTGCGTTTATTGGACAACCCTTCCGATGATGTCAGCCTTCAACGGATTATCAATGTACCGAAGCGGGGAATAGGAAGCGTGACCTTATCTGCCTTGCAGGAGGCGGCTGCCCAAAGAGACAGCAGTATGCTCGATATCATATCGGACCTGGAGGACTATGGCGTTCTTTCCGGCAGAACGGCAGGCAGGGTAAAGGAGTTCGGAGAGTTGATTTCTGATCTGAAAGCGGAAAAGGGATCCCGGACCCTGACGGATTTTATCAGCGATCTGCTGCAGAAAACCGGTTATCTGAATGCCCTGGAGAAAGAGAATTCCATTGATTCCGAGGGCAGGTTGGAAAATATTCAGGAATTTGTATCAGCTGCCAGGGAATTTGAGAATAATAATCCGGAAGGCAGTCTGACGGATTTCCTGGAAAACATTGCACTGGTATCCGACATCGACCGAATGGAAGAAGACCCGGGGGAGGGAAAGTCCTCCGTTTCCATGATGACCCTTCACAGTGCCAAAGGGCTGGAGTTTCCCATTGTATTTCTGGTAGGCCTGGAGGAAGGTCTGTTTCCCCATTCCCGATCCATGGATTCGGAAGAGGAATTGGAGGAGGAAAGGCGACTTTGCTATGTCGGCATCACCCGGGCGAAAGACCGGCTGTATCTTACCCATACGGCCCAAAGGACCTTGTATGGGACCCCCAATCTGAACATGCCTTCCCGATTTTTAAAGGAGATTCCGGAGGAGCTGACGGAGAAGGTTGGTATGGAAGCCGGGGAATCCGTCTATGGCAGAATGGCAGCCGGAGTGCCTTTTCACAGCCCTCGGGTCCGGCGTCCTGCGGGATCTGGATCTGTGGAAGGGACTGGTCTGCCGGGGAGCAGCCCGTCTTCCTCCGCAAGACTGGATGGGACCCCGGCATCCTGTGGTGCTGCACCTTCCGGCAGGGGGAAAGCCGGCCGGTTCCAGCCGGGGGATAAGGTGTACCATACCAAGTTCGGCAACGGAACCGTTGTGACGGCGGAGGGGAAGGGAAGCAGTCTTACCATCAAGGTGGCTTTTATACAGGGCGGAATACGCAGCTTTGCTGCAGAGCTTGCCCCCTTGAAGAGAATTTAGACAAAAAGGATTCCATAATTATTTGAGAGGAGTCGACAGGATGGACGAAGACAGAATGGGGAGTCCTTCGGAGAGGATCCGGGACAGGATCCGGGATCTGCGCCGTCAGATTGGATACCATAACGATCGATATTATAATCAGGACGATCCGGTGATTTCAGATTATGAATACGATCAGCTTTCCCTGGAACTGAGAAGATTGGAGCGGGAGCATCCCGAATACGCAGATGCGAACTCTCCCACGCAAAAGGTGGGAGGGACCGCCAGGCGGGAATTAAAAAAGATAAAGCATGATGTGCCGGTGGTCAGCCTTCAGGATGTATTTTCGAAAGGGGAAATTGTCGGATTCGTGGAGCGGATGCAGACAGAGCTGAAGGAACCTGTCTTTGTGGTGGAGAGAAAAGTGGATGGCCTGTCTGTCGTTCTTCGTTATTATGATGGAATCCTGAAGGAGGGCATTACAAGGGGAGACGGATCGGTGGGCGAGTCCGTCTATCAAAATATTCTGGAGATTTCATCCATTCCAAAAACCATTCCCGCAAAGCTGCCTTATCTGGAAGTACGTGGTGAGATTTATATGTCCACGGAAGCGTTTGAAAAGGCCAATCAAAAGCAGGCGGAGATCGGGGGCCGCGTCTACCGGACGGCGAGAAACCTGGCTGCCGGGACCCTGCGGCAGCTGAATTCTGCCGTGGTAAGGGAAAGGGACCTGGATATCTATGTTTTTAATCTGGAGGTATCCCGGGGCAGGGATTTCCATTCCCACTCGGAGACCCTGAACTGGCTGTCCCGGCAGGGATTTCCGGTCAGCCCGGATTTTGCGGTCTGCAAAACGGCAGGGGAAGTGTGGGACAATATTCAAAAAATAGGGGAAACCAGATGGGACCTTTCCTTTGGCATTGATGGGGCAGTTGTCAAGGTGGACAGTCTGGAGGACCGGAAACGGTTGGGCATGACCAGCAAGGTACCCCGTTGGGCCATTGCCTTCAAATATCCGCCGGAGCAGAAGGAAACCACTGTGGAGGATATCCGGATCCAGGTGGGACGTACCGGGAGGCTGACTCCCCTGGCGGTGCTGAAGCCGATTCGGCTGGCAGGCACATTGGTTTCCAGGGCTTCTCTCCATAATCAGGACTATATGGACGCAAAGGATATTCGCATTGGCGATACGGTGATCGTTCAAAAAGCCGGTGACATTATTCCGGAGATTTTGCAGAGTCTTCCGGAAAAGCGTCCGGAAGGAACGAAGCGTTTTGTGATCCCGTCCACCTGTCCCATATGCGGTTCTCCGGCACTGCGGGATGAAAACGGTGCGGATATCCGTTGTACCGGAACCAATTGCTTTACCCAGGCAGTCCGCAGGATCATCTATTTTGCCTGCAAGGATGCCATGAATATCGATGGTTTTGGGCCCAGTACCGCAGAAGCCCTCATGACAGGAGGCTATATCAAGGATTTTGCGGACATCTATCATCTGAAGGATTTCCGTGAAGAATTGATTGAGAAAGGGCTCATTGGAAAGGAAAAGGGAACTGATAATCTTCTGAACGCCATTGATGCCTCCAGGGAGAACGATATTGACCGGCTGATCACCGGACTTGGCATCCGCAATGTAGGAAAACAATCCGCCAGGGTCCTTGCCATGCACTTTCCGGATATGGATGCCCTGGCCCATGCAACCTATGAGCAATTGATTGTGCTGCCGGATTTCGGGGATATTATGGTACAGGATATTCTGGATTATTTTGGCCGGGAAGATGCCCACGTGCTTCTGGAGCGGCTGAGGGAAGCCGGCGTAAACATGATATCCCGGATAGCGGAACGAACCGTGGACCGGCGTCTGGCCGGCAAGACCTTTGTTCTGACCGGTACTCTTCCGTCCATGACCCGGGAAGAGGCTTCCGAGCTGATTCAAAACTATGGGGGAAGAGTATCCGGAAGCGTTTCCAGAAAAACATCCTATATTCTTGCCGGGGAAGAAGCCGGCAGCAAGCTGACCAAAGCGCAGGAACTGGGAATCCCGGTTCTCACTGAGGAGGGCCTGATGAATCTGCTGAAGTAGAGAAGTTTCTTTGCAGGACGCGGCTTCTCAATCGGACCGAAGCAGTTCCATCAGCGACCGGAGCGCTTCCAGTGCCGGGGAATCCAGTTTCATGGAGAAAGCCGCTTTCTCCTGAGCGTTTGTTTCCGGGATGGAAAGCAGGGAATGGCAAAGAAAAAGGAGTTCCGCCTGGTTGATGATATTTTTGCGGCTCCAGTCCGGCACAGGACCCGGATATCGAAGCTGCAGCCTCTTTGGAAACAGGGTAAGGACAACGGGCTTTTCCTTCATGGAAACCCGCCCTTCCCGGGACAGATAAATCCATCGGAGAAGCTTTCGTATTTCCTTCTCATGGATCGGAGCATAGGATTGGATCATGTGGTCCAGAAAGGTATTCCTTATCCGGTCTATCGCTGCTTTTTGTTCCGTTTCCCCGGAATAGCGGGAGATCTCCTCCAGGCAGGACAGGACGGATCCGATCTCAAATGCGGTATAGCTGATGGCTTTCTTTTTGAAGGTAAACAGATTAAAAGCTTGCTGATAGGCAATGTTGTAAAGATTGCTGAACAGATGGAATATCTCTTCCAGCACGGTTTCCAGATTGACAAAGGGAAAGGAACGCAGCAGGGCATTCAATATGTAGAACTGCTGGCCCATGGGAGCGGAAGCGGATCCGTCCGGTCCGTAATGAAACAGTCCGGACCGGCTCCGGCGGCTCAGGATTTCCAGAGAGGTGGCAGTCAGGAAAGAGTCCCGCCCGTGCCCGCCATTTTGGGTGTCCCGGACAGAGGCCGCCAGGGCGGCATGGGCCAGATCCATGGTCCGGATGTTGGAAATGTCCGTATCCCCGGCTATTTTGTCATACAGGCGGCGGATTTCCGGATCAAAATCAGAGGCGCTTTTCTGTGCAGGGCTGGTTTGAAGAAAGGTGGATCCCCCTTCCAGGACAGTGGAGATTTCTTCAATGGAGCAGGGGGTTTCTGCGACATATTCCAGACAAAACTGCAGCTGCAGCCCGGCAATGGCGCTCCATTCCTGCCGGTAGGATGGCTTTGCCAAAAAGGATTGCTCTTCGGTGACAAATTTGGGTAAAATTTCAGACAGGCGGGATAATACCTGTATGGAGTATCCGGTTGCTTTCATACTGGGCCGGTCTGTATGGGGCAGCATCCCCAGTTTCCTTCCGGCCGCCTTTTCATACAGTGCGACAACCGGAGGACAAGGCAGTCCGCGGATCAGGGGATCCTCGGAAGTCTGCCATTTTACCATTGGCAGAGTTGCCTCCGACAGATAAAATATGGACAGGGATTGAACCAGGGTAAAATCCAATATGGGATTTCCGGTTATGGATTGTGACATGCCAAGCCCTCCAATGAAAAGATTCTACATACTATCCATATGCGGGAAGGCCGACGCGTAGAAACAATATCGCGGAACCGTTTCACGAATTTTCCGGTTACCACTTGCAAAGCCTGCCTGGACTGGGCTATAATACAAGGAAAGATGGTAAACAGGAAAGATGGGAGGCTGTTCATGGTTCTGAGCATGACGGGATTTGGACGGGGGGAAGCGGAAGATGCCCGCCGTAAAGTCCATGCGGAAATAAAAACCGTCAATCATCGTTATTTGGATATTCATATGCATATGCCACGGTGTATGTCCATGCTGGAAGAGGATGCCAAGAAACAGATCCAGCAGGTGGTTACCCGCGGGCGGGTGGATGTTACGGTGGAGTATGAAAACAAAGCACAGGATCTGATCGCTGTTTCCGTAAACGAACGTGTGGCAAATGCATATCGAAAGGCTTTTCAGGAGTTGGCTGAAAAGTTTGATATAGAGGATAAGCCGGATCTGGCGACTCTGTCCGGTATTGGGGATATCTTTACCGTAAACGAAGCTGAGGAGGATGAAGATGCTCTGCGGACCCTGTTGACTTCTGCACTGGAGCAGGCACTGCAGGCATTGACGAGGATGAGGAAAAAGGAAGGACAGTTTCTGATGGAGGATATCCGGGACCGTTCCGTTGTGATTCTGAAAATGGTGGATGCTATCGGGGAGCGTTCTCCCCTTGTAGTGGAGGAATATCGCAGAAAGCTGGAACAACGTCTGAAGGATTTGCTTTCGTCTTCCGATCTGGAGGAAACCCGTTTCAATACAGAGGTTGCCTATTTCGCAGATCGGTCCAGTATTACGGAGGAAATCATCCGGTTGCGAAGTCATATCGGGCAATTGCAGCAAATATTGAAAACAGGCGGCCCGATTGGAAGAAAGTTGGATTTTCTGATGCAGGAAATGAACCGGGAGGCGAATACCATCGGCTCCAAGGCGTCCGATCTTTTCATCACCAATCAGGTGGTTTCCCTGAAAAGTGAGATGGAGAAAATCCGTGAACAGGTTCAAAATCTTGAGTAATACAGAAAGCAGGTAATTTCAGATATGAGGATCAAGTTAATCAACATCGGGTTTGGAAATATAGTTTCCGTAAACCGAATGATTGCGATCGTGAGTCCGGAGTCCGCTCCCATTAAGCGGATTATCCAGGATGCCAGGGACCGGGGCATGCTGATCGATGCCACCTATGGACGCAGGACCAGGGCAGTGATCATTATGGACAGTGATCACATTATTCTCTCTGCGGTTCAACCGGAGACAGTGGCTCATCGGCTGAATTCCAGGGATACCGCCAATATGGATGGAGAAGAGGAGTAAGCCGGGAAATGAATCATCTTGAAAGGATGAAAGCATGAGGAAAAAGGGTTTGTTGATTGTGATATCCGGTCCATCCGGAGCGGGTAAGGGTACCATTTGTAAGGAATGGCTCCGCAGGCATCCGGAGACGGTTCTGTCTGTTTCGGTTACCACCAGGCCGCCCAGGCCTGGGGAGAAGGATGGAATCAATTATTTCTTCCGGACACCGGAAGAGTTTAAAAAAATGAAAGAGGAGAATGAGTTTCTCGAATACGCAGAGGTCTACGGACATCATTACGGTACGCCCAAAAAGTACGTACAGCAGCATTTGATGGCAGGACAGGATGTGATTCTTGAAATTGACATTCAGGGTGCCCTTCAGGTGAAGGATCGTTTTGAAAAGGGTGTGTTTCTCTTTATCGTGCCTCCGACCATGGACGAGCTGAAGGAGCGAATTACCAGGCGTGGAACCGAGGGCCGGGATGTTATACTGAAACGCTTTCATTGTGCCTTTGAAGAAATCAATTTTGTCAGGCGATATAATTATATTATCGTAAACGACACGGTGGAGGAAGCCGTTCAAAAGATAGAAGCCATCCTTCTGGCGGAAAAATGTCGTGTGGATCGGAATGAGGAATTGATATTGCAATTGCAGGGAGGAATATGAAATGATTTTACCGACTCAGAATTCTTTGCTGGAAAAGGTAGACAGTAAATATACGCTTGTCGTGGAAGTGGCAAAGCGGGCAAGGCAGCTGGTAGCAGGGGAAAAGCCGCTGATAGGGGAAGAAGAGGACAACGAAGCTGCGAACCCGGTTTCCATAGCGGTAAAGGAAGTGGATGCCGATCTGATTCATTATCAGCATGAAAAAAAGCAGGCATAGGAATTACCGCATTGTTTTAAAAAGGTACCTGGTACCTTTTTTTGTTTGCCGGAGAAAACCGCTTTCCCATTCTGCCGGGCAAGGAAACGGTGAAAGGAGTGCATGTCGTTGGAAAACAGAAAGTATGCCGGAGTGGTGATCGATCAGGCGCATCCTGCCCTGGATAAACTGTTTCATTACAGCATTCCGCCGACCCTTGCCAACAAAGTCGAAGTCGGCCTGAGGGTTCAGGTCTCTTTCGGCCGCAGTATCCTCCAGGGGTATATTTTGTCGCTGGACGAAAAAGCCGATATCCCGGAGGAAAAAATCAAGCCTCTGAAAAAGTTGATGGATCCCCATCCTGTTTTGGGAAAAAGCATGATACCCCTGATTTACTGGATGAAAGAGGAGTATCACTGTATGTTGATCGAAGCGATCCGCTGCTGCATCCCTCCCGGTATCCGGGGGAATGTAAAGGGGAAGACACAGCAGGTGGTTTATCTGACCGATACAGATTCCCTGAAGGAGTGGATTTCCTCCGTGGAGAACCGTTCCCCCAAAATGGCCGGTATTCTGCGGGCCCTGGAGCATAGAGACGGGATGCCGACAGGGGAGCTGCTGGAGTTGACCGGTGCATCCCGGTCCAGTATTCACTCCCTTCGGAAAAGGGGATATATCCGGATCCGGGAAGAAGAGACCTATCGGAATCCATGGCAGGCAGAGGAGATTTCCACCGTCCCGCCCATACTCAACGAAGAGCAGAAAAAAGCAATGCAGGCGATTTTGGTGCGCATTCGTGTCGGACACGGAACCTTGCTGTTGCATGGTGTAACAGGCAGCGGCAAGACCGAGGTCTATATGAAGGCAGCGGATCTTGTCCTGAAGCAGGGGAAACAGGTCATTGTTCTTGTACCGGAGATTTCCCTGACGCCCCAGACGGTGGGACGCTTCAAGGGGCGTTTTGGGGACAATGTCGCCGTTCTCCACAGCGGCCTGTCCCTTGGAGAGCGTTATGATGAATGGAGAAGAATCCGGAATAATGAGGTGCAGATTGTCGTTGGAGCCAGATCTGCCGTGTTTGCTCCCATGGAGCATCTTGGGATGATCATCATTGACGAAGCCCATGAAGACAGCTATAAGTCCGAAGTGAGGCCGCGATACCATGCGCGGGATGTTGCAGCCAGGCGCTGTGAGACGGAAGGCGCTGTCCTGGTTCTGGGAAGTGCCACGCCGGCACTGGAGGATTATACCAGGGCATTGCGCGGAGAATATCAACTAGTGGAAATGAACGAGCGGGTGGATCATCGGGTGCTCCCGCCGGTTGATATCATTGATATGCGCCGGGAACTGGAGCTGGGCAACCGCAGTATTTTCAGCCAGGAAATGTATCGTTCCCTTTGCGATACCCTTCGCCGCGGCGAACAGGCAATCCTTCTGATTAACCGGCGGGGGTATGCACAGTTTGTTTCCTGCAGAAGCTGCGGCGCTGTCATTAAATGCAGGAATTGCGATGTTTCCCTGACCTATCATGCAAAGGAGCGAATGCTGAAATGCCATTACTGCGGTCACCAGGAACCTTATCCGAGAAAATGTCCGGAATGCGGCAGCCGCTATATCAAGAACTTCGGTCTGGGGACGCAAAAGGTGGAGGCGGAGCTGGGAAAGCTTTTCCCATCCGCAGGTTTGCTTCGGATGGACATGGATACCACCAGCCGGAAAGGAGCTCATCACCGGATTCTGGATGCTTTCGGGAAAGGGGATTATGATATTCTGCTGGGAACCCAGATGGTTGCGAAAGGGCTGGATTTTCCCAATGTAACTCTGGTTGGGGTATTGGCAGCGGATGCTTCCCTGAACCTTCCCGATTACCGAAGCTGTGAAAAAACTTTTCAATTGATTACCCAGGTAGCCGGGCGGACAGGAAGGGGCAGAAAGCCGGGACATGTGGTGGTCCAGTCCTACCAACCGGAACATTATGCCATCGAATATGCTTCGCATCATGATTATGAGGGATTTTACCGGAAAGAGATTGACATCCGGCGACAATTTGATTATCCTCCTTTTTCCCATATTATTCGCGTTCTGATCACCGGGGAAAAAGAAAGGGAATTGGCACAATTCTCAAATAATATGGTAGAATGGATAAGGAAGCATATTGGCAGGGATATGCTTTTGAAGAGAGGGTTGCTGGATCTGGGTGCCTATCCCGCTCCGATTGAGAGAATCAACAATAAATACCGGTGGCAGGTTCTGGTTCGGATCCGGACGCAGCAGGAATTCCAGGATCGTTATCATATTCTGGCAGGGGGACTGTTGAAAACGTTCTATCCGACCCAATTCTCCATTACCCTGGATTTCAACCCCCTCAGCCTAATATAGAAAAGAGTGATATAGTATGGCCTTAAGGAAGATTCGGAATTACCGGAAAGATGATATTCTTCGAAAAAAGGCAAAAGAAGTGACAAAAGCCGATGACAGGGTGCGGTTACTGATCTCGGACATGATTGATACCATGTATCACGCGGATGGAGTTGGCCTGGCCGCCCCCCAGGTCGGAATATTGAAGCGGATTGTGGTGATTGACGTGGGAGATGGGGTTCATGCTTTGATTAATCCGGAGATTATCAGTCAGTCCGGGGAGGAAATTGATTATGAAGGCTGTCTGAGCCTCCCGGGCATCCGGGGGAAAGTCAAACGGCCTGCCCATGTTGTCGTAAGGGCTCTGGACCCGGACGGGAAGGAAACAGAGCTCAGGGCAGACGGACTGCTGGCCCGGGCCGTGTGCCATGAAACCGATCACCTGGATGGAATATTGTTCATTGATAAAGTCCTGCCGGAAACATTGGAGGGCTGAGTATTGAAAATTATCTTTATGGGTACCCCGGATTTTTCCATTCCTTCGGCAGATGCCGTTCAAAAGAGTGGAAATGATTTGATTGCCGTCGTTACACAGCCGGACCGACCAAAGGGCAGAGGAAAACAGGTTACCTTTTCTCCCGTCAAGAAGTGGGCGGAGGAGAGGAATATTTCCATTTATCAACCGGTCCGGATCAAGGGGGATATGGCCTTTCTGGAAAAAATCAGGCAGCTGCAGCCGGATCTGATCGTAACGGCTGCCTTTGGCCAGATTCTTCCAAAGGATTTTCTTGCCGTTCCTACGCTTGGCTGCATCAATGTCCATGCATCCCTGCTGCCGGCCTACAGGGGGGCGTCCCCCATTCAGCAGGCTCTCATCAGTGGAGCGGACCGAACCGGCATATCGGTTATGTATATGGATGCAGGGATGGACACCGGGGATATCATCCAACAGGAGGAAATCCGGATTGCAGAGGAGGACGATGCAGGGCAACTTCATGACAGACTTGCTGTCCTGGGCGGGCGCGTCCTTTCCCGGGTTCTGAAACAGTTTGCAGACGGGAAACCGGAAGGGGTTCCCCAGGATGCCGCAAAGGCGACCTACTGCAGCAAAATAGAGAAATCCATGGGCGAAATCCGCTGGGAACAAAAGGCTTCCACGGTCCGGAACCTTGTACGGGGCCTGACCCCCTGGCCGGGCGCCTATACCTTTCTCCGGGAAACCCGTTTGAAGGTATGGAAGGTCATGGAGTGGGAATACTTTACAAATAACACTGTTCCAGGTACGGTTCTCCGGGCGGACAGGAATATTGGCCTGATCGTGGCCTGCCGGGACGGTGCCCTGCGCGTTGCAGAGCTTCAGATGCCTGGCGGCCGGCCCATGTCGGATCTGGATTATCTGAGGGGCAACCGGATTGAGGTGGGCATTTGTCTGGGCAGGACAAAAAGGGGAGAGTGAATTCCATAGAAACAGCTGGTTCCGGCGGGACGCGGACACGGTATCTGGCGCTGAAAATATTGAAGGAAATCAACCAGGAGGGGAAGTATTCCAATATTGCCCTGAAAGAAGGCCTGCGCGGGCAATCCCTCCAGGAAAGGGATGTTGCTTTTGTTACCCAATTGGTGTACGGTACTCTGGAAAGGCAGATTACCATTGATACCCTTCTGAAGAAGTTCGCATCTCTCCGGCGGGTAAATCCATGGGTTCTGAATATATTGCGGCTGGGGGGATATCAGATCCTGTATCTGGACCGGGTGCCGGACTCTGCTGCCTGCAATGAGGCGGGAAAGCTCTGTGGGATGCACGGGCTGTCTGCATTGAAGGGATTTGTGAACGGCGTCCTGCGTAATGTTTCCCGAAACAGGGAACGGCTTCTGGTTCCGGAACCGGGCATTTCCCTGCCGGAAAAGCTGGCCTTTCAATATGCGTTTCCCCTATGGCTTGTTAAGAAATGGATTGCGGATTATGGCCCGGAGCAGACAGAGACGATACTGAAACCTTTCCATACAGGCGACGTGTCCGTTCGTGTCAACACAGGGAAGCTGCCCCCCACTGCGCTGAAGGAGAAATTAACACGATGGGGATTTCATGTATTGGATGGATATTACATGAAAGAGGCGCTTCGCATCAGGGATGCAGGGGATATTGGAGCAAATTCCTTTTATCAGGATGGATCCTTTGCGGTACAGGGGGAAAGCTCCGTGCTGGATGTCCGTCTTGTGGATCCGCAGCCCGGCGAGATCCTGCTGGATGCCTGCAGTTCCCCGGGGAACAAAGCCATTTATATGGCCGAACGGATGAAGGGAAAGGGACAGGTGACGGCCTGGGATATCCATGAACACCGGGTACGTTTGATACAGCAGAACTGTAAACGCATGAATGCCCGGATTGTGGTGCCTTCCGTTCAGGATGCCTCGTCTTATCAGCCGGAGTTCCGGGAAAGGTTTGATCGGGTATTGGTGGATGCCCCATGCTCCGGCCTTGGTACGATTTCCAAAAAACCGGATATTAAGCTGAGGGTCCGGCCGGAAGGATTATCCGGGCTTTCGGATCTTCAGGGAAAAATTCTGGAAGTATGCAGCCGTTACGTCAAACCAGACGGAGTCCTTGTATACAGTACCTGTACCATCAATCCTCAGGAGAATGCGGATGTGGTTTACAGGTTGCTGAAGAAAAGGCGAGACTTCGTTCTGGAGGATCCGCTGCCCTGGCTGCCGGACGCCCTTCGATCCACAGTGCGGGGCCGGATGATCCAACTGATTCCATCCCGTGATCATATGGATGGGTTTTTTATCGCCAGGTTGAGGAGGAAGAATGGAGTTGGCAAGCAATCCAAACAATAACATGTCACCGGGAAAAAGGGATATTCTGAACCTGTCTCCGGAGGAGTTGAAGGAAGAACTGACAGCCATGGGGGAGAAGCCTTTTCATGCCGGTCAGATTATCAGATGGATGTATAAGGGAACAACATCCTTTCAGGAAATGTCAGATTTGTCCGGATCGCTGCAGCGCAAGCTGGACAGCCGATTTTTCGTTGGGACGCTGCAGCAGCTGAAACGGCTGGTTTCGTCGGATCACCAGGCGATAAAATATTTGTATTTGCTTTTGGATGATAATATAATAGAATGTGTTGTGTTGAAATATCATCATGGCGTGACGCTTTGCCTGTCCACACAGGTGGGATGTGCCATGGGCTGCCGATTTTGTGCTTCCACCCGGGGCGGTCTGGTACGGAACCTGACCGCCGGTGAAATGGAAGCTCAGGTTCTTTCCGTTCAGCGTGATTTAACCGGACATGACTCCGGGAACCTTGGAGGCCTGGTTCTCATGGGGTGTGGAGAGCCACTGAATAACTATGTCAATGTACTGAAGTTTATCCGGCAGATCCATGATCCGGGGGGATTTGACATGGGATATCGGAATATCACATTATCCACCTGTGGGCTGGTTCCACAAATGCGTCGCCTGGCAGAGGAAGGTCTCAGTATCAATCTTGCGGTTTCCCTTCATGCACCCAACGACGTCCTGCGCAGGAAAGTCATGAAGGTTGCGAACGCATACACCATACAGGAGGTTGTGGATGCCGGCAGATATTATTATGAGAAAACCGGCCGGCGGGTTACCTTTGAGTATACCCTGATCAGGGGATTGAATGACAGGCCGGAGCATGCCAGGGAACTTGCTGCTCTTTTGGACGGGTTTCCCTGTCATATCAATCTGATCCCTTTAAACGAGAACGGGCAGGATGGTCTCAGGCGCAGCAGTGAAGGATCGGTTCACCGTTTTGAAATGGAGCTGGAGCATGCCGGGAAAAATGTAACCCGCAGACGGGAACTGGGATTGGATATCCAGGGTGCCTGCGGTCAGCTGAAAGCCGCTTATCTGGAAAGGAAACAGGATGGATCGGGGAGGTCGGATCATGGAATACGGAGCATACAGTCGCCAGGGAATCCGCAGGAAAACCAATGAAGACCATTACTATATTCCAGGGAACGTTTCGGAGCAGCCGGGCATCATGATTGTGGCAGACGGCATGGGAGGGCATAACGCCGGTGATCTGGCAAGCCGCATCGCCGTGGAGGAGATTTGCTCCTGCTTCAGGCGGTCCCGGACTTCGGAGGATTTGCTGGGTGTCATCCATCAATCCGTACAGAAGGCCAACAGCAGGGTGTATGCCCTGTCCGGGACGGACGCCCGTTATTCCGGAATGGGAACAACGCTGACCATGGCGGTATTTGAAAGAAACCGCTTCCTTGTGGCCAATATCGGAGACAGCAGATGCTATCTGCTGCGCAACGGGACGGCCCGTCAGATCACACGGGATCATTCCCTGGTTCAGGAGTTGCTGGACAACGGGAGCATTACCCGGGACGAGATGAACCTGCACCCGAAAAAAAATGTGATCACCCGGGCACTGGGTACGGAACAATCCCTTCGCGTGGATTGTTTTGAAGAAAATCTGAAAGATGGGGATATTGTCCTTTTGTGCACCGATGGGCTGATTAACTATGTCCATCTGGAGGACTATGTACCAAATCTACCGACGAATCTCTCCATGGCAAGGCTGACGGAGATCCTGGGGAACGAAGCCCTGTCCTCAGGCAGCACCGATGATATCACAATTGTGGCGGCAAGATACGTTCCGAATGAGGAAAAGAGGTGATGTCCCTGGTGGGTAAAATGCTGGGAGGCCGATACGAATTACTTGAAAAAATAGGGGAAGGCGGCATGGCTGTGGTGTATAAAGCCAAATGTCACCTTTTGAACCGGTATGTGGCGATTAAGATCCTACGGCCGGAGCTGGTGGAAAATGAGGAGTTTCTTGCCCGATTCCAGCGGGAGTCCCAATCAGCTGCCAGTCTCTCCCATCCCAATATCGTAAATATCTATGATGTTGGACAGGAGGACGGGATCCATTACATCGTAATGGAATATGTCAACGGGAAAACCCTGAAGGAGTATATCCGTGAAAAGGGCAGGCTGACCGCTGAAGATGCGGTCCGGATCGGTTCGCAGATTTGCTCTGCACTGCATCATGCGCACAGCCGCAATATTATTCACCGGGACATCAAGCCCCAGAATATCCTGCTGAGCGAAGACGGGACAGTGAAGGTCGCAGATTTTGGCATTGCCAGGGCTGTTACCTCTGCTACCGTTACCATGGCCGGTGCGGATGTAATCGGTTCCGTGCATTATTTTTCCCCGGAGCAGGCAAGGGGAGGTCATGTGGACAAAAAATCCGATATTTACTCTCTGGGGATTGTTCTGTATGAAATGGTAACCGGAGCGGTCCCCTTTGAGGGAGACAGTGCCGTTTCTGTTGCCCTGAAGCATATACAGGAGAAGGTAACGCCTCCGGGTGAGATGAATCCGGATATCCCCAAAAGCATTCAATTTATCATAGAAAGAGCGATCGAGAAGGACTGCAACAGACGATATGATGATGCGGATGAGATGCGCTCCGATCTGAAACGGGCATTGAAAGAGCCGGACGGCAAGTATGTAAAGCGTTTTGTGGAAGACGATCAGGCGACGCGGATTCTTCCGGCCATTCACGATCCGGGAAATCCGGAGGAAGAGCCGAAAGGGAAATCCCAGGGGGATTCTTCTCCGGAACCGGAAAAGAAGGACGCCGGGAAAAAGCACAGCCGGATTGGAAACGGGGTAATTGTTGGTGTGATACTCGTTGCCTTTCTTGTTCTGTTTTTTTTGCTGCGGGGCATCTACCTGCGGGAATTTGCCCGTAAGGATACCATGGTGCCCGGCGTGGTGGGATATGATGAGAAGGCAGCCAATAAGATGCTGAAAGGCGAAGGCCTTGTCATGAAAATTGTACAATGGAAAAACAGTGACACGGTACCAAAAGGCCAGATCCTGTTTCAGAATCCTCCGGAAGGTCAGACGGTCAAGTCGGACAGCTCTGTGGAGGTTACCGTCAGTGATGGTGTGAAAAAGGTGACGGTACCGGATGTGGTGAATTTGCCGCAGAGGAATGCGGAAATCAAACTGGAGGACTCCGGATTGAAGGTGGGAACGCCGGAATATGTGGACAGTGACAAGGTCAGTGGGTATGTGGTAAAGCAGGAGCCCTCCGCCTATACAAAAGATGTTCCGGCGGGAACGGAGGTCCGGCTTTTTGTCAGTACAGGCCCCAGGGATCATATGACAGAGGTGGGCAAGGTGGTTGGACTACAGGAAGATATGGCCCGGGAACGGCTTCGAAAAGCAGGCCTGGATTCCAATATTACAAGAGAGTACAATGACGGGGTGGAAGCTGGTGTGGTATATGAGCAGTCCCCTGATCCCGGAACCAATGTGGAAAAAGGCAGGAAGGTGGATGTGTGGGTCAGTTTGGGGGAAAAGGTTGTGAGCCATAAAAAGATGACCATTGAAATGACCGGAACCGGCGAAAAGGTTCGGGTGCAGGTAATTCGCGCCTCAGATGACAAGGTGATGTATGATGAGGAGCACAGTCCTTCGGATGGAGCGGTTCAGATTCCTCTGGAGGACAGCGGAATACAGAGTTATGCCATCTGGATTGACAATATTTATCAGGGGACACAAACTCTGGATTTTTCCAGAAAGGAAAGGGAACAGGAATGAAGTCCGGAGTGATCCTCCGGGGGATCGGCAGTTTTTATGACGTCCTTTCCAATGGAGAAGTCTTCCGCTGCAGGGCCAGGGGACGGTTTCGCAGACTGGGGATCTCTCCCATGGCGGGGGATCGGGTGCGTTTTCAGCCGGAAACGGAGATATCCGAGGGAATTATGGAGGAGATTCTTCCCCGGAGAAACGCCATGAAGCGGCCGGCGGTGGCCAATGTGGATCATCTGGCTGTCGTGCTGGCGGCAGCGGATCCCAAACCGGATCTTTTTCTGGTGGATAAGCTGCTCATTACGGCGGAACGGACGCAGATTTCACCATTGCTGATTTTCAATAAGACAGATCTGGCAGGTCCGGAGGAAGAGGATGCCTTCCGGATCGAATATGGCCGGACAGGATATCCCATCCATCGTATTTCCGGAAAATCCGATATTGGCATAAAGGAGCTGAGCCAGACCCTGCAGGGGATAACGGTTCTGGCCGGGCAGTCCGGTGTCGGAAAATCCTCTATTATCAACAAGCTTCGTCCGGATGCCTATCTGGAGACCGGTGCACTCAGCGAGAAGATCAGGAGGGGAAAAAATACGACCCGTCTGGTGGAATTGATTTCTTTGCCTGGTGGCGGCATGATTGCGGATACACCGGGTTTCAGCCGGATGGATCTTCTGGAATTGGATCCGGCGCAGCTGGCAGGGTACTATCCGGAATTCCGTGCCTGTCAGGCGGAATGCCGGTTTCAGGGATGCCTGCATGTGGCAGAACCGGGATGTGCGATTCGTCGTGGTGTGGAGGAGGGCAAAATTCCTTCGCAGCGGTATGATCGGTATCGGAAATTGATCAAAGCAATCAGGGAAAACAGGAGGGACGCATGGTGATCAAAATTGCACCATCTATTTTGGCTGCAGATTTTTCAAGGCTGGGAGAAGAAGTTGCAATGCTGGATAAGGGGGGAGCGGACTTTATCCATATTGATGTTATGGACGGGCATTATGTGCCGAATCTGTCCATAGGGCCAATGGTGGTGAAAGCCATCCGCAGGACGACCGAAGTTCCTTTCGATGTTCATCTGATGATGGACAATCCAATGGAATTTGTGGATGAATTTATCCGTGCAGGGGCAGATAGCATCACACTTCATGCGGAAGTATTGCCTCATCTGCATCGCTGCATCGCCTGTCTGAAGGAAAAGGGAGTCCGGGCTGCTGTTGCGTTGAATCCCTCCACACCGCTGAATGTATTGGATTATGTGCTGGAAGATCTTGATATGGTTCTTCTTATGACAGTGAATCCGGGTTTCGGGGGACAGACATTTATTCCTGCCATGCTGGATAAAATTCGGGATCTGAAGGATATGACGGAAAGGCGGGGAAGAAATACGGAGATTCAGGTAGACGGCGGAATCACCCTGGGCAATGTCGGCAGGGCAGTAAAGGCTGGGGCGAACTGTATTGTGGCAGGATCGCTGGTTTTCTCGGCGGCAGATCCGACATCCATGATACAAAAAATAAGAGAAGCGGGAGAAGCCTCTTTTTCGTAAATTGACACAAGCTCTTCCATGGGAGTCACGTTTTTTCACAGCCCGGAATAGAATGTAGTAAATTCCCGGATTTTTGACCGGTTTGCCTTGGAGGGGTGTTATTATGTATAATGGGATGAACTGTCGGAAGCATCCCAGACCGCCCAAAAAAACCAACGTTCTTTCCATTGTGCTGATTGTCATCGGCACTTTGCTGGTATTTTTTTATACGCCGCCATGGGTATGGTGCTTTTCGCTTGGCCTGGGCCTTATAGTGGCCGGCATATTTACCCTGAAAAAATGGAGATAAGACCAAAAAAACGTGCCGGACAGCACGTTTTCAATGGCTCACTTTGAGAGAGCATTCACTTTACCGGAACGAATGCAACGGGTACAGACATTCAGCGTTACATGAGATCCGTTTACTTCTGCACGGACTTTTTTCAGATTCGGCGTCCAGGTCCGGTTTCCACGCCTGTGAGAGTGGCTCACGGTGTTTCCGGATAACTTCCCTTTTTTGCAGATATCACAAACCTTTGCCATGATTTCCACCTCCTTTTAAACGGAAAAAACCATATTGTCTTCTTCCTGCCATCGAAGGACTCCATGATACAACCATGGGTGTTTTCAACAACTCATAAAACATGTATTATTTTAACACCTTGCAATCGTTTTGGCAAGAAAAACAAAAACATTGCCGGGTTCATGGTTCGTTGTTGCATTTCCCCTGTGTTTGAGATAAAATAAACGGGTATAATGACGTTAAGAATGTATCATTCTGCAAATGATGCTCACAACAGGATCCATCCGAATCAGAGCGAATGTGAAGGAGGAAGGAAAATGGGAGTTGTAAAATCGAATTCTCTGGGTGAACTTATCATACCGGACGACGTATTGGCCGTTCTGGCAGGCATTTCGGCCATCGAGTGCTATGGTATCGTTGGAATGGCTTCCCAGAAAGCAACGGACGGGCTGGTGGAGCTTTTGGGAAATGAAAACCTGTCACGCGGTGTAAAGGTTGTCAGTCAGGGCAATGAAGTGAGTATTGATCTTCATATTATCGTTGAATATGGTATCTCAATTGCCACTGTCGCCAAAAACATCATTGAAACAGTCAAATATAAAGTGGAAAATCTAACAGGTGTTACAGTGAAAAAAGTTAATATAGTGGTAGAAGGCGTGAGGGTATGAGGCTTTCCCTTTTTATGCCTGAAGGAGGTTACTCATTTTGAATCAGGATATTCTGGATGGAGCAAAGCTGAAGCTCATGCTTTTATCGGCTGCCCAGTTTATGGAAGATAATAAAGAATCAGTGAATTCGTTGAATGTTTTCCCGGTACCGGATGGAGATACCGGTACCAATATGTCTCTGACCATGTTATCTGCTGCAAGGGAGATTCAGGCAGCTTCATCCGGGGATCTATCCCGGGTCGCAGATGCCTTGTCCCGCGGCTCCCTGAAAGGTGCAAGGGGAAACTCCGGAGTGATTCTTTCCCAATTATTCCGTGGATTTGCCAAATCCATGCAGGGGAAGGAAGAGATTACGACAGCGGAATTTGCGGATGCCCTGGAGTCCGGTGTAAATATGGCCTATAAGGCAGTGATGAAGCCGGTGGAGGGTACCATCCTCACCGTTGCCCGTGAAACGGCGAAGGAAGCAAAAAAGATTGCCGGACAGATCCATGATTTTGAAGTGTTTTTTGACCGAATTATCGATACGGCAAAGGAAACCCTGGATCGCACCCCGGACATGCTTCCGACTTTAAAACAAGCCGGTGTGGTGGATTCCGGCGGTATGGGTCTGGTTTACATTCTGATGGGACAGTTTCATGCTCTGGAGGGCGATTTTGATCCGGAGGTTTCCTATGGGCTCCCGGATTCCAAAATTTCCACGGGCGGGGGAGAGCCGGTTCCCGCTTCGGCAGGGGATGCGGCTTCCGGCCCGGCAGGCGTCCCGGAAGGATCCATTCAATATATTTACTGCACGGAATTTTTTATCAAGCATCTATATCCGTATATCCGTGAAGAAGACATTGAAAAGCTGAAGAGGAGACTGGAACGATTGGGGGATTCCATCGTTGTTGTAGGGGACAGGGATATGATCAAGATCCACTTTCATACGAATATGCCTGGAAAAGGCCTACAATTGGGATTGCAATTCGGTGAGCTTTCCGGTATCAAGATTGATAATATGAAGGAACAGCATCATCATGTGATCGACATGGGAACTGCAGCGCAGCTGCCGGAGAAAGAAAAGGAACCCGGGGAGCCGGAGAAGGATACCGGTATGGTATCCGTTTCCATGGGGAAAGGGATTAGAAATATTTTCCAGGATTTAAATGCGGATTATATTATTGAGGGCGGACAGACCATGAATCCCAGTACGGAAGATATTCTGGATGCCGTGAATCAGGTGAATGCAAAGGAAATTTTCATACTGCCCAACAATGGAAACATTGTCTTGTCAGCCAACCAGGCGGCGGAAATCAGCGAGAAAAAGATCCATGTTGTTCCGTCCCGGACGATTCCGCAGGGAATGGCTGCCATGATTGCCTATAATTCCGAAGCAGATGCCGAATCCAACCTGGCTGCCATGACCAGGGCGATGAGTCAGGTGAAAACCGGCCTTGTGACTTATGCAGTGCGGGATTCCCATGTGGATGGACTTGCGATTCAAAAGGAAGATATCATGGGTATGATGGAAGGCAGAATATCCGTTGTAGGGAAAGATATCGCGGATGTCACCAGGCGGCTGCTGGATGCCATGCTGCAGCAGGAGGATGGCGAAATCGCCACCATACTGTATGGCAGCGATGCCAGGGAGGAGGATACGGAAAGCATTGGTTCCTACCTGAGTGAGAATTACCCGGATCTGGAGGTCGAGGTTCTTTCCGGGGGACAGCCGTTGTATTACTATATCGTTTCCGTGGAATAAAAGTGAAAGAGCAAGCAGGAAAAAATGGCCTGTCGGACAGCATTCAGACAATCAGGGGAATTGGTCCCAAAAAAGCAGATTTATGCAGGAAGCTGGGGATCGAAACCCTGTTGGATGCTGTGGGATATGTTCCAGGGGAATATGAGCTCCGAAGAGCCGTACAGCCCGTATCCTCCGTTTCGGACGGAAAGGATGTTTCGCTGTGTCTGGAATTCATTTCTCCTCCGCGTGTAAACCGGATCAGAAAAGGGTTCAGCATGACTTCCATGAAAGGCAGGGATTCGACCGGCACCGTGGAATGCATATGGTTCAACCAGCCTTATCGCGGTAGGAACTGTAAGCACAATCATCATTATTTTGTAATGGGCAAGGCAGCTAAAGGGCCGTCCGGTATGCAGATTCAAAATCCATTCGTGGAAAACTATGAAGAAAAGCATCATAGCCGGGAACAATATCTTCCGCTGTATCGCCTGACTGACGGATTGACCCAGAAGGATCTGCGTCATATTGTTTCCGAGGCTTTGAAACGATTGCCGGATGGGCAGGGAGATCCGGACAGGGTGGATGTCCGTCTGTCTGAAAAATATGGATTTCCCGGACGGGCAGAAGCCTGGCGCAGCATTCATTTTCCGGAGAGCCGGGACCGGCAGGAAAAGGCACGGCAGAGGCTGGCCTTTGAGGAGTTTTTGTCCTTGCTGACGGCACTGGCATTTATCCGGAAACATACCGGGAGCAACAAGGGAGGAATCCCGATTCCTGTTTCACAGGGGAAACTGAACGCCTTTCTGAATCGTCTGCCCTTTCGCCTGACCGATTCCCAGACAAGGGTATTGCACGAAGTCCTGAAGGATTTGTCCGGTGGAAATAGCATGAATCGACTCATACAGGGAGATGTGGGATCCGGGAAAACCGTCATTGCTGCAGCTGCGTTATTTGTGGTTGCGTCCGCCGGATACCAGGGAGCCCTGATGGCTCCGACGGAAATCCTGGCCAGGCAGCATCTGGCAACATTGAACCGGATGATGGAAGGCAGCGGGATACGCCTGGAATGCCTGACAGGCAGCAGGACGGAGTCTCAGAAAAAGCAGGTGAAGAAAGCCCTTGCGGATGGAGAAATTGATATCCTGATCGGGACACATTCCTTGATCCGGGAGGATGTTGCCTTTCGCAACCTGGGACTGGTCATTACAGATGAACAGCATCGTTTCGGGGTGCGGCAGCGGGCTATGCTTCAGGAGAAGGGAACCGTTCCCCATGTTCTGGTTTTGTCCGCGACTCCCATACCAAGGACTCTGGTACATGTTCTTTACGGGGATCTGGATCTTTCCGTCATTGATTCCCTTCCTCCCGGCAGAATTCCAATTCGTACGTATTGTGTCCCGATGTTCTATCGCGAGCGAATTTACCGGTTTGTCCGGAAATATGCAAAAGATGGCTGCCAGTCCTACGTGGTTTGCCCTTTGGTGGAGGAATCCAAAGCAAAGCCGGATATCCATTCCGTGGAAGAAGTCTATGAAGAACTGTCCCACGGACTCTTGTCCGGAATCCGTATGGGCCTGCTTCATGGCAGAATGAAGCCACAGGATAAGAATCAGGTCATGGAGGACTTTGCGGCCGGCAGAGTGCAGGTGTTGGTTTCCACCACAGTAATTGAGGTTGGTGTGGATGTACCCAATGCCAGGATCATGGTCATTGAAAATGCGGATCATTTTGGCCTGGCACAGCTTCATCAGCTGCGTGGCAGGGTGGGACGGGGGAATCAGCCGTCTTTCTGCATTCTGATTTCAGATCAAAAGGAAGAACGGGCCATTGCACGTATGAGAACCCTGGTGCACTCCACGGATGGATTTGAAATTGCGGAGAAGGATCTGGAACTGAGAGGGCCGGGGGACCTGTATGGATTACGGCAGCATGGCATACCGGATTTCAGGATAGCCGACCCGCTGAAGGATTCTGCGCTTTTGCAGCTGGCCGGCAAAGAGGCGGATAGAATGGTACATCATCCGGAAGGTTCCTGGGACCGTGCCTATGTAAAAGCATCCGTAGATCAATTCATGCGGGAGTCCGGGGAAATCGTTTCGGCATGACATTACAGGTATAGAGCAATTCTCCTGTCTTAGAAGAAAATACCTGTTGCCATCCTGGTTAAAAACGGGCGGACTGGACAAAGTAATAGTACCCTATCAATCAGGAGGTGAGGATTCATGGCGCAGACCAACAACCGTCAGATGATCCCGGAGGCAAAAAATGCTTTGAACAACATGAAATATGAAGTGGCCGGACAGCTGGGTGTGAATCTGAAGGAAGGATATAATGGTGATCTGACTTCAAAGGAAAACGGATATGTCGGCGGATATATGGTAAAGAGAATGATTGAGCAGGCAGAGAAACAGATGAGCGGAAGATAAAAGGGACCGGAAGTTATTTGAACAAATAACGAAGGGAACGGATGGTATCCGTTCCTTTTTGCTGTTCCCGCCTTTTCGGAGAGGATGTCCGCCCTCTCCGAAAGCCATTGGTTTTTCCGGATCATTTTCTGTCAATTTTCCTTTGAAGGAAAACACTGGTGACGTTGTTTCATCACCAGTGTTGGAGAGGAGAAATTGAAGGAAGAGCTCTATGGGGAATATTGAGATTTGCTCTCAATACTCCTATTATTAACCGTCAGGAATAAATTATGCATGTTTCCTTCTTGTCCACTATTTGGGATTATGTTAAAATAAAATCACCGACGAGAAAATTCAGGGAATGGGAAGGATCGTGGATCATGCTTCGAATTATAGCAGGAGAGTGCAAAGGCAGGATTTTGAAGACTGTCCCCGGAAGGAGCACCCGGCCTACCACCGATCGGGTAAAGGAATCGGTATTCAATATTCTTCAGCCCAGATTGTATGGAGCTTCAATATTGGATCTTTTTTCCGGTACCGGAAATTTAGGACTGGAGGCGATGAGCCGGGGGAGTCGAAATGCGGTTTTTGTGGAGAGGGCTCCTGCTGCGTTGGCGGTTCTCCGTGAGAACTGTCAGGCACTGCATTATACCGATGCTGTGGAGATTCTCGCACAGGATGTCCAAAGGGCGATTTCCCTGCTTTCCGCAAGGCGGGGAGTGTTTGATATTGTTTTTATGGATCCTCCCTATGACAGCGATCTGGAGGCCGTGACGATTGCCGCATTGGATGTTTCCCATCTGGTGGCAGACGGCGGAAAGATCGTTGTGGAGCACTTGCTTCAGGATGAACAGGAGGACAATATCGGCGGTTTTATCCGATATGATATGCGTAAATATGGGAACACCGCCGTCAGCTTTTATGGAAAGGAAACAGCACAGAAATGAAAACAGCAGTATATCCCGGTAGTTTTGATCCCATTACCAACGGACATCTGAACATCATTCAAAGGGCTTCCCGGATGGTTGACCGTCTCATTGTTGCAGTGGTAAAGAATCAGAGCAAGGACCCATTGTTTACAGCAAAAGAGCGTATGGAGCTGATCCGGAAATCGGTCCGTGAGATTCCCAATGTGGAAGTGGCACATTTTGATGGCCTGTTGGTTCGTTTTGTTGCAGACAGAAAGGCCGATTTCATTATCAAGGGCCTGAGGTCAAACGCCGATTTTGAATATGAATTGCTGATGGCATCGGTGAACCACAGCCTTCTGCCGGATGTGGAGACTCTGTTTCTAATGACCAATCCGAAATATGCTTATTTAAGTTCCGCTGTGGTCAGGGAGGTCGCAGGTCTTGGAGGCGATATCCGGGATTTTGTACCGGATGTAGTAAGGAAGGACATATTGGACAAGTTCAGGGAATAGGGGTGGAGAACATGGATATTTTCGGTCTTTTGGACGTTCTGGAGGATGAACTGCAAAAGGGAGCGAATCTTCCGTTTGCTTCCAGGGCACTGATTGACAGGGACAAGTGTCTGGAAACGATAAAGGAAATCCGGCTCAGTCTTCCGGAAGAAATGAAACAGGCAGAGTGGGTCAAGAAAGAACGTCAGCGGATTCTGGTGGAGGCGCAGAAGGAAGCGGATACCATCTCCACGGAGGCGGAGCAGCGGATCAAGTCATTGGTGGATGACAATGAAATTACCCAGAGCGCCTATCAGCAGGCAAGGGAGATTACAGAAAATGCTCAGAACAGTGCCAAGGAAATCCGCCTGGGGGCAAAGGAATATGCAGATAACCTTCTGGAGAATGTGGATGGATATTTGTCAGAGCAGCTGCAGATCCTGCGCGGCAACCGCCAGGAACTGAACGTCAAAAAGCGGTGATCAGTGTCTGCCCGACCGGGCTTTTTCCGATTTTTCGAAAAGACAGCACAGGACGGCAAGCAGGGCGATGCAGAGGATACCTGCAACAAGCAGATGCAGGGACGAAAGAAGGATCTCCTTCCACCCCGGGGAAAAGGCTCCCGGGAAAGGGCGAAATACTTCCGATGCTGCGGGATAAAGCAACCGGGTCAACGGAATGGACAGCAGGGCAGCCAGGATCCCATGAAGGAATTTGCACAGGGCATACAGGCTGAATCGCACCCCGGTTCCGGACAGGAGGCTGGCAGTCTGCGCATGGATAGACAGTCCGCTCCATCCAACCAGAAAGGAGACGGCTGCAATTTTCTGCTGCAGGGAAACAGAAGTCATGCTGACCAGTTTTCCGCCGGTGGTTACCTCAAGCATTCCACCGATGATGGACTTTACCAGGGAATGGCCGATATGGAATGGCTTAAGAGGAATGGACACGACAGTGGCAATCGCATCGATTACTTTGATTCTCATCAGCAGATCGATGACTACGGAAAAAAACACTATAAAGCCTCCCACCATCAGCAGGACGTTGACGGAGTTCCGGACAGCGTCACCAAGGAGCTCTCCGATGGGTCTGCCGTCCCGTTCCCTTGCATCGCTGAGAGCCGACAGGGCTTTGGAAAGACGAACAGAGGATTTTTGCCTCTTTTCGCCTTTGGTATGATAAAAGCGGAATGCCAGGCCAATCAGGATGGCTGCACTGAAATGGCTGAGCAGGAGAATTGTTCCGCTTTCCGGACTGTTCAGCATACCGACGGCCACAGCCCCCACCAGGAACAGTGGGCCGGAAGTGGAGCAGAAGCTCAGGATTCGCTGTGCTTCGTCCACGGTGATTTTTTTCTGCTTCCGAAACAGGGAAACCAGCCGAGCCCCTGTTGGATATCCGGAGGTGATACTCATGATCCAGATAAAGGAACTGCAACCGGGACAACGGAAGAGCGGCCCCATAACCGGATCCAGGAGAACAGACAAAAAATCCACCACCCCCAGTCCTGCCATGATTTCCGATGCAATAAAAAAGGGAAGAAGGGCCGGAAATACTGAATGCAGGAAAACATCCAGCCCGGACAGGGCGGCTTTGTAAGCTTCTTTTGGGAATGCCAGAATGGATATCAAGAGGAGAAGGGCAGTCAGACCGGGAAGAGCAGCATGCCAGGTCCTGGATTTCTGATGATTCATATAAAGCCTCCTGAAGATGATCAGATTACTGTTTTCAATCCGTAAGTTTATCCAATAATATATGTATTGGATAAGGAGGGATTCTATGAACCAAAAACCGAAAATCGGCCTTGCACTGGGAGGCGGTGCCTCCAGGGGCTTTGCCCATATCGGTGTGATTCAGGTGCTGGAGGACATTGGGATAAAGCCGGACTACATAGCCGGGAGCAGCATGGGAGCCATTATCGGTGCCCTGTACGCCGCCGGAGCAACTCCGTATATGATCGAAGGGATTGCCAACAATGTCAATGCAAAGCTCTGCTATGACGTCGGCTTTTCCAGAAAGGGCCTGATACGGGGAAAGCGGCTGGAAGAGCTGATTCAGCTCCTTACCCGGAATATGGACTTTAGGGATCTGCCCATTCCCCTGGGAGTGACTGCCGTGGATCTGATCACAAATGAGCGGGTGGTGATCAACGAAGGAAAAGTATATAAGGGAGTGCGTGCAAGTGTTTCCATTCCGGGGATTTTTCATCCGGTACCGGACGGCGACAGGGTTTTGATTGACGGCGGCATTCTGGAGCGTGTTCCGGTGCGTGTTGTGCGTGAAATGGGGGCAGACATTGTAATAGGAGTGGATGTGGCATTCCACGGAAAGCATCGTCCTCCGGAAAACTTTGTGGAGACCATCCTTCAGACCATTGAGGTAATGGATCTGGAGATTTTAAAACACACTGTTCCCACGGGTGACATTATGATCCGTCCGGAGGTGTATCTCCCCAATCCCATGTCCCTGGAGAATGTGGACGTCGCAGTGGAAGCCGGCAAAGAAGCAGCGCTGAAATCTGTGGATCAACTGAAGACTCTGGTGCAGGGGCAGGATCCGGAGCAGCCGGAACCGGGAAAATAAAATAAGACTTTTTTCCTGGCAGCAGTTAAATTACGGAATGGGCAGAATCCTGTGGGTAAAATCCCTGTCCCCTTTGCGTCCATTTGGGTTTTTCATTCCCAGACTGTAAAGATCCCCGGCCAGCCGGTCAAATGCGAACATTTCCTGGACGGGCTTTCCCTCCTTGGCAATATGGGCAGCTTTCGTGATAATGGGGACACGGGCTGTTTTCTTCAGCTGCTTCAGAAGGGGCGCAGCATGTTCGGAGAATGCGAGGATGCGCAGGTATTTCGGGCCCGTGTCGTCATTCAGCGTGCGGAAGGTTTCCGTGGTCAGATCAAGCAGACCATGGACCAATATCCTCTGCAGTCTGGTTTGCGTATATCGCCTGGTTTTCAGGGAGGAAATCAGCTCTTCCAGGCTGGACGCATTTTGAGCGGATTTTCGGATCCGATTTTCCAAACCTTCGCTGACATCCATCCAGGATTTTATTTCTGCTGTGGTACTGCGTCTTAGGATTCCCAGGAACAAATTTTCCAGGGATTCCGTGCGTACTGGCCCCATTCCGTCCGCAAAGGCATCGGATAATATCTGAAAGACGGCCTGCGGTACGGCATTTTCCACTTTGCTGTCCAGCCCGTGCTGAAGGATCTCCTTTCGGATGGAGGCGGCACTTGTGATTCCCTTTTTGATCCGTTGGGAGCCGTAGGAGGAGCGAATGCGATGAACGGTTACCGGGGCAATCGGACTTCCGGTCTGCTTCAGCGCTTTCAGATATTCCACTGCCAGAATGGCGTTGCTGTCGGACAGAATACTTCTGATGCTCCCGGCGGATTCTTCCGAAGAAGGGGCCAGATAGTGAAGGACAGCCTGAGATCTTGCAGCAGGAAAGGACAATCCCTGCTGCAGAAAGGATTTCAGATTGTTCCGATAAACTTGGCTTTCCGGGACAAATAGTTCTGCGATGGTTTTCAGCTGCTCCAAATCATTGATTTCACTGCCGAAGCTGAGATAATCGGTCAGCCCGGTATGATTGAGAGTCTGAACGGCACCGTAGGCAAAGAGCTCAGCGGTTTGAACCGCGTAGACGACCGGAAGTTCCAGCACCAGGTCGGCTCCACAGTGTACGGCAGCTTCTGCCCGTATCCATTTATCGGCAATGGCAGCTTCTCCTCGCTGCGTAAAATTGCCGGACTGGACGACGACGACAAAATCCGGTCGTACCAACTCTTTTGATTTCATTAAGTGATAAAGATGTCCATAATGAAAAGGATTGTATTCTGCTATGATTCCCAGAACTTTCATTGTTTGCTCCCTTATGGATAGTAGTCCGCTCCATTGGAATAATATTTAGCGGCGGGGAAGATCTTTCCGAAAAATCTTCCTGTTGTAATTATATAGAAATTCCATTGGCCGGGCAAGACAAAAAGGTCCTGTAATAAATAATATGGAGGAATTTTGACTTTTATGTAGAATAATTATCTGGTTGACTATTTTTAATATGATCCTATTCGTTTGTAATGGACAGGGAAAGGAGTTGGATAAATGTCTGTATTGCAGCAGATACGCGAAAGAGCATCCAAATTGGGTAAGACAATCGTATTGCCGGAAGGAGAGGAGCAGCGGGTGATTGAAGCCGCTTCCATCCTTGCCAGGGAGGGCATTGCAAAGGTGATTCTTCTTGGTGATCCGGAAAACATTTTCGGAAAGGCAAAAGAAGCGGATCTGACCAATGTTACGATTCTGGATTATCTGCATTCGGATAAAATGGAGTCCTATGTAAGAAAATTTACGGAGCTTCGGAAGAAAAAGGGAATGACCCCTGAAAAGGCTGCCGAAATCATGAAAGATCCGCTTTATTTTGGGGCTATGATGGTTAAAATGGGGGATGCGGACGGTATGACAGCCGGTTCGGTTCATGCTACCGGAGATGTCCTTCGTCCCGCATTTCAGATTATCAAGACGGCTCCCGGGATATCGGTGGTATCCAGCTGCTTTGTCATGGAACTGCCGGATTCCCGATATGGAGATGACGGGGTTCTTGTTTTCGGAGACTGCGGCGTCAATCCGGATCCCACTGCAGAGCAGCTTGCGGATATTGCCGTATCCACCGCCAGGACGGCAAAAACCATTGTGGGCATGGAGCCGGTTACGGCATTGTTGTCCTTTTCCAGCAAGGGCAGCGCATCCCATGATCGGGTGGACAAGGTAAGGGAAGCTGTCGGACTGGCCAGGAAATCGGCTCCGGAGTACTTATTTGACGGGGAGCTGCAGGCTGATGCCGCTTTGGTCGAAGACGTGGCAATGAGCAAGGCTCCCGGCAGCAAGGTGGCAGGCAAAGCCAATGTATTGGTATTCCCGGATCTGGATTCCGGCAATATCGGATACAAGCTGGTGCAGCGTCTGGCAAATGCGCAGGCGGTCGGACCGATCTGCCAGGGGCTGGCCAGGCCGGTCAATGATTTGTCCCGCGGATGCAATGCCCGCGATATTGTGAACGTCGTTGCCATTACCGCCATTCAGGCGGGATTGGAGTAATAAGGAGTGTTTGATCAAATGAAAATATTGGTAATCAACGCGGGGAGTTCTTCCGTGAAATACCAGCTGATTGACATGGAGGAGGAAGGCGTTCTGGCCAAAGGCAATGCGGAGCGCATCGGTCTGGAAGGATCCTGTCTGAAGCATACCCCGGCCGGGAAAGAAACAGTAAATATAACTGCAGAATTCAAAAATCATGAAGATGCCATCAAGAAGATCATCGAAGCCCTGGTTTCTCCGGAGTATGGGGTCATAAAGGATATGAGCGGGATCGATGCAGTAGGGCACCGCATTCTGCACGGCGGCACGAAATTGATTCAGCCTGTTCTGATTAATGATCAGGTTGTGGAGACCATAAGGGAAAACATCGATCTGGCTCCCCTGCAGAATCCGGCCAATATCATGGGCATCGAAGCATGTCGCAGGGTGATGCCGGATACGCCCATGGTCGCCATCTTTGATACGGCATTTCATCAGACCATGCCGCCGAAGGCATTTCTGTACGGCCTTCCCTATGAGCAATATGAAAAATATCAGATCCGGAAATATGGATTCCATGGAACATCCCACAAGTATGTGGCACGTCGTACCGCTCAATTCCTGCACAGGCCGCTGGAGTCCCTGAAGATGATCACCTGCCATCTGGGCAACGGCTCCAGTATTGCAGCGATCCGCTATGGGAAGTCTGTGGATACCAGCATGGGCTTTACTCCCCTGGCCGGTGTTCCCATGGGGACCCGCTCCGGCAGTATTGATCCGGCCATAATAAATTATATGATAAAAAAGGAAAATATGACCGAGGATCAGGTTTACAATCTCCTGCACAGGGAATCCGGTATGCTTGGAATTTCCGGTATCAGCAGTGATTTCCGTGATTTGGAGGCTGCTGCAAAGAAAGGCGTGGAGCGGGCTCAGCTGGCATTGGATGTTTTCAGCTATCAGGTGAAGAAATATATTGGCGCCTATGCAGCGGTTCTGGACGGGGTGGACTGTATTGTATTTACAGCCGGTGTTGGTGAGAATACGGTTTGTGTCCGGGAAGCTGCCTGCCAGGGTCTGGATTACATGGGAGTAAGGATTGACCCGGAAAAGAATCAGAATATAGCAAGCTGGAAAACAAAGGAAGGTATCATTTCCACTGCGGATTCCAGGGTTCAGCTATTGGTCATACCGACCAACGAGGAATTGATGATTGCCCGGGAAACGATGGAATTGGTGCATCCCGGATCCTGATTTTGTTTTCCCTTGGGAATCCGACCTGCTTTTCGCTACTTGACAAACCGGCAGAGGATTCATATAATTTATAAGTCAAAGGTTGTGAGATGAAGATGAAGCCTCTGAAGATCGACATAACGAATATCCGAAGGGAAATTGCTGCAGAACAGAATTTTGACCGGAAGTGGATTCCAGAGGATATGATCTGGCAGGGAGAGCCCTTGCGGTTCCGGGATCCTTTGCACGTGAAGGGCAGGATTTTCAACGGAGGGGATGTATTGTTGCTGACTGCAGATGTAAAGGGCAATATCATCCTGCAGTGTGGAGCCTGCCTGGAGAGTTATGTGCAGGGTTTTGACTTTCCCATTGAGGCAAGGCTGAAAAGTGCTCCGAATAAGGAAAACCCGGATTATTTTGTGTATAAAGGAAATGAAGTGGACCTTTCTGAAATCGTCCTGGAATTTCTTTTATCGGAGCTTCCCATCCGAAGACGATGCCGGAAGGATTGCAAGGGCCTGTGTCCGGTATGCGGGGCCAATCGGAACGATGGGGAATGCTCCTGCACCATCACCGGGAAAACGGATCCGGAACTTACGGTTGATGAACGGCTCAAGCCTCTCCGGGATTACTTTTTCAATCAATAAGGAGGTGTGGAAATGGCAGTACCAAAAAAGAAAACGTCCAAGGCAAGACGGGATAAGAGAAGAGCCCATTGGAAGCTCAGCGCACCGGAAATTGTGACCTGCCCCCAATGTGGGGAACCCAAATTGTCGCATCGCATTTGCAAACATTGTGGTTATTATGATGAGAAACAGGTTATCAAAGAAGCAGAATGAAAAGAAAACTGTCCGAAAAGGGCAGTTTTTTTCAATAAATGAAGGGATTCAGTATTGCAAAACAAGTGTAAATACTTTATACTGATCTTAATACTTGATACTAATACGAGATCCTAAGTATTATATTTGTTCGGGGTGAGTTATTTGAGCAAGTATACGCCGCTGAAGAAAGAAAGACAGCAGGGATTGTTTGATACTTTGAAGAAAGATCCTTTTATTACAGATGAAGAACTTAGCGAGACATTTCATGTCAGTATTCAGACCATCCGGCTGGATCGACTGGAATTGGGGATACCGGAGCTGAGAGAACGGATTCGCCATGTTGCTTCCGAAAATCAGAAAAAGCTTCGGACAATGGATGCTACAGAGGTCATCGGCGACATTGTGGATCTGGATCTGGGGGTCCGGGGGATTTCCATTCTGCAGACGACAGAGGAAATGGTATTTGAACGAACGCAGATTGTTCGCGGCCATTATATATTTGCCCAGGCCGAATCCCTCGCCATAGCTGTCATTGATGCAAAGGTTGCCCTGACGGGAGTCGCCAATATCAAATACAAAATACCGATTTTTGCAGGTGATAAACTGGTGGCGAAGGCGCAGGTTGTGCGTACCCGGGGCAATAAATATTTTGTATGGGTCTTTATCAGAGTGGGGCAGGAGGAAGCATTTCGCGGTAAATTTATATTGGTATCCATTGGGGAAGGAAGGAAATCAAATTGAAAATCATCGTGGATGGCATGGGAGGGGATCATGCTCCCCGGGAGATCGTCCGGGGCAGTGTGAAAGCTGTTCTGGATTATAACATTGACATCACCCTGATCGGGGACCGAAAATGCCTGGAAGCAGAGCTCCAAAAGCAGAACGCTCCAATGGATCGTTTCCATCTGATTTCAGCTTCCCAGGTCATTACCATGGAGGACAGTCCGGTTGCAGCCATCCGGAAAAAGTCCGATTCCTCCATAGTGAAAGGATTGGAGCTTGTCCGGGAGAGCCCGGACCGTGTCCTGATTTCCGCCGGCGCCACAGGAGCATTGTTGGCAGGCGGCATGCTGAAGGTCGGAAGGATCCGGGGAATTGACCGTCCTGCGCTGGCGTCCATCCTGCCAAATCGGAAAGGTGGGACCCTGCTTCTGGATATGGGCGCCAATACGGAGTGCAAGCCGGAGAATCTGGCACAGTTTGCTGCGATGGGCACGATTTACATGGAAAGAGTCCTGGGCAGGCCCCATCCCACTGTGGGTCTGTTGAATGTCGGTACAGAAAGGACAAAGGGCAGCGGGCTTTATCGGTCTGCCTATCAACTGTTGGAGAAAAGAAAGGGAATCCGTTTTCAGGGCAACGTGGAAGCAAGGGAAATACCAGGCGGCGCAGTAGACGTCTTGGTATGCGACGGCTTTACCGGGAATGTGATCCTGAAATATACGGAAGGTTTGGCTTTCAGCTTTCTTGAAATGATGAGGGAAGAACCGAAACAGGCTCCGGCAAGCGAACCGTCCGGGAATTCCTTCCTGAAGTCCGGCCTGGCCGGATTCCGGAAGAGAATGGATTACACTGAAGTCGGGGGCGCTCCGCTGCTTGGAATCCGGGGCGGTATTATAAAGGCTCATGGCAGTTCGAATGCGACAGCTATCAAAAACGCAATTTACCAGGGCATATTATATCTGAAAAATGGTGTATTGGAAAGGATACAGGATGCGGTATCCGATCAGGAGGGGAAGAGATGACAGAAACACTGTTTCCTGCAGGCATAGTTGGAACCGGTTCCTATGTGCCCGACAGGATTATGACAAATCAGGATTTGGAAAAATTAGTGGATACCAGTGATGAATGGATTGTCACCCGCACCGGGATCCGGGAAAGAAGAATTGCAGCGAAGGAGCAGGCGACCTCAGATTTGGGCACCATTGCAGCCAGACGGGCTTTGGAGGATGCCGGGATGCAGGCCGGGGATGTGGATCTGATCCTTGTCGCCACGGCGACACCGGATATGAATTTTCCCTCCACGGCCTGCCTGATTCAAAATAACCTGAAAGCCGTTCGTGCAGCAGCCTTTGATGTGGAAGCAGCGTGTTCCGGTTTCCTGTATTCCCTTTCCATTGCAGCACAGTTCATTGCAACCGGATTCTATCGGAATGTCCTGGTGATCGGTGCGGAATGTCTGAGCCGATTTACCAATTGGAAGGATCGCAATACCTGTGTCCTGTTCGGTGACGGAGCAGGTGCAGCGGTAGTCCGCCGCGTGGAGCAGGGCTATGGGATACTGTCCGGCACCATGGGTGCGGACGGCAGCGGCGGTGATCTGCTGAAGCTGCAGGCAGGCGGTTCCAGGCTTCCCGCTTCACAGGAAACGGTAAGGAATCATCTTCACTATGTGCATATGGAAGGCAGCGAGGTGTTCAAATTTGCCGTCCGGATTATGGTATCTGCAGCGAGAGAGGCAATGGACCTTGCCGGCATTACCACAGAGGATCTGGACTATCTGATTCCCCATCAGGCCAACATCCGTATTATCAAGGCGGCTGCAAAACATCTGAAGATCAGTGCGGACAAGGTGTGGATCAATCTGGACCGATATGGAAATATGTCGGCAGCCTCCATACCGGTTGCATTGGATGAAGCAGCCCGATCCGGAAAAATCCGGAAAGGGAACATCATCTGCATGGTAGGGTTCGGAGGCGGACTGACATGGGCATCCTCCATAATGAAATGGGCAAAATAAGAAGTACGGGGAGGCAATTCGATGAAAACGGCGTTTCTTTTTCCGGGTCAGGGAGCTCAGTACATCGGCATGGGCAGGGAATTATACGAACATTCTGATATTGTCCGGAACAGATTTGATCAGGCGGATCAGATTCTGAACGAAGATTTTGTGGATCTTATTTTTCATGGCAGTGAAGAGGATATCCGGAAAACAGAGAATACACAGCCCGGCATTCTCATGGTAAGCACTGCAATATCCGAGCTGCTCAGAAGCAGGGGGATTGTTCCGGCCATGACCGCAGGACTGAGCCTTGGAGAATACAGTGCTCTTGTTGCAGCCGGAGCCATATCCTATGAGGATGCCCTGCCTCTGGTCCGGAAAAGAGGACAGCTCATGAACGGGGCGGTGCCGTCAGGCAAGGGTGCCATGGCTGCCGTAATTGCATTGGATGCAGATAAGTTGACGGCGTGCTGCAAGCAAGCTGCTGCATTTGGGACAGTCGGGATAGCCAATTACAATTGCCCGGGCCAATTGGTTCTGACCGGCGGGGCTGCTGCAGTCCAAAAGGCGTCGGAGCTTGCGCAGGAAGCCGGTGCAAAGAAGATCGTACCTCTCCAGGTGAGCGGACCATTCCATTCTCCTCTGCTTGAGCCTGCAGGAAAGGCATTGGCAGTGGAGCTGGATCGGATTGCAATAAGGGATCCGGAGATTCCGGTCATAACCAATGTGGAAGCGTTGCCTGTTTCATCTGCGGCCGATGTGAAACGGCTGCTGATTCAGCAGGTCAGTCATCCGGTCCGTTGGGAAGACTCCATACGATACATGCTTTCCTGTGGGGTCGATACCTTCCTTGAGTTGGGCCCCGGGAAGACCCTGACCGGATTTATGAAACGAATCGACCGGTCTTCTGCTTCTTACCATATAGAGGATAAGGCAACACTGGAAAAGGCACTGGCAGGATTGGAGGAGAAAAAATGAATCTGACTGGGAAAGTGGCTTTGGTGACGGGTGCTTCCCGTGGTATTGGAAAGGCCTGCGCCATTCATCTCGCGGATCTGGGAGCAAGGGTTGTTGTGAATTATGCGCACAACCGTGCAAAAGCGGAACAGGTGGTTACTCAGATTCAGCAGAAGGGCGGGGAAGCGACTCCTATTCCGGCAGATGTTTCCAATCAGAAAGATGTGGAGGCTATGGTAAAAAAAGCAGTGGAGATTTATGGAAGTCTGGATATTCTGGTCAACAATGCAGGAATCAACCGGGATATGCTTTTGCTGCGCATGAAGGAAGAAGACTGGGATTCGGTCATCAATACCAACCTGAAGGGTGTGTTTCTGGTAACAAAAGCTGCTGCAAGGTATATGATGAAACAGCGGCAGGGCAGGATCATCAATATCTCTTCGGTGATCGGAATCACCGGAAACGCCGGACAGGCGAACTATGCTGCATCCAAAGCAGGGGTGATCGGGTTTTCCAAATCCATCGCCAGGGAACTTGCCGCAAGGAATATTCTGGTTAATATGATAGCCCCCGGCTTTATCGATACCGATATGACAGAAGAATTAAACGACCAGGCAAAAAAAGGTATTCTGTCGAAGATACCGCTCAAACGTTGTGGAAAGCCGGAGGATGTTGCGTATCTGGCCGGATTTCTGGCTTCGGAGGAAAGCAGTTATCTAACCGGCCAGGTAATTCATGTTGACGGCGGAATGATTATGTAATATTATGTAAAGGTACTACATATTATTATTGTTTGTACAAATTCTATTGCAGGAGGTGAAAGGGATGTTTGAAAAAATACGGGATATTATTGCGGAACAGTTGGGCGTGGAATCGGATGATGTAAAAATGGACTCATCTTTTGTGGATGATTTAGGCGCCGATTCGCTGGATATCGTCGAACTGATCATGGCTTTGGAAGAGGAATTCAATATGGAAATTCCGGATGAAGAAGCGGAGAAGATTGCAACCGTAGGCGATGTTGTTGATTACATCAAGAAGAATTCCTGATTGTTTTCTGGATCGGATTCCCGGAAATGGGAATCCGATCTTTCAAGAATGATTTGTTTTTATTATAAAGTCGATGCAACACAGCTTGTAAACCTGTAGATTGCAAAGACATTTTTTATCATACAAGCACTGGATGCTTTTCCAACCAGGCAGGAGGTTTTTAAATGAGGAAAAGGGTCGTTATAACCGGAATGGGTGCCATCACCCCCCTTGGGAATGATGTGGATTCTTTCTGGAAGAATCTTTGTGATGGCAAATCCGGGATTGATCGCATCACACGCTTTGATCCGGAGAAATTTGACACTCAGATTGCAGCGGAAGTAAAGGATTTTGATCCTCAGGATTATGTGGATAAAAAAGAGGCAAAGCGGATGGACCGCTTTACCCAGTTTGCCATGGCCGCTGCCAAAATGGCAGTGGAACAGGCGGATCTAGATTGGAGCAGAGAAAATTCACAGCGCTTCGGGGTTCTGCTTGGTACCGGCGTCGGTGGCCTGGAAACGATGGAGAAGCAGGCTGGGGTCCTGCATACAAAAGGACCCAGGCGGGTCAGTCCTTTTTTTGTACCTATGATGATCGCCAATATGGCTGCCGATCAGATCTCCATAGCTTATGGCGCCAGGGGAATGAACTCCACTGTGGTAACCGCATGCGCTTCCGGCACCGATGCCATTGGAGAAGCTTACCGGGCCATACGGGAAGGGTATGTGGATATTATGATCACCGGCGGAGCCGAGGCTGCCGTTACTCCTTTATCCCTGGCTGGCTTTAGTTCCATGAAGGCTCTGTCCCGCAGGAATGATGAGCCTCAAAAAGCCTGCAGGCCTTTTGACAGGGATCGGGATGGGTTTGTCCTGGGAGAAGGAGCCGGGATTCTTGTTCTGGAAAGTTATGAACATGCCATGAAAAGGGGAACCCGGATTCTGGCGGAGATGGCGGGATACGGACTGACTGAGGATGCGTATCATATTACCGCACCGGCACCGGAGGGGGAAGGAGGAGCCCGCGCCATGAAGGAAGCCCTGGACGACGGCAATATGGCACCGGGGGACATCGATTACATCAATGCCCATGGAACATCCACAGAATACAACGACAAGACGGAGACTGCCGCTATCAAATCGGTGTTCGGTGACACCACAAAGGTGGCAGTCAGTTCCACAAAATCCATGACCGGGCATTTATTGGGGGCTGCCGGCGGGATTGAAGCAATTGCCCTGATCAAGACACTGGAGGATCAGTTTATTCCGGCAACGATCAACTACACGACTCCGGATCCGGAATGTGATCTGGATTATGTACCGAATCATGGGCGCAGGGCAGCAATAAATGCCGCCATGTCCAATTCCTTTGGTTTTGGCGGACAGAATGCCTGCATTATAATGAAGAAATTTGAGGAATAGAGTTCCGGATAACAAATTCAAGGATGTGAACGGAAAGAAATGAAACAGATCGATGACTTTGGCTGTTTGTATACGGCATTGGGATATGAGTTCCGGGACCCGCAGCGGATTGTGACGGCGCTGACCCACAGTTCCTTTGCAAATGAGGCAAAGGGTGATGTTCCCTTCAATGAGCGCCTGGAGTTCCTGGGAGATTCCGTACTTGGTCTGACGGTCAGCGATTATTTGTTCCGGACCTATCCGGATTTTCCGGAGGGAATCCTGACCAAACTCCGTGCGGGAGTCGTATCTGAATTGTCTTTGGCACAGGTAGCCAGAAGATTGAAGCTGGGAGATTATCTCCGGTTGGGAAGGGGAGAGGAAAATACCGGCGGAAGAGTGCGGGATTCCATCCTCGCAGATGCTGTGGAATCCATCATTGGTGCCTTGTATCTGGACAGCAATCTGGAAACGACAAAGGTATTCGTTCTGAGGCAGTTGGTCCCTGCAATCGAAATCCTTATCGCCGGGAAGGGACACAGGGATTATAAAACGGATCTGCAGGAATTCCTGCAAAGCAAATCCACCCTTGGAATTACCTATCAGATTGTCGATGAAAAAGGTCCGGATCACAATAAGATGTTTACGGCTCAGGTTTGCCACGGGGATACCTTTATTGGCCGGGGCAGGGGGAAAAGTAAAAAGGAAGCGGAACAGCAGGCCGCCCGGGATGCCCTGGACAAGTTGAAGGCAGATGGTGAAAGAAGATAAGGATTATCGGTTTGGGATCCGTCAGGCGGGATTTCTTTCATCAGGAACTTCGATTGAGGTGTTTGGAAATTGATTTTAAAGAAACTGGAGATCTATGGGTTCAAATCTTTTGCAGACCGGATTTATATGAAATTTGACAACGGCATTACTGCCATTGTCGGGCCCAATGGCAGTGGGAAAAGCAATATTGCCGATGCAGTCCGCTGGGTTTTGGGGGAGCAGAGCGTCAAATCCCTCCGTGGTTCCAAAATGGAAGATGTGATTTTTTCCGGTACCGAAACCCGAAAATCCCTGGGCTTTGCAGAGGTGTCCCTGACTTTGGACAATGCAGACGGCGCCCTTCCGGTGGAATATGCGGAAATCACCATTACCCGCAGGGTTTTTCGATCCGGGGAAAGTGAGTACTATATCAATCGCAGTGCCTGCCGCCTGAAGGATATTGTGATGCTGTTCATGGACACCGGCGTTGGAAAGGAAGGATATTCCATTATCGGTCAGGGCCGTATTGATGAGATCCTGAGCAACCGGTCCGAGGAACGAAGATATATATTTGAAGAAGCTGCAGGAATCGTAAAATACAAGACAAGGCGGGAAGAGGCAGATAAAAAGCTGGAAAAGACACAGGATAATCTGCTGCGTGCGGAGGACATCCTGTCGGAATTGGAACAGCGGCTTCAGCCTCTGGAGGTGCAGTCCCGAACTGCAAAGGAGTACCTGAAGCGGAAAGAGCAACTGAAGGTTTGTGAAATCAATCGATTTCTAAATCAATATACGCATCATATAAAACGGATTTCTGAATGGAAAAAGCAAATGGATGACCTGGAAAAGGAATTGGCATCGCGCAGGAATGAGCTGGCCAAAATCGAAGCCGGTCGGGACAAGCTGTCAGAATCCCTGAGCCGTCTGAAAGAACAGGCAGAGAAGCTGCGAAAGGAACGCTATGATTTACTGAATCATTCTGAACGTCTCCGTGGTGAGCGGAATGTAAGTCTTGAGCGGATGGAGCAATTCAAAAAAGATTCCGTGAGGCTTCAGGACGAGATTTCCCAGGAACAGAAAGACACAGAGCATTGCTTCCTGCAGAGGAAAACGATGGACGGTGTTCTGACCGGTAAAAAGCAGGCCTTTGGGGAAGCTCAGAAGAAAGCATCCGGACTGCAGACAAAAATAGCGGATCTGGACTTGGAAATCAGTTATAATCAAAAACAGACGGAGGAAACCAAAGAAAATATCATCCGGATCCTGAATGCCATTTCGGATTGCAAAAGTCGTCTGACCCGCTATGAAACGATGGAAACCAACCTGAATTCCAGGCTGGACACCATAACAAAGCGCTCCAATGACATCAGGTCGGAAAAGGAACATTTGTTGGAATCGGAATCCGCCTGTCGGAACAAGGCCCTGTCAACCATTCAAATGACCGAAAAGAAGCAAAAGGAAAAAGAAGCGCTGGAAAAGTCCATACAGGAAGAAAAACAGACCCTTTCAGATCAGGAAGAATCCATACAGAAGCAAAAACGGCAACTGGAGGGGGAACGGTCCCGATTGAAATTGCTCGGGGATATGAAGAGAAGCTATGAAGGTTTCTATCGGGCTGTCCGGGAGGTGCTGACCGCCTGCCGGTCCAATTCCGGCATTGCCGGGAAAGTATGCGGCGTGGTGGCTTCCCTGATACATGTTCCAAAGGATTTCGAAGTTGCCGTTGAGACAGTTTTGGGAGGCAGTCTCCAACACATTGTTACGGAGAATGAGGAGGACGCCAAACATCTGATTGGTTTTCTGAAAAAGAATCATTACGGCCGCGCAACCTTTCTGCCTGTTTCCTCCATCCGGGGAAGGACTTTAAACCGCAGGGAACGGGAGACGCTGGAAATGCCGGGTTGCCTTGGCGTTGCCTCGGAGATGGTTTCCTGTGATCCCAAATATCATGATATTCTGGAGAATCTGCTGGGCAGGGTTGTGATAGCAAATGATCTGGACGCTGCCATTCGCATTGCCCGGCGCTTTTCCTATTCCTTTCGCATTGTCACGCGGGCAGGGGACGTGGTAAACCCCGGAGGCTCCATGACCGGCGGAAGCAGTGCGGTGAAGGGAACCGGCATTCTGAGCCGGGACCGGGAAATCCGGGATACACAGCAGGCAATCACTTCACGGAAGTCCGGCATTGCAGACCTGGAATCCGAAAAAGAAAGATTGCAGATCGTTTATCGCGATCACAGGCAAAGCCTGGAGAAAGCGGGATCTGAGCTGAGAAATATGGAAAAGATTCAGATTTCAGAGAAGGAAGATCTGCGTCGGGTAACGGCTCAAAAAGTTCAGGCGGAGAAGGAACTGGATGCATACCGGGAGGAGCGGAACCAAATTGATCAGGGCTTGAAGGAATTGCACTCTACCATCGAAAAGGCGAAACGGGAGATATCCTCACTGAAGGAAAAAAATGCGGATATTGAGACAAAAGTCGGGGATTCGGAACGCAATTGGAAGGAAAAACTGAAGAAAAAAGAAAGTCTTCATCAAAAATGGACCGATATCCGGATTCAGACGGCAGCTTTGCAGCAGGAGGTGCAGGGTCTGGAGGATCAGATAGGACGAATTCAGGAGGAGGCAGATCATCACAGTGCATCCATGGGTTCCAAAAAGCAAAAGCTTTTAAATAACAAGGATGAGACGGAAAAAATCCAGGGATCCATGGAACAGATGAAAGGCAGAATCCAGGACATGGACAACCAGGCGGAGAGCATGCAAGTGAAAATGGAGGAAACAGAAAGGCAGAGGGGGAAAGCCGAATCCCGTCTTCAGGAGATGGAGAAGGATATCCGGAACTTGGATCAGTCTTCCGGGGAACTGACCGACAAAAAGTACCGGTTTGAGGTGCAATGTTCAAGATATGAGGCAGAACTGGAAAATTACCAGAATAATATATGGGAAGAATATGAGATCACCTACCGGAACGCGCTGTCCTATCGGGATGATTCCCTGACTCCAGGTGAGATAAAGGAGCGGATCCGGGCATTGAAAAAGGAAATTTCCGATTTGGGGGAAGTCAATGTCCGCGCCATTGAAGAGTACCAAAAGGTCCGGGAACGATATCAGTTTCTGAAGGAGCAGCGTAATGATCTGATCACGGCAAGGGAAAATCTGCAGGAAGTCATAGAAGATATTACGGAAACCATGAAGAAACAGTTCCGAAAAGAGTTTGACATCATCAATGAATATTTCGCCACCACATTTCACCAGCTGTTCGGCGGGGGACATGCCCGGTTGGTACTGGAAGATCCAAAAGATGTTTTGAACTGCGGCATTGCTATTACTGCACAGCCTCCGGGAAAGAAACTGCAGAACCTGTCCCTGTTGTCCGGAGGAGAGCGCACCCTGACGGCAATAGCGATCCTTTTTGCCATATTGAAGCATAAGCCGACACCGTTTTGTGTACTGGATGAGATTGATGCTGCGTTGGATGACAGCAATGTAGAGCAGTTTGGGAAATATATCAGGGAATTTTCCCGGGATACCCAGTTTATCATTATTACGCACAGGAAGGGCACTATGGAAGCCAGTGATGTTCTGTATGGCATTGCTATGGAGGAAAAGGGAGTTTCCAGCCTTATTTCCGTCAAGTTTGATGAGATGGTCAGTTAGAGCAGGAGGAATCTGAATGGAAAGCGACGACAGGAAGAAAAAAGGTTTTTTTTCAAGACTGAAGAACGGTCTCACCAGGACCAGGGGCAGTATCACAGATCGGGTGGATGAATTGATCCGGTACTATCGTCAGATAGATGATGATTTTTTCGACGACCTGGAAGACACATTGATTATGGGGGATGTCGGGGTGCCAACCAGTGAAAAAATCATTTCCGGTATACGGGAAAAGGTAAAAGAGGATAAAATAGGGGATCCTTCAAGAATCAAGGACCTGCTAAAGGATAGTATTACCTCCATTTTGAAAAGGAATACACAGCCTCTGATCCTTCCGCACCCGACGGTACTGTTGGTAGTCGGCGTCAATGGAGTAGGCAAGACCACTACCATCGGGAAGCTGGCGGACCGCTACCGAAAGCAAGGCAAAAAAGTACTGGTGGCTGCGGCAGATACGTTTCGCGCTGCTGCAGGGGAGCAACTGGAAATCTGGTGCAAACGGGCGCAGGTCCCCATTATTCGCCATAAAGAGGGAGCAGACCCTTCTGCAGTGGTTTTTGATGCTATTCAATCTGCCAGGTCCAGGGGAACGGACATCCTGCTCTGCGATACAGCCGGGCGGCTTCACAATAAAAAGAATCTGATGAATGAATTGGAAAAGATGAATCGGATTATTGACCGGCAATTTCCGGAAGCCCATAAGGAAGTCCTTTTGGTCCTGGACGCCACAACCGGTCAGAATGCCGTTTCCCAGGCATCCCTGTTTCGGGAAGTGGTTGGAATCAATGGCATTGCCTTGACGAAACTGGATGGAACCGCAAAGGGTGGGGTCATCATCGCTGTGAAGTCCCTGCTTGATATCCCGGTTTATTATGTAGGCGTAGGGGAGCAGACAGAGGATTTGCAGCCTTTTGTACCAGAAGATTTTACAGATGCCCTGTTTGAATCTTAGGCCAAATGACGAACCTGGTTATCAAAGAAAAATGCTTGACGGATCCATTCAGCTATAGTATAATAGCAACCTGTAAAGGAAAAATACTTGACTGCCGGAAAAGTATAACGCAGGGATGGAATGCAGGATGAATAAATTTGAAGAAATGGCTTCCTTGCTGGATTTATACGGTGGACTGCTGACCGACAAACAGAAGGATGCCATGGATCAGTATTATAACTATAACCTTTCTTTACAGGAAGTGGCTGATAATGAAGGAATCACCAGGCAGGGGGTACATGATCTGATTCAGCGTTCGGAGCATACTTTACGGATCACCGACGAAAAGCTGGGCTTCCGGAGTCAGTTGTCTGAAATCCGCGCCGGTCTGGAGCATGCAGACCGGCAGCTGGAGGAACTGGCAGCTGGTTTGGACGCATGCCGGCAGGAAATGAACCGGCTGAAGAGCAACTGTATGGGAGGTTGAGAATTTGCCGTTTGAAGGTCTGGCGGATAAGCTGCAGGCAACTTTCAAAAAGCTTACCGGAAAGGGCAAACTGAATGAGAAGGATGTAAAGTCCGCCATGCGGGAAGTGAAGCTGGCATTGCTGGAAGCGGATGTCAACTTTGTCGTTGTGAAGGATCTGATCCGGAAAATAACTGATCGTGCTGTGGGGCAGGAGATTATGGAAAGCCTGACTCCCGGGCATCAGGTCATCAAGATCGTGAACGAAGAACTGACTGCATTGATGGGAGGAACCCAAAGTAAGGTAACCATTGCTTCCAGCCCGCCGACCATTCTTATGCTGGTTGGGCTGCAGGGTGCCGGAAAGACGACTCATGCCGGCAAATTGGCCCGTTATTTCAGGAAGCAGGGCAAGAATCCACTGCTGGTAGCTTGCGATATCTATCGCCCTGCCGCAATAGAGCAGCTAAAGATTGTTGGGGAAAAGGTGAATACACCGGTCTTTGAGCGCGGACGGGAAAATCCTGTTGCCATTGCCAAAGAGGCTCTGGAGTATGCAAAGGATCATCAGTATGACATGCTTCTGGTGGATACGGCAGGACGGCTTCATATCAATGAAGAGCTGATGGAGGAACTGAAGTCCATCAGGAACGGCATCCATCCTCATGAGATTTTGCTTGTAGTGGATGCCATGACCGGGCAGGATGCTGTCAATGTGGCCCAGTCCTTTCATGAAAAGCTTGGAATAGACGGAGTGATCCTGACCAAGCTGGATGGGGATACCAGGGGAGGCGCTGCACTGTCCGTCCGGGCGGTGACCGGAAAGCCAGTCAAGTTTGTCGGTACGGGGGAAAAGCTGGAGGATCTGGAGGTGTTTCATCCGGATCGAATGGCATCCCGGATCCTTGGTATGGGCGATGTGCTGACTGTGATTGAGAAAGCACAGGCCAACATGGACAGCAGGAAAGCACAGGAAATGGAGAAAAAGCTCCGTACCCAGACGTTTACCCTGGATGATTATCTGGAGCAGCTGGAGCAGATCAAGGGAATGGGTTCCATGAGCGATATCCTGGCCATGATACCTGGGCTGAATGCAGGGAAACTGAAAGGAGTTCAGGTTGACGAAAGACAAATCCCCAGAACCCAGGCAATCATTCAATCCATGACAAAGAAGGAACGGAACAATCCTTCTCTGATCAATGCCAGTCGCAGGAAACGAATTGCTGCCGGAAGCGGGGCCCGTATTCAGGATGTCAATCAACTGCTGAAATCCTATGAGGAATTAAAAAAGATGATGAAGCAGCTCAATGGAGCAAAAGGCAAAAAAGGCAGATTCCGATTGCCTTTTTGATTGCCGGCACGCCGCAGATCTGCCGTTTCGGAGTTTGCGGCTGGTTTCCCGATCCTTTAAGGATTGGGTTGATTCTTTTGTTGGAGGTGAGAATGTGGTAAAAATCAGATTAAAAAGAATTGGGAAAAAGAAAGCACCTTTTTATCGTATCGTAGTTGCAGATTCCCGCTATGCAAGGGACGGAAGGTTTTTGGAGGAAATCGGGCATTACAATCCCAATACCAATCCTTCCGAGATGGAAGTTGATGCGGATCGGGCAAAGGATTGGCTGAATAAAGGTGCTCAGCCTACAGACACGGTCCGTGCCCTTCTGAAGAAAAACGGTATACTATAGGAGGCATATGGAATGGCTGAATTGGTGGAATTCCTGGCAAAGTCCCTGGTGGATCATCCGGATCAGGTGGATGTCCGGACAGTGGAGGGAAATGAAGGAATGACCATAGAGCTTCGGGTGGCATCCGATGACATGGGTAAGGTAATCGGAAAGCAGGGCAGAATTGCAAAAGCCATTCGAACGGTGGTCAAGGCGGCTGCTGTCAGGGAAAACAAAAAGGTTGCCGTTGAAATCGTATAAAAGGCGTGAGAAAGGGATGCTGGATTATTTATCCGTTGGCGTTGTGCTGAAGCCTCATGGCCTGAAAGGCGAAATCAAGGTGAAACCACTGTCGGATGAGAAAAGACGTTTTGATGAATTGACATGCGTCTGTGTGAAGAAGGAAGAGGGCTACAAAGAGCTGGCAATTACAGCCCGGCGATATGACAGGGATTTTGTCTATCTGTATCTGAAAGACTGTTGCACGGTGGAATCGGTGGAGCCCCTGCGGGGTCAGTATCTGTGGATTCCCCGGAAAATGGCCCGTGTTTTGCCAAAAGATACTTTCTTTATCGGGGACTTGATCGGCTGCAGGGTTTGGACGGACGCCGGAAAATTTCTGGGAACCATTGAAAACATACTAAGAACCGGCAGCAACGATGTATATGTTGTAGAAGGGCCGGAGGGAGAAATGTTGCTTCCTGCCCTGAAAAGCGTCGTGACCCGGGTGGATCCTTCAGTGGGAACGATTCTTGTGGATCTTTCCGATATGAGGGGGCTGTTGCCGGATGAAAATTGATATTCTTACTTTATTTCCGGAAATGTTTGATGCCTTTCGGATGACCAGCATTGTAGGCAGGGCTGTGGAAAAGAAGATTCTTGATCTGGAGATCTTCAATATTCGTGATTTTGCCGCAAATAAGCATAGCCAGGCCGATGATTACCCCTATGGCGGTGGCGCCGGTATGGTATTGATACCTCAGCCATTATCCGATGCGTTGGATTATGTTCTGTCCCGATATTTCGGTGAGAAGCCGAAGGTGATCTATCTGTCCCCTCAGGGGATGGTATGGAATCAGCGTCTGGCAGATGAGATTTCAAAAGAGCCTGCAATGATTTTGCTGTGCGGGCATTATGAGGGGATTGACCAGCGTATTATTGATAAATATGTGGATCAGGAGATTTCCATCGGTGATTATGTATTGACCGGCGGGGAGCTTCCCGCCATGGTCCTGACAGACTGCGTTGCCCGCTTGATTCCCGGTGTATTGGGCAGTTCCGAGTCCATCCTGGAGGAGTCCCACTCAACCGGCTTGCTGGAATATCCTCAATACACCAGGCCTGCGGAATATGATGGGAATACGGTACCGGAAGTTCTGCTGTCCGGGAACCATAAGGAGATCAGCAAATGGCGGAGGCGGCAGAGCCTGAAAAATACGTTTTTGAAACGCCCCGATTTGATAAAGAAAGCGGAGTTGTCGCAGGAAGATCAGGATTGGCTCAATGAGCAGAAGAATAATTTTTGACATTTCTTGCGCCGAAAATATAGATTATGATATAATCCAGGTTGTGACGGGCAGGAAGGCCGCTTTTCCTGAAAAGTCGGGAATGTCTTGTAAAAAGGAGGGAAGAAACATGAATATAATAGACACTTTGGAGCAGGAACAATTGAAAAAGGATATAACGGAATTTTCCGTTGGAGATACTGTAAAAGTATATGTAAAGGTCGTGGAAGGTACCCGCGAAAGGCTGCAGGCATTTGAAGGCACTGTGATTCAGCGCAATGGCGGCGGTGTCAGCGAAACCTTTACGGTTCGAAGGGTTTCCTATGGAGTGGGTGTTGAGAGGACATTTCCTCTTCATTCTCCCAGAGTTGCACAGATTGAAGTCCTGCATCGCGGCAGGGTACGCAGGGCAAAGCTTTTCTATCTGCGGAACCGGGTCGGGAAAGCAGCAAAAGTCAGAGAAATTCAAGGCAATAAATAATGATGTGGGACCGGAAAAACGGTCCCATATTGTTTTATATGTCCGATAAGGCAGGTGTTCCCCAATGGAGGAAAAAGAGAGGAATTCTTCCGGTATAAATCCGGAAGGGAAAAATATCAGGCGGTCCACGACAGAAACAGATGCGGAAGGAAACAATGATGAAAAAAAAGTCTCTTCCAAAAAGGAAACGAACGATCCGCTGAAGGAAATGAAGGAATGGATTCAGGCAATCGTTACAGCCGTCGTGCTTGCGCTCCTGATCCGTACTTTTCTGTTTGAAATCATACTGGTGGATGGTTCTTCCATGCTTCCGACGCTCCATGACGCAGACCGGATTTTTGTCAATAAAATCGGATATTTCATAGGAGAGCCGAACCATGGCGATGTCGTGATTTTTAAAACTCCGGAAGATCCGCATACCAATTATGTAAAGCGGATCATCGGGCTGCCGGGGGATCGGGTTCGAATCAGGGACGGGGTCGTTTATGTAAATGATAAGGCTTTAATGGAACCATATATTCTGGAACCGCCTTATGATGATTACGAAGAAGTGACGGTTCCAAAAGGTACCTTTTTTGCTTTGGGGGACAACCGGAACGGCAGTAAGGACAGCAGGGATCTTCATGTGGGTTTTGTCCCTATGGACAATCTGCTTGGAAAAGCGGTATTCCGCCTGTGGCCACTGGATCGCCTGACACAGATTCATTGAACTTCATCCATCAAAAACGGAAAGAGGTTTTTATTTTGACAATCAACTGGTATCCCGGACATATGGCCCAGGCCAAAAAGCTGATCCAGGAGAACCTGAAGCTGGTGGATATGGTAATTGAACTGCTGGACGCCAGGATCCCGGTCAGCAGCATCCACCCGGATTTTCAAAGCATGTTCCGTGATAAAATCCTGGTAATGGTGCTGAACAAGAGCGACTATGCCGATCCGCGAAAAACAGGAATCTGGATAAAATATTTTGAAGAGCGGGGAAACGCTGCTCTTGCCATCAACTCCCTGGATGGGCAGGACGGAAAGCGTTTAAAAAAGATGGTTTTGGAACTGGCAGATCAGAAAAGCCGGGAAATCCGACGACGTAAAGGAATTCACAAGACCATCCGTGCAATGGTGGTGGGGATTCCGAACGTAGGGAAGTCCACTCTGATCAACCGGCTTTCCGGGGCGGTGAAAGCAAAAACCGGCAACCGCCCTGGCGTCACCAGGGCAAAGCAATGGGTAAGGGTTACTCCATATTTTGAATTGCTGGATACTCCCGGACTTCTGTGGCCCAGATTGGAGCAGGAAAGGACAGGTCTGCATCTGGCATATACTGGTTCCCTCCGGGAAGAGATCATGGACCAGGAGGAAATTGCCTGCCACTTTCTGAAGGAGATGGCCGGACTGTATCCGGAGCTTCTGACAGATCGGTATCACCTGAAGGATTTCAATAAGCATGGCGATGAACTTCTGCAGGATATTGCGCAAAACCGCGGTTGGCTGGATACCGGTGGGATACCGGACAGGGAGAGAAGTTCCAGGCAGGTGTTAAAGGAATATCAATCCGGGTTATTGGGCAGGACCACATTGGAGATTCCGGAGGAGGGCGTGGCAGGTTCCAGGTAAGGGGGCTTTTGAAAAAGTGAACATACATAATATTTCCATCCCGGAAGTCCGCAGTATGCTTCGGAAGGAACCGAATCCGGAACAGCTGCTGGCAGCAATGGAAGAAGACAGCCGTATTGGTGTGAAAAAACTTCTGGTAAAATATTACCGCCTGCAGGAAGCACTCCAAAAGCAAAGGGAAAAGTCAGAAACGATGCTAGTTGAAGAGAGACGGTTATGGGCCGAAGGGTACGCTCTTGTTGGAGGAATGGATGAGGTTGGACGCGGGCCTCTGGCAGGACCGGTTGTTGCAGCGTGTGTTATTTTGCCTCCGGATCTGGTCATTGAAGGAGTGGATGACTCCAAAAAGCTTACCGCCGGCAAACGGGAAAGATTTTATGATATCATTTCTGACAAGGCGGAGGCAATCGGAGTTGGCATGGTCGGTCCGGAGCGAATCGATGAAATCAATATCTACCAGGCAACCATGGAGGCCATGTTCCAGGCTGTGAATGCCTGCAGAAAAGCGCCGCAGTATGTTCTGATTGATGCCATGCACCTGGAATCCCTGTCTGTCCCTCAACTGTCCATTGTAGGCGGGGATGGAAAGTCCCAGTCCATTGCGGCTGCTTCCATTATTGCAAAGGTTACACGGGACCGGATGATGGACAAGCTGGCAGGAACCTATCCGCAATATGGTTTTGAGCAGCATAAGGGTTACGGCACAAAACAACATGTGGAGGCGATCCGGCGATATGGCATGTCACCCATCCATCGCCGGAGCTTCATGAAGAAGATCCTGCAGGGAAAGACTCTGTAAGGAAAGGACTGCAAAGAGAAGGGGGGCTTCTTTGTCATGCTGGCCAAGGTAAAAAGTTCCGGACTGTTTGGCATCAATGGGTACATTGTGGATATTGAAGTGGATATTGCCAATGGACTGCCTGGATTTGAGATTGTCGGTCTGGCGGATACCGCAGTGAAGGAATCCAGGGAACGGGTTCGTTCTGCCATCAAGAACAGTGGCTTTGATTTTCCGGTAAAACGCATTACGGTCAATATGGCTCCCAGTGATACGAAAAAAGAAGGCTCTGCTTATGATCTGGCCATTGCAGTCGGTATTCTGAAGGCAACCGGTCAGATTACGGAGAGTCCGGATTTCCGCCCGGTTTATTTGGGGGAATTGTCCCTGGATGGATCCATTCGGCCGGTAAACGGCGTTTTGCCTATGCTGCTGTCGGTATCCGATACGGAGCATAAAACGGTTCTTTCCACGGCAAATGCTCCGGAAGCAATCCATGTCAAAGCGATGAGCGTATATCCCTTTGATCATCTCAGGGATCTGGTGTCTGCGTTGAATCAAGAAGGAACCCTTCGTCCCTGGCAACCCGACAGGGAAGCCCTGCCGGAACATCCGGTTCCTGCCCTGGAGGATTATTCTGATGTAAAAGGTCAGGAAGGAGCCAAAAGGGCTTTAAAGATCGCCGCAGCCGGTGGTCACAATATTCTGATGATCGGAAGCCCCGGAACCGGAAAAACCATGCTGGCCAAGAGACTGCCTTCCATTCTGCCGGATCTGACTTATCCCGAAGCCCTTGAGATCACCAGGATTTACAGCGCTGCTGCCTTATTGGATCCTTCGAAGGGATTGATCCGAACCAGACCTTTTCGGGCCCCTCATCATACGGTTTCTCGAATTGCCCTCGTCGGTGGAGGAAGAGTGCCCAAGCCAGGGGAAATCAGCCTGGCGCATCATGGAGTTCTTTTCCTGGATGAACTTCCGGAATATAAAAGGGAGGCGCTGGAAGTTCTCCGGCAGCCTTTGGAAGATGGTTATATTACCGTGTCCCGGGCACAGGGGAGTGTTTCTTTCCCCTCCAAATTCATGCTGGTTGGGAGCATGAATCCATGTCCCTGTGGCTATTTTCGTTCAATTGACCCGTCTCATGAGTGCAATTGCACTCCCCACCAAATTTCACGATATCTGGATAGGATTTCCGGCCCTCTTCTGGATCGTTTTGACATGCATATTGAAGTGGATCCCGTCAGTTTTGAAAAACTGACCGGCAAGCGGGAAGGAGAAAATTCCCGGGAAATGAAGGGGTGCGTTGACAAAGCCCGGGCAATTCAGCTTCAGAGATATCACAAAAAGGGTATTTTCAGCAATGCCCAGTTAAGTTCCAGGCAAATCGATACCTATTGTAAACTGACCGACAGTCAAAAACTTATGATCAAGGATGCCTTCCGCGTTTTGTCCCTGAGTGCAAGGGCCTATGACCGTATTTTGCGTGTGGCACGGACCATAGCGGATCTGGGGGGGGAAGAAAACATACAGGACGCCCATCTGGCAGAGGCGATTCAATATCGCAGCCTGGACCGGCAATACTGGGGATGATCTTTATTTTTTCACAAGGGAGGATTTCAGATGGAAAAGCAGGGAAAGAAGATCCGAAACAGAAAGGGATTCACCCTGATTGAACTCATTGTTGTCATTGCGATTCTGGGAATTCTGACGGCAGTTGCCGTGCCGAAGCTGACAGGATATCAGAAAAAGGCAAAGGTATCAGCGGACAGGACGACATTTTCCACTTTGAACAATGCGATTGCCATAGTTGCAGCAGACGGAAGCATAACATCTGGTCAGGTTGTCATCGCGGTCGAAGAGAAGACCGGTGCGATAACGGTGGATCCATCCGGCAGTTTACAGGGCGGAGCGGACCTGATTGAACCAGGGGCGGCGTTCCAGCTGGACACCAATAAAGGGCGTCAGTTTACCTGGGAGATATCGGAGGGTGAGATCACAAGTGCTCCTGCCATCGACAAAAACGGCGAAATAGCCAACGGAGAGTAAGCTTTCTGTCCGGAACAGCCGGCAACAGAATTGATCAGGAAAGAAAGGCGGATTGTTGGGAATAGTATAGCTGTAAAGCAATCCATCACAGGAAGCCGGGAGAGATGACAAGGGCTGGTTTGATATGAAGAAATAATCACGGCAGGAAGGCAAAACATCAGAATATAGGAAGGAAGCAGCAAAAAGAGCGAATCTTTTCCGGGGATCCGCTCTTTTTTGTGTTGCCTAACGCTTATTCTGCAGTGGCGCAGCCACCGGGGCCTCCTATAAATGCTCCTCCAAAAAGAAAGACGAGTATCAGGAAGAAGAACAGCAATTCACTTCCATTATCGAAAAATTCGCAGTTGCAGAAAATAATTATCAAAAGCAGGAAGAAGAACAGCAGCGAATCATCTGCTCCGCCAAAGAAGCCACGACCATCCCTGCCTTCCGTACCAAAGCCGTATCCCATCGATTTCACCTCCTATGCTATCCTTGATTTATATTATTAATATCTTTGGCTGTTTGTGCATGTCAGAGAAATATGGTAATCCAGGCAGATATTAAAAATGTCTTGTTGAATTCCGCCCATACATATAGTATGATTAAAGCAAAAAGGGGGGATTTGATTGGATCATCTTCACAAAACGGCTGTTTATCCTGCCTACGGAGGGGTTGGAGCAAAAATTGTTAATTTTGAAGGATGGGCACTTCCTCTTCAGTTTGAAGGGATCCTGGCGGAGCATCAGGCAGTCCGGAAAGCAGCCGGTGTATTTGATGTTTCCCATATGGGAGAAGTCGAAGTGGCAGGGAAAGATGCTTCTATTTATTTGAATATGCTTTTATCCAATGATATTTCCAGGATTCGGGACGGTCAGACGCAGTATAGCATCCTGCTCAATGAAAACGGCGGAGCAGTGGATGATGTCATGGCCTATCGTTTCTCCGGACAGCATTATATGATTGTCGTCAACGCTGCCAATCGGTTCAAGGATGTAAAATGGATGATGGATCATACGGAGGGATATCAGGTCACAGTAAGCGACCGGTCTGATGATGTTGCCCAATTGGCCATCCAGGGTCCCAAATCGGTGGACCTGATGAGAGCCTTTATCGGAGAGGAAGCAGGCAAGATCCGCTTTTTCCGCTTTTCCGATTCGATCCGTATCCAGGGAGTATCCTGTCTGGTCTCCCGGACAGGTTACACCGGAGAAGACGGCTTCGAAGTTTATTTGAGTCCGGATCATGCGATGAAGCTATGGGAGGATCTGCTGGAGGCCGGGAAGGAGTTCGGCCTGAAGCCAGCCGGCCTGGGGTGCAGGGATACGCTGCGGTTTGAAGCTTGCCTGCCGCTATATGGCAGGGAACTGACAGAAGATATAACACCGTTGGAGGCAGATCTTGAACATTTTGTAAAAATGGAGAAAACGGACTTTATGGGGAAAAAGGCCCTTGCCGCGCAGAAGGAAAGGGGTCTTGAAAGAAAGATTGCCGGCTTTGAGATAAAGGGCCGGGGAATACCGAGAAGTGGTTATGAGATCCGGAAGAATGGGAAAAAAGCAGGTCGTGTGACCACCGGTTATTATTCGCCCACCCTGGAGAAAAATCTGGGGCTGGCATTGGTGGATGCCGGAATTGCCGCTCCGGGAAATACCATCGAGGTTGCGATACGGGGAAAGTCGGTTCCCGGCATCACCGTGGAAACCCCTTTCTATAAAAAGAAATATCAGAAATATTTACCGGAACCATATTTTTCATAGGAAAGGTATTGAGGCAGACTTTCAGGCTATAAATAGAATTGGGGGGAATCAAAATGAAAGTTTTGGATGGCTTGTATTACTCAAAGGATCATGAGTGGGTCAAGCCAGAAGGCAGCCATGCCCTGGTGGGCATCACCGATCATGCACAACTGGGGCTTGGAGATGTGGTTTATGTGGAATTACCGGAGGAAGGCGATGAATTTCAGGCGGGGGATCCGATTGGCGTTGTGGAATCCGTAAAAGCGGCGTCCGATGTCTATACTCCGATTGCCGGCAAGGTCATCAGGGTCAATGGGAAGTTGATCGACCATCCGGAGCGTATCAATCAGGATCCATATGGCAGTTGGCTGATCGAACTGGAAACCACAGATGCAGATATGGAAGAGGGCTTGCTGTCCCCTGAAGAATATAAAATGTGGTGTCTTGAGGAGGATGAGTGATGTTTCCCTATCTTCCTGCCACGCCGGAGGACGAAACGAAAATCCTCGAAAAACTGGGACTGCATTCGGCAGAGGACGTATTCGAAGATATCCCGCCTTCCATCCGGTTACAGAAGGATCCGAATCTGGAGAGACCCAAATCGGAGCTGGAAGTGGAACGAATCCTGAAAGATCTGTGCAGCCGGAATCTGGATGCAGAAAGGGCTGTGATATTTCTGGGCGCCGGGTCGTATGACCACTATATCCCTTCCACAGTCCGGTACGTCACCGGGAGGTCCGAGTTCTCCACATCCTATACTCCGTATCAGCCGGAAGTCAGTCAGGGGACCCTGCAGGCCATATTTGAGTATCAATCCATGATTTGCGCCATTACCGGGATGGATGTATCCAATGCGTCTCTGTATGACGGCGCCAGCGCTGCAGCTGAGGCGGCACGGATGGCAACGAACCGTACCCGGAGAAGGCAGATCCTTGTCTCGGAGACCGTTCATCCGGAGACCAGAAAAGTACTGTCCACATTTCTGGGTTGCCATGGGATTGCATGTGAAGTTCTCCCAGTGAAAAGCGGAGTGACCGATATGGAGATGCTGGAGGAGAAAGTGAGCCGGGAGACGGCAGGAGTGATCCTTCAGAATCCCAATTTTTTTGGCTTTTTCGAGGATATCGGAAGTGCGGAAAAGATCATACACAATAAAAAAGGACTGTTGATTTTGTCCGTTGATCCCATTTCATTGGGATTGTTCAAAACACCCGGGGAGTGGGGCGCGGATATTGCCATTGGAGAAGGACAGAGCCTTGGGAATCCCATGTCCTTTGGCGGACCGTATCTCGGGTTTCTGGCCTGCACAAAATCCCTTATGAGAAAAATGCCCGGCAGGATCGTTGGTCAAACCCGGGACACAGAAGGGAAAAGAGGGTTTGTTTCCACCCTGCAGACCAGAGAACAGCATATCCGACGGGAAAAAGCGACGTCCAACATTTGTTCCAATGAGTCCCTGAACGCGCTGGCTGCCAGTGTATATCTTGCCACCATGGGAAAGGAAGGTCTGAAGGAGGTTGCCAGGCAATGCTATGACAAAGCTCACTATGCCGCATCGATACTTACGGCTTCCGGCAAATACCGTCTGCTATACGATCATCCGTTTTTTATGGAGTTTCCTGTTGTCGGGGCCCCTTCGGATGAAAGGATTCACGAAGCACTGCTTCGGGAAGGAATCCTGGGCGGATATGCGTTCCAAAAGGATTACCCACAGCTTGGGCATGGGATTCTGTATTGTGTTACCGAAAAGCGGACAAAACAGGAAATTCATAACCTGCAGCGGATATTGGAGGGGATGGAATGAAGGAATACAATAAACTGATTCTTGAATGTTCCAGGCCCGGCAGAACAGCTTACCGCCTGCCGGAATCCGATGTACCTGAGTTTCCCCTTCCGGACGGCCTGCTCCGGGAAAGGGAACCGGAACTGCCGGAAGTCAGTGAAGTGGATGTGATTCGGCATTATACAAATCTTTCCCGGAAAAATTATGCGGTGGATATCGGCATGTATCCTCTTGGTTCCTGTACCATGAAATATAATCCCAGGATTAATGAAGAAGCAGCCAGGATGTCCGGCTTTTCCAATATTCATCCGCTCCAGCCGGCAGAAACCGTTCAGGGTGCACTGGAATTGATGGCAGGAACGGAAAAAATGCTGTGCGAACTCACCGGAATGTCTGCATTTACCCTGCAGCCTGCCGCCGGAGCACAGGGGGAAATCACCGGCCTGATGATGATTCGGGCCTATCACCGGCACCGGGGGGACGAAAAGCGCAGGCGCATTATTATTCCGGACTCCGCACACGGAACCAATCCTGCCAGCGCCAGCATGGCCGGCATGGAAGTGGTTGAAGTAAAATCCGACGAGGAAGGCGGGATGGATCTGGATGCCCTGCAGGAGGTACTGAATGACGAGGTCGCAGGGTTGATGCTGACCAACCCCAATACTCTTGGACTTTTTGATAAAAATATCGTCAAAATAGCCGATATGGTACATAAAGCCGGGGGCCTGCTGTATTATGACGGAGCCAATGCCAATGCCATCCTGGGAATCACCAGGCCCGGGGACATGGGATTTGATATCGTTCATCTGAATTTGCATAAAACTTTTTCCACTCCCCATGGCGGCGGCGGTCCGGGCAGCGGTCCGGTGGGGGTCGCAGACTTTTTAAAGGAATTTTTGCCTACTCCGGCGGTTGTCCACAACGGGAAAGGATATGTCCTGGAGGAGAACCGGCCGTTGTCCATTGGAAAGGTAAAATCCTGGTACGGCAATTTTGGGGTAGTGGTACGTGCTTATTGCTATATTCTTTCCATGGGTGCAGAGGGGCTGAAGGCAGCCAGCCGGATCGCTGTGCTGAATGCAAATTATATGAAGGAAATGCTGAAGGATTATTATAAGCTGCCTTATGACCGGACCTGTATGCATGAATTCGTACTGGGTGGACTGAAGAACAATCCTTACGGGATTACAGCAAAGCAAATTGCAAAGCGTCTGATGGATTATGGCCTGCACCCGCCGACGACCTATTTTCCATTGATTGTACACGAAGCGCTCATGGTGGAACCTACGGAAACAGAGAGCGTGGAATCCATGGAGGAATATGTGCAGGCCCTGATCCGGATTGCACAGGAGGCAGTGGCGGACCCGGACGTGGTGAAAACGGCTCCTCATACTACGGTTGTAAAGCAGTTGGATGAGGTACAGGCAGCAAGAAATCCTGTTGTAAAATGGTAATGGAAACGATGGAAAGCGGGAAAATTATTTTATCACAGGATTTTACAGATAGATGTAGAATAGGATAAAAGCAAAGAGAATCAGCAGACAGGAAGATATGTCGATTGTGGCAGGCCTGTAAGAAGGAGTTATCAGTATGCAGCCCAAAAGTATGGAAAGCTTCTGTTATCATGCCGTATGTGCATTGAATGACGGCGTAATCATAACCAATACGCAGGGGAATGTCCTTTTTCTCAACCGGATGGCGGAAAGGATGATCGGCTGGAAGTATGCCCAGGCTGTCGGCAAACCAATTGACGATATTCTGGTTATGATCGATGAGCAGCATCTGGACCGTTATCTGCCCTCCATTCCGGATATCATGCGGGATACGGTGAAGCTGCCGGATTATCTTCTTTTGATCAACAGGGACCTGAATCAGGATATGGTCGTAAGCGGAAAAGGATCTCCTGTTGCAGATGCAGATGGGAGCCCCTTGGGAATTGTTTTGATTTTATACGATGTGACGCTGCAAAGACAAAGAGAAGCCAAAGTCCGGTATTATTCCTTTTATGACAGTCTGACCGGCTTATATAACCGTTCTTTTTTTGACGAAGAACTGAAAAGGCTTGATACGGAGCGTATGCTTCCTTTATCTTTGATTATGGGAGATACAAATGGCTTGAAACTGATCAACGATACCTTTGGGCATTTGGAAGGAGACCGGTTACTGAAGGAAGTGGCCAGGGTCCTGAAGGAAGTGTGCAGAAAAGAGGATATTATTGCCCGGATCGGCGGGGATGAATTTGTCATGATCCTCCCTCATGTTGACAGGGAAGGAGCCGAATCCATTATCCGGCGAATCCGGGAAAACTGCTGTGCCCTGAGTTCCATTCCCATTCGCACCAGTATCTCCCTGGGTTGTGCCACCAAGGAAGATTCCTTCCGGGATATAAAATCCGTTTTTAAACAGGCGGAAGAGGAAATGTACTCCACCAAACTAAGTGAAAGCCGTTCCGTATGCAATGAAATCATTGCTTCCATCCGTCAGTCGCTGGAGGAACATGCGGATGAAACCAGGGAACATGGCAATCGAATGAAGGAACTGGTCCGGGAGATGGGCCAGCGGATGAACCTCAGTGCCTATGAATTGAATCAGCTGGAGATGCTGGCTTTGATTCATGATATCGGTAAAATCGCCATTCCAAAATCCGTTCTTTTCAAACCTGGCACCCTGGAACCGGAGGAATGGCATATCATGCAGAAGCATTGTGAAATCGGCTACCGGATCGCAGCCTATTCACCGGAGCTCGTATCCCTGGCAGATGCTATATTGAGCCACCATGAGCATTGGGATGGGAAAGGTTATCCTCAGGGTTTGAGCGGAGAGCAGATCCCGCTGATTTCCAGGATCCTTTCCATAGCAGATGCATATGATGTTCTGACTAACGGAAGGTCCTACCGGAAACCGGTCTCATCCGGGGAAGCTCTCAGGGAAATTCAACGGTGTGCAGGGACACAATTTGATCCCGGGCTGGCTGAGATCTTTCTTTCCATGCTTGAAGAAGAACAAGGGAAGCAGTCGAGGGAATGCTTCCCTTTAAAAAGCGGGGTTATCAGGAATTGACGGATGAAAAGGTATATTGGATATGGCTCAGCTCCATATCTGGCATTGGCGCAAGACGTTTCTATAAATTGTTGAAATATTTCAAAAGCCCCCGCAGGCTTTATGAAGCCTCCAAAACAGAAGCGGAACAGGCATCCCGGATTCTGGGAAAGAAATGCTGGGGGAAAATTGCTGCCGCAAGAAATACAGAGACCCTGGAAAAGGCAGAACGGATTCTGTCCATGCCGGAATTCAGCGTGTTGACCCTTTCCAGTCCGGAATATCCTCCTTTGTTAAAATCCACTTATGATCCACCTCCTGTCCTTTATTGCAAGGGAAGGCCATTCCCATCCGGGATGCCTGCTGTTGCGGTGGTGGGTTCCCGGCGTTGCTCGGGATATGGACGGACGGTGGCACGACGCATTTCCTGTGAATTGGCTCAGGCAGGAGTTGCTGTGATCAGCGGAATGGCTCGGGGGATCGACACCATGGCGCATAAGGGCGCTTTGGATGCCAAATCCGGATATACCGCTGCTGTTTTTGGCTGCGGCGTGGATATTGTGTATCCGCCGGAAAATAAATCCCTGTATCAGTCGATAGCAGAATGGGGATCCCTGTTCAGTGAATATCCGCCGGGGACCGGGCCGTCCGCAGGCAATTTTCCGGCCAGGAACCGAATTATCAGCGGGCTCGCCAATGGGACTCTGGTGATTGAAGCAGGTCAGAAAAGTGGTGCCCTGATTACGGTGGATTTTGCCCTGGAGCAGGGACGGGAGGTCTGTGCCATTCCGGGCAATATCAACAGTCCGTACAGCAAGGGGACCAACAGGCTTCTGAAAGAAGGCGCCAGGGTGGTTACCTCTGTGGATGATATTCTGGAGGATCTGGATATCACTGCTCCTGTCTGTACCAGCAGAGATTCTGCCACACGGTCCGGCGAAGCCGCGAAAACCGGTGCTCTTGATTTTTTTGAAACCTCGGTGTATAATGCCTTGGAAGATGGAGAAAAGGGGCTGGAAGAATTGATTCAGATCACAAATCTGCCGCCCGGTCAACTCAATGCAATTTTGACATTCATGGAAATCAAGGGAATAATAAAGCAATTACCCGGAAAAATATTTATGAAACAGTGGAAGGCTTAATATGGAGGGAATTCAATGACGCAGAAGTTAGTCATAGTGGAATCACCTGCAAAAGCAAAAACCATCAAGAAATTTTTGGGCAGGGGATACACTGTGGAGGCATCAATGGGACATGTCAGAGATTTACCGAAAAGTCAGCTTGGAGTGGATCTGGAACATCACTTTGAGCCAAAATATATAACAATACGGGGAAAGGGAGAGTTGCTGGCAAAATTGAAAAAATCCGCAAAGAAGGCGGATAAAATACTTCTGGCTACGGACCCGGACCGGGAAGGCGAAGCCATATCCTGGCATTTGAGTCATGTCCTGAAACTGGACGAGAATTCGTCCTGCAGGATTGAATTCAACGAAATTACAGAAAAGGCTGTAAAAAATGCGATCAAATATCCCCGTGCCATTGATCGGAATCTGGTGGATGCACAGCAGGCGCGCCGGGTTCTGGATCGGGTAGTGGGGTATCAGATCAGTCCCCTGCTGTGGCGCAAAGTTCGGAAAGGTCTGAGTGCCGGACGGGTACAATCCGTTGCCACACGTCTTTTGTGTGACCGGGAGAAGGAAATCAAGGAATTTCAGCCGGTGGAATATTGGACGCTGAAAGGAGAATTTTATCCGTCAGATACGGATCAGCAGAAAACTTTGAAGGGGAAAAACAGCCCGGGAAAGAAGCAGATCTTCGAAGCTCTTTTATATGGTATCGGGGATAAAAAGCTGGAGCCCGGGACAAAGGAGGAAATGGATAAAATCCTCGCGGAAGTGAAACAGGCTTCCTTCCGGGTGGAAAGGATCCGGAAGAGCTCCAGGAGACGCAATGCGCCGCCACCTTTTACAACCAGTACGCTGCAGCAGGAAGCATCCAGGAAACTTGGATTTACCACAAAAAAGACCATGATGCTTGCCCAGCAGCTTTATGAAGGCATTGAGGTCAAGGGCGAAGGATCCGTCGGCCTGATTACCTATATCCGTACCGATTCCACCCGGATATCGGAAACAGCGCAGCAGGATGCCAAAGCTGCTGTGGAGGAGAAATATGGCAAGGAGTTTCTTCCAAAGACTCCAAATGTATATAAAGCAAGGAAAAATGTGCAGGATGCCCATGAAGCCATACGCCCCACCTATATCCGTCTGGCACCGGACAGGATAAAGGATTCCCTGAAGCGGGATCAGCTCCGGTTATATCGGCTGGTTTATGAACGGTTTCTTGCCAGCCAGATGGCGCCGGCCCTCTATGAAGTCATGACGGTTCAGATCACGGCTGGAAAATATACCTTTCGGGCAAGGGGAAGCAGAAAGGCTTTTTCGGGCTATACCATTGTATATATGGAAACTTCCGAGGAGGAAAAGGACGATAAAGATGTTGATCTGCCTTCCATGGAGGAAGGACAGCAGCTGGAGCTCCGGGAATGGAAGCCGGAGCAACACTTTAGTCAGCCGCCTCCGCGCTATAGTGAAGCATCCCTGGTACGGGCAATGGAAGATATGGGAATTGGCAGGCCCAGCACTTATTCCCCGACCATTTCAACCATTCTGTCCAGAGGTTACGTGGTACGGGAGAGGAAGGTATTGTATCCAACGGAATTGGGGGACATTGTAAATGGAGTCATGCTGGAATACTTTCCGGATGTGATCGATTACCAGTTTACCGCGGATATGGAGGAGAGACTGGATCAGGTGGAAGAAGGAAGCCTGGACTGGCATAAGATTCTGGAAGATTTCTATGGACCATTTGAGAAATATCTGGAGCATGCCGAAAAGGAATTGGAAAAGATAGAAATTCAGGAAGAAGAATCCGATGTAATCTGCGAAAACTGCGGCAGTCGTATGGTGATCAAATATGGACGATATGGCAAGTTTCTGGCATGTCCGAATTTTCCTGAGTGCAGGAATACAAAGCCTCTGGTGGAAAAAGTGGATGCCTCCTGTCCAAAATGCAATGCTGCCGTGGTGGTTCGGAGATCCAAACGGGGGCGGAAGTTCTATGGCTGTGAAAGGTATCCGGACTGTGATTTCATTTCCTGGTATAAGCCAATCCGGGAAAAATGTCCGAAATGCGGCAGCTATATGGTGGAAAAGGCTTCAAAAACAGCGAGTTACAGAATTGTATGTTCCAATAAAGAGTGTGGATATACCAGAGAAGTGAGGGAAGAATCCGAAGATCATACAGCGGAAAAGTGACCTTTTTCGCCGTTGCCTTTTCCCACCCTTTCCCATGAGCTTCGGTCGCAAAAAAAGGCGGATTGTGTTATAATGTAATCTGAGCCTATCAAGTGATGGGAGAACTTTGATTTTTGTGAAGAAGGAGTGGAACCGTAACATGCTGAAAGGTACCACTATTGTGGCGGTCAAGAAGGGCAATCATGGAGCGATTGCCGGGGATGGCCAGGTAACGCTCGGTGAATCAACGATTATGAAGCATGGCGCCAAAAAGGTACGACGCCTTTACCAGGATCAGGTGATGATCGGATTTGCCGGATCGGTTGCAGATGCTTTTACTTTGAGCGAAAAGTTCGAAAGCAAGCTGGAGGAGTGTGCCGGTAATTTACAGCGTGCTGCTGTGGAGCTGGCCAAGGACTGGCGTAAAGATAAGACATTACAAAAGCTGGAAGCCATGCTGATTGCCATGGACAAGGAAAGTCTCCTGATTATATCCGGTACCGGAGAGGTCATTGAGCCCGATGACAATGTTGCAGCAATCGGTTCCGGCGGGATGTTTGCCATGTCCGCTGCCAAGGCTCTGATTCGTCATACGGATATGGGACCGGCCGATATTGCCCGTGAGTCTTTGAAAATAGCTTCTTCTATCTGTGTATATACCAATGACAATATTCATGTGGAAGAATTATAGGAGGGGATGAGTCGATGAATCTGACCCCCAGGGAGATCGTTCGTCAGCTGGATCGATATATTATCGGACAGGACGAGGCGAAGCGTTCGGTAGCGATTGCCTTGCGGAACCGCTATCGGAGGAGTCAATTGGACGATAAACTCAAGGAGGAAGTTACTCCGAAAAATATTATTATGAGCGGTCCCACCGGCGTGGGGAAGACCGAAATTGCACGACGGCTGGCCAAACTGGTTCATGCTCCGTTTATCAAGGTGGAAGCCACTAAGTTTACGGAGGTTGGTTATGTGGGCAGGGATGTGGAATCCATTATACGGGATCTGGTGGAAGCCTCCATACGTATGGTAAAAAATGAAAAAATGGCCGGTGTTCAGGGAAAAGCCTCCAGGGCGGCAGAGGAAAGGATTTTGGATGCCTTGCTTCCTGCACAAAAAAAGAAAGATCCCAATTCCCTTGAGCTGCTTTCGGATCCGGCGAAAGATGATACGGAGGAAACGGCTCTGGTGAAGCAGGAGTCCGGCTCCATGCAAAGCACCAGGGAGAAACTTCGTCAGCGCCTTCGCAGCGAAAAGCTTGAAAATTCCGTGATAGAGATTGAAGTGGATGAAAACCGGTATCCCGGCGTCGGTGTTCTGTCAGGAATGGGAAATGAAGATATGATGATTCAGATACAGGATGCCTTTGGCAATATTTTTCCAAAGCAAACCCGAAAAAAGAAAGTCACCGTCAGGGAAGCCCGCAGGATTTTTGAGCAGGAAGAGGCCCAGAAGATCATCGACATGGATGAAGTGATTGATGAGGCACTGACGCTTGCAGAGCAGGATGGCATTGTTTTCCTGGACGAGATTGACAAGGTTGCCGGAAGCGGAATGGGACAGAGCCCGGATGTCTCACGGGAAGGGGTGCAGCGTGATATTCTGCCCATCGTGGAAGGCACTACGGTAATGACTAAGTACGGTCCGGTAAAGACGGATTATATGCTGTTTATTGCAGCAGGTGCTTTTCATGTTTCAAAAGTGTCTGATCTGATCCCGGAGCTCCAGGGACGGTTTCCCATACGGGTAGAGCTGAAAAGCCTGACGGAGGATAACTTTCGGCAGATTCTTACCCAGCCGGAAAATGCGATCATTAAACAGCAGGTTGCATTGATGAAAACAGAAGGTGTTCATCTGGTATTTACCGATGATGCCATAGATGAAATTGCCAGAATGTCTTATGTCATTAACCAGAGTGAGGAAAATATTGGTGCCAGAAGGCTGCATACTGTTATGGAAAAGCTGCTGGAGGATTTGTCCTTTCATGCGGAGGATTTGTACGGACAAACCATTACAGTGAACCGTGCCTTTGTGCAGCAGAGCCTGACGGATATGATCAGGAAGACGGATCTGCATAAATATATTTTGTGAGATTCAAAACGATAGAAATGAGGAGGATCCATCAATTGTCAAGTGCTTTATTGGAAAACACCAGAAGGCTGAATAAAATCCTTCAGGGCTCTGGTCGGGATGGGGTTGTCTTTTCCGATCTGACAAAGGTCTTAAGTGAGATATTGGATTGCAATGTATTCGTTGCCAGCCGGAGGGGTCATATTATTGGTAATTCCACGCCACATCCCAACAACAGCATTCAGCCATTTGATCGGATCAGTCCCAATGAGCTTCGCCTGAAAGAGCAGTATAATGAAAGATTATTGCATTATAATGAAACGAAAGCGAATATTACGATAGAGAAAGCTTCGCGGATTTATATTACGATTGTTCCGATCCGATCCGGCGAAGGGATTCTCGGCACTCTTATTTTTGAGTGCTTTGAAAAAAAGCTGACGACAGAAGATCTGATTCTGGCAGAATACAGTGCTACAATTGTCGGAATGGAGATCATGCGGTCCAAAGCGGACGAGGCCGAGGCGGAAGCCCGGAAAAAAGCAGTGGTACAGATGGCAATTGGAACCTTGTCCTATTCCGAGCTGGAGGCGGTTGAACATATCTTCAAAGAGCTGAATGGCAGGGAAGGGCTTCTGGTAGCCAGTAAAATTGCAGATCGGGCAGGGATCACACGATCTGTTATTGTAAATGCATTGAGAAAGTTTGAGAGCGCTGGAGTCATTGAATCCAGGTCTTTGGGTATGAAAGGCACGCATATCAAGATTCTCAACGATAAGTTGCTGCCGGAGCTGGAGAAAGCAAGATAACACGGCTGTCAGAATATTCAAGGTCAGAGTGAACATACTATTATTATACCTGAATGGGTCGAAAATGGATGGAAAGGATGGTTCCATGAAGGGTATTATAATGGCTGGCGGAGCGGGTTCCCGTCTTCGTCCTCTGACATGTGATTTGCCGAAACCAATGGTTCCAATCATGAACAAACCCGTTATGACATACAGTATTGAGCTCCTTAAAAAATATGGCATAACGGACATTGGTGTCACCTTACAATATCTTCCGGAGCAAATACAGGATTTTTTCCAGGACGGATCCGATTATGGAGTTCATTTGAGCTATTTTATCGAAGAGTCTCCCCTGGGAACAGCAGGAAGCGTCAAAAATGCCGGAGGTTTTCTGGATGAGCCGTTCGTGGTGATCAGCGGCGATGCTCTGACGGATATCGATCTTGGGAGGGCAATCCGGTTCCATAAGGAAAAGGGTTCCGTAGCCACATTGGTGTTGAAGCGGGTAAAGGTTCCTTTGGAATTTGGCGTGGTGATTACGGACGAATCGGATTCCGTCACGCGTTTCCTGGAAAAGCCCAATTGGGGAGAGGTTTTCAGCGATACGGTCAATACCGGCATCTACATAATGGACCCCAAAGCATTGAATTTTTTTGATGCCGGAAAGAAATTTGACTTCAGCTGCGACTTGTTTCCACTGCTTCTGAAGAACCGGCAGCGAATGTATGGATATATCACAAATGAATATTGGTGCGATATCGGGGATTGTCAGACCTACCTTTCCGCCCACTATGACATGTTGAACGGACGTGTGCATCAACATTTTGATGGGCAGAAGACCAACGACAACATATGGCTGGGGAAAGGTTTAAAAATAGCGAAAGGAGCAAAACTGGAAGGTCCCTGTCTGATCGGGGATTACTGCAGCATTGAAAAGGATGCTTATATTGGGCCTTACTCGGTGATTGGTGAAAACTGTCATATTGGAGAAGGTGCCAGTGTCAAGAGAAGTATTCTGTGGAATCATATTGTGCTGGGAGACGGAACGGCTGTCCGCGGTGCGGCCATCTGCAGCAAGGTCGGGACAGGCAGGCGGGTCTCCCTGTATGAAGGCGCAGTGATTGGAGATGGCTGTCAGCTGAAGGAAGGTTCTTCCGTCAAGCCGCAGGTACGGATCTGGCCGGGAAAGACGATCGAGGAAGGCAATATTGTGCAATCCAACGTCGTATGGGGTACCAGAGCAAATCGTACCCTGTTTGGAAAAGACGGAATACATGGCTCGGTCAACACGGAATGGTCGCCTTACGCGACAGCGAAACTTGGTGCAGCTTTTGGCGCATTTCTTTGTCCCAAAAAGAAAATAGCGGTCAGCTGTGGCAATCATCCCGTAAGCGGCATGTTGAAATACAGTCTGGTTTCGGGCCTTTTGTCCGCTGGTCTGGAAGTATTTGATCTGGGGCAGCTGACAAAGCCGGTTCTTCGTTATTCCGTCCGACATCTGGCACTGGATGCAGGAATTCATCTCTTTGCTGCGCCGGAGGATCCGGGAGATGTCCGGTTCTGTTTTACAGATTCCCACGGCTGTAATCTCCTGCCTTCTGCGGAACGGAAAATTGAGAGTCTGTATATCCGGGATGATTTTCAGCGCCCGGATCCGGAAAGCATCAAAAGGGTGCATATCCTTTCGGACGTTCCTGTTTTTTATATGCGATCTTTGATGGATTCCGTGGACGCAGAGAAAATACGGGAGAGGAATTATAAAATACTGGTTTTTGCGAACGGAAATCGACTGGGCAACAATATTTTGTATCGTGTGTTGAAAGAATCCGGATGTCATATACAAAGCTGTTTCAACAATCCGGAACAGGAGAGAAAACAGGGCGGTTTTGATCTGGGCTGTCAAATGAGCACTGATTGTGAAGCCATTACCCTGTTTGATGAGATGGGAAATTCCGTCGATCCGGAAATACAAAGGGCAATCGTCAGCTTGATTTATCTGCGGGACAAACCCGATGGGAAAATAGCGGTTCCCTGTACTTCGCCGGGTATTTTTGATCAGCTTGCGGAGCAATACAGTTGCACGGTGGTGCGCACCAAATCCAGCAAACAGGCTCTTATGGCAGAAATTTACGGCACCCCGTTGTTTCCCTTGTATTTTGACGGAACGGCGGTATTGCTGAAACTTCTCGAATGGATGGCGCGGGAAGACGTTACCTTATCACAGTTGGTAAGGGAAATTCCCGAATTTCATGTACGGGAGAAGGAAATTCCCTGTCCATGGGCGCAAAAGGGGACGGTAATGCGAACCCTGATGGAGGAGGAAGGCAAGGGGGACCAGAGCGTTGAGATGTTCGAAGGGATCCGGATCAATCACGAGAAAGGCTGGGCTTTGATTCTTCCCGATTCAGAGGAACCGGTGTGCCGGGTTTTCACTGAGGGCGTCTCTGAGGAATATGCGGAGGAGTTGGCTGGCTTTTATGAAGAAAAAGTGAAGAAGATTCAGTCTCGGGAGAGAGGGTCGGTCTGAATTTTGCAGAATTGGCAAGAATATCACTATATTCTGGCAGGAAGTGCTTTTTTGCCGGACAGATGCCCATCACAGAGGAAAATCCGTAAGAGGAAAGTGGAACGGGCTTTTGATTTGAAGGAACAGAAATAAATTTAAAATAAATGAGGAAAGAGAAGGAGGAGGACTTTATTTCGTGGCATCGAAAACGAAATTACTAAAAGTTATCCCTTTGGGAGGACTGGGGGAAATCGGAAAGAATATGACGGTATTCGAATATGGGGAGGATATCGTCGTTGTGGATTGCGGACTCAGTTTTCCAGAGGATGAGATGTTGGGAATTGACCTTGTGATTCCGGACATCACTTATCTGAAAAAAAACAAGGAAAAAGTCAGGGCAATTGTATTGACCCACGGACATGAAGATCATATCGGGGCACTGCCCTATGTGCTCAGGCAGCTGAATGTACCGGTCTATGGGACTAAGCTTACCCTGGGACTGGTGGAGAACAAACTGAAGGAACACGGCATGGAACATGACGTTTCCCTTCATATAGTAAAAGCAAAGGATGTTGTCAGGTTTGGAAACATATCGGTGGAGTTCATTAAAACCAGTCACAGTATAGCGGATTCCGTCGCCCTGGCGATTACAACACCGGTGGGTGTCATCGTTCATACCAGTGATTTCAAGGTGGATTTTACACCGATTGACGGGCAGGTCATGGATCTGGCACGATTCGCAAGCCTGGGGGAGCAGGGTGTGCTGGCTCTTTTGTGCGACAGCACCAATGTGGAACGCCCAGGGTACACCATGTCGGAGAAGACCGTCGGAGTCACCTTTGAAAACATCTTTGACGAAGCTGCAGGAAGAATTATCGTGGCTTCCTTTGCATCCAATGTTCACCGGATTCAGCAGGTTGTAAATGCCACGGTGAAACATCACCGGAAATTGTGTGTTTCCGGAAGAAGTATGGTGAATGTAGTCAATGTGGCAACTGAACTGGGATATCTGAAAATACCATCCAACTTGCTGGTGGATGTGGACCAAATTGGTGATTATCCGGATAAGAAGGTTGTGGTGCTTACCACCGGCAGCCAGGGAGAGCCCATGTCTGCATTGGCCAGAATGGCTGCATCGGAGCATCGCAAGCTGGATATTAAACCTGACGATTTGGTGATCATATCTGCAAGTGCCATTCCGGGGAATGAGAAGCTGGTCAACAAAATTGTAAATCAATTGTTTAAAAAAGGTGCAAACGTAATTTATGAGGCCCTTATGGAAACCCATGTATCCGGCCATGCCTGCCAGGAAGAGCTGAAGCTCATTCATACTCTTGTCAAGCCGAAATTTTTTATTCCGGTTCACGGAGAGTATCGGCATCTGAAACAACACGCCAAACTGGCGGAGTCCCTGGGCATGCCCAAAAAGAACATTTTCATTGCCGAGTTGGGCAATGTCATTGAATTCACTCCGAATTCCTGCAGAATCAACGGCTCCGTTACAGCCGGAAAAGTATTGGTGGACGGGCTTGGCATTGGAGATGTAGGGAATATCGTGCTGCGCGACAGGAAGCATCTGTCTCAGGATGGCCTGATGGTGGTGGTTATTACCATGTCCAAGGATAATTACAGCATCATTGCCGGACCGGACATCATCTCACGCGGATTTGTCTATGTACGCGAGTCCGAGAAATTGATGGAGGATGCAAAGAAAATTGTAAAGAATGTTCTGGAGGAATGTGAGGAAAAGAAAATCACAGACTGGAATACCATCAAACTGAATATCCGAAACGGTTTAAGGGATTTTCTTTATGAGCGTACCAAGCGCAAGCCCATGATCCTTCCTGTTATTATGGAAATCTGACAGGTTTGTTCAGCGGGAATGCAATGAAATACTTGTCAAGTCCCGCTCGAAAAGGTATAATGATGGAGTTTGGAGAAATGGATAATTGGAAGGGAGGGGGGGTTCATGCCTGATTCGGAGATCGGGAAAGATAAAGAAACGATAAAATTGCAGAAGGATAGAACGCTGAAAAAGGTACTGAGGCAAATTCTTATCTTTCTGATTAGTCTGTCCATCGTCGTTGCTACTTTTGCCCTGGTTGCCTATGGAATCTACGCCAGGTTCTTTAAGCCGATAAACCCGAAGGATTCTGCCAAAATCAGTGTGGAAGTCCCTATGGGCACTTCTATAAACGGTATTGCAGAGATTTTGCATAAGAAGGGCCTGATACGGAATGAGGGTGCATTTAAGCTTATGGTTGATTTTTCCGATAAAACCAATGAGATGCAGGCCGGGAAGTACGAGCTTTCCAAAAGCATGACCCTTCAGGACATGATCAATGAGCTTCTGGATGGACGGATCTCTGTTTCCTCCATAAAGATAACCATCCGGGAGGGCGATGATATTCGAAAGATTGCATCCCGTCTGGTCAATGAATATAAATTGGCTTTTACGGAGGAAGACTTTATAAAAGAAGCAAAAAATGTGGATCATTATGTTGCGGATTATCCGTTTTTGAGAGATATCCCCGAAGCCCGGAAAAAAGGGAAATTTCCACTGGAGGGGTACCTGTTTCCCAATACCTATTACGTTTTTACAGACGATTCTCCGGAGAAGATCATCCGGATCCTGCTGGGCCAGTTCGATAAAACCTTTACCCAGGATATGCAGGAAAAGGCTCAGGAAGAAAATTTTACAGTGGATCAGGTGGTTACCCTGGCATCTGTCATTCAGAATGAAGGGATAGATGAAGAGTTTACAAAGATATCCGCTGTATTCCAGAACCGGCTTCGAATCGGCATGAAACTGGAATCCTGTGCCACCATCAATTATGTCCTGGACAAGGATGTGAAGCAAACCAATCTGACCGCTGAGGATACCAGGGTGGATTCGCCTTACAACACCTACCGGAATCCGGGATTGCCGGCAGGACCGATTTCTTCCCCCGGTAAATCGGCAATGGAGGCCGTATTGAATCCTTATGGCGAGTATATGGATGAAAAGAAATCCATGTTGTATTTTGTACTGATGGATCCACAGGAAGGGTTGCATGCCTTTAACAGCACATATGAAGGACATGTGAGGGATAAAAAGAAATATCAGGTTCTCTGGAATTGATTTTATAAGATCAAAGGGTTCATTTATTATAAATGAGCCCTTTTTTCAGATATGGATATGGTATCCATAAAAAATCAAGTCTGGGAGGATAGACCAAGCCTTTACAGGGTATACTTACATTACCCTGTAAAGGCTTGTTTTTTATCCGGCAGTCAGCCTATATGGATGAAACAGATCACTTTTGGAGAGGAGTGCATGTCATTGAGAAAAGCACCATCCCGAAAAAAACGTTTTTTTTATTTGGGCTGTTGCTTCACCGTCCTGTTTGCATTGCTCATTTTGCGGCTGTTTCAGATTCAAATTATCGATGGGAAGAAATATGCCAAAATGGCCCTTCCCCAGCAAACGGTAACCGTGGATGTGGAAGAAAAGCGGGGGGATATTACGGATCGGAACGGCATTCCGTTTACACAGGCAGACGAGGTTCAGGAGCTGTTGATCTTCCCCAGAAGCATCGGATTTGACGATTCCGCTTACGAGGCAATCGAAAAGCTGACCGGAAAGCCGAAGGCCTATTTTAATCACAAAGATCAGACGTATTATCAGGAAATTATTACGGACCCGGATTCTGCAAGGATCAGGCCGATTCAGAAGGGACAGTATCCGGGAGTATTATATCAGGAGCGAAGTCTGCGATATGGTGATCATTCCCTGGCGCGACATGTAATCGGATATCTGAGGAAATCCGACGGAGTTCCCATGAGCGGAATGGAAAAGGTGTATGAGAGCTATCTTCATCCCGGATCCGTGAAACAGGTGCAGGCAGTGGCAGATGCAAAGGATCATATTATTCCTGGTCTGGGATATCAAATCACCGATCCCATGGAATCCTGTCAGGTCCGGCTTACTCTGGATTACGATATTCAGCAGATTTTGGAAAACGTTTTGGATCAGTATCCGGACCGCCATCACAGCGGCCTGGTGGTGGATGCACGGACCGGGGACATTCTGGCATTGGCCAGCAGGCCTCAATTCAAGCAATATGATCCGGAATGCGTTATGAATCATAACGAAGAACCTTCTTTTCTTGCAATGCCTTTTGAACAATATCCTCTGGGATCGGTATTCAAGGTTGTTGTGGCCGCTGCGGCACTGGAAAGCGATAAATACACCGAAAATACAAGATTTACCTGTACCGGCGGGATACAGGTGGGCAGCCGCTTTTTTTCCTGTCATACTTCCAGCGGCGGATTAGGCGGGATTTCACTGCGGGAAGCTCTTGCCTATTCCTGTAATGACACCTTCATACGGATTGCCATGGACCTTGGTGGAGAGGACATTGTAAAAATGGCCGAAAAATTTGGTCTGGGGAAGGCTCTGGACATCGAATTGCCCAATGCGGCCGGACTTCTTATGTCCAGGCAGGAATACACCGGTCCCGGAATTGCCAATCTGGCAATTGGTCAGGGAGAGACTATGGTGACTCCCCTTCAGATAGCGGATCTCATGACGACTCTGGCCAATGGCGGTCAACGGAAACAATTACGACTTGTGGCAGGGCTGACCGCACCGGACGGATCTTCCCTGAAAAATGTGCAGAAAACTGCGAAATCATCCAGAAAAGACCGTACTATGGGAAGAGTGATTTCCGAAAAAACTGCCGGGACATTATCGGAATGGATGGGGGATGTTACGGAATATGGTACAGCAGAAAAGGCAAGGGATCCGCAAATCGGGGGAATTGCCGGAAAGACGGGTACCCCTCAGGTATCCGGAGATCCCTACAGCAAGGAATATGGATGGTTCGCTGGCTATTTTCCGAAAAAGGATCCCCGGTATGTTATCGTTGTACTGAGCAAGGAAGAAGGAGGAGCTGATCAGGTAGCGGTACCTCTGTTTCACGATATTGCAAAGAATATCCGGATCCATGCAGGACAATAATTTTCAGCATTTCTTCGGCACTGTCCCTTTTTTGTGACCTTGATGCACCTTTTTACAAATCGTCTCATATAATTTAAACAGGGTATCTTTGAGAAGGATTTGGGGAGGTGACATCATGGAAGCCATTACAGGGAGCTTGCTGGCACTCATCAAATGCTTTTTTTTCATGGCACATATTATGGGGAATAATTCCTTCCCACAGCCTCTGGAACCGGAAGAAGAGGAGTATCATCTGAAACGGCTGGCTGAAGGCCATGAAGACTCCAGAAACATTCTTATTGAGCATAATCTGAGGCTGGTTGCCCATATCGTAAAAAAATACAATAACACCGGAAAAGAAGTGGATGATCTGATCTCCATAGGAACCATCGGTTTGATCAAAGCCATATCCACCTATAATATGAATAAAAACACCAGGCTTGCTACCTATGCAGCACGCTGCATTGAAAACGAAATCCTGATGACTATCCGTGCATCCAGGAAAACCAAAGGGGAGGTTTCCCTTCAGGATCCCATTGGAATGGACAAAGAAGGAAATGAAATTACCCTGATTGATATTCTGGGTACGGATCCTGATTCCGTAACGGATCAGGTGGAACTCAAGCTTCAGGTCCGGAAACTGCGTGAAAAAATGCAGTCTGTTCTGAAAAAAAGAGAGCAAATTGTTTTGGAAATGCGTTACGGCCTGTCCAACGGGAAGAGTAAAACGCAGAGAGAAATTGCACAAATACTTGGAATTTCCAGATCCTATGTTTCCAGAATCGAAAAAAAGGCGATTATGAGACTGGCAAAGGAGTTTGACAGCCCTTCGTGTGATTCCGGGAAGAACAGTGTGTGACCGTGTCGCCAATGAGCTGTGGAGGTTTTGCATACGCTGCATCCGGAAATTTGCACCGGCAGCGTTATCGACAACCCTGCCTCATATATGGTATAATAAATTCGGAAGAAATTTCATAAAATGAATAAAACATATATGAGGTGAATCGTCTATGGCCGAACGTGATTATATTATTGCCACGGCGTCTACCGCCGATCTGCCGGCTGAATTCTTTGAGGAGCATGACGTCCCGTTCATAAGCTACAACTATACGATAGACAATGAAGTCTATTACGACGATTGCAGGGAAGAGTCCCGTGAACGCGTCTACAAACGTATGCGGAAAGGCGCAGAACTTTCTACTTCGATGATCAACACCTATGAATATCATGAATTCTTTAAAAAGCTCATGGAGCAGGGAAAGGATGTCCTGTATCTCGATATGACAAAACAGCTTTCCCATTCCTATGTAAATGCTGCCGAGGCTGCCGGTCAGATAAGGGAAGAGTATCCCAATCAGCGCTTTTATGTGATGGATACTCTGTGTGTTTCCGGCGGGCTGGGGTTGCTGATTACCTATATGGTCCGGCTCAGGGACGGAGGCAGTAGTTTTGATGAAGTGATAGACTGGGCTGAGAAGCATAAACGCAACATCATGCACTGGTTTACGGTGGATGATCTGCATTATCTTAAACGCAGCGGGCGTGTCTCCAACTCGGAGGCAATGGTCGGCTCGTTGCTTCATGTAAAGCCGGTACTCTATGTGGATAACGACGGCAGGCTGACTTTATGCAACAAGGTGCGTGGTCGCAAATCAGCGCTGCTTGCCATCCTCGATAAGATGAAGACTGACTTCACTGAGCCGGATGGGCAGGAGGTACATATTAACCATGCGGACTGCATCGGGGACGCGGAATTTGTCCGGGACAGGGTGCTGGAGAATTTTCCTTCCGTTTCCAGGGTGACCATCACGAATCTTGGCGTGGTGATCGGCGCACACTGCGGGCCAGGCCTGTTTACAATATTTTACCTTGGCAACAAGCGCTTTTCCTGATATCTGTTTTGAAATTTTTATCATGATTGGATGAAGTGAATTTCAATGGAAAGTAGGCGCTTTTCATGCATTTTCCGGGGAAATGAATCGAAAAAGCGGATTGGCTGGAATAAGATTCCAGTCAATTTTTTGACAGATAAACCGATTCTTTATATAATGAACACAATATAATATACGACATTCAGGATGATGAAAGAAATTTTTTCATTGTCGGAAAAGGAAGATCTCCATGCAGGATTTGTTTCAGCCCGATCAGACAGCAGGGTCCATCTATGATATTGAATTGGAGGATCTTTGGAATCGGGGATATCACAATATCATACTCGATATTGACAACACCATTACCCCATGGAACCAATATCATATCAACCCGCAGCTGGACCGCTGGCTGCGCAGGGCAGAGAAAACAGGTTTCCGGATCTGCCTTCTGTCCAACAGCCAACAGCAAAAAGTGCAGCAATTCGCCTTGGAATTGGGTGTAATCGCCGCACCATGCAGGGGAAAGCCATGTGTCCGGGCTTTTCAGAGTGCTTTGGCTGCTCTTAAGAGCATGTCCTGCGATACGCTGGTCATTGGAGATCAGATTCTCACTGATATTCTGGGAGGAAATCGGACAGGCCTTTATACCATACTGGTTGATCCAATGGATCCCAGGGAGTTTATCGGGACAAAGTTCAACAGATGGATCGAGAGACTTCTGGTTGGGAGGAAATCCAAATGCAAGTCACACAGGATTTCAAAATAAACAAAGAAGCCCGCAGGGAAACCGGGCTGGGTGATGTTTTGCTGGAATTGGGGATTTTATCTTCCGAGCAGCTGGAGGAAGAGCTGAGAAGGCAAAAAAGCACAGGGGAAAAGCTGGAAGAGCTTTTGATCAAAGACGGCCTGGTAAATGAAAAGCAGTTGATCCAGGTTTTGAAGGCCTATCGCAATTTGCCTTATATCGATTTTTCCGGATTCCGGATCGATCCGCAGGTACCCCGGCTGATCAGCGAGAGCCTGGCAAGAAGACATATGTTGATACCGGTTTCCCGGGAAGGAAATGAAATTGTCGTGGCAATGTCGGATCCCTTCAATCTGTATGCCATTGATGATGTCAGTATCGCTACAGGCCTGAACGTAAAACCTGCCCTGGCCCTGCGGAGTTCCATCCGGATAGCTGTGGATCAGTATTATGGCAACGAGAGTGCGGAAAGGGCAGTCAGTGACTTTGTAAAGGAAGCCGGGGCAACGCCGGATCCGATGAAGCGGAGTGTGGAAAGGGAAGCCCTGGCTGTGGATGCCGTAAATCATGCTCCGGCAGTACGGCTTGTCAATTCCATTATGGAGCGCGCTGTACGGGCAAGGGCAAGCGATATTCATATCGAACCCTATGAAGGGGAAGTTCGCATCCGCTTTCGGATTGACGGCGATCTTCAGGAAATCATGACGGTTTCCAGGGCCGTTCATTCAGCTGTTGTGACGCGGATTAAAATACTGGGCAGGATGGATATTGCAGAGAAACGGCTCCCTCAGGATGGGAGAGTGGAGATGCAAGTGGACAACAAAGAAGTGGATCTGCGAATTTCCGTTCTTCCGACCATATACGGCGAGAAGATTGTGGTCCGCCTTCTGAATCGCAATAGTACGATTCGTACCAAATGTCAGCTGGGCTTCAGTGAAGGGAATATAAAGTTGTTCAGCAAACTGATCCGGAGTCCCAATGGGATCATTCTGGTCACAGGCCCTACAGGAAGCGGAAAGACGACTACATTATATGCTGCCTTGCAGGAATTGAACCGGACAAGCCGCAATATTATTACGGTGGAAGATCCCGTGGAATATCATCTGGATGGAATCAATCAGGTCCAGGTCAATACCAGGACCGGCCTGACATTTGCCAACGGCTTGCGTTCCATCCTGAGACAGGATCCGGACATTATCATGATCGGCGAGATCCGTGATGCGGAAACGGCGGAAATTGCCATCCGCGCTTCCATAACAGGGCATTTGGTATTGAGCACCATGCATACCAACGATTCTGCTTCCGCAGTATCGAGGCTGGTGGACATGGGGATTGAACCCTATCTGGTTTCTTCCGCTGTGATCGGTGTCGTTGCGCAGAGGCTGGTAAAAAAGATCTGTACAAACTGCAGGAAAGCGTACCAGCCGGTTCCCTCCGAAAGGGAACTTCTCCATCTGTCCCAGGCGGATGTTCTCTATCGGGGCACGGGATGCAACATGTGCGGCAATACCGGCTATCTGGGCAGAACCTCCATTCATGAGGTTATGCTGATGACCCGTGAAATTCGTGAACTGATCACGGGCAGGGCATCCATTGATCAGTTGCGAATGGCTGCTTCAAGACATGGGACCGTCCCGTTGCATGAAAATTGCGGGCAGCTGGTTCGGCAGGGAATTACGTCACTGGATGAAATGCTGAGAATTACATATCGTTTGGAATAAGGGAGAGAAAGGAAATGGAATTCTTTGACCTTCTGAAAGATACAGTGAATGCGAAAGCATCGGATCTCCACATTGCAGTGGGTATCCCGCCTGTCATGAGAATCCATGGAAAGCTGCAGCGCTTTGGAGAGATTTCCATGACGCCAAAGGACACCGATGCTTTTATCCGTCAGGTTCTGAACGAAACCCAGTTGGAAGAGCTGGAGGAAAACGGGGAACTGGATCTGCCTTTTTTTCTGCCGGGTGTCGCCCGATTTCGGATAAATGTCTATAGACAGCGCGGATGGCATGCATTGGCAATTCGTGTGATTCCCGCAAGAGTACCTGCTTTGGATGAGTTGGGTCTTCCGGGGACTTTGAAGGATCTTTGCAGGAAGGTAAGAGGGCTGATTCTTGTCACCGGTCCCAGCGGAAGCGGAAAGTCCACCACACTGGCTGCCATGGTGGACCACATCAATCGAAACAGGAGCTGTCACATCATCACTTTGGAAGATCCCATCGAATATTTGCATGAACATAACCATTGCATTGTCAATCAAAGGGAGATCGGCAGCGATTCCAGATCTTTTTCCAATGCTCTGCGGGCTGCATTGCGGGAGGATCCGGATGTGATTCTGGTGGGAGAGATGCGGGATCCGGAAACCATGGGAATTGTTCTGACCGCTGCAGAAACCGGGCACCTGGTTTTATCCACACTTCATACCCTTCGTGCAGATCAGACAGTGGATCGGATCATCGATTCCTTTCCCGTGAATCAACAGGCCCGGATCCGGATCCAACTGGCTCAGGTGCTGGAAGGTATTATTTCACAGCAGCTTCTTCCTCTGGCCAATGGGAAAGGACGGGTGGCTGCACTGGAGATTCTGTTGGCGACAGGCGCAGTCCGCAACCTGATCCGGGAAGGGAAAACACATCAGATCCTGACCGCTGTCCAGACCGGAACAAAGGTTGGTATGCAGACAATGGATGCCTCACTGAGGGAATTGGTTCGTGAAGGATGCATTACTTCCGAAACGGCCAGAGAGCATGCAATGGATCCGGAAATGCCGGGACGCTATCTCCCGGGCTAAGAGGGCCTGCCAAAAGTGGAAATTCAGGTTATTTCATCTGCCTGATACGGACAGAAGTAAGTCGTAAGGGGGAAGACAGATGCCTTTATACAATAAATATCACCCCATTGCAGTAAGCAGGGTGACGGAAGGCACGGGCCTGAGAAAAATGGCCGGATCCCGCAAAGTGAGGACAAAGGATATCGCTGTTTTTGCGAGACAGTTTTACACCATGCTGAATGCAGGGATTCCAATCGTAACATGTCTTGACATTCTGAGAAAGCAAACGAAGAACAATTTATTGAAAGAAGCCCTGGTTCAGGTTGATGAATCCGTTCAGGCAGGTTCTTCGCTTTCTGAGAGCCTGAAGGATCACAAAAACGTATTTCCGGAATTGTTCATTTATATGATGGAAGCCGGAGAAGTCAGCGGTACCCTGGAAAGCATCATGGAACGCATGGCAGTGCACTATGAAAAGGAATCGAAAATGCAGCGCAAAATAGCGGAGGCAATGGCTTACCCGGTTTTATTGGTGATTGTCTCGGTCGTGGTGGTTGTCTTTATGCTGATTGCCATCCTTCCCACCTTTTTATCCATGTTTGAGGGCAACGGCATACTACTGCCCGCACCAACCCGCTTGTTGCTTCACATCAGCAATGCGCTGCGGCATCACGGTCCTGCCCTGCTCCTCATCGGCATAGCTGTTGGCTATACGCTCCGTCGCTCTGTCCGGACGGACAGCGGCAGAAAATCATTGGATCAACTGAAACTGAAGCTGCCCGTTGTGAAAAATCTTGTGATGAAGAGTTCTGTTTTCCGGTTTACCCGGACACTTTCCATCCTTTTGGCCAGTGGGATCCCACTGCTTTCTGCAATGAAAATTGTGGCAAAGGTAGTTGGAAATCGTGTGGTGGCAGATGCGATTTTGACAATCCGGGAGGATCTTCGAAAAGGATTTGATCTGTCCGGATCCATTCAAAGGCAGGGGATTTTCCCTTTCATGGTTGTTTCCATGGTTCAGGTTGGAGAGGCATCCGGTACACTGGATGATGTTCTTTCCCGGACAGCGGATTATTATGAGGAAGAGACCGATGCAGCCATTCAGAAGATGACAACCATGCTGGAGCCGGTCATGCTGATCCTGATGGCGGTTGTGATCGGCTTTATCGTGATTGCCATGTATCTTCCCATGATTGATATGATGCAAACCATACAATAATCATGCGATGATACCCGGTGGGCGAAAAGAGGTGGGCATCCCAAAATGGTTGGGCGATAGAAATGGAAGCATTGTTTCCTGTAATTGTTTTTATAACCGGTTTGCTGATGGGGAGCTTTTTCAATGTATGTATCTACAGGATTCCCAAAAAAGAGTCCATTGTTTTTCCTGCTTCCCATTGTACGGTCTGCAACGCAAAACTGAATGGACCGGATCTGATTCCCGTTCTCAGCTATCTCTGCCTGAGAGGCAGGTGCAGGTATTGCCATGCAAAAATATCCGTCCGGTATCCACTGATTGAACTGCTGACCGGATCGGTTTATCTGGCATTGGCAGTCCGGGTTGGCATGGGAAAGACATTTGTTGCTTATGCGGTTCTTTGTTCCCTGCTGATTGTTGCCGCAGCCATTGATATGGAATATCAGATCATACCGGATGGACTGATCCGTACCGGCGGGATTTTCGGCATCTTGCTGAGCCTGGCCGGTTGGTCCGTTTCCTGGCAGAATTCGCTGGCGGGAATGTTGCTTGGCGGGGGCTTCCCTTTGCTGGTCGCTTTCCTGTTTTGGAAGGTTCGGCACAAGGAAGGAATGGGCGGAGGAGATGGGAAGCTTATGGGGTTGGTCGGCCTGTTTCTTGGGTGGAAGCAGGCTGCCCTGTCCATCCTGTTGTCCATATATGCCGGAGGCCTTTTTGGTGGCATTCTTTTGCTGCTGCACAAAAAAAAATATAGTGATGCCATCCCTTTTGCACCTTTTATTGCCATAGGAACTTTCCTTTCCATTCTTTATGGCAGGGATCTGATTCGGTGGTATCTCCAGATTTTTTTTGGGCGATATCCCGGATGAAGATATTGAATTATGTAGAAATATATACTATAATACACTTGATTATCAAATATTAGATGAATTTGGCTTATTCTACAGAATCCTTTGGTGTGAGGGGGAAAGGAATGATTGGATGCGGGAAGGCGTCCATTTATCCGGAAAGAACAGTGGTTTTACACTGATAGAGATCCTGCTTGTTATCCTGATACTGGGTATTCTGACTTCACTGGCTGTTCCTGATCTGCTGCACTTCAGCGACCGTTGGGTATTGCGCAGCACGGCCTGTCAGATTGCCAATGATATCCGCCGGGTGCAGAGAATATCCGTTCAGGAGAGCGATTCCTGCCATTTTGAACTGCACACCGGAGAGTGTTATTATCTCATCCGAAGAGAGAATCTGTTATTCGATCCCATAAAAAAAGTATCTCTGGACCCCAGGATATCAGAAATCTCCTCCACTCTTTATAGCCCAAATTATGGAGGGGAATGGAAAGATTATCGGATTTTAAGATTTTCCTATTTGGGGAGTCCCAATCAGGCCGGGTCCATCCTCCTGAAAACGAAACACGGGAATCATATTCGGATAACCGTTGAGGTAGCCACCGGCAGGGTACGGGTATATGAATGAGAAGGGCAAGTCATTATCGGGCCATAAAGGGTATAGTCTGATAGAAGTGATGGTTGCGATGATGATCGTTGGAATTCTGGTTCCGCCTTTTTTTGGCATGGCAATACACTTTACCAAGGTAAATCAGAAGAGCAGGACGATTTTACTGGCAGATGCGGCTGCAGACAACCAATACGAGGAATTAAAGAGTCTGTCTGTTCCGAAGCTGGCTTCGATGGCGGAAAAGGAGCGAAAAAAGGATGGGGATTTTTTCCTTGAAACGGAGGCAAAGCGTTATTTCCCGGAATCCGATACAGAGGAAAGAGGTATGGATCATCTGGATTTGATTCTGAAGGATAACGGAGAAGGCGGGTTCCTGTCCTATTTTGTCGCCAATGATCTGCAAAGCCTGATCTCCCTTTCCGGCAGCGGCTTTCTTCAGGTGGATCTGAAACAGGAAGCAAGTGGAATGTCCATGCGAATGGCGGATGCAGACGGAAATTCCATATTCCATCATCTGAACCCATCCACAGGGATTCATGAGCTCAACATTTGTGCACAGCAAATGCATACGGACCTGTCGGTTTCTGTCTGCGCGGAGGACTGTACGGACCCGTGGAATATCAACGTATATGAATCTCCATTTCGTTACGGAAGAGTGCTGGTCCACTGTAACGGACAGACTTTTTCAACAGATCAGCGGGCAGGCAGATTGGGAACGGATCCGGTCCGCTTTTTTTCCTATAAAGCTGGAGAGGCGGCCAGCGCCCTGGTTTTTGTGCAGGTTAAGGTGTTTGCAAAGCCGGGGGATAAAAAACCCGTTTCTGTCCGTCAGGGTATCATTCGGGCAGTTTATTAGGAGGAGTGCATTGAACAAACAAAGTGGACTGACCCTTCTTGAATGCATCCTGTCACTGAGTATTTTTTCCATTGTAATAGCTGCTGTCATGACATTTTCCATGACGGCATATCGCCTGGTCCAATCCATTGAAGAACAGGTGGAAGCAGAGGAAAATGTCCGGGCAGCACTGGATCGTATATCGGAAACAATACGCTTTACGGACGGGGCCGGAAAAAAAGTGGAGGTTTCCGGAAAAGAGCTGAATATCTATATTGAGAACGTTTCAACTCCATCGCATGGGGTGCATGCCTATACTTTATCGAAAAGTGGAACCCTGAGAGAAAGTTTTGGCGGTGGAGTAAATGATCTTGCGCACAATATATCCGTTTTTGAACCCAGTCTGGAGAAGGATCTGCTGACGATAAAAATAGGCAGGAAAGGATATCACGGCAAGCCTGCATTTACGTTGAAGAAAGTGTTCTATCTTGGAGATGAGTAATTGAAGGGTTCGATACTGATTCCGCTTCTTTTTATTATGGCAGCTCTCTCGGTTCTGCCGGGGATGGTATCCTCCGTGGTGGATAACCATTTTGCCATTTCCAGGGCGGAGGATCTGCATCAGGAAGCCTATTATCTGGCAGAATCCGGCGCCCGTTGCGCTGCCCGGGATTTTACGCAGATCATCCGGGAGGTTCAGGCGGAATGCCTGTCGGATTTTGAGTGGGATCCTTTGATGCATTCGCTTTCCAGTCTACAGGAAAGTGCGGACCGGCATGTGGCGGAAGAGTTGATCCCAAAACTGAAGGGAAGATTGAAAGAAATGGGCTATGGGGATTCTGTGGTGGATTATACCGGACCGGTTTTATCAGATCTGCCTCCCGAATCGGATATCGATGTGAAGATTATCTGCAGGTTCCGCAACCAACCTCCAGAGATGAGGATTGTCTCCAGGGCAAAAATCGGTAAAATAAAAAGACGGGTCGATGCCACTCTTCAAATCAATAAAGTAAGTCAGCTATATGACAGCAGTCTGTTTTGTATGACTCTGTTATCCGATGAGGGAATGGAAGTATGCGGCTCCGGCTCTTTCCAGTCCGATGGTGAGGTATACACCCAGGGGGAGATTCTTGCAGAGGGGCAAAGCAGGCTGGAACTACGCAATCATCTTTTCACCAGGCAGGATATTATCATCCGGGAGGAAAGCTCCGCTTCTTTTTCACAGGATCTTGTCTGCGGCAGCATTATAACAGCAGGAAAAGGCAATCAGGTTATTTGCCGAAAGGATGTATATGCCTATCATCCCATAGAGGCTCTGCAGAATTCCATTGCGATTAAGGGAAACCTTCATACTCCCCGTCAATCCAATTTTCTTGCGGGGGCGGCAACCGGGGACATTCTGTACAAAATGGAAAAACAGGCTGGCTGGGATTACAGAACACAGCTGGATCCATCGGTTTTGGTACCAAAGGTTAATGTGCTGCCAAATGAAACAGGATTCTCTGTCCGGAATCCGGATTCCCCTGTCCTTTGTGTGATTCCGGAGGAAAAAGATATTGTCCTCCCACCGGGAGAATACAGCGGTATCGTGTGTACAAACGGTTCCATTCAGGTTGGACCGGGGGATTCCGTACGTTTCCGCGGTCTGTTGATTTCCGGGAAAAAGGTGGTTGTGGAAGGAAACCTCAGTTTGAAGGAAGATAAAAGACTTTTGCTTCATTTGCTGGAGGAACAGGGGGAACCGCTGAAGCGCTTTTTCAGGGTGGATGACAAAAAGGCCCTGGTGGAGATTTCATCCTTCCGGGAGCATCTCTATCGGGAAATTATAGAAGAATGAGGTGAGTCTTTCGTTGGCCTTTTCCAGAAAAGTTCTTGCTTTGGACATGGGAAACCATTCCTATAAGATCATTGCAGCTGTCAAAGAGCCGGATATCCGCATCCTTCATTATGGCATTCTTCCATGGGAGGAAATCAACGGGACCGGAACCCCGGTGCGACTCATCCGGAAATGGCAATACCGTTCCATGAATACGGTATTGTCTTTTCACCACACGTCCATGGTGATCCGGGAAATAAAGCTGAAGGGGGAAGAGGAATCCCGGTTCCCCGGGCTTGTATGGGAAGAGATGAATCGATACCAGACGGATCTGAATGAGAAGTTTGATTATGATTATCTTCTGTTACCCGAAAGGGATCGTCAAAACGGACAGCGTACAGCGTTAGCCGCTGCTGTTTCCAGAAGCGTCAATCGGGAATATATTGACAGGGCAATCCGCCTGGGATTCCATCTGACCGCTGTCGATGTCCAGATCTATGCCGTTCTGCGGGTTTTCCGTTGCCTGATGAATCGCTGCAGGGAGCTTCCTTCCCATTCTGCTTATTTGATGCTGGATCTGGGGTACGACAACACCACGGTAGCCATTGCTTATCGGGAAAGAATATTTGCGCCCAGGGTGATTCCTGTAGGATGCAGATGCCTGGAGGGCGGGTCCGCGGACCTCATGGAGGGTTATCTGATTCCCATTCTCCGAAGCTGCAGCAGTCTGATAGATACCTTTACCTATTCCCATGCCGGTATTCCCCTGCAGCAGGCGATCGCATACGGAGGAGGCGTGTATGCCGGGGGTGTTTGTTCTGCCATGCAGGATCAGATTTCCGTGAAACTTTCTGACATGAATGAATTTCGGAATTATTTTCCTGAAATTCCGTCCGGAATGGATCTGAATTTGTACGGAAACTGCCTTGGCTCCGTGCTATGGAAGGAGAATACCGAATGAAGGATCTCAATCTTTTACCGCAGGAATATCAAGGAAAGTCGCCGGCAGGTCACTGGTTTGTTCTGTTTCTTATTTTGTGCCTTTCTGTCTGGCCGATAGTGAATTACGGTTTTCTGAAACCATTGCGGACCCGAAGTGAGAAAAAGCAGATGCTTGCTTCTGCCCGGGCGCAGACAGGGCAGCCTTCCGTGCTGGAGAAGGATTATGAACAGCAGCAGGCAAAGCTGGAGGAATGGCAGGACCGGATATCGGCTTTTCATGAAATGGAGGAGGAAGCTCCGCAATCCTGGCGGAATAGATGTGATGTCCTGATGGATTCCCTTCCGCATGGTGTCTCCATTCAGGAAATAACCTGTGATGGGACAACGGTCGTGGTGTCCGGAAGCAGTCCGGATGAAGTCCTTCTCGCAGAATATCTCCGCAATCTGAAGGACAGCGGGTTCTTTTCAGAGGTTCGTATGGAAAGGATCCTTTATCGGGACAATAAGGAAGTGGCTTTTCATTTATATTTATATGGTATCCTGGATTTCCGGAAAACGAAGGAGGAGACATCATGAGCCGGAAGAACATCCGAAAAGAGCTGCTCCTGCCGGCCTTCCTTGTTTTTGCTTTCTTCCTGTATTACAGGTTCTTTCTTGGCCCGGTTCGCAGAGACATCCGCAATGATAGCAGGGAGTTGTCTTCCCTGCAGAAAAGTGCGGATATGGTTTGGAAGCGGGATGATCTTGCTGCCCGGTCCTCAGAACTGAAAACCAGGTTCCGGAAAATCAAGGCCGGTTTACCGAAAGATCTGGATTCTTATGATATAATCGTCATGCTGTCGGAATCGGACCTGGGTCACATGAAAAAAGAAAGTCTTATTTTTCTGGAGCCCATAAAAAAGAAGGACTATATTGTCCTGCCGGTGCGCTTTCATTTTTCAACGGATTATTCCGGTCTGACGCAGCTGTTGTCTTCCCTGGATTCCCTTTCCGTCCGGCCTTCCGTATCCGACATGCAGATATCGTTGATCCATCCGGAAGAAGGCAATGGGGATTCCATAGGGACGGCAGGTGGAGCGAATAATCCTCTTGATGTGGAGATGACGTTGAATTTTTACAGAAAAGGAGACAAAGCATCATCGGATGAATCAAAATCTGTTTCGATCAAATGACTTTCAAAGGAGTGTGTTTCTCATCATGAACAAAATAAAATTCGGCCCGGCTGGCAATTCTGAAAGCTTCTATGAACAAGGCCATCGAAACAGCGTGGAAATGCCGAAATGGCTTCATGACATGGGCCTGGAGGCCTATGAGTATTCCGTTACCAGGGGGATTCGCCTGAAGGAATCGACTGCAGGGGAAATTGGGGAACAGGCTGCAAAATGGGGAATTGCCATGAGCCTGCATGCGCCTTATTATATCAATCTGGCCAGCCGGGAGGAGGAAGGGCGGAAGAAAACCGTCCGTTATCTGTATCGCTCCATGGAAGCTGCCGACTGGTTTGGTGCGAAACGGGTTGTGTTCCATCCGGGATCTGCCGGAAAAGGGGACAGGGAGCCGGCAATGAAAGATGCGAAAAAGCTGTTGCTGCGGGCCATGGAGGAGTGCAGTGAATTTATCGCAAAAGGAATCCACCTCTGTCCCGAGACCATGGGAAAGAAGAACCAGCTGGGCTCACTGGAGGAAATACTGGATCTGTGCCAACTGGATGAGTCCCTGATTCCCACTGTGGATTTTGGACACCTTCATGCCCGTTCACAGGGAGGAATCCGCACATCAAAGGATTATGAAAACATATTGGATTCCATTTCGGGAGCGCTTGACGACCGGCGGGGAAGAGCGTTTCACGTGCATTTCAGCAGGATTGAATACACAGCTGCGGGGGAAAAAAGGCACCGGACCTATCAGGAAACGGAATACGGTCCGGACTTTGAGCCCCTTGCGGAGCTTCTCCTTCAAAAGAATCTGGAACCCGTCATTATATGCGAGTCCAGAAAAACCATGGCGGAAGATGCCGTCCGGCTGCAAAAAATCCTGCAGGAAAAATTTTCTCTATTCAACGGAGCCCGTTTATGATAACATGGTAATGAAATTCAAAAACGGCTGGCCTGCGGGGGCTGCCCGTTATAGAAGTATATAAATTGGAACACAATCTATTTTAGAGTCAGGAAAGAGAGGTACCGATCCAATGATATCAGCAGGTGATTTTCGAAAGGGCGTTACAGTGGAGATGGATGATTCCGTATACACCATTGTGGACTTTCAGCATGTAAAACCAGGCAAGGGGGCGGCTTTTGTCCGAACCAAGCTGAAAAATGTCATAACAGGCGGGGTGCTGGAGAAGACGTTCAGCCCTACGGACAAACTTCCCAGGGCCCATGTGGAGACCAAGGAAATGCAGTATCTTTACAATGATGGGGAGCTTTATTACTTTATGGACCTGGAGACTTATGAGCAGATCCCCCTGAACCAGTCCCAGGTGGAGGATGCGATCCCCTATATTAAGGAAAATTCCAATGTCATCATCAAATTTTTCAAGGGGGAGGCTTTCTCCGTGGAGCCGCCGAATTTTGTGGAATTGGAAGTGGTTCAGGCAGATCCGGGATTCAAGGGAGATACTGCCACCGGCGGGACCAAATCCTGTACTTTGGAAACCAGCGCAGTCATTCAGGTACCATTGTTTGTAAATGTGGGGGATGTCATACGGATTGACACCCGTACCGGGGAATATATGGAGCGCGTGTAATGCATAAAATTCGTAAAGGGAAGGATTCTATCATCATATAGGAAGGAGGCAATGGCATGTACGATCTGAATGAAAGAGTTTCCTATCTGCGGGGCCTGGCAGACGGAACGGGAATCAGGGAGGACACGGACGAGGGAAAGCTGTTAATCCATATCATTGATGTCCTGGATGAAATGGCACAGGCGATGTCCGAACTGGAAACCTCCCAGTCCGAATTGGACGATTATGTGGAAACCATAGACGGAGATTTAACCGATCTGGAAGATCAGGTTTTCGGTGAAGAATCTGATGGAGAGGAAGAGGATGAGGATTCCCATTACATAGAGGTGGAATGTCCTCATTGTCATGAGACCGTTTTTTTTGATGAAGGCATTTTTGATGAGGAAGACGATATTGTCTGCCCCAATTGCAATAAAACAATATATTCCGAGAATGGATGCGACATCGAGAGTCACAGCGATTGATTTTCACCTTTTAAAAACTCCGGCAGCTCAGCCGGAGTTTTTTGTTTTTGGTGTGATATTTGGGATAAGCCCTTCATAGATATGATTATATAAAAGGAGGACGAGTTGGATATGGCAACCATCACACCGATAAAGGAACCGAATCTGATCTGGCAGGAACCGGTTCTTGAAGCACTACCGGATAATATACGGGAAATGATCCGTGGGATACCAACTGATGTGCGGCTGGACCTGGAGGAAATCCGGATCCGGGAAGATCGTCCCCTCATGGTGTACAGTCATGGGAAGGGTTATTTCGTCTGTAAAGGCAGCAAACTCACAACACATATGGAATCGGCATATCGGGCAACCGACAGGGACATCCGTTGTATTCTTCAGTTGATATCGGACTATTCCATCTATGCCTTTGATGAAGAAATCCGGAACGGGTACATTACGCTGCGGGGTGGCCATCGGGTCGGAATGGCGGGTAAAATTGTTCTGGACAACGGTAAAATCCAGGCAATGAAATATATTAATTCCTTTAATATCCGGATTTCCAGGGAAGTGATTGGATCGGCCGACAAGCTGATCCCTTATCTGATATCCGGCAGGGACGTCTTTCATACCCTGATCCTGTCTCCGCCGCAAATGGGCAAGACGACTCTGTTGCGGGATATCGCCAGAAAGCTGAGCAACGGATTTCCTGGCTTTCGGGCTGTTAAGGTGGGAATTGTGGATGAACGTTCTGAGATTGCAGGATGTTGGCAGGGCATTCCTCAGAGAGAGGTTGGGATTCGTACCGATATTCTGGATGGATGTCCCAAGGCGGAGGGAATGATGATGCTGATCCGATCCATGTCTCCCAATGTGATTATCACAGATGAAATCGGGCGGTCCGAGGATGTGGCGGCCATCCGGGAGGCATTGAATGCCGGGATCCGGGTGATTACTTCCGCTCATGCGTCGGATCTGCAGGATGCCAGGGTAAGGCCGGTGCTGTCCCAGCTTCTGGACTGCCGGATCTTCCAGCGGATCGCGGTACTTGGCGGCTCCCTGGGAGTCGGAACGCTGGAAAAGGTCTATACCGGGGATGATTTTACACAGATTTTGCACAAACCGGTTCGGTGACAGAAAGGAGGCTCCAAATGATCCTTAAAATATTCAACAGCTGCGTAATTGTGCTGACCTCTACATTGATCGGATTTGAAGCCGCAAAGCGTTACGTAATGAGAACAAGGGAGCTTCGTGCGTTTCAAAGCGCACTGTCCCGGTTGGAAACGGAAATCCTTCATTATTCCTCCCTCCTGCCGGAAGCGATGCTGCAGATCGGCGGCTCCATTGGAGGAGGGACCGGGAAGGTTTTCATCCGGACCGGAAAACTCCTGGCAGGCAAAAAGAACTATTCTGTTTCCGAAGCCTGGAGTTCTTCCCTGCAGTATCTGAAGACGGAATTGTTTCTTGAAAAGGAGGATATGGAAATTTTAAGACGGTTCGGAGAACAGCTGGGAGGCAGTGATAAGGACGGGCAGGTAAAATATATCAGGCTGACTTTGATGCAGCTGCATGAGGAAGAAGAAAAGGCACGGGTCATTCGGGAGAAATATGAGCGAATGTATAAAAGTCTGGGATTGCTTGGCGGTATCGCATTAGCGATCATTCTGTTCTGACTGGAGGGAAGGAAATGGATGTAGACCTCATTTTTAAGATTGCTGCCATAGGAATCCTGATCGCTGTCATCAATCAGGTTTTGACCAAGGCAGGAAGGGAAGATATGGCTATGATGACTTCCCTGGCCGGTGTGATAATCGTTCTTCTTATGATAGTGGATCTGATCAGCCGGCTGTTCAACAGTGTGAAGTCCATCTTCCATTTATACTGAAAGGTTCCGAAGGAGGTCCCCTCGATGAACATTATGCAGATTGTAGCCATAGGTCTGACGGCTGCCGTACTTGCCCTGGTTGTCCGGCAGCAAAGGCCGGATATTGCAATGATGATTTCCCTGGCTGCCGGAACGATCCTGTTTCTGATGATTCTCGGTAATCTGAAGTCCGTGGTTACGGTTGTGAATCAGCTGTCCCACAAAGCAAGCCTGGATTCCATTTATCTTTCCACCGTTCTGAAAGTAATCGGGATTTCCTATATCGCTGAGTTTGGAGCTCAGATCTGCCGGGATGCGGGAGAAAGCGCCATTGCCTCCAAAATTGAGTTGGGGGGAAAGGTCCTGATCATGATGTTGGCGGTTCCCATACTGTCCGCATTGCTGGAAACCATATTAAAGCTGCTTCCGTAAAAGGAGAGTACTTATGAGGAAAATGATCCTGACGATGCTGCTTGTGCTGGCTCTTTTTGTTTCACCGGCATATGCAGCTCCCGCGGAAAGTGAAAACCGGGAGGCAGATCCGGAAGATATTCTTACCGATCAGATTGATGAGCTGAACACGGCGGATTGGGAACCGTACTGGAAAGCTCTTCAGGACCAGGGTATGGATATTTCGGAAGGGAAATCGGCCAAGGAAATGATTAGAAAGCTGGTAACCGGACAATTTACCCTTGGGTGGAAGGATATCCTGGACAGAATCCTCGATGTCTTCTTCCGGGAGTTTCGGCCGAATCTCATGCTTATGGCGAAAATAATTGTCATAGCAACCCTTTGCGGCCTATTCAAAAATATGAATGATTCCTTCCGCAATCCCTCGGTTGGCGAAGTCGCATATTTTGCCTGTTACAGCATTATCGTCATTCTGATTCTCCAAAGTCTGATGTCCGCTCTGGAGATTGGAAAAACCGGCATCGAACAAATGACGGAATTCATGCAGGTGCTTTATCCGATATTGCTGGCTATGCTGACCGCTGTAGGCAATGTTACAACTTCTTCAGTCCTGCAGCCTGCTGTTGGAGTGTTGGTCGGAATCGTGGGAACTTTGCTGAAGGATATTATGATACCACTGATTACCTTGTCCGCTGTCGTTCATTTGATCAGTTATATCAGTGACAGGGTGCAGATCAAAAAGCTGGGGAAGCTGTTGAACCAAATAAGTGTCTGGATCCTGAGCTTTGTCTTCACGATATTTGTCGGTGTTCTCACTATCCAGGGAGCCATGACATCTTCTTTTGACGGACTTTCCGTACGGACTGCCAAATTTGCACTGGACCAGTTTGTCCCGGTTGTTGGAAAGATGCTCTCCCAATCCATGGATACCATTATCGGATGCTCGATCCTTCTGAAGAATGCAGCAGGTGTGACAGGTCTGATCATCATTGGCATGTTGTGCCTTGCGCCGGGAATGAAAATATTGACGCTTATGCTACTGTATAAACTTTCCAGTGCATTGCTGGAACCGATAACGGATCAACGTATTGTGGATTGTCTGGACGGAATCGGCAGTGTGCTGAATGTATTGTTTATTACTGTTGTGGGCATTGCGCTGATGTTTTTTCTCACGGTGGCCCTGATTATCGGTACCGGAAATGCATCTTTGATGGGGAAATGAGGTGATGGTATGAAAACCGCAGTCAGCCAGTGGATCATCAATCTCACCGTGATTGCCATACTGGGAGCTTTGGTGGATATTCTTCTGCCCAACAGCAGTTTCCGGAAGTACAGCAGTTTCCTTTTCGGGCTTGTAATCCTGATCATGTTTCTGCAGCCTGTTCTGAAACTCATGGGTCAAACACAGGATTTTGATGCATTCATATACCAAAGGGCAGCGACGCAGAATGCGGAGACGGCTTCCTTTCAAAGCAGTCAGCTGGAAAAGGGACAGAAACAGCAGTTGGAAAAAGTGTATCAGAAAAACCTGGAAAAAGATATGGCGGATCAACTGGAAAGCGCAACGGACTGGGACCCGGTATCGGTTCAGGTAACCTTTTCCGGAACCAGGGGAGAACCCGATTTGTCGCAGCTGGAACGGATTGATGTGTCTGCCGAGCAAAAAGGTCAAACCGTTTCCATCGATCCTGTCACCATTGAAACCGGTAAGGAATCCGGGAATCTGCAGAAGGATGCAGAAGGAGTGCCGGAGATCAAACGATTGCTGTCGGAACGTTATGGGATCGAAAAGGACAGGGTTTATGTAAACGGGAATTAAAAACAAAGGAGGGCTTTTTATGGAAAAGGAGATGCGCTTCCACGCCCTGTTTGATCGGCTGAAAAAAGTGAAAAATATTGAGTATTTTATTTTTATTCTGGCCATAGCAATAATAATGAGTCTGGCAGGTAATTTGCTTCAGCCGCAATCAAAGGGAGAGGGTGAAGAGAAAAAGGTCCGCTCCGGCGCGGCTTTGCCTGAGTCCAGCCAGGATGCGAAGAAGGAAAAAGGCAGTACGGACCGGGAAAAGCGGTTGAAGGACGTTCTGTCGGCGATTCAGGGTGCCGGAAAGGTGGATGTCATGATTACTTACAAAACAGGCAAGGAGGTTGTTCCAGCCATGAATACCGTGGAATCCAGCACGGAAACGGAGGAAAAGGACAGCAATGGCGGTGTCCGGCGCACAACGCAAACCGATGTCAATACCCAGCCTGTCAGCATGGATTCTCCGGACGGATCCCAGCCGCTGATTTCCAGGGAAAACGAGCCGGAGGTTCAGGGAGTCATCGTTGTGGCGGAAGGTGCGGAAGATATTCAGGTCCGGATTGGACTGCAGCAGGCGGTGCAGACCCTTCTGGGGATACAGTCCGATCAGGTTGAGGTTTTTGTCATGGACGATAACGGAATGGAGGAGTGAGAGATGTTGGTGCTGAAAAGAAAAAATCTGGTTATTGGGCTTTTGGTGGTGTTATTGATCATCACGGGTTATCTGAACTTTGTGTACAATCAGGATTCTGCCCCGGCTGTCAGTCCGGAGAAGGACGTCGCAGCAGAAAAAAAAGATGGGATAAGCGGAAAGATTACGATAAGCGATCTGGAGGATCAGGGGAAAGCGTCTGATTCGAAAAAGTTGGCAGATCAATCGCAAAAGGACGAAAATGCAGATGAAAAGAAGGGCAAAACCACAGACGCCGCAGATGGGAAATCAACCGATAAGGAGAGCCAGGAAGCTTCTGCGTCTGCGAGTACCACCTTTTTCCGGGATTACCGGTTTCAAAGGGAACAGGATAGGAACGAGGAGATCGGACACATCAATTCCATCGTAAAAAATCCCAATTCCGATCCGGAAATGGTAAAGGAAGCACAGGCACAGCTTCTGGACATTACCTCCAATAAGGAATCGGAACTGGCGATCGAAAATCTGATCAGGGCAAAAGGTTTTTCCGATGTGGCAGTGATTCTGCATCATGACAACGTCAATGTCATTGTGGATAAATCTGAACTGGTCCCGGAAGAGGTAGCAATGATCCTGGACATTGTCAAACGGGAATCCGGAAAGGAAGCAGAAAACATAAAAATCATTCCCAGGGTTGGAACGAAGGATTAGAACGATTTGTAAAAGCCCATGTTATTTGGTATAATAAAACCATGTAACAACAATTTACAGGAGGTGAAAAAATGGAACAACAGACAAATGGGGATTATGGCAATGTGACATTTGCCGATGAAGTCGTTGCCATTATCGCAGGCCTGGCAGCCATGGAGATTCCGGGGGTTTCTGCAATGAGCAGCGGTATTATGGAAAAACTCGGGAAAAAGAACCTGTCCAGAGGGGTAAAGGTGGAGGTTGGCGAAAAAGAAACGGCAATTGACTTATACCTAATTGTGGATTATGGCGTTCGGATACCGGATATTGCGTGGAATATCCAGGAGAATGTTAAAAAAACCGTTGAAACCATGACAGGACTTCATGTAATAGAGGTAAACATCCATATTCAGGGCATCGATTTTGAAAAGGAAAGAAAAGAAGGGGAACCGCCGTCCAAGGCATGATCCCCATGATTCTTTCAAACCCTCTGAATTCTCAGAGGGTACTTGCACAGGAACCGGAAACAAAAGAAACAAGAAGAAAGGATGGATACCGATGAAGATGAAAATGGGAGACCGTATTCTGCTGTCGTTTTATATTCTTGTTGTCATTGCTCTTTCGCTTGGACTGCTTTGCATTGCTCTGAATGTCATCCCTCTTTCGTATTTCAAGGGCCTGATTGCCGGCTTGGATTACAATGGACCCTTTATTCTGGTTACGTTGGCGATATCACTGGTTTTGCTGGCAGCCAGTGTCCGTCTTTTAACAGCCGGCACCTCCCGGAAGAAACCGGCCAGTGCTGTCTTGAAAACAACGGATCTGGGAATGATCCGGGTGTCCCTGGAGACCCTGGATACTCTTACCCAAAAGGCAGTACATAGTTTCCAGGAAGTCCGGGATGTTGTCAGCACCGTTCTTCCGGAGGCCGATGAGGGTGTCCGGATAAAATTGAAGGTAACAATACTGCCGGATGTCCGGATGCCTGAATTAACGCAAAACATTCAGGAAAAGGTAAAAAAATATGTGGAGGAAATGTCGGGAATTGCAGTCAGGGAAGTACTGGTTTATATTGATAATCTGACGGCTGCACGACCAAACCGGGTTGAATAGGGGGCAACAGCAATGACAATAAAGGAAATTGTTGTATCCTGCTTTACCACACATCGGGGGAAAACCATCGGGTTCCTGGGCGGACTGATCTTTGGCATTCTGATCCTGACGATTGGTTTTTGGCGAGGCTTGTTTCTGAGTCTGGCGGTTGGGATCGGCTGTTGGATCGGAAGCTTTTACGACCGGAAGGAAAGCTTCCTTACCTTTTTGAGCGAGATGATATCGGATGGAATACGCAATAGAAAGCAATAGGAGGGCATATGGCAAGAAGACCGGCGAGGGAAGCTGCAATGAGATTATTATATCAGGAGATCTTTACACAGGATTTCGGGAATTGCGATCTGGGAACTTTCAGGGATATTACTTCAGATCTGGTTCTGGACAAGCGGGATATTCCTTATGTGGAAGATATCCTGCGGGGCTGTACGGATCATCAGGAGGAGATTGACCGGATCATCCGGACTCACAGTAAGGCATGGAAGTTTGAACGGATTGCAAAGGTGGATCTTTCCATTCTTCGTCTGGCTCTGTACGAAATCAATTACCGCGATGATATACCGGACAGCGTTTCGGTCAATGAAGCGGTGGAGCTTGGAAAAAAATATGGCGGAGATCAGTCCGGATCCTTTATCAATGGCATCCTGGGTGCCTATCTTCGCCAGTGCACCCCATCCGGAAGTCCTTCGTCATGAAGTACATACTTGGCATGGATACCAGCTGTTATACGACGTCTCTGGCAGGTGTCGGGCTGGATGGGGAAGTCCTGTTCAGCAGACAGCTTCTGCTGTCTGTTCCCGGGGGGAAGAGGGGATTACAGCAATCCGAGGCTTTGTTCCAGCATGTAAAGAATATCCCGAAAGTAACGTCCGGTCTGCGGCAGGCCCTGCCGGACGGAGAGATTGCAGCTGTCTGTGCAAGTACCCGGCCCCGACGATCCGAAAGCTCCTATATGCCTGTCTTTTTGGTTGGGCATCATTTTGGCCATGCAGTTTCCGATTTGACCCATGCTCCGTTTTATAAGACCAGCCATCAGGAAAATCATATTATGGCCGGTCTTTCTTCCGCAAAGGGGCCGGATTCCAATCGCTTCCTTGCCCTCCACCTGTCCGGCGGTACCACAGAAATGCTGGATGTGGTACGCATCCCATTCGGATTTCAGATTCAACGGGTGGGAAGAACGCAGGATCTGCATGTCGGTCAACTGGTGGACCGAATCGGTGTGGCAATGGGCCTGCCTTTTCCGGCAGGTCCTTATTTGGAAGCAATGGCAGCATCCGGTACCGGCTCCGTTCATCTGTCCGGTTCCGTAAAGGGCCTTTGCGTCAGTTTTTCCGGGCCGGAGTCCCAGGGACAGCGTTTGCTCCGGGCAGGGGTTTCCCAACCGGAAATTGCCTGTGCTGTTTATCAGCTGTTGATCCGAACCACAGCCAATTGGATTCTGCATGCGGTGGAGCGGGGATATCCGGAGGAAGTATTGCTTGTCGGAGGGGTATCCTCCAGTTCATTGTTCCGAAATGGGCTGCGGGAGCGTCTGCTTCACCGACGCAGAAGCGTCCGCCTTTATTTTGCACAGCCGGATTTGTCACGGGATAATGCAGTGGGAACAGCACTGCTGGGATTGCAGGCCTATCAAAAGTCAGGAGGGGTATATGAGCCATGTCATTCTTTCCGTCCATCAGCTGAATGAATATGTAAGGATTCTTCTGGCAAGGGATCCCTTGCTGCGTCAGGTAAGGGTAAGAGGAGAGATTTCCAATTGCAGGTATCCTTCTTCCGGTCATATCTATTTTACATTAAAGGATGACCAGGACAGGATACGATGCGTACTGTTCCGCCAAAACGCCATTCATCTGAATTTCATGCCGGCGGACGGTATGCGGATTGTTGCAGAAGGGACGGTTTCCCTGTACAGCAGGGACGGACAGTATCAGCTTTATGTGGAGGAAATGGAACGGGAGGGCCTGGGAGATCTTCATCTTGCCTTTGAGGCAATGAAAAACAGACTTCAGAAGGAAGGATTGTTTGACCCTGCAGGGAAAAAGCCTCTTCCCCTGATGCCGAAGAAAATTGCAGTCATCACTTCCCATACGGGAGCGGCTGTACGGGATATCCTCCGTGTTCTGCGGCACCGGAGCCGAACGGTGGATATCCTGATTCTTCCCGTTGCCGTTCAGGGAGCAAAAGCAGGCGGGCAGATTGCCAGCGCCATTGCCTATGCAAATACCAGGAAGGATATTGATCTGATCATTACCGGACGAGGGGGAGGTTCCATAGAAGAATTGTGGGCCTTCAACGAGGAAGAGGTGGCCCGGGCCATCTTTCACTCGGAACTACCAGTTATTTCTGCTGTTGGACATGAAACGGACTTTACCATATCGGATTTTGTGGCGGATGTACGGGCAGCCACCCCATCAAATGCTGCGGAGATGGCTGTATCGGAAACATCCCGCCTTCTTTCTGTAACGGAAGGACTGAAAAAGCGTCTGATCGATGCCATGACGCGCCTTCTGTTGAATAAGCGGCATCAGCTGGATATGCTGAGAAGCCATTATGTATTCCGAACACCACGGATGCTCCTGGACCGGCAGAGCCAGCATGTGGACCTGCTGTCGCAAAGACTGACGGCTGCTATGCAATCCGATTTGCATGGAAAGAAGGAGGAGATGGGTAAAATTGTGTCTTCCCTGAATGCCTTGAGTCCGTTGAATGTGCTGTCCAGAGGATATGCCGCGGTGCTTCCGGAAAAGGGGACGGTACCGTTCCGTTCTGTCCGGGAGGTAAAGGTTCCGGATCGGTTGAAACTTCTTATGCGGGACGGCAGGATTTTTGTTACGGTGGAGGAGATACGACCGGATAAAGGCGAGCCATGGACTTCAGGGCAGAGCAGGAAGGGGTAAAGCAACGATATTATGGAAAAAGAGGAGAAAGAGAAGCAAACCATTTCTTTTGAAGAAGCGGTAAAGGAATTGGAGTCCGTCGTAAATACACTGGAAGCCGGTGAGGTTTCCCTGGAAGAGTCCCTGAAGCTGTTTCAGAGAGGCATTTTCCTGACAAATCTTTGCAATAAAAAGCTGACGGAAGCAGAAGGCGTTGTAAAAATTTTGTACCGTGAGGATACCGGGGAGCTGCGGGAAATGCCTTTCGGGGAAGAGGAAGAAAAGGAGCTGGGGGAATAATGGACTTTCAGAGCGTTTATCGTCAAAAGGTACAGTCTGTCAACCTTGCCCTGGAGCAATTGCTGAAGGAATACCGGGATTGTCCGCCGGCCATTCATAACGCAATGAAATACAGCCTGATGGCAGGCGGAAAACGATTGCGTCCTGTTTTATTCCTGGAAGCCTATGAGCTGACATGCCGATATCAACATAAGGAGCCGGAAACGGCTTTGGTAGAGCCTATGGCATGTGCGTTGGAAATGATTCATACCTATTCTCTGATCCATGACGATTTACCGGCTATGGATAACGACGATTACCGAAGGGGAAAGCGGACCAATCACAAGGTTTTTGGCGAAGCAATGGCCATTTTGGCAGGAGACGGCCTTCTGAATCTTGCCTACGAAGTGATGCTGGATCATATGCCAAAAGACGGAATAAAACACCCCGGTTATCCGAAAGCCATGTCCGTCCTTGCCCATTCTGCAGGTATTTTCGGCATGATCGGGGGTCAGGTTGTCGATATGCAAAGTGAGAATATGGATTGCAACCGGTCGGACGACACCTTACTGGATTATATCCATACCCATAAAACGGAGGCCTTAATTACCGGCTCCCTGAAAGCCGGTGCTTTGGCTGCGGATGGGGATGAATTTGTGACTAATACGGTTGTCGCTTATGGAAAGGCCTATGGAATGGCGTTTCAGATTACGGACGATATTCTGGATGTGACTGGGGATCCGTCGGTTTTGGGCAAGCTTCCCGGCAGCGATGAAAAGCAGGGAAAACTGACTTATCCGGCCCGATTCGGTCTTGAACTCTCCGGGGAAATGGCAAAGAAGTATGTGGAGCAGGCGGTCTCCACGATGAATGGGTTCGGATCCGAAGGGGAATTTTTAAGACAACTTGCCTTTTCCGTCCGGAACAGGAATCAATAAGGGAATCCTTTGGAGCCGTAGCAGGGTACAGCTGGAAAGCATGGGCAACAGGCGTTCTTGTCGATGACTGTGTTTCATGATATAATTTGAGTGATACGTCGAAAAAGACGGATGCTGCGACAATCCAGGAGCTCAGGTTGGCAAGGCTCGGAAAGAAAGAGGAATCAACAATGGCACTGCTGGAGCAAATAAACGATCCGAGGGATTTAAAAGCCCTGAGTCCGAAACAACTGATCCTTCTTGCGAAAGAGATCCGACAGTTTGTTCTGGAGCATGTAGCAACCACCGGGGGGCATTTGGCATCCAATCTTGGAGTCGTGGAGCTTACCATAGCTCTGCATTATGTGTACAACAGCCCCATTGATAAAATCGTCTGGGATGTCGGCCATCAATGCTATGTACACAAAATTCTGACATCCCGCAGGGATCAGTTTTTCACTCTTCGCCAAAAAGGCGGACTAAGTGGGTTTCCTAAAAGATCGGAAAGCGTTCATGACATTTTTGAAACCGGCCACAGCAGCACTTCACTGTCTGCTGCTTTGGGAATCGCAAGGGCACGGGATATGAAAGGGGAGGATTATCATGTTCTGGCAGTCATAGGGGATGGCGCCCTGACGGGCGGTATGGCCTATGAAGCCCTGAACGATGCCGGCCACCAGGATACGAATCTTACCGTCATTCTGAACGACAATGAAATGTCCATTGCCCCGAATGTCGGGGCAATGGCGGCCTATTTATCCAAAATCCGATCCAGTCCGCACTATAAGAATATGAAAAGGAGAGTGGATAAGGCTTTGCGAAGCCTGCCGGTCGGCGGGGATTGGCTTGCAGATAAGGTGGAAAAGTTAAAGAACAGCTTCAAATATCTCTTGGTATCGGGTGTCCTGTTTGAAGAACTGGGATATACCTATATCGGGCCGGTGGATGGTCATGATCTTCCGCTGCTGATCAGCATTCTGAACCGTGCCAAGCAGACTCAGGGACCAACACTGATTCATGTTGTCACGAAAAAGGGGAAGGGTTATTCGTTTTCGGAAGCCAATCCAGCCCGTTATCATGGAGTTTCTCCCTTTGATATCCGTCGGGGGTGCGTGTCGCGTCCAGGTCCATACAAAAGCTATTCCGTGGTTTTGGGTCAGCATCTGACAAAGTTGGCACAGAAAGATCCTTCCATTGTCGCCATTACGGCTGCCATGCCGGATGGAACCGGTTTGATCCCTTTTCAGAAACAGTTTCCGGACCGCTTTTTTGATGTGGGGATCGCAGAGCAGCATGCCGTTACATTTGCAGCAGGGCTGGCGATAAACGGGATGAAGCCGGTGGTGGCGATTTATTCCTCGTTTCTGCAGAGGGCATACGATCAAATACTGCATGATGTTTGCCGTCAGAATCTGCCGGTAATACTTGCCATTGACCATGCAGGACTGGTTGGAGAAGACGGGGACACGCATCAGGGAGTGTTTGATCTCAGTTACTTGCGGCACATTCCAAATTTGACCATTCTGGCTCCGAAAAATACTTCAGAACTTCGATATATGCTGGATTATTCCCTTCAGCAGAACCGTCCGATTGCGATCCGATATCCAAAAGGTTACAGCAAAGTAACAGAAAAGCTGCCGAGTTTTCCGCTGACGGACTTATCATGGGAGATTCTGGAGAATGGCAGGGACCTTGTCTTGCTGGCAGTGGGATCCATGGTGGAAACGGCTTTGCTGGCAGCAAAAATTCTGAAAGGGCAGGGAATCCATCCTGCGGTGGTCAATGCACGAACAGTGAAACCCCTGGATCAGGAAATGATGAACCGTTTCCTGCAGGATCGATGTCAGCTATGGGTTACATTGGAAGACAATGTGACAGAAGGGGGATTTGGAAGCAGCATAGATGAATATGTCATGGGATACGAAGCCAGGGTAAAGGTAGTCAACATGGGGATACCCGATCGTTTTATTGCCCATGGCTCCGTAAGCGAACTGCGGAAAGATCTCAAACTGGATCCGGCCGGTATTGCAGTCCGGATTTGTTCTGTTCTTGGGAGGGAAATGACTTGTGAGAAGTCCTCGGAAAGAGCGTATTGATGTCCTCATGGTACAAAAAGGGCTTTCTGACAACAGAGAAAAAGCGAAAAGGATTCTGATGTCCGGACTGGTCTTTGTCAATCAGCAGAGAGTGGACAAGCCGGGTACGCTTGTTCCTGTCATGGGAAATATTGAAGTCCGGGCAAAGAACCCTTTTGTCAGTCGCGGCGGACGGAAGCTGGAGAAGGCGTTGGACCGGTTTCCGGTATCGGTATGCGGACGCAATTGGCTGGATATCGGTGCCTCGACCGGAGGCTTCACCGATTGTCTCCTGAAGCATGGCGCCGCAAAGGTGTATTCCATAGATGTCGGATATGGACAGCTGGCATGGAGACTGCGTCAGGATTCCAGGGTTGTGGTGATGGAACGAACGAATATACGGAATGTAAAAAAGGAGGATCTGAATTCTCCTGTGAACGGTGCAGCCATAGATGTATCTTTTATTTCGTTGAAGCTTGTCCTTCCTGTGGTCTCCCGGCTTCTGACGGAGGATAGCCCTGTCCTGTCCCTGATCAAGCCTCAGTTCGAGGTGGAGAGAGATGAGGTGGGAGAAAAGGGAGTTGTTCGGGAGGCCGGTCTGCACAGAAGGGTTGTGGAAGAGATATTGGAGTTTGCACAGGATATGGGATGGAAGATTCAGGATCTGGACTTTTCTCCCATAACCGGGCCGAAAGGCAATATAGAATTTCTGGCATATTTTAGGAAAGGTGGAGGGGACGGATTGCGTTTGGAGGACAGGGAAATATTAGTGAATAAGACCGTTCAGACAGCCCATGATACTTTTGATAAGCGGGTGACAAAATGATACAGGTCGGTATCATATCCAACTTATGTAAGGATATCGGCGGAAAAAATGCCGGAAAAATCATACGGTGTATGAAGGGACGGAATATGAACCCCCTGGTTTCCATACCGGTTTATCAGCTCTTGAACGTCGGCACTCCCCTGGAGGAAAAGAAATTGTACCAACAGTCTGATTTGATCCTGGTACTGGGCGGGGACGGCACGATTTTACGGGCGGCCAGGCCGGCAGCAATCTATGGAAAGCCTATTCTGGGCATGAATCTCGGCCAGCTTGGTTTTATGGCTGAGGCGGAAATGGCGGATTGCGAATCCATCCTGGATGCTTTGTCTTCCGGTTCGTATCACATTGAAAAACGAATGATGCTGGATGCGGAAGTCCTGCGGGACGGGAAGGCCATGGGCCGGTCTGTTGCGTTGAATGATATGGCAGTGGCAAAAAGCGCTTTTGCTCGTATGATTCATCTGGAAGTTCAGATCAATGGAGAATTTGTCAACCATTATGCAGCAGATGGTCTTTTGATATCCAGCCCTACCGGATCCACAGCTTATTCCCTTTCTGCAGGCGGACCAGTCATCCAACCGGACATGGAATGTCTTCTGGTTACCCCGATTTGCCCCCACACATTGAACTCCAGACCGATTGTAACCAATCCCTGTGCGGAGGTTGAAGTGGAAGTCCAGGATAAAGACAGGAATATGCAGCTGACGGCAGACGGCCAGGAAACGGTGGACCTTCAGGACGGAGATCGGATCCGGATCCATAAATCCAATCGGATCACCCAATTGATATGTCTTCCCGGATCTGGCTTCTTTCACCTGCTCCGCAGTAAATTATCCGTCCGAACAGATTAAGATGGGAGAGTGACCGGTACAATGAAGTATGACAGACATTCCCTGATATTGAAAATCATTGAGGAGAAGGACATTGAGACGCAGGAGGAACTGGCAGAGGAACTCCGGAGATATGGAATGGATGTGACGCAGGCTACGGTATCCAGGGACATCAAGGAATTACGGCTGGCGAAGGTACTGGGCAAATCCGGCATTTATAAATATGCCGCTCTGGAGCAGTCCGAATCCGATCTGTCCGACCGCTTGATCCGGGTATTTTCGGAATCGGTGATATCAATGGAGCATACTGACAATCTGATTGTCATCAAAACAATCGTTGCAGGAGCACAGGCTGCCGCATCTGCCATTGATGCCATGAACTGGCCGGAGATTATAGGCTGTATTGCGGGGGATGACACCATACTTGTTATCCTGAGGAGTGGTTCCATTGTCGGCGATGTTCTGAAACGCTTTTCCAGACTGATGCATCCGTCATCCGGAAACAAGTCATAAGACCATATGGATGCAGTTCGGGCAGCCTGTGACGGAAATATCACGAGGCACTGTTGTCATGGATTAAGGGGGATAACATGATTCATGAAATTTCAATCAGAAATATTGCCCTGATTGACGATCTGACGATTTCCTTTGAGAAGGGGTTCAATGTATTGACGGGGGAAACCGGTGCCGGAAAATCCATCCTCATAGATTCCGTAAATCTTGCCCTGGGAGAGAGGGCAGACAGGGAGCTGATTCAGACCGGAAAAGATCATGCCAGGGTGGAATTGCTGTTTTCCATGGTAACCGGAAAAGTCAATGAGATTTTGAAGAGCTACGGGATTGAACCGGAATCCGACGGAACTCTGCTTTTAATGAGGGAACTGACCGTTCAGGGGAGAAACATCTGCCGGATCAATGGACACTCCGTTACCCTTTCCATGCTTCGCAACGTCAGCAGGCATTTGGTGGATGTCCATGGGCAGCATCAGCATCAATCCCTGCTTTCTGCAGAATCCCACATTGATTACCTGGATCGGCTGGGTGGTGACGAGTTGAAATCCCAAAAAGAGGGCTTCCAAAAAACCTGGCAGTCCTGGAAGTCGATTCAGAAGGAAATCAACAAAATAATCAACCGGAACAAGGACGGGGAAACCCGAAAGGATTTTTTGAAGTATCAGATTGATGAGATTGAACAGGCCAGTCTGAAGCCGGGTGAGGAAGAGGAACTGCGGAAAGAACGGGAAGTTCTGATTCATGCAGAAAAAATCATTCATGCGGTAACCGACGCCTATGGGCAGCTTTATTCCGGGACAAATGTGACACCATCGATTACGGACCAGTTGGGGAAAGTCCTTGATCAGCTGCATACCGTGGAATCTTTCGATGAATCTTTGGAGCCTGTTCTGCATTCATTGGAAAATATACAGTACTCTCTTGAAGATGCCATACTGAACCTGAGAGCCTATAAAGAACGTTTTGAATTTGATCCTCTCCGACTGGAGAATATCGAAACCCGACTGGAAGAAATTCAGGCTGTCAAAAGGAAATATCGTGGTACGGCAGAAGAGGTGCTGGAGCGGAAAAAGCAGATGGAATCTGAACTGGAGGAAATTGAAAAAAGTCAGGGACGACTGGAATCCCTGCAGGAGAAATATCAATCCACTTATCAAACCGTACTTGCAAAATGCCGGCAGATTTCCCACACCCGTAAGCGATGTGCGAAGTTTCTTGAGAGCGGGCTGGCCAGGCAACTGGCAGACCTGAATATGGAGAAAACACAGTTTCGGGTTTCTTTTATGACACCGGATGCAGCCGATATCACGGAAAACGGCTACGATAAGGTGGAATTTCAGATTTCAACAAATCCGGGAGAACCTCTGAAGCCATTGGCGAAGATTGTATCAGGAGGGGAGATGTCCCGCGTGATGCTGGCATTCAAAACGATACTGGGCAATCTGGATGAAATCCCGACCATGATTTTTGACGAAATTGATGTGGGCATCGGCGGCAGAACCGCACAAAGTGTAGCAGAAAAGATCCGTGCCATTTCAAAAAACCGACAGGTAATCTGCGTGACGCATCTGCCTCAGATTGCTTCCATGGCAGATGGACATTATGCCATTGAGAAAAAATTTACAGGCAATCATACCCGCACTTTGGTTTCCAAACTGGGGCCGGAAGAACGAAAAAAGGAAATTGCCAGAATGATTGGAGGGTCTTCCCTGACACCATTAAGTCTCCGGCATGCCGGCGAACTGATTGCATCGGCGTCGCAGCATAAAAATTCCTGAAAACGGATATCCCTTTTTTTCTAGTTTATGCGATACCTTCCCTGTATAAATCATTTTTGAAAGGTTAACTTAAGATCATGCCCGGCAACTATGGACAAAAAATGATTTTGCAGGAGCGTGGAGGATGAGAAAGGGAATCATCAAAAAAATAGCGGGAGTTTTATTGGCAGCATTCTTCCTGGCCTTTAATTACTCCTCTTATGTTCAGAATATTGTTAAGTTTCCGACCGAACTGGAGATCTTTGAAGGGGATACCCAGACATTGAATTTTCGCCTGCCATTGCAGGTAAAGATCCGAAGCAGGGACAAAAATGTACTGAAGCTCAACGGGGATTCCCTGAAGGATCAACAATACTGCCAGGTAAATCAGCCGTTGGCGATTCAACCGGTAAAGCAGGGATATGTCAATCTGGATTTCAGATTATTTGGTGTGATCCCGATCAAACAGCTCAAAATAAACGTTACATCCCAAAAAGCCCTCATACCGGGCGGCAATTCCATCGGGGTGTCTTTGTATACAAACGGGGCATTGATTGTCGGCACATCGGAAGTGACAGATGCTGATGGAGTCACCCATTTTCCGGCCATGGATGCCGGCCTTCTGCCGGGCGATGTCATCGAGAAGATTAATAGCGTCACGGTAAAGGATGCCAACCATTTATCCAGGCTTGTAAATAAAGTCAGGGGCATCGCAGTGGATCTGGAATGTAAACGGGACAACCGGATTTTTGTTACACAAATCCATCCGGTAAAGGATGCAACCGACTCAAAATACCGTCTTGGAATATGGGTGCGGGACAGTACCGCAGGAGTCGGAACCCTGACTTTTGTCGATCCCGTGACAAAGCATATGGGCGCTTTGGGACATGCCATTACGGACGTGGACACGGGTTCCCAGCTTTCTGTCAGAAATGGGGAGATTACCGAATCCGGAATTATTGATGTTAAAATCGGTAAAAAGGGGCTTCCTGGTGAATTGGTGGGAAATTTTACAGGTAAAAGGAAATCATTGGGCACAATTATAAAAAATACTTCCTATGGGATATACGGTAAGGCTTCCGGAAAGATCACCAATCCGATTTACAAGGATCCGTTGTCCATTGCCCATCAGTATAATATCAAGCCGGGTAAGGCGTCCATCCTGACAACTATAGATGATCAGGGGATTCAGGAATACGATGTGCAGATTCTCAAGGTAAACCGACAGACCTCTCCGGGGCCCAAAGGCCTGGTCCTGGAAATTACCGATCCCAGGCTGTTGGAAAAAACAGGAGGAATTGTTCAGGGTATGAGCGGAAGCCCGATTATACAGGATGGAAAACTGGTGGGAGCCGTCACCCATGTATTCGTCAATGACCCGAAAAAGGGATACGGGATTTTCATCGAATGGATGCTGGAGGAATCGAATAAGATCATCGAATAGCGGACTTTTGTGTTTTAGAGGAATTTTCCAGAGAGGGAGAAGGAATACTGCTTCATTTGTCGAATAGAATATTGGTATAAGCGACTGAAACCGGAAATTTTTTTAGGGGGGATACATGGAATGAAGGAAAAAATCACTGTACTGATTGCGGATGACAACAAGGACTTTTGCGATATCATCAACCAATATCTGAGTAAGCAGGAAGACATGGATGTAGTAGGGATTGCAAATGATGGTATGGAAGCATTGGACTTATTTTATAAAACGCAGCCGGATGTTATTGTACTGGATATTATCATGCCTCATTTGGATGGGCTGGGTGTGTTGGAGAAGCTGAATGAAGATAACCTGGAAAAATTCCCGAAAGTAATCATACTGTCTGCCGTGGGTCAGGATAAAATCACACAGAGAGCCATTACTCTGGGTGCAGATTACTATATCGTAAAGCCATTTGATCTGGAGGTATTCGTCCAGCGTATTCGCGAACTAACCATGACGGAAGATATGGATGCCATCCGGTTTCCGTCCGTTTCCACTTCTCCTGATTCCACTGTTTCAGATGCTGGCAGGGAACGGAACCTGGAAGTGGAGATTACGAATATCATTCATGAGATCGGGGTTCCGGCTCATATCAAGGGATATCAATATCTGCGGGAAGCCATCACCATGGTGGTCAATGATATTGATCTTTTGGGGAGCATTACAAAAAAGCTTTATCCGGGAATCGCCCAGAAGTTCAATACTACTCCCAGCAGAGTGGAGAGAGCCATTCGTCATGCCATTGAAGTGGCCTGGAGCCGGGGCAGGGTGGATACCATAAACAAGCTTTTTGGATATACGGTGCAGGATGATAAAGGAAAGCCGACGAACGGAGAGTTTATTGCCATGGTGGCTGACAAACTCAGAATGCAAATCAGGACGGTCTGATAAGAATACATTACCAGTGAAACAGGAAAAACAGTAAGGGGTTGTCCGGGGGGACAATCCCTTTTTATTGTGCATAAATTGTAAGGAATTGTTAAGACTATGAATACTTCATTGAGGAGCGTAAGGAATGATTAGTGGTACTGCCAGAAAGGACAGAAAAACAAAGAATCTGATCCATCGGTTGCATGCAGATGACATTGCGGTGATTCTTCACCGGGATCTAGATGAAGTGGCTGCCACCCATCTTGTGGAACGAAAAGTCAAGGCAGTGATCAACTGTGAGAAATCCATCAGTGGGAAATTTCCCAATCAGGGACCCAAAATTTTAAGTGATGCAGGCATTCCTCTGGTTGATGATATGGGACAACGGATTTTTGACCAAATACAGGATAATGATTGGATTGAGTTGAAGAACCGGACACTTTTTCTGAATGAAAAGCCATTGTGCCCCGCCACAATCCTGATGAAGAAAGAAATCCAGGAAAAAATGGAAGCTGCTTCAGATAATATACAGAATGTTTTACATGATTTTATTGACAATACCCTGCATTATGCGGAAAAAGAAAAAGATATTGTTCTGTCCCCGGTAAATATGCCTTCTGTCAACATCCCCATAAAGGGACACCATGTATTGATCGTCACGAGAGGGAAAAACTATAAGGAAGATCTGAAGGCCATCCGATCGTACATAGATGAAGTGAAGCCTGTTCGGATCGGAGTGGACGGCGGAGCAGATGCCCTGCTGGAATTTGGGTACCAGCCGGATATTATCGTCGGGGATATGGACAGCGTAAGTGATTCTTCCCTGTATCAGTGCAGGGAAATCATTGTTCATGCCTATCCGGACGGTCAGGCGCCCGGCATGGAACGAATACGTAAACTGGGGCTGTCTGCCAGGGTATTTCCTTATCCCGGTACCAGTGAGGACGTTGCCCTGATTCTTGCACACGAGAACAAGGCGGAACTTATTGTTACGGTGGGCAGCCATACCAATATGATCGATTTCCTGGAGAAAGGGAGGAGAGGAATGGCCAGCACCTTTCTGGTGAGAATGAAAGTAGGTTACAATGTGATTGACGCCAAAGGGGTCAGTGAATTGTACAGAAATCAGTTCAAGCCTGCCTATCTGATGGCGTTGTTTCTGGCTGTCATGCTTCCCATCTCCATGGTGGCGAGAATGTCTCCCCTGATGCAGGAGCTTTATCAGCTGATTACGCTGCGCCTGAAAATTCTTGTGGGCTTGTAGGTGAGGATCCATATGAATGCAAAGTACTACGCTTTCCTGATGGTTGGAATATTTCTTGCCATTGGACTGGGAATGATGATTGGAATGACCCTGGAAGACAAAAATATTGTTGAAGATCAGCAGACACAAATGATTCAGCAAATTGAGGATCATTTTACCCGTCTGCGGACGGAAACGGAACAACTGCAGAAAAGTATGAGCTCCATGGAAGAACAAAACAACCAGCTTTATGAACTTTCCAGTACCCTGATGACGGAAATCGTCCGGAACAAGTTGTCCGGAGTACAGGTTGGCGTGATCAGTTTTGCCGGCGAGACGCAAAAGAAAGACATTGGCGAACTGTGTGATTTTTTGCAGCAAACCGGTGCAACGGTTCAGTCCACCATTGTCCGCTTTCCATCCTCGGACTGGGATCGGACCGCCTCTGCAGGGAAATCTCCTGAGGAGGATTCTACCATATCGGCAGTGATTGAAAGCCTGGTCTTCACCATGCGTTTTGGCGGTGTGTCGCCTCTGATTCAGGAGGTTGAGGATTTACAGATGATTTCCCATACCGGTGGATATGATGTTCCGATTGATAAAATTCTGCTGATTGGGCAGGGAAGTTCCGGGGTGGTCTGTGACAGGCTGCTGATCCGGCATGCTTCAAAAGCCGGCATTCCTGTTATCGCTGTGGAGTTGGGGGACCGGAAGGACAGTGGAATTGGTGAATATAAGAAACTTGGGATCTCCTCTGTGGATCATGTTGAAACGATTTATGGAAAACTGGCGATGGCCTCCCTGCTGGCCGGTAACCAGGGAAATTTCGGATATGGAGCGGAATCGCAGATGCAGCTGCCAAATCCTTTGTTTCCGGAAACAGACAAAGGTTCTGTTGCAACAAATGGGGAAAAGGCACAATGAGTAAAAACGGGCAGGATATCGGAGTTGTGATCCCCGCTTTCAACGAAGAACGAACAATCGATAAAACCATAAAAGCTCTGAAACAGGTCGCCTGTATTGACCGGATTCTCGTCGTGGATGACGGATCTTCCGATTCCACAGCCGAATTGGCTTCTGAGAGCGGGGCAGAAGTGCTGAAGCTTCCGCAGAACAGTGGGAAGGGTCATGCCATGAAAATGGGCTATGAGGCTCTGCCGTGCTCTGTATTGATTTTTCTGGATGCTGACCTTGGGGAAACAGCAGCGGAAGCCATCCGGTTAATCGATCCGATCTGCGGGGGAAATGCGGAAGCAACCATTTCCCGTTTTCCTATGACTCCCGGGAAAGGCGGTTTTGGTTTTGTGAAAAGGCTTTCTTCCCGGGGACTGTTCTTTCTTACCGGTCAGACCTCTTCCAGTGTTCTTTCCGGCCAACGGGGGTTTTTACGTAAAATTCTTTCAGAGGAAAGCTTCCGATATTCCGGTTTTGGGATTGAGTTTGGTATGACAGTGGATCTACTTTGGAAGAATAGAAAGATACGGGAGGTGGATGTTGCAATGGAGCATCGGACAACGGGCAGGGACTTCGGAGGATTTTTGCATCGGGCCCGTCAATTTATGGATATTGCAATAGTCATTGTGAGGAAAGCAGTGGAAAAATCCAGCGCCCTGCCAAAGGGTAATGATATATGAGAAGAATCCGATTATGAATCCATCCACAATCCTTCTTTCGATCATCGTATCCGTTGCCTCCTTTTTTCTCTTCCGCAACAGGGTTCTTGCTTTTCTGGATGAAAAGAATCTGTCCGTCCAAAACTATTCCGGCAGAAAAGTGCGGACCGGAGGAGGCCTGCTTCTTCTATTTCCGGTCTTGCTTGCTGCCGTTCCGTCATTGTTTGTCACAAGACAGGCAGACGTTGTTTTTTATATCCTGATGATTCTCTGCCTGGCATTTTGCGGACTTCTGGATGATGTTCTGGGGGATTCCACATCCAGGGGCCTGTCCGGACATATTGGAAAATTTTTAAAAGGCGGATTGTCCACCGGATGGATCAAGGCTTTTACCGGAGGGCTGATCGGAATACTTCTGGCATGGTACCGGTATCGAAATTTTCCTCTCTTTCTTTTGGATTCCCTGAGTTTTGCATTATGTGTCAAT